>NZ_BAAAWO010000001.1:3920164-4573525 GCF_039535115.1 Paeniglutamicibacter sulfureus
GGAGAGCTGGTGGACGAGGCGGTGCGGCGTGGTGGTGCGCGAGGCGAACACCGCCAGCAACAATGCCGTCGGGATGGAAAGGGTGGTGCCCAGCAATCCGATCCACAGGGTCACGGTGGTCGCCTTCAGTGCCGGAGCGAGGACCGATTCCCAGTCAAGGTCCGGCGGGAAGGCATCGGCCAGGAACGAGGCCATGCCCTCGGCGCCCGTGACCAGTGCCGACACCTCGAAGTCGGTGCCGCGCAGCGCGAAAACGTGCAGGACGATGAACGCCGCGATGGCGGTGAGGATCGAGGTGATCCGCCACCCGGCGTTGGGGACCTTGGGGACTGAAAGGGAGGGAACCTGCGTGCTCATGCCGCTGCTCGATTCGGGGTGTAGAGGCGGGACTCCATGGAGGCGTCGAGTCCGGAGATGTCCCCGGAGTATTCGATGCGGCCGTTGACCAGTCCAATGACGTTGTCCGCGTGGCGCAGGGCCAGGTCCGGCTGGTGCAGGACCGCCGCGACCGCCAGGTTCTCCGCGTGGGCCAGTTCGGCCAGCAGGGCCATGACTTCCTCGGCGGCGCGCGGGTCGAGCGCGGAGACCGGTTCGTCGGCCAGCAGCACCGAGGCGCGCTGGCACAGGGCGCGGGCCACGGCCACGCGCTGGGCCTGGCCGCCGGAGAGCCGGCCGGCCTTCTCGTGGGCGCGATCGGCCATGCCGACGCGGGCCAAGGCAGCCATGGCCTCTTCCTTCAGCCCGCGGGGGAAGAACATCGGGCTGACGGAGGCGGGGCCGCTGAGCCGGCCCAGGGCGCCGGCGCAAACGTTCTCCAACGCCGTGCGCCGCGGGACCAAGTGGATCTTCTGGAAGACCATGGCCACCGAGGACCGTGCCCTGGCCAGTTCGGTGCCGCGCAGCGTGGACAGCTCTGTGCCGTCCAGTTTGATGGATCCGGCCTCGGGGGTTTCCAGGCCCATGATGCACTTGAGCGTGGTGGACTTGCCCGAGCCGTTGGCGCCCAGGAAGGCCAGCATGGAGCCGCGGGCAAGGGTGAAATCGACCCCGTCCAGGACGGTGCGCCCGCCAAAGGACTTGGTCAGGTTCCTGACCTGCATGATCTCCTCGCCGGCCGGAGCGGCAGGGTGCAAGGCGCGATGTGGCATCCGTAACGCGGTCATTAGATGTCCTTCTCGGTCAGGCCCATGGTCTCGGCCAGGTCAAACAGCGGGTTGTAGGTTTCCTTGGTGACCTCGATCAGGGGCCCGGCCGGGGTGACGTCAAGGAACTTGCCGACGGCCTCGATGTCCGCGGGCGCCAGGTTCAGCAGGGCGTCCTTGACCGCAGCCTTGAAAGCCGGGTCGGCGTCGGCGGAGACCGTGATGGGGTCGTTCGGGATGGCCTCGCTCTTCCAGACCTGGCGGAATCCGGCCGGATCGAAGTTGCCCGAATCTATGGCGCTGGCCAAGGTCTGCGAGTTGATCTGGGCCGCGTCGACGGTGCCCTTGGTCAGGGCCAACAATGCCTCGGGGTGCCCACCGGCATAGTTCATGTTCAGCTCGTCCTCGGCGATGCCCGCATTCTTCAAGCCAAAGCGGGGCAGCACATCCCCGCTGGTGGAGCCGACCGAGCCCAGTGCGAGGTCCTTGCCGCGCAAGTCATCGATGGCCTTGATCGCGGAATCCTTGGGAACCCAGATGCCGGCCGTGTAGGAGGAGAGCTTCCCGTCTGCGGTGCCGAAGGAGACCAGCGGCTCGGCGTTGGCCTTGGTGGAGGCGAAGACGAAGCCCATGGGACCGAACTGTCCGATGTCGAGTTTGCCGTTGCGCATCGAGAGCACCTCGGCCGCGTAGTCCTCGACCACCTGGACCTCGACCTTGCAGTCCAGTTCCTTGCCCAGGGCGGCGGCGAGCACCTTGTAGGCGGGTTCGAGCTTGGCCGGGTCCTCGAAGGGCTCGATGCCGAACTTCAGTTCGCCGGTGGGGCAGAACGACCCGGTGTCGGCCGAGGCAGGGGCCTCGGTGGAGGAGCAGCCTGCCAGGGCGAGGGCGAGGGCGGCGGCGGCGGCAAGGGACATGGCGAGGGTGCGTGGGATTTTCATGGTGCGACGGGTCCTTAGCGAGTGAGGGCGGCGGTGGGCCGGGGGAGGGGACGTGCGGTGAGGTTTGCCTCGGCCAGGCCGAAGGAGATGGTCATGCCGATGCCGCTGGTCACGGAAACCAGGGTGATGGCCTCGCCGATGTCGCGGACCAGAACAGGGGAAACGTCTGAGGAGGCGTAGATGCCCTGCCAGCGTTCGGTGGTGGCGAACGACTCCACATCCAGCACCTTCGCCGCGGCCCGCAGCAGGATCCCGGACGTGGATTCATCGAGGAACGGATCCTGGGTCAGGTCATAGGAGTGCGAGTCCCCGAGCAGCAAGGTTCCGTCCGGACGCTGGGTGAACATCACGTTGGCGCCGATCCCCAGCAGGTCGGGGTGCGCCTCGGCGACCTCGATGCGCAGTGCGCTCGCCGAGGGCATGTGCGTGAACGCGTCGTAGCGCAGCATGGAGGTCGCGGTGAGCACGGCAGGGACGATGGTGGTGCTTTCCGGCGCGCCGGCGGCCGTCATCTGCAGCGCGCACCGCTCGATGCGGTGCTCGGCCGCGATTTGGGGGAACAGGTAGTCCACGTCGTGGCCGACACAGATGTACACCTGGTCGGCCTCGAAGTCGCCGCGGCTGGTGTTGACGCGGGCCCGGCGTTCGGAACCCTGCCCGAACCCCAGGGCAGCGGTGTTGAAGTGCACCGCTGCCCCTTCTTGTTCGTGGAGCCAGCCCGCCAGTGTGCCCACCGTGCTGCGCGGGTCAACCCGCAGGTCATCGGCGAGGAAGGCGCCGCCGCGGATGCCGTCGGTGTTCTCGCGGCCGAGCCTGGCCCGGACTTCCTCGCCGCCCAGCACGCTCACCTGGCCCTCGGGGCGGGACTCGGAGAATTCGCGCAGCAGCTGGAGCTCGGTCTCGGTGGCGGCAACCACCAGGGCCCCGGCTTCGATGGCCCAGAACCCGGCCTTGGCCGAGAAATCGAGCCAGTGCCTTCGGCCGGCCTGGGCAAGGTCGTAGAGGTCGCCGTGTTGGGCGGTGATGCAGGCATGGCCGAAGTTTCGCACCGATGCGCCCACCGCACGGTGGTCGCGTTCGATGACGGTGACGCTCAGGCCGGCTTGCTGGGCGAGCGCGGCATGGGCCAGGCCGATGATGCCTGCGCCGACCACCAGGACGTCGGTGCTTGCCACCGGTTCTGCGGTGGCCCCGGATTTCGTTTCGAAGATGTTCACGGCATTGATATTTGCCGGTCCCAAGTCCTGTTTTCAAGCCAGAACGGGACTTGTCCAGACAAGTTCACCAACGGTTCATCTGGCCACCGACCCCTTCATGACCTGTTCATTTGTAGTTCACCAAGGTTCCCGGGGTGCCGCCTGTTCCACTTGTATGATCAAGTACGTGCAGTCAACTTCCGAAGAACCCATCCACCAGCGTCTCAGCGATTTGTTCCGTGAACGGATCTCCTCCGGCGACTGGAAAGAAGGCAAGCCACTGCCCAGCGAGGCGGAGCTCTGTGCGCAGAACGGTGTTTCCCGTGGAACCGTCCGCCAGGCGCTGGCTAGCCTGCGTAGCGAGGGCCTGATCACCGGGGGTCGCGGTAAGCCCCCGGTGGTCGCCCACCCGGTGCCTTCCCAATCGTTTGCCACCTTCATGTCCTTTACCGAGTGGGCCCATTCACTGGGCCGGGAACCGGGACAGCGGACGCTGGAGATCGCACGGCGCCCGGCGGGAGAAGAGCTTGCGGGAAAAATGCTCCTTCAACCGGGAGATCCTGTCATCCAGGTGTTGCGCCTGCGCTTGCTTGACGGGAATCCGACCATGGTGGAACGCAGCAACTTCGTCGCCGATGTCGGCAACGCACTCTTCGACTTCGACACCGACAGCGGCTCGATCTTCGGCTACCTGACATCCCGGGGCGTGGACCTGAGCAGGGGCCGGCATGTCATTGATGCCGTCGGTGCCGATGAGATGGATGCCTCCCTGCTGGGAGTGGCCGCCGGATCGCCGCTGTTGCGCGAGCATCGGCTGACCTACGCCGAGGACGGACGCATCCTTGAATGCTCGGATGACCGGTACCTTCCGCATCTTGCGAACTTCGTCATCGAAAACACCCGGGCGTCCAGGGCGGCTTTGGTGCGCGTCCCGCTGGTCGCCTGATAACTGATAGACCAACCAAAGGATGGAAACAATGATTGAACTTGTCGTCTTGGATATGGCCGGAACCACCGTTGATGAGCATGGGATCGTCTACCGCGCCCTGGAGGATTCGGTCACGGATACCGGAGCCAGCGTCGATGCCGCCGACCTGCAAACCTGGATGGGCGCCGACAAGACCGAGGCCATTGCCGCATTGATGGAACTCGGGGGTGTCACGGCGGACCCCGGGCTGGTTGCCCGGCAGTTCGACCACTTCCGCGCCCTTTTGGCGGAGCGCTACGCGGCCAACCCGCCGGTGGCCCTTCCCGGTGTGGAGGAAGCCCTGTGCGAGCTCAAGGGCCGGGGGATCAAGGTAGGCCTGACCACTGGGTTCTCACGGGATGTCGCGGGCCCGATCCTCGAAACCCTGGGCTGGGGGATTGGCGAAGGCCAGCTGCTCGATGCCGTGGTCACCAGCGACGAAGTCGCCGCGGGCAGGCCCGCGCCGTACATGATCCACCGGGTCATGGAAGTCACCGGCGTGCACGATGTGCGCCGCGTCGTGGCCGGCGGTGACACGGTAGTCGACCTCCTGGCGGCATGCAACGCCGGGGTGCGCGGGCTGGGCGTCCTCACCGGGGCGCTTGGCCGTGAAGAACTCGAGCAGCATCCCCACAGCTGGGTTTTGGAAGGCGTCAGGGCACTTCCCAGTGTTCTCGAGTCTTCACTAGTCAGCCCCAAATAATATCGTTTTGGTAACAGCGCCCCGGAGTCCATCTCGGTCTCCGGGGCGTTTTGTCGCGTGTGATTAACTTTTTTTAGCACTCTGACTAGGTCGAATGGATCCCCGAAGGACTCACGGCTTGACGTGGCCCCGGGGTGGTGCCGTACCGTCGTTGAGTAACGTTTCTATAACATCAGGTTACGGAACACGTCTCAACTACCGCCGGATATCTGTGCGTTGTCCATTGCGGCGGTAGCCACTCGAATCGTCGATTGCGACGCCGGACAACGCCGCCATGATGGTCCTGGACGACCTATGCGGAGGATGGCACTGGAGAAACATGATCCAGCAGAATTCCAAGAGCAAAAACATTCGCCGCGGCGCAGCTTCTGTTGCCGCACTGGCCTTGGCCGGGGGAGCCATGGCAATGTCGGTGGCACCTGCCTCGGCAGCCAGCACCAGCACCTGGGACGCACTGGCACAGTGCGAGTCCGGCGGAGACTGGTCCATCAACACCGGCAATGGCTACAAGGGCGGGCTGCAGTTCTCCAGCTCGACCTGGAGCGCCTTTGGCGGCAGCGGAAGCGCGAACAACGCTTCGAAGTCCGAGCAGATCCGCGTTGCCGAACGCGTCAAGGCCAGCCAGGGTTGGGGCGCATGGCCCGCATGCTCGGCCAAGCTTGGACTTTCCGGCGGAAAGGGCTCGGTAGCCAAGACCTACGAGTCTGCTCCGAAGAAGGAAACCGTGAAGAAGTCGAGCGAGTCGAGCTACAAGACCTCTTCCACCAAGTCCTACAAGACCAAGTCGGTTCCCGCCAAGAGCTACGCCTCCAGCGGCAAGCGCGCAGCTGCCCCGGTGGCCAAGGCACCGGCAATCAGCGTCAACGTCAAGGACTCGGGCGAGAACTACACCGTCAAGGCCGGGGACACCATGTTCAAGATCGCCCAGTCCCAGGGCCTGAGCAGCTGGCAGGACCTGCACGCCCTGAACCAGGACGTCGCGCCCAGCGCCGACCTCATTTTTGTTGGACAGTCGCTGGACTTGCCAACCAAGTAAACCGGTCCCTCGCGAGAGCGGACGAACGGCCAGGAGAGCTGTTCCGTAGTCAACCCCCAAGTGGCTGCGGAGCAGTTCTTTTGCGTTTCCGCCTGAAAGTCCCAGGTTTCGGTGCGCGGACTCAGGCGAAGGCGAACACAGGCGGAAATACCAGTACCACCACAGCTGCCCACGCACCGTAAACCGGCAGATAGCGGGTCTGCCAGCGCTCGAGCGCCGCGAACGGACGCCTGCCGCGCAGGAATCCGGCGGACAGCCAAGCGGCCCGCACCAGGTGCACCAACAGAAGCAGGTTCAGGCCGAGCGCGGCGACCTTGTTGGGGCTGAAGCCGAACTCGGCGATCCTGGCCAGCATCGCAGTCAGCATTACTGCATCCACGGCCAGGGCCGCCGCGACGAGGATCAGCTGCAGCGCATCGAAGAACCCCGGCGGGGCCAGCGGGTCGCGGGCGGACAACGCGTAGAGCAAGAGGCACAGCACCAGCACCAGGATCGCGTCCATGAGGATGAGCAGGCCGCGGTCGACGTCGACCAGTCTGCCGGCGGTCGTGAGTACGATGAGCATGGCCAGCAGCATCGCAATCGTCAGGGGCGTGAAGACGCGCGTCAGGACAGGTGCGATGTTCTCGATGACGTCCTGCTTGGCCTCAACCAGCCAGGCGGCTACCACCAAGGCCCCCGGAACGGCGAACGGCAGGATCCAGCTTTCCAGTACCGGTTCCAGGTCAAGGCCCACCAGCTGGAGCACGGCGAAGGTAAGCCCAATGAGCACGCCGCCGCCGAGCGCCAACAGGATGAAGTAGATGGCAAGTTCGCCGGTGAACCTCACGAAGTCCATGCGCCTGCCATCGGACCGCCACCGCCCGCCGACGTAGGCGACCCCCGCCAGCAGCCACAGGATCACCGGGACATGCAGCGCCGCGAGTAGCCACGTGGAGCCGTCCGAATCGAACGGGTACGTGTTGAGCGCGAGCACCAGTATGGCGAAGGGGATGGCCAGTGCGATCGCCGTGCGTGCAGTGATCCGCCGCTTCCATGCAAAGTACGCGACCAGGAATGGGAACACCAACAGGCCGACGTTGCGCAACAGGGCGGCGTCTTCGCCCAGCCAAGTGAGACCCGCCTTTAGCGCCAGGCCGGCCCCCACCGCGAGGGACAGGACCACGGCAAGCTCACGCCGGGGCGGGGGTCCGGCGACTGCGGGTCCCTCCGGAAGAAGGACGAGCTGTTTCCACAGCCGCTCCGAATGTTCGCGCGCGAATTCGCGAGAGACCGCATCGAGGTTTCCCATGCGCTTGATCGCCACCAGGAAGGCCTCGTCGTCGTCGAGTCCTCCCGCACGCCTTTCGCTGATCTGTTCGCGCAGGTGGTCTTCGAGCTCATCGAGGTCAGCGGGGGAGATGGCCCGGCGGCGGGCTACGTAGCCGCGCCACACCTGAATCTGGGCTTCAAGCCCTGCATGCTCTTCCATTACGCCCATCCCGTTTCCGCGGCTGGCGGGCGCTGCGCCGAATGCCACACTTGTCGCAGCGCCTCGGCGACGACGGTCCATTGCCCTTGCCGTTCGGCCAAGGCAGCACGACCGGTCTCGGTGATGGCGTAGTGCTTGCGACGGCGCCCCGCCTCCGAAACGCCCCAGGACGAACGCAGGTAGCCAAGCCGCTCCAAACGGTGCAGCAGCGGATAGAGCATTCCGTCTGTCCACTGCATGTCCCCGCCGGAAAGCTCGCTCACGCGCTTGATGATGGCGTAGCCGTGCATTTCGTCCCCCTCCAGGATCCCCAGCACGAGCGGGGTCGCCGATGCGGCGACCAGGTCCTTGTCGATGCGCACGATGTCTCCTTACATAGATCTACTATGTATTAGACATCCGGCGTCCCGTGAAGGCAAGAAAGACGCCTGGCCACGACCGTTTTCATCGGACCCGGCGAAGGTCCCATCCTGGGAAACGGGGGGTCCACTGGACGGCAGTGCGGCTCGGGAAATCAGGTGATTCGTCCCAAGCCGCGGTGCCCCGTCACTACCTGGTGGACAGCAGGGTGTCCAGTCGCTCGTACCCCTCCGTGATGCCGCCTTCCATGCCTGAGGCGGCCATGCCGTCGCGAGCCTCAACGGTGGGATAGACGGAGTGCCCGACAAGCCGGCAGCGGTCGCCCTCCAATGCTTCGAAACGCATGTAGTCCATGGCGACGACGTCGGGCTGGCCGTCGTATTCAAAGGTCTGGATGGCGAACTCGTTTTCGCGGACGGTGTGGAACACCCCGTTGAATCCGTAGGTCCCGGATTCGTTGGAGTGGGTGTACTTGTAGGATCCCCCGGTGCGGAAGTCGTAGGTCTCGATTTCCATTTTCAGCCCGTAGGGTCCGAGCCATTGGGCAACGAGGGCGGGGTCGCGGTGCGCCTCGAAGACCGCCGCGACGGGAAAGTCGAATTCCCGGGTGAAATCAATGAAGGGTGTGCCTTCGGGGATGCTGAGCTTTAGTGGGTTGGTCATGATGGGACTTTCGTGTTTTTATCCGTGGCGTGCGGATTGGCCTTTGAGCACGGCGTCCAAGCGGTTGTACTTCTGGTCGGCCAGTAGCCGATATTTGTCGATCCAGCCGGTCAGCTCCGTGAGCAGTGCAGGATTCAAGTGGACCGGGCGGCGTTGCGCCTCGCGTGTGCGAGTCACCAGATGCGCCTGCTCGAGGACTTGAATGTGCTTCGAGATGCCTTGGATGGACATCTTGAACGGTTCGGCGAGTTCGTTGACAGTGGCGGGGCCGGTGGACAGCCTGGCGATGATTTGCCTGCGCGTGGGGTCTGCGAGGGCCAGGAATGCCCTGTTGAGATCTTGCTCGTCGAAGGACACGTATTCAACTCTTTTC
Organism: Paeniglutamicibacter sulfureus; assembly: GCF_039535115.1. Taxonomy (NCBI): domain Bacteria; kingdom Bacillati; phylum Actinomycetota; class Actinomycetes; order Micrococcales; family Micrococcaceae; genus Paeniglutamicibacter; species Paeniglutamicibacter sulfureus. The sequence goes on from NZ_BAAAWO010000001.1 coordinate 3,929,017, forward strand.
TTGATCAACCTTTCGGTTGATTACAACGATGCTCCGGTGTTTTCCGATAGTCAAGAGGCGGGGAGTGCTGACCATGGAATTTATTTGGTCGGCCGGATGCCGCCGTTCCGTCTCCGTGCCCCCGCCCCTACGCGAGGGCAGTCAATGCGTCGACGTGGGAGCGTGCCGCGGAGGAGTGGCTGGCCTGGATGCACAGGAAGACTTCGGCGCTTTGGTGGCCTGGCCAGTCCCCGGGCAGGTAGTTTTCCGGCAGCCCGGGATCCAGATACGGAATGGTCCGCCATGAATCAATGGCCCTCACGTAGAGGGCGAAGCTCTCGGCGGCGCTTGCCTGTCCAGCGCCGGCCACGGCCTTGTTCTGGTCAAGAAAGCCGTGGTGCAGTGCCGAAAGCGCATCCAGGTCCCACCATGCAACAGCCGACGCCTGGGCGGTCCCGGTGAACTCCAGGAGATTGGAGACGATGACCGTCGCGTGGTCCTCCAGGCCCAGGACGCGCAAGATCTCCCAGACCTCGGCGCGCAGGTAGTCGGGAAAGATCCACAGTCCCGGCGCCATGAGGCCGCCGCCGATACCCTGCAGGTACTTGCGCAGTTGGTGGCGGCGCTCGCGTTCGGCCTCCGGGATGGAGTAGGAGAGCAGGCACCAGGGATCCGCCGGATCCATGGCGCGCGGTTCGAAGATGCGCCTGTCTCCCCGGGCAAGGATGCGTTCACCGGTGGGAGTGAGTTGGAGCCCCTGGACGTCTGCCCGGGCTTGCTGTTCGAGGATCCCCTTCTTCTTCAGGCGGGAGATCGCCGTCCGCGTCACCTGGGGCGTGGTGCCCAGCGCGTCCATCAGCGCGATCAGGTGCGCCGAGGAAATCCAGCCGCCCAGTTCGCGCAGGTACAGACCCACGATGGTGCGGACCAGGGAGGTGGTGCTGCCCGTGCGGGCATCCAGGTCGTCGAGCTCGGTCAGCATGGTCGGGCGCTACTTGCCGATCTCGGTGCGGACGGCGAACAGCTCCGGGAAGAATGTCAGGTCCAGTGCACGCTTGAGAAAATCCACGCCGGAAGACCCGCCGGTACCCTTCTTGAAGCCGATGGTGCGTTGGACGACGCGCATGTGGCGGAAGCGCCAGGCCTGGAAATTGTCCTCCAGGTCAACGAGGTCCTCACAGGCCTGATAGAGGCTCCAGGTGGTGTCGTCGGATTCGTAGATGTCCTTGTAGATGGGAACCAGTGCCTCTTGGAAGACCCACGGCTGGGAGACATCGCGTTCAAGGATCGCCTCGGGGACGGCATAGCCCGAACGGGCCAGGGCGCGGAGGAAGGAATCGTAGACGGTTGGTTCGTGTAGGAGCTTGGATAGCAACTGGTGGGCATCGGGGTCGGATTCAAAGACCTTGAGCATGCCTTCGTGCTTATTGCCCAGGATGAACTCGACGGCACGATATTGGTACGACTGGAAACCGGAGGACGAGCCGAGTGAGCCGCGGAACTGTGCGTACTCGCGCGGGGTGAGTGTGGCCAGAACTGCCCATTGTTCGGTCAGCGTCTTCTGGATGTGCTTGACGCGGGCGAGGCATTTCAGCGACTTGCCGATTTCGTCGCTGTCCATCAGGCGACGTGACTCAACCAGCTCGTGCAGCATCAGCTTGAGCCACAGCTCGCTGGTCTGGTGCTGGATGATGAACAGCATCTCATCGTGGTGCTCAGGGACACTGACGGGGTGCTGTGCCGAGAGCAGGCGCCCCAGGTCCAAGTAGCTTCCGTACGACATGGTGTTGCTGAAGTCGGTACGGACGGTGTCTTCGATTTCGCGTGCACCCTCGGGCGTCTGTGCGTGTGGGCAGGCCATGGAAAGAAGCATATCAGTTCGTCGACGTGCGTCAAGATAGTGAAATGATGCTCGCTGGTGCTTGGCCCAATTGCGGACGACCTGGTGAAACACCCGTGCTGCCGGTGGTGATGGAAAAAGTCGGCTCCGTCTCTCCGTGGCCGTGATCCGGCGCATGCAGTTCCCAGGGTGTGGCCGCGGATCCGGTGCTCAACTGGAAAGAGCGTGGAGGCGGAACCGCCTTGCGCCGCGGTTTGGGTCCTGGTCTGTGGTTTGATAGGGAGTTGAACGTGGATGGCCAGGGGTGCCATCTGGATATTGGGGGACACATGAAGTCGTTTACTCGCATGCTCACCGCTTTGGCGGCCGCTGCTTCGATCGTATTTTCCGGGGCCGCCGTGGCAGCAGCCGCGCCCGTAGCGCCGACCCAAGCGATCAATGTGGTGGCCGCCAAAAAAGCTCCGGCGATCACGATCAACAAGATCGCCAACAAAACGGTCAAGGGTTCGGCCAAGGCCACCATCAAACCGTCGGTCAAGGCGGCCAAGGGCGTCAAGGTCACGCGTTGACTCACTAGTAATGCTCGCGAAATGAGGTGCGTGCCTCATTTAAGAATGCTCGCGAAACTCTGGCCACCAGGGCGGGCAGCAGGCTGTGCTGGGGAGATGAAACAGGGGATATCGATGCACACCCGGCGAGAGCTCGTCAGCGGCTTCGCCGCCGAGTATGCGAAAGGGACCAAGGGACAGAAGGGCGTGATGCTCGACTACCTGTGCGCATCGACCGGCTGGTCAAGGGCCAACGCCCGCCGGCGTCTGGCCACGGAACTGCGTAAGCCCGCACGCGGGATTCCGAAGCCCCTGCCGCGGCGCAGGCCCCGCAAGTACGGGCCGGCGGCCCTCAAGCTCCTGGAACGAATCTGGACGCTTTCCGGAGAGCCCTGCGGGAAATACTTGGCTCCGATCATGGCCGACGAGCTCGAGCGTTTGGAACGCTTCGACGAACTCGGGACAGTGGCGGGACTGCTGACCGACGAGGTCAGGGACGAGCTGCTATCCATGTCGGCCTCCACGATGGATCGGTATCTGAAGCCGTTGCGCGCCGCTCGATACCCCTCGGCACTGTCCTCGACCAAGCCCGGGGCGATGCTGCGTTCGGAGATCCCGGTGCGGTGGTCGGGCACGCCCATGGAGCAGGAACCGGGGTTCTTCGAGATCGACACCGTCGCCCACTGCGGACACAGCCTCAAGGGCGAGTTCCTGTATTCGATCACCCTGACAGATGTGTTCACCGGGTGGACCGTGAACACGTGTGTGAAAAACCGTGCGCACAGCCATGTCGTGGCCGGGGTCGACCTGCTGGTCCGGTCCCTGCCCTACCCGATGCGGGCCCTGGATTTCGACAATGGCGGTGAATTCATCAACACCCAGCTCATCGAGTGGGCGCAGGAACGAAACATTGATCTGACTAGGGCGCGGGCGTATAAGCATAACGACAATGCGCATGTCGAGCAGCGAAATCGGGATTGGGTCCGTCGCCATGCCTTCAGGTTCCGCTACGAGGGTCCGGAGGAGATGGCCCTGCTCAATGAGCTCTGGGCGCTGGTGAACCAGCGCAAGAACCACCTGCTGCCGATGGTCAAGGCCAACGGCTACGGCACCGCACGTTCGGGTCGCAGGAAGCGGACTTATGACCGGCCGCGGACCGCGTACCAGCGCATCATGGATCTGGAGGCCATGGACCCGGAACATGCCAAGGCCCTGGCGGGCATCCACGGGGACCTGAATCCGGCGGCCATCACTCGCCGCATCAATGCCATCCAGAACCATCTCATCAACCGGGCCAAGATGCGCGCGCAGTCCGGGGATGCCCTATTTGGCGAGCAAATTAGTTGAGGCATGCGGGATTATTTCGCGAGCATATTGACATGAGGCAAGGCGGGTCACCTCAAAGGTCTTGACCGTGAAGCAAGGCAAGAAGACCGTTGCCAAGAACAAAACGTCGATTTCACTAAAGGCCGGGACCTACAAGGTGACGACCAAGGTGAACTACAAGATCGGCAAGAAGAAGCTCTCGACCTCCAAGACGCAAACCCTGGTCATCACGAAGGCCAAGGTGAAGAAGACTTGGGCCGCGGCCAAGGGCAAGAACTGCCCCGCAGCCTACCCCGTCAAGGGCAACCAGACCGGCAGCAACAAGGAATGGAAGTACCACGTTCGCGGTGGCCAGTTCTATAGCATCACGGTTCCCGAGCAATGCTTCAAGACCACTTCCGACGCACGCAAGGCCGGATACCGCGCTTCGAAGCGCTAGTCCCATTTTCGGTTGTCGATCAACACCCGTGGCCCGCAGGCAAACTGTGGGCCACGGGTGTTTAAATGTACCTTCGGCGTTGTGCGTTGTTGATTCATCCTGAAAGAGCGTTTTGAAGCACCTGATAAGCATTGTTGTCACCCTCCTGATCCTGACCGGTGGCTTGGTGGCGAATTTCGGCACCCATGTTGGCAATGATCAAGCCAGTGATGTCACCACCTTGGGACCCAGCAGTACTTCGACGTCCGTGGCCGGTGAGGGAGTCACCCCCGGCGCCAAGCTCGATGGCCCGCTCGCGGTTTCGGTCCTGAACGCCTTGCCGGTCAAGGGCAAGGCGCCGGCAACCGGCTACGACCGGAACCAGAAGTTCGGCAATGGCTGGAAGGACTTCAACGGCAACAAATGCGACGAGCGCCAGGACACGCTCAAGCGCGACTTGTCGTCTGTAAAGTTCAAGGACGCGAAGAAATGCCAACTCGCCTCCGGCACGTTGGCTGACGTGTACACCGGGACCACCATTAAGTGGAAGGTGAACAGCGGGTCCGTTGACATCGACCACGTGGTGGCGTTGAAGAACGCATGGGTGTCAGGCGGTGTGCAGCTGTCCCAGGACCAACGCCAGGGTCTCGCCAACGATCCGTTGAACCTCATGGCCTCGCAAGCATCGGCCAATCGTTCCAAGGGCGATGCCAATGCCGCCGAGTGGTTGCCGGCCAACAAGTCTTTCCGCTGTCGGTACGTGGCAACGCAGATCAGCGTCAAGAAGAAGTACACGCTGTCTGTGACCGCGTCCGAAAAGAAGGCCATGGAGCGCGTGCTCTTCACGTGCCCGAAGCAAAAGGCCGCCTTAGTGACCCCGCTCAAGCCGCTTGCCAAGGTGCCAACCGTCGCGCCTGGGACCAATGCGGCACCAGCGAAGAAGCCCTCGACCACGGCGCCCAATCCCAAGCAGGTATCACCCGGGGCATACTGTGCACAGGACGACAAAGGCACCAAGGGAATTGGCAAGAAGACCGGGAAGAGCTATACCTGCAAGAGCAGCGATTCCGACACCCGCCTGCGCTGGCGCTAAACAATCGGGTGAGGCCCGGCTATTGGACCTGGAAGAACCTCCCGGTGCGCAAGGGCATCACCTTGCCAAGGTCGACCCCTTCGTCGGCGATCTGCAACAGCAGGCGTTGCCGCTCAACGGAGGAAATGTTCGCCGCAGAACATCGCCTGGCCACCAGCGCCAATCTGTCGGCAAGTTCGTTCATGGGATCACCCGAATGCGCCTTGACCCAGTCATAGCTGACCTTGGAACGCGAGAGCAGCTCATGGATTTTGTGCACGATCGTCCTCGCCTCAGTGGACTTCGCGCGGGCGTGGCTTTGGGGATTGTGGAGCAGGTCAATGGCCATGAGCGAATCCGAACGGATGCGAAAGCGAACCGATCCGGCGAACAAGTCGTCACGGTACCTGCTGGCATCCAGCAGGGCGTAATGGATGGAATTGAGTTCGCCCTGCAGGATTTCCTTACCCGTGGCGGCGAAGGCGTTGATCATGGGTGGCGTACCGCGGCCGTAATCCAGGATCCAGCCATGGCCCGTCAACGGGCTGTGCCAACTGCGTGAGGCGTCGGTGGTGATCGTCAGCTCGGAGTAGTAGTCCTCGATGCGTTCCTGAAGCAGGGCCGTGGCCGCCTTCGCTCCGGCCAGTGGACGGAACTGCTCCGAAACCATGAACCCCAGCTGCGCCAATGCCTCGGGGAGTCGAATATGTCCGTTCAGCAACGCGTTGTCACAATACACGGGTTCGGACGCATTGCGGCGCACCGCGCGAATGGCCTTGTCGAGATGCGTTACCAATACGCCGAGCCGCTGCCCTGATTCATGGACGGGCAAGACTCCGCACCGTTGCCCGACAACCTGGAACGCGGTGGTGCGAACCACTGCCCAAAAAAGGATCTGGTTGTGGTGCCGGACCTCAACGGTGACCCCTGAGCGCTCGGTGACCGACTGGACCGCGGGAATGAACCGCGCGGATGGAGGCGTGGGGCGTGGTGCCTGCATGGTCTCCTCCTCGATTCGGCGCTGGGCTGGTTTCGCGTGCGAATACCCGATTCCCCAAAGCTACCTAAAATACCTGTCCGTGGGGATAGGGAACCGGTGATCGTCCCGAAAGCCGCCTGTCGGGACGGTGAAATCCCTTGGCCGTCCCCGCGTGGCCGGGCGCTGTCCCGCGGTGTGTCTAGGATGGGTATGGCAACGAGGTACTTTACGAGAAGCGGGTTCGCACCGGCATGGAAACACGGCAGTCGAAGCTGCAGCACCAGCAGCTGATCGTCACCCTCTATGGGCTCTATGGCCGATCGACGGGGGGCACCTTTCCGGTGGCCGTGTTGGTCGACATGCTCGGCGCCCTGGGTATCGAGCCGCCCGCTGTGCGCTCGACGGTATCCAGGCTCAAGCGCAACGGCGTGCTCGTGAGCCGCCGGGACGGCAACACGGCCAGCTACCGCCTCTCAGCGGACGTTCTCGATGCCTTCGACGAGGGCGACCAGCGGATTTACGCCCCGGAACGCTCGCACCCCAACGACCCCTGGTCGTTGGTCATCTTTTCCGTGCCGGAAGCCGAACGCAACCGCCGCTATGAGCTGCGGACCGAACTGAACAGCCTCGGCTTCGGCGCGGTGGGCGCGGGAGTTGCCATCGCACCAAGCAACGTCCTGCCGCAGGCAATGCGGCGGCTGAAGGACCGGGGACTTGACCGATACGTCGAATACTTCAGCGCAGACTACCTGAGCCAGCAGGACATCAAGGCGAAGGTGCCCCAATGGTGGGACCTGCAGGAGCTGGACGAGCAGTACCGCGATTTCCTTGGGCTTTACGGAGCGGCCAAGGAGGAATGGTCTGCGCGGCTCGAAGCCGGCACCGGCGGCGATCCCGCCGCCGGCTTGGCCAGGGAGGCCTTTGCCTTCTACGTACCCTTGCTGACGCTGTGGCGGCGCTTCCCCTACCGGGACCCCAACCTGCCCTTGGAATTCCTTCCCGAGGGTTGGAAGGCGCCCGCTGCCAAACACACGTTCTGGGCCATCGATGCACTGCTGGCCCCTATCGCGAAGTCCTACGCATATTCGCTCTTGGCTGCTCGGGGCGTGGGGCCCGATGCCTCGGCCATCCAGGACAGCGCCCCGGCCCAGTGAACGGCCAGCGGGTCAATGGCTTCGAGGTGGCCAAGGGTCCTGAATTCGCGTAGCTCCACCAGGGAACCCTGTGACCCCGCGGCGGCCATGAACGCGTTCGAATGTGCGATCGGCACGCGGTCGTCATTTGCCCCATGCAGGATCACCGTTGGCGTGGTGCCAAGCGGCTGGTGCACCGGCGAGGCGGAGCGGTAGATCTCGGGGGCCTGGTCCGGGGTGGCCCCGAAGTATTCGGCCGCCGCGTTGTCTCCCAGGTTCTCCAAATAGGTCCGTTCCGCATCGGTGACCGGTGCCAGGGCCACAACCCCATCCGCGAGTCGGGCCGTGAGCAGCGCCAGTTGCCCGCCCACCGAATGGCCGACCGTGAGCAACGGGCCGCCGATGCCCTCGGCCTGCTTCAACACGGCGATGCGTTCCAGCGCTTCCGTGGTGTCCTCCAGCGGGGCCGGCCACCGGCCGGTGGAGCCGCGGCGGTATTCCACGTTGGCCGTGATCCAGCCTTCGGCCCGCAGCGAAGCGGCCAGTGGGTCCATCAGCGAGGCGAAGAGATGTGAGCGCCAATAACCCCCGTGGATGAGGACTGCGATGCCGAGTGGCCGGGTTCCGGGCTCGGGCCGTGAAAGCACAAGGTGCTGGGCCTCGTCGGGGCCGTAGGACAGGATCCCGGATAGCGGGGGCGTGCTGGTCATGTCATGTACTCCTTGGCGCAAACGATGGGAGGGCAGTGCGGGTTCCGCACTGCCCTCGACTGTAGCGGACGCCTAGGCGCCCGGAACGGCTCCCGGCGGCAGGAAGTTGACGTCGCGCAGGGCCGAGAGGCGGACGACTTCCTCGGGATCGGTGAGATTGTGCAGCTCGTCGAAGAGGGTGGAGAGCTGGCCCGCCGGGCTGACCCAGAAGAGGGACTTGCCGGGGGTTTCGTGCTTGTTGTAATAGGCATGCGGCAGCCCCATGGGCATGCGCACGGTGTCGCCCGGGCCCGCGGTGGTCCACTCGCCGTCGAGGTAGAGCGTGTACACGCCCTCCATGATGTAGATGTGCTCGTCCTGCGTGGGGTGCACGTGCGGGGGAACGCCGGTGCCGGCCGGGTCAAGGGACAGCCAGGCGAAGGACGAAGAGCTTTCCACCTTGGATAGATAGGTGTGCCCCAGCACGTTCCAGGTCTTGTTGCCCATGGCCTCGCTGGCGAGGGTGATGCCCTTGGGCAGATCGCCGAGAACGATTTCCTGGCCCTGTTGGATTTCCATTGCAGCTCCTTGTCGCATGTTTCCTTGGTCGACCCAGCATGGCAGAAAACCATGACCATATGCAATAGGTATTGCGATCGCCAGTTCTAGTGCATATGATGTGGATCACGCTTGGGGGCGTGCACCGCTGCAAGGTCAAATTGCCGCGGCGTACTTGAACCAACCACAGACCGGGCCATGAACCGACAGCCCTTCCCAATGAAGCGAGGCGCCAGCGTGAGTACAAAAAATTTCAGCGGCATGAGTGTGCACACCTTGGGGACGGGAGGTGGACCGATCGTCTCAAGTTCCCGGGCCGGCACCAGCACCGCGGTCCGGGTCGACGATGCCACCTACGTCTTCGACTGCGGCATGGGCAGCATCCGCAACTACCGCTCGCATTGCGAATGGGGCCAGTTGCGCGGCATCTTCCTCACCCACCACCACTCCGACCACATCTACGACCTGGGTTCCTTCCTGGTCACCGGCTGGCAGGTGCCGGGGGAGTCCTTCGCGGCACCCATCGAGGTCTTCGGCCCCGGAAAGCCAGCCCGCATCCCGGCCCTCGATGAAGAGCATGCGCGGGACATCGACGCCCGCGTGGGCAATCGCGAAATGACCTCAACCACGCAGATCGTTGACGCATTGCTCGACACTGTCTTCGCTTCGGACATCGCCATCCGCATGGCCGACGAGGGCCGCGGCGAGCCGCACGAATGGGTGCGCGGACACGACATCGAGATTCCCGCAACGGCGGGCGCAGATCCGGTGGCCAATCGGCACCCGGTCATGGAACCGTTCGAGGTATACCGCGACGAGCTGGTGGTCATCTCCGCGATCCTGGTCGACCACCGCCTGTGCTTCCCGGCCTTCGGCTTCCGCATCGACTCGCGCCACGGCTCGGTGGTCATCTCCGGGGACACCGCCTACTCGGAAAACTGCATCAGGCTCGCCCGCGGCGCGGACCTGCTGCTGCACGAGGTCATCGACCTGCCCTCCATCCTGGCGACCTTCCCCGACGGTCCCACCCGCGAGGGGATCGAGGTCCACCTGCGCGAATCGCACACCCCCTTCGCCGAGGTCGGCAAGGTCGCCGCCGCGGCCGGTGTCAAGGCCCTGGTGCTCCACCACATCGTGCCCAACACCCCGGGCACCGCCGACCTGGCGGCCATGGGCGAGGCGGTCCGCCGGGACTTCGCCGGCACCGTGCACATTGCCGAAGACAACGACGTCTTCTTCCCCCGGGATCCCGGGACCAATAGTGTTGAAACCGCAGGACTGGAAATCATCGGAGCAGGCGCATGAGCACCTCGGAGCACGTCCAGCCGCACACCCTTCGTGCGGCCGTCAAATACGGGAAAATGAATCGCCGGGCATGGATTGTCACGTCCTTGCTGGTTGTCTTCCAAATCATCAACTTCGCCGACAAGGCGGTGCTGGGCCTCGTCGCCGACTCGGCCATCAAGGAACTGGGCCTCACCGCGGGCCAGTTCGGACTCATCGGCAGCGCATTCTTCTTCCTCTTCGCCATCGCCGCGGTGGCCGTGGGCTTCCTGGCCGGCAAGGTCTCCACCCGCTGGATCCTGCTGACCATGGGCATCAGCTGGGCCGTGCTGCAGTTCCCGATGCTGTTCGGCGGCGGCGCGGCGGTCCTCCTGGTCACCCGCATCCTGCTCGGCGGGGCCGAGGGCCCGGCAACCCCCATTTCCCTGCAGCACGTCCACGGCTGGTTCCCGGCCAAGGAGCGCGGCTTCCCCTCCAGCATCATTGCCATTGGCTCCACGCTCGGACCCATCATCGCGGCCCCCATCCTGGCCGGCATCATCGCGCACCCGGCACTCGGCTGGCGTTGGGCCTTCGGGTTCCTGGGCATAGTGGGCCTGCTCTGGAGCGTTGTCTGGTTCCTCGTGGGGCGGGACGGACCCTACAGCCACATCACCGGGAAGAAGGCCGCCACCGAGGCGGAACCGGCGAAGGTCCCGGAGGCCGCGGTGCCCCGGGAGCAGCCGGCCGTCGGAAAGCCGGGCGCAAGCATCACCGAACGTGCCGACCTCCTCAAGCTGGTGCCCATCCGCCGGGTGCTGCGCTCGAGAATGTTCATTGCTGCCGTCCTGGCCGGTGCCGGCTGCTTCTGGGCCCAGGGCTTCCTGACCACCTGGTCGCCGAAGTACCTCGGCTCGGTGGTTGCCCTCTCGCCCGAGATGATCGGCCTGGTTTCGACCTTCCCGTGGGTCATCGGCGCCCTGGCGCTGCTGGTGCTGGGATACACCTCGCGGTACCTGATGCGCCGCGGCGTCACGGTGCGCTGGGCCATGGGCGCCCTGTTCGGCGCTTCGCTGCTGGTCTCGGGCATCTGCTTCACCGTGCTGCCGCACCTGCACGGCTACGCAGCGGTGACGGCGCTGACTCTTGGCGCCGGATTGGCGATGATCTACCCGCTGGCCCCCACCGCCATCGCGTTCTGTGTCGCCTCCAAGCAGCGCGCGGCCATCATGGCCACGCTGACCGGGCTGGCCTCGGTCGGCGGCGTCATAGCCCCGGCCATGGTCGGATCGCTCATGGACCGCGCCGGATACATTCCCGGTCCCAAGGGCGTGCGCGACAGCGCGGAAATGGCCTCGTTGCTGGCCCAGGGCATGAACTCGTCATTCTCCATGATCGGGATCTACCTGGTCGTCGTGGGTGTCATCTGCGTCCTGCTGCTGAACCCGGACCGCACCGCCGAACGCCTGCAGACCAGGTTCGCCTTCAACGGATAACCGCAAAGGCACCAAGCAACCGCGGGGCGCGGGGGGAAGAATCGTTCTTCCCCCACGCCCCGCGCGTTTTCAGCCGCCCTTGCCGGTCATGGTGAACGTGGCGGCAACGGCGGCCGAAAACCGCTCCGACTCGAAGAGCACACGGGCCAGCGCATCGCGCGACCCCACGGCGGGGCCCCACAGCGGGCGCCCCAGCGCCATGTTCACGTGCGCCTGCCGCCCGGCCCGCCGGGCGGAGGCAAGACGCCGGCGGGAAAAGCCGGCGAGTTGCTCCTCGAGCCGGTCCCGGGGCTGCTGCCCGCCCAGCGCCGCCCCCAGGATGGGGGCCAAGGCGGCGGCATCGCGCAACCCCAGCGTCATGCCCTGGCCCCCGATGGGGCTGACCTCGTGGGCAGCATCCCCGATCAGAACCAGGTCCCCGTGGTTCATGGATGCCACGGCGAAATTCGCGGTCCCGAATTCGCTGAGCATGGAGTTTTCGCCGGCCTCCACCCGGTGCCCGGTCCGCCGCGCAATGAGTTCGGGCAGCGAGGGGGACCGCTCATCCCGGAGCCGGGAAACCCAGCGCCTCCGGTTCCCCGGGAGGGGGAACGACTCGGTGATCCCGTGCTCGTGCAGAAACAGGGCCGCCACCGGGCCGAAATCGGTGCCGTCCGGGTAGTCGCCCATGAGGTAGCGATCGGGCAGGTCCCTGCCGCGGAAGGAGACCAGCGCCGCCCGCCGCACGGCCGACCGCGTGCCGTCGGCGCCGATGAGGAAGCGGCATTCGAACCGGGTGGGTCCGCCGGCGGCCGCGGCCTCAACGACGTGGAACCCCGGGTGCGCGGTGTACGAGGTGAATTCGTGCCCGGCCAGCAGCGCCGAGGGATCCAGCTCCCGCAGACGGTCGCGCAACAGCCCGACCGTCCGGTTTTGCGGCAACGACAACACGAACCGGTGACCGGCCGGGATGGAGCCGAACCCCAGTTCCGCCACGACCCGTCCGCGGGAGATGCCGACCCCGCGGGTGATCCGCACCCCGGCCTCCACGGCAGCCGGTCCGACCCCGAGCCCATCCAGGACCGCGAGCCCCGGCGGGTGGATCCCGATGGCCCGCGAATGCTCCCCGACCCCGGTCCGGGACTCGAGCACGCGCACGCTGTGTCCGCCCTGGCGCAGCAGGATCGCCAGCGCCATCCCGCTGGGGCCGGCCCCGACTATCAGGACGTCGATCATCGGCCGGCCGGTGGTTCCCTGCGCCAGATGGCCAGGTTCCGGTACATCCCGGCGGCGTGCGCGTGCCATCCGCGCGGCAGCACCCGGGCGAGTTCGTCGCGGGTGAAACTGCGCCGGATGGAGGTGAGGCCGTCGCGCCGGATGAACGAGGTGCCGGCCAGGGGCAGGGTGGCCAGCCCGAAAAGCAGCAGGGCGCTGCGCCGGCGCCGGATGTCGCTGTGGATCGCCAGCGAGCGGGCAAGCACCTGGCTGTCGGCCAGGACGCCCGACAGCGCCGGCGGATCCAGGTGGTGCAGGACGTGGTTGGAGATGACCACGTCGAACACCTGTCCCTCGGCCACCAGTTCCGCGCTGGCCGCCCGCCGGAATTCGAGCTCCTCGGGGCCGAAGCCGGCAGCGGCAGCCGCCCGGGAGGCAAAATCGTGGGCGCGCGGGTCCGGGTCGATGCCCGTCACCTTGAGGCTCAGCCCGTCGGCCCGTGCCCAGCGCAGGAGCGCCAGTGCAATGTCGCCGCCGCCGCAGCCGATGTCCAGGATGGTGGCGGTGCGGTTGCGCGGGAGCGCCGGTCGAACGAGCCCCAGGTACACGCTCCGCCACCCTGACACGCATCGGTTCACCAGCGGGAACTGCGCGTAGGTCCGCTCCAGCATCAGCGGATCGGCATCAGGGCTGTCCATTTCCTCGAATGCGGCAATGTCCCGTTGCATGTCCGGGGCGCCTAGCCCTGCCTCCCCGAAACCAGGGTCATCAGGGACGTCTCGACGGTGAGACCGGGGCCAAAGGCCATGGAGCACACGCGCTCGCCGGATGACGATGCCCGGGAAATGTTCTCGTCCATGATGTCCTTGAGCACGAACAGCACCGTGGAACTGGACATGTTCCCGTAGTCGTTGAGGATCCGCCGCGCCGGCACCAATTGGTCGTCGCCCAACTGCAGGCGCTTCTGCACGCGGTCAAGGATGGCGCGTCCGCCGGGGTGGATGCCCCAGTGCGGGATGTCGGCATAGGCATCGCCCAGCGTCGGGTCCCGGGCCAGCAGCGGTTCCAAGGCGCCAACGATGTGGTCGTCGATGATGTGCGGGACATAGGTTCCCAAGACCATTTCAAAGCCCTCGTCCCCGATGTTCCAGGCCATGGCCTCCTCGCCTACCGGGGTCAGCACCGTCTCGAAGTGGTCCAACCGCAGGCCGGACCCGGAGTGCTGGCGGGCGGTGACGATGGCGGCGGCGGCCCCGTCGGCAAAGAGCGCGGAGCCCATGATGGTGTCGGGGTCGTTCGAGCTGCGCACGTGGATGGAACACAGCTCTGCGCAGACCACCAGGACCACGGCGTTGGGGTCGGCCTCGCAAAAGCTCTTGGCGGCGCGCAGGGCCGGGAAGGCGGCGTAGCATCCCATGAATCCCAGGTGGTATCGCTGGGTTGCCGGGCTCAGGCCCAGTGCCCTGACCAATTGGTAGTCGGGCCCGGGGTTGTAGAAGCCGGTGCAGGAGACCGTGATGACGTGGGTGATGTCGCCGGGTGCAAGATCGGGGCAGGCATCCAGGGCCTTTTGTGCAGATTCGATGTAGAGTCCGGGCGCCGTGGAGGCAAAGACCTCGTTGCGTTCCTTGGTGCTGGGTCGCAGCAGCAGCCCCGACTCCGCGTCGAAGAAGAGGGGGTTCTCGGCCACCGTCTCGGTGGTGAATTCGGTGACCGCAGTATGGCGGGTCGAAATCTGCGCGGAGTCAAAGGACGTATTGATCAGGCGCTGGCCCAATCGGGTCAGGCCGGGTTGGGCGGCAAAAACGTCCCGTACCTTGTCCTGGTACAGGATGGTTGGCGGAACTGCTGTTTGGATGGTTCTCATCATCACCGGCATGAAACCGAGCCTATGGCCCGATGCCGTTGGGGTAAAGGGGCACGTCGCGGCAGAGGTGTCGCCCGGGGAAGGCCACGGAAAACGGGACCCCCAAAAAGTGCTGGCATCCTTGCGCGCTCAGGAGTATCGTCTGTGTGTGGGGAGACCAGTCGCGGTCGTAAGTGATCCCGCCCCAGGGTGAGAGGTAATTGATGCCAGACAAATCACCACATAGACATGAACACAAGAAGCCTGCCGGCAAGTCGATCAAGGCGCGACGCGCGGAGAAGCGCTCGAAGAACGCACCTGCGACAGAGACCGAGCAGGTCACCCACATCAAGAAACACTGAGCAACTTGATGATTGGAGATAGTTTTACCGGAAGCGGAGAAGAACAGACATCTTCTCCGCTTCTTCCATGTCCACCTGTAGATGGGAGCCCGCTGCGGGTAGTGGCGCGGGGGGAAAAAACTTTTTTGACATGATTCCAATCCGTTTGCCGTACGGCACCGAATGCTCCATGACAGCCCGAACCAACAGTGGTCGGGAAGGCGCGGAGACCAAGGGTCGACGCCAAGCAAGGAGCATGACATGAAGCGCATGAACAGCAAGTTTGCCTCAGCACTCGGACTGATTGCAGTTGCCACCGTTGGCCTGACCGCTTGCTCGGCGGGCACCGGCGGCGAAACCGCCGCACCTGCCTCTTCGGCCGCCCCGTCCAGTTCGTCGGCGGCACCGAGCAGCTCGGCAATGGCCAGCGAAGCGGCGATGGACCCGGCAGCAAACCTCGTGGGCTCGGGTTGCGCGGCATATGCCGAGGCAGTGCCCAGCGGAGAAGGCTCGGTTGCCGGCATGGCCAAGGACCCGGTCGCAGTGGCCGCCTCCAACAACCCGCTGCTCAAGACCCTTACCGCAGCGGTGTCAGGCAAGCTCAACCCCAAGGTCGATTTGGTTGACACCCTCAACGGTGCCGAGTTCACTGTCTTCGCCCCGGTAGACGAGGCCTTCGCAGCCATCCCGGAAAAGGACCTCAACGCAGCTGTCGCGGACGCAGACACCCTGAGCAGCATCCTGACCTACCACGTGATCCCCGGCCAGATCGCACCGAGCGACATCCCCGGCAGCCACACGACTGTCCAGGGCGGGGACCTGGAGGTCACCGGCAGCGGTGACGAGCTCATGGTCAACGGCGCCACGGTGGTTTGCGGCGGCGTCCAGACCGCCAACGCAACCGTCTATCTCGTCGACACCGTGCTGATGCCCCCGGCCAAGAAGTAGCCGCGGCACGGCAGGGCAACCCACCAGGGGGTTGGTGTCTGATGGTCCCTTCCATCACTCACCGGCCCCCTGCGGTCGATAGGCGTCGACCCGTGGTTCCGGCAGGCCGAAAAAATATTTTTCGGCCGCCGCACCAGAAAGGATGAAGGACGGGTTTGGAATGCATGAGACGCTTTATCGCATGAGTTCACATCTACCAGGTGGCACGGAACAGACTTGGGCCCCGACCACCGAAGAACTGATGCTCCGGATTGCGGCAGGCAATGAGAGCGCTTTTGAAGAACTCTATGACCGTCTCTCGCCCCAGGTCTTCGGTCTGGTCCGACGCATCCTGAAGGACCAGGCTCAAAGCGAGGAAGTCACGCAAGAGGTATTTGTCGAAGCCTGGCAGCAGGCCTCACGCTACGACTCGGCCCGCGGAAAGGCGATCACCTGGCTGCTGACCCTGGCGCACCGCCGGGCCGTCGACCGGGTTCGGGCCAGCCAAGCGAGCAAGGACCGCGACCTGCGCCAAGGCATCAAGGAATTCCAGGCGAGCTACGATGACGTTGAGGAAACGGCCATCCAGCACGATGAAAGCCGACGAGTCATCCAGGCCCTGGAACGGCTCAGCGAGACGCAGCGCGATGCCATTCAACTGGCCTATTTTGGGGGCTACACGCACATCGAGGTGGCCGAATTGCTCAAGATCCCGGTGGGAACCGCGAAAACACGAATACGCGACGGAATGAACAAACTTCGAGACCTGATGGGAGTGGCGTAATGGACAAGCACAAGAACGAGCTGACCGGCAGCTTCGCCCTGAACGCATTGGGCGACGATGAACGCGACGAACTGATCCGTCATGCAGAATCCTCCCCGGAGGTCCGTGACGAATTGGATGCACTGCAGGAAACGGCGGCACTTCTTGGCCAGTCGGCCGAACCCGTCGCACCCCCGGCCAGGCTCAAGGCCAATGTCATGTCCGCCATCCGGAACACCCCGCAGTTGCCGCCGGTCGACGCCGAGCGAGAAATTCCTGGCCACGGAGCCCCGGAAGCTTCGGGTCCCGCCGCAGAGGCAGCAAGGAAGGACCGCGCATCGGAGCGGTCGCCGGAGCCGGCCCCGCAGCGCACGCCCCCAACTGCCAAGGGCAACCAACGGATGTTCGCCTTGGCGGCCGGAGTGCTGCTGGTGGCATCCGGCGTGCTCAGCGGCGTGGTCGTCAACCAAAATGCGGAGCAGCAAAAGCTGGAGGAACAGCTGGCTGCCCTCAGCACGCAGCAAAACGAACTGACCCGCATCCTGACCGCCGCCGATGTCCAGTCCAAGAGCCAGCAACTGGACGACGGTGCCACGGTTACCTTGGCCTACTCGGCCTCCGAGGGCAAGATGGCGGTGACCACCGCCGGATTGCCCGCCCTGCCCAGCGACAAGGGGTACGAACTGTGGCTCATCTCCGGCACCGGTGCGGTACCTGCCGGAATGGTCGACGGTACCAAGGCCGATGGCATGGTCATGGTTTCCGGGGCGATGGAGGGCGTGACACACTTCGGCATCACCGTGGAACCGGCTTCCGGCTCCCCGGCGCCAACGACCGAACCGATCCTCGTCCAGGAACTCTAGGCGCCTGAAAGATTACGCGGCCGCCTTCCAATCCGCCGGTGGTACCGTTCCGAATACGTAGTGGTTAGTTGTTCCCCGCAGTCGCGGGGAGGAAGCATCACAACGTACGGGTGGGTGAACTCATGAACAAGTTAACAGCAACGAGGCTGCGGGACCTGGGCACCTTCGGGCTCGCGGGCTTCGCGTCGGCTGCCGTGCTTTTTTCCGTGGCTCAATTTGTGTCGGCCTTCTTCGCCACATCATCGGCACCCCTGGTGGCGATGGGATCGGTGTTCATCGACCTGACACCGCCATGGCTCAAGGATTTCGCCATTGCCACGTTCGGCACCAATGACAAACTGGCACTTTTCATCTCCATGGGGGTGATTGCCGCCGTAGCCGCGGTATTGGTCGGAATGATCGCCAGGCGCAGCTTTGCCCTGGCGGCCGGTAGCATCGTGGTTCTCGCCGTGGCAATCGGCGGAGCCGTGCTTTCCAGGCCGGCCACCGGACTCGTGGACCTGACTCCCATCATCTTGGGTGCGGTCGCGGGTCTGGCCACCCTGCGGTGGCTCTCGGCGCTCGCCGGGAAGACCCGGCCTTCGACACCCGAAGAGGTGCCGGCACCCGGGGCCTCGCGCAGGAACTTCCTGCTGGGCACTGCACTTTCCCTGGTTGGCGCGGCAATCGCCACGGGCGTCGGAAAATCCCTGGCCACCGCACGCAACGTAGCCGATTCCGCCCGTTCGGCCCTCGGGCTACCCGCGGCCAAGGTGCTGGCACAGGCGCCACCGGCCAACGCGCAGGTCGAATTGTCAGGCATGCCGAAGTTCATCACGCCGAACAAGGACTTCTATCGGATCGACACCGCTCTTACCGTGCCGCGCATCAACCCGGGTGAATGGTCGCTGCGGGTGCACGGCATGGTGGAAAAGGAATTCACCATGAGCTTCGAGGAGCTTCTGGCCGAGGACCTCGTGGAAAGCTATCTGACGCTGACCTGCGTATCGAACCCGGTCGGCGGCCAGCTGGTGGGCAACGCCAAGTGGCTGGGGTATCCGTTGCGCCTGCTCCTGGAGCGTGCGGTGCCCAAGGACGGCGCGGACATGGTCCTCTCGACATCTATCGACGGGTTCAGTGCCTCCACGCCGCTCGAGGTTCTCACCGACGACCGCATGGCCCTGCTGGCCATCGGCATGAACGGCGAGCCCTTGCCGCTGGAGCACGGATTCCCGGTCCGCATGGTGGTTCCCGGTCTCTACGGCTACGTCTCCGCCACGAAATGGGTTGTCGACCTGGAAGTCACTCGCTTCGAAGACAAGGTCGCATACTGGACCACGCGAGGCTGGTCGGATCACGGTCCCATCAAGCTTTCCTCCCGGGTGGATGTGCCGCGGTCCTTCGCAAGCGTTCCGGCGGGAACGGTTGTCATGGGAGGAACCGCCTGGGCGCAGACCCGGGGAATCTCGAAGGTACAAGTGCAGATCGATGATGGCGACTGGATGGACACGGAATTGGGCGCCGAGGCTTCCGTGGACACCTGGCGGCAATGGCGCTACGAATGGGACGGGGGTTCATCGGGAAACCACACGGTCAGCGTTAGGGCTTTCGACGGGCAAGGGGAAATGCAAACCAGCGAAAAGGCCGACCCGGTCCCTGACGGCGCCAGTGGCTGGCAGCGGGTCCAGTTCTCGGTTGAATAGCCCCGCGGTCGCCTGGTCTGGTGTGCACGGAGCCGTCCAAACCTTGGCCGGTTCGGGTCGGCTCCCGATACCACTTGAAAGGCTGGAAATCCATAGATACCCGGCGTATTCTCAAGGTAAGTCGGTTTGCTGGAACCAGCCGAACCGATGGGCAATGGGATGCGGGTGAACGCATGGATACGGCAAGGAATCGGTGCCGGCGGCGGAAACGCCGTAGGTGATATCTGGCAGAGGCCAGACGGCTCTGTTCACGGTGCATGACACCGTCGCCTTCGCCTTCGCCTTCGCCTTCGCATCGCGATCAGTGGAAACAGCCGACGTGCACGACGTTGTCGATGAACCCCAAACTTCCGTTGGGGGTATCGTGCCGACATTGACCGGTGGTCCGCTCGGCTACCGCATACTCCAAGAGAAACATCCATGTTCCAGTTTCGAGGACTGAGGAGCACACGATGAACGAGGAAACCAACGCCACGCCGGCGCAAGAATCCGACGGAAAAGTCACCGGATCATCCACGACCAAGGGCGCCGCGAAACGATCCGCGGACGAACTGCCCGATGGCTCGGGCAACGACGCGCAGAGGCCGATGTCGCTAGAGGACAGGGAACGCTACGACGCAGGCTAGCCACGGGCGACCAAGCCAAGAACATGTGCCTCGACAAGCCGGCAAACGGCTTGGACGGTGCACACTTCACAACAACATGGTGGCCTGTTCCAGAGAAGATGACAGGAGTGAAATGTCATGACACAGGATGCACACATTCCGGCACCACGCGAGGAACCCCAGTCAAGGCTGAGGGTTCCCGGGACGCACCACGCCAACGGATTGTTGATCGGCGGCGGACTCGCGGCCCTGCTCTTCTTGGTATTCATCGTCGCCGGCGGCATCACGCTGGGTACCGTGATCAGTCCGCTGTGGATTGGTTTCATCATCGGTGTCTTGGTCGCGCTTCTTGGAGCCTTCCGCATGGTTCGCGGCCCCGAAGCCTTCGGACTAGGCGATACCGAGCACAAACACCCGGCTGCCTAACGCAAAACGGGTGAAATCACGAGGGCCATCGTCTCGCCGCCCCCAGGGCAGACGGTGGCCTTCGTGTGTCCGGCCGGCAAGGCGATATTCGTTGGTTCGGCAGTGCGTTCCGGCCAAAGGTGTTTCCTTCGTCTTCTGCATGGCGCCTATTCCCGCGGTACCGTTGAAGTCATGGTGAACCCGGCATTTCGGCCGTTGCCACCGAGATGAACCAGGGAGGCTTCATGCTGTATCGCGTGATCTGGATGACCGTCGCCGTGGTGCTTGCAGTCATGGGTATTTCGCTCCGGTCCGACGCACCGATCGCTGCATTCGGCGCAGGCGCAATTGCCGCCTACTGCCTGGTTGGGGCCATCCGCGGACGTTGCCTTGGCGGTATCTGCATGCCGACGGCGGCGACCGACGAAAACGTTCCCAAAAAAGAAGAGGCCGGCCGGGAATGAATTCACGACCCTCGTGGTTTTACATGCAAAGACATGTATTTCACGAGAGGGAGCCACACACGTCATGAGCCAAAACATCGTAGTCATCTCCGGCGGACTGGGCACACCGTCAACCTCCGGCCTGCTGGGACGCCAGCTCGGCGAATCCGCCGTCAAGGAACTTGCGGCGATGGGCATCCAGGCCGACCTGACGGTGCTTGAGCTGCGCGACTACGCCGCTGACATCACCAACAACCTGCTCACCGGCTACGCACCGCCGCGCCTGGCCGAGGCCATCGAAGCGGTACGAAACGCCGCCGGACTGATCGCTGTCTCTCCGGTCTTCACCGCATCGGTCTCCGGGCTCTTCAAGTCGTTCATCGATGTACTGGATCCCACCTCGCTCGATGACAAGCCCATGATCCTGGCCGCCACGGGTGGAAGTGCACGGCACAACCTGGTGGTCGACTACGCAATGCGTCCGATCTTCGCCTACCTGCGGGCGCGGATCATGCCCACGGCCATCTTTGCCTCACCCGAGGACTGGGGAGCGGACCAGGGCCACGGTGCGCTGGCCGAACGCGAGCGCCGCGCCGGGACCGAGCTGGCCCAGGCCATTGCCGGACCCAACGGGACCGCAGCGCGGACCCAGGACCTGGGCGACACCCGTTCCATCGCACCACGCGTGAGCGAAACCGCAAATCCGCGGGACAACATGACCTCGCTGCCGTTCGAGCAGCTGCTGGCCAACATCCAGAAGGGCTAGTTGGAGCCGCCCGAGGTCACTGGGCAAACTCCGGGTCGGTGACGTCCTTGTTGTCGCAGCCGTCGACCGCGGCCCCCATGCGGTGGATCATTCCGCCCAGCACCGGCCGCGGGGTGGCAAAGTTCAGCCGTACGAAGCCCTTGCCGCCGCTGCCGCAGGCAGTGCCGTTGATCAAAGCGACCTGGGCTTCCTTGAGGAAGAACTGGGCGGGCCCCGGGTCCAGGGCGAGCCGGGAAACATCCAGCCACGCGAGGTAGGTCCCCTGCGGGGGAAGGTAGCGGACCTGGGGCAGGTGTTCCTGGATGATGTCCAAGAGCAGCATTCGCGACTCATCAAGGTATCCGATGACCCCGTCGAGCCAGCCCGTGCCGGTGCGGTAGGCAGCCGTTGTCGCCGCCAGCCCCACATTGGCTGCGCCGTGTTCGGCTACCCCGCCCACCCGCTCCCAGGCGATTCGGTCGGCGTCGTTGGTCAGGACCAGCTGGGCACACTTGAGCCCCGGGAGGTTGAAGGCCTTCGTGGCTGCAACCGACGTGACGGAGTGCGCCGCGGCCGCGGGCGAAACGGTGGCATAGGGAACGTGGGAGGCGCCGTCAAAAACAAGTGGCGAATGGACCTCGTCCACGAAGACCCTCGATCCGGAGGCTTCGACCAGCTCGGAGATCGCGAGCAGCTCCTCGCGCGAATAGACCTTGCCGATCGGGTTGTGCGGATTCACCAGGACCAGCAGGGCGCCGCCTGCCAATGCCTGCTTCAGGGCGTTCCAGTCGATCTCCCATCCGCTTTGCGTGGGAACCATGGCCACTTCGATGGAATCCCGCCCAAAACGCTCCGCGGTGGAGATGAAGGGCATGTACGCGGGGGTCAAAAGGACCAGGGGAGCGTCTGGACGGTGCCTCGGGGAAAAATGCATGATGGCGGCGTCAAGCGCCGTCATCACGGAGCTCATGGGCCGCACCTGGTCGGGGTCGATCTTCCACTCGAACCTGTTCTCCAGCCATCCGGCCGTGGCCTGCTGCATGTCGTGGACCAATTGGGTCGGTGCGTAGCCGATCAGGCCGTTGACCAACGTTTCCTGTGCCGCCGCGATGACGCCCGGGGCCGTCCCGAAATCCATTTCGGCCACCCATGCACCAAGCGATCCGCGGTATTCGGACCACTTCAGCGATCCGGTCCGACGCAATTGGTCGACGGTCAAAAGGTCGAAGGGGTGGGCACTCATTTAGCCAGCTTAGACTCCTTCGGGAACGAAAGACCCTGCCGTTTTTTATTTCTTCTGCCCAAGTCGCTTGTTCTTCGGTAGGTTGGCTAGTGAAGCAGGATGTCAGCAGGATCCGACCCGAATTCCTTGGGTTCCCCCAAGCCTCGGTCTGTGGGTGGTTGCCGGAAGGGAGCGCAATGGACGGGCGCAATGAGCGCAATGAGAGTGTCGAGGAGCGGCTGGACCGGAACTGGAACGAGCTCATGCAGGAGCTGCGCGTCATGCAGACCGGTGCGCAAATCCTTGCCGCATTCCTGGTGGTCTTGCCCTTCCAAGCGGGGTTCACGTCGCTGGAGCAGGCGGACAGGAGATTCTATTTGGTCCTGCTGGTGTTCTCCGCGCTGCTGATCGTCCTGCTGGTTACGCCGGTTGCCGTGCACCGGCACCTCTTTGGCCAACGCGTCAAGATCACCACCGTGCACATGGGCCACGTCATTTCGAAGTTGGTGGTCATCGGCGTGGGGGTCCTGGTGGCCGGGTGCGTGTGGTTCGTGGTCCAGGTCCTGTATGGCTGGGCATTGGGTGCCCTCATTGGCGGACTCGTCATGCTTGCGGTGGTTTTCCTGTTGGTGGTCCTGCCACGGATCATCAAGCCAACGTCGTCGATCCCGCTCCCGCCGGCCCCCGGCATCGAGTAGCGCACGGCATGGGCGGTTCGGCCTCGGCTCGCCAGGCGCAGGAATGCCTTGGGCACTTCAGGGCGGCACGGACACAAAGGACGCCTGAATGTGACCCCGGTGACGTATTGGCTACCATGTTCAAGGTGTGAGCCTGTGACCACAAGATGTGGTCGGGTGACCACGGGACGTGCATCCAGAACTTCAGAAGGGGCCCAGGCCAGCATGCTCAACGATGAGACCATCACCCGGATAGCCGATGAACTCGTGCAGGCGGGCCACGGCCGCGTGCCGGTCAAGCGCCTGACCGCCCGCTTCCCCGAAATGACGGTGGAGGACTCCTACCGGGTCCAGAACCTCTGGCGCCAGCGCTCCGAGGCCAACGGCCGCATCCTTGCGGGCCGCAAGATCGGACTGACCTCCCGCGCCATGCAAATGGCCACGGGCATCACCGAGCCGGACTACGGCATCATCTTCGATGACATGGTGCTTGACTCGGGCTGCACCATCGAGTGGGACAAGTACACCCACCCGCGCGTCGAAATGGAACTGGCGTTCAAGCTCAACAAGGACGTCGAGGGACCCAACGCCAACATTTTCGATGTGCTCAACGCGACCGAATACGTCATTCCCGCGCTGGAAATCCTGGATTCGCGCATTGAGATGGAGGGCCGCACCATTGTCGACACCATCTCCGACAACGCGGCCATGGGCACCATGGTCATCGGCGGGAACCCGATGAAGCCCTCGGACATCGACCTGCGCTGGGTCTCGGGCATCCTGTTCAAGAACCAGGTCGTCGAGGAGACCGGCGTCGCCGCCGGCGTGTTGAACCATCCGGCCGCCGGCGTCTATTGGTTGGCGAACAAGATCGCCGCCCACGGCGACAAGCTCAACGCGGGGGAGATCATCCTGGCCGGTTCCTTCACCCGCCCCATGTGGGTGGACAAGGGCGACACCGTCTTTGCCGACTACGGACGAATGGGAACCGTGACATGCCATTTCTTGTAGAACCCGACCAGTCCCTCAAGGACGCACTGCGCCAGGCCGACCACGCGCTGGCGGGCATTTGGGTATGCTCCGGCTCCCCGCTGGTGGCGGAGATCTGCGCCGGTGCCGGCTTCGACTGGATCTTCATCGACGCCGAGCACTCGCCCAACGGTCTTGAGTCCATCTTGGGACAGCTGCAGGCGGTGCGTGGATACCCTGTCGTGCCGGTGGTTCGCCCGCCGGTCAACGACACCGTTCTCATCAAGCAGTACCTGGACCTGGGCGTGCAGTCGCTGATCATCCCCATGGTCAACAACGCCGACGACGCCCGCGCAGCAGTGGCCGCCTGCCACTACCCGCCCATGGGCGTGCGCGGGGTAGGTTCGGCGTTGGCGCGTTCGGCCCGCTGGAATCGCATCCCCGACTACCTGACGCGCGCGAGCGAGTCCCTGACGCTGATGGTGCAGATCGAATCGGCCGAGGCGGTGGCCAACGTCGAGGAGATCGTGGCCACCGACGGCGTGGACGGCATCTTCATCGGCCCCTCCGACCTGGCCGCCTCGATGGGCGTGATCGGGCAGCAGGACCACCCGGACGTCGTCGCCGCCGTGGAGACGGCCATCGCCGCAGGCAAAGCGGCAGGCAAGTACGTCGGTGTCAATGCTTTCGCCGAAGCGCCCGCCAAGCGCTACATCGAGCTCGGCGCGCACTACGTGGGCGTCGGTGCCGACGTGGCACTGTTGGCCCGCGGCAGCGAGGCGCTGGCAGCCAAGTTCGTCTCCGGCGCCGAACGCCAGGCCGGGGCTCCCGCCAGCTACTGAGTTCCGAGCCCACGGGCAGCACGCGGCTTCCGGAGGAATCCTTCCTTTCGGAAGCCGCGCTTTTGTGTCTCCGCCGCGGTGCCGGCGGCAGTCGGCGGTGCCAGTGCGGGATCGCCCGGCACACCGCCGCCTGTCGACCTTGGAATGACCTCGGCCCAATAGGCGATAGGCTCGCTTGAATGGACCTTTCCCTTATTTTTCTCGTGCTTGGCATGGTTGTCGTCGGTGCCATCGCGCAGCGCGTGGCGGGGCTCGGTTTCGCGATGCTTGTTTCCCCGTTCCTGGTCATTGCCCTGGGCGCACACCAGGGGGTGTTCCTGGTGAACATCTGCGGGGTGCTCTCCTCGGCGCTCATCATGCCGCGGGTATGGAAGGACATCGACTGGTCGATGTTCCGCTGGCTGTGCTCCTTCAGCGTCTTCGGCTCGGTGGCCGGCGCCTTGCTCGCCGGAGGGCTGCCGGCGGCCCCGCTGTCGATCGTGGTCGGTGCCGTGGTGTTGGCGGCACTGTTGCTCTCCCTGATCCTGGTGCGAGCCAATGTCACGGTTTCCGGCCAGGTCCCCAAGGGCAGCGCCGGGTTCCTCTCCGGACTCACCAACTCGCTGGCAGGGGTCGGGGGACCTGCGGTGAGTGCCTACGCGGTGCTGGCCCGCTGGCCGCAACGTCCCTTCGCCGCCACCCTCCAGCCCTTCTTCGTGGTGACAGGGCTGGTCACCATCGGCATGAAGTTCATCACCACGCCCGACCAACTTCCCCCGCTGCCGCTGTGGGCCTGGTTCGGGGTCGCCGTGTTCATCTGGGCGGGCGTGCTCATCGGCGAGCAGGTCCAGCGCGTGGTCTCGGACAGGCATGCGCGTTTCTTCGTGTTGTGTTTCGCCTTCTTTGGAGCCATCACCGCCTTGGTCAGCGGTCTGCGCGCCCTGTAGCCCAAGGCCGCCCAATCGCGTCAATCAGGGCAGCGGCGGCACATCGGTGGCACGATTGGAAGCGATGAGTGAGAAGAAAAAGCAACCGCACGCCGCGGCGGCATTGAACGCGGCGCGCCAGCGGCTGAGCACCGGCTGGCCCATGCCGCTATTCCTGCAGGGAGCCTTCGAGTTCATGCAGGCCGCCCTGTTTTCGGCCTTCTTGGTGGTCATCCCGTGGTTCGCCGTGTGGTTCAGCGGCGGTTTTGCCAAGCGCGACATCGAGTCGGTGCTGCAGATGGGCGGGCAGATCTGGTTGCTGATCCATGCCGTCCCGCTGCACCTCCTGCAGGTGGGCACCGGTGCCGACCCCACCCAGGGGTCCGGCGTGCTGAACTTCATTCCGCTGGGTCTCACGCTCATCCCGTTTGGCCTGTGCTGGCGGGCAGGGCGCCGCATTGCCCGGGCTTCCTACACCGACTCGTTGTGGCAGGGCATCCTCGGGGCGCTGGGCGTCTACCTGCTCTGCGGCCTGTTCACCGGTTTCCTGGTCAACAACGAAGAGGCCACCGTCTCGCTCCTGGCGGCCACGCTCATTCCGCTGGTCCCTGCCGGGGCCGGGGTCATCATCGGCGCCCGCCGCGAGGCAGGTTCCTGGGGCCGGTTGATCGGCTTCGACGCCGCGGCCTGGATCTCCAAGGCATCCCAGCATTCGCGCTGGGCGGGATCCTACGTGTGGGCGGTGCTCTGCGGCGGAACCCTGGCCTACCTGCTCGCCTTTGCCCTGGCCTCCCTGCTGCTGGCCGTCAACCTGGCAGTGCACTGGGTGGATGTCTCGAACGTCTACCAACAGTTGCGGCCCGGTCCCATTGGCTCGGCCGTGCTGACGCTGGGCCAGCTGGGGATCATGCCCAACCTTGCACTGTGGACCCTGGCGTGGATCACCGGCGGCGGGATCACCCTGGGCGTGGGAAGCACGCTGTCCACCCTGGAAACCACCGTGGGCCCGCTGCCCGCGGTGCCGGTGCTGGCCGCACTTCCCTCCGGGGACCTTGACTACGCCTGGGCGTTCATGGCGCTTCCGGTGTTCGCCGGGTTCATGGCGGGCTGGTATTTCCTGCGCGTGGGCGAGAACCACCTAGACGACTGGGTGTCGTTGCGGATCCGTTCCCGCTGGTTATCCCTGGGCCTGTCCACCGTGGCCCTGGGCCTTTTCGTCGGCACCTTTGCCGGCGCCCTGTCCCTGGTCGGCTCGTGGCTGGCCGGCGGGTCGCTGGGCATCGGGCGCTTCACCGAGATGGGGCCGGACATCCTGCTCACGGCCGTGCTGCTGGCCGCCCAGGTGGCCCTGGGCACCGCCGTCGGGTACCTGGTGTCCCCGCTGCTCGAGCACGATCCGGTGCTCGACGGCTAGAGCGGCCGCGCGACGCCCAGGTCGTGGTGCAGGTGGTGGGCCGTGTCGTGCCAGGCATATTGGGCCAACGTGGCAGTGGTGAACACCGCCCCATTGGACCGGGTCCCCATTCGCGTCAGCTGCGCGTCGGACAGCGAATCCAGCGCGGCGGCAAAGAGGGACGCGGCCTCCTCCAATCCCCGGGCCACCTCGGCCGCTGGGATCTGCGCGTAGGCACCGCGCACCGCCGCCGCGTCCTGGTCCCAGTCCGGAAACGTCGGGGAGTCGGTTTCCAGCATCATGGCCAACCGGCCGTTCATCACCTGGAGCATCTCGCCCACGTGCGCGCAATACTCGTGCGTGCTCCACACGCCCGGGTCCTTGCGCACCGTCGCATCCGGTGCAGCCAGGGCGGCTGTGAAACGCGGGACGGAGTCGCGCAACAGCGCCGCGACCTGCCCGGGGTGCAGTGCCCGCACATCGATCCCGCATTCGTCGCACACTTCGCTCAGCACGACGGTCCAGTCCTTGGTGTCGGGGGTGGGCTGCTCGTCCATGGGGAAACTCCTCATCTCGCCGGGTCCAACTCGTTCCTGAAATCCTGCGTGCAGGCGGCCTCGGAGCGCAGGGTCAGAGCGTCGGTCCGGCACTGCTGATACTGCAGCGAGGGCCCGAGGAACACCAGTTGCCCGGCCAGCAGCAGGGCAATCAGCCCACAGGC
This sequence comes from Paeniglutamicibacter sulfureus, assembly GCF_039535115.1. Lineage (NCBI taxonomy): Bacteria > Bacillati > Actinomycetota > Actinomycetes > Micrococcales > Micrococcaceae > Paeniglutamicibacter > Paeniglutamicibacter sulfureus. The sequence continues at coordinate 3,956,861 of NZ_BAAAWO010000001.1, forward strand.
CACCGTCGCCACCGGCACCGCCAGCCTGAGCGCGCCCGCCGCGGGATTGCCAAAGGCCTTCAGGCTGGTCAGCAGGCCCAAGACAAATCCGGCCACGGCGAACGGCAGGCCCGCGAGCCTGAACGGCAACGGCAGGTACCAACCCGCCAGTGTGCAAGCCATGGCAATCAATGTGGCAGCAACCCAGCCGCGCAGCGGGCGCGCGGCATCCGGTGCATCCTGTGGGGTGTTGCCAGCCATGAAACCCACACTAGCCCCGAAGCCGCGTTCGTTACATGGATTAGGTCGCCGTCTGGTGCACTTGCGTACGATAATGGTTAGTCACGGGTGCTTTTTCCGCACCGCGGCAGGCCCACGCCCAGGTACCGAAGGATTGATTCAACGATGCAGGCAACGCAATCGAGCCGACGCAGAAAGACCGTCGCAATGCTCGCCGCCATGCTTGGCACGATGCTCCTGCTCTCTGCCTGCAACGCGGGATCCACCGGCGGGGCGCCGGCCGATCCAGACAGGCTGGTGGTCGCACTAACCGGCGAACCGGTGAACCTGGACTTCACCACCACCGCCGGGGCCGCGATCCCGCAGGCCATGATGTCCAACGTGTACGAGGGGCTGGTGGGCGTTGACCAGACCGGCGCCATCATCCCGCAACTTGCCACCGGCTGGGAAACCAGTGCCGACAACAAGTCCTACACCTTCACCCTGGTGGAAGGCGCCACGTTCTCCAATGGCGCCGCCTTCGACGCCTCCGACGTGAAGTTCTCCATCGAGCGCGTCAAATCCGACGCCTGGCTCAACGGGCTGAAGTCCAAGATGGACGTGGTGGACACAGTCGTGGTCAATTCCCCGACCTCGGTCACGGTGAACCTTGCCCGTCCCTCGCAAGCCTGGCTGTATTCGATGACCACGCTGGTGGGCGCCATGTTCGACCCCTCCGGAGTCGAGGACCTGGCAAACACCCCGGTGGGCACCGGCCCGTACCAGCTCGAGTCCTGGGCGCGCGGGGAATCGATCACGATGTCGGCCCGCCCCGATTACCGGGGTCCGGCCCCGGCCATCGGACATGTCACCCTGCGCTACTTCGCCGATGCGATTGCCACCACCAACGCGCTGTCCTCCGGCGACGTCGACATCATCTACAACATGCAGGCCCCCGAGCTGCTGTCCTCCTTCCAGGCCAATTCCGCCTACCAGGTCATCGAGGGCACCTCCAACGGCGAGATCATCCTGTCGATGAACAACAAGGCCAAGCCCTTTGACGACAAGCGGGTGCGCCAAGCGGTGCTTTACGCCATCGACCGCAAGTCGGTGCGCGACACCGCCTGGAACGGCCTGGGCACCCTGGTCGGCGGGCCGGTGCCGCCCACCGACCCGTACTACGAGGACCTCAACAACCGCTATCCCTTCGACCCGGACAAGGCCCGTGCCCTGTTGAAGGAGGCCGGCGCCGAGAACCTGAAGATCGATTTCACGGTGCCCACCCGTCCCTACGCCACTGCCGTCTCGGAAATCGTCCAGTCCCAGCTGCGCGACGTGGGGATCGACGCGCGGATCCGCAGCGCCGAATTCCCCGCCGTCTGGTTGGATACGGTGTTCAACCGCCACGACTACCAGATGTCGGTGGTGCTGGCCGTGGAGGCCCGCGACGTGCTGACCATGTTCAACAACCCCGACTACTACATCGGCTATGACAACTCGAAGATCAAGGACGAGGCCGCCGCCGCGGATGCGGCAGACGAGTCGAACTACGTGGCTGGGATGCAGAACGTGGTGCGCACCATCGTGGACGACGCGGCGGTGGACACGCTGTTCATCTTCCCCAACGTGTCGGTGGCCAAGGCGGGGATCACCGGCCTGGGCGCCAACTCGGTCACCGAGGCGCTGAACCTCTCCACCATCGCCTGGTCCTAGGCGGGGGCGGTCGAGGAATGCTGGTGCGCATTGCGGGGAACCTGGCCCGCTTCCTGCTGTCGCTGCTGGCCGCCACGATACTGGTCTTCGCCCTGATGCGCGTGCTGCCCGGGGACCCGGCGGTCATCGCCGCCGGACAAAACGCCTCCCCGGAAATTGTCGCCTCCCTTGCCCGCCAATTCGGGACCGACAGGCCGCTGCCCGTGCAGTACTGGGACTGGTTCTCCGGGCTCTGGCGCTGGGACTTCGGGGTGTCCTACGTGACCCGGGCCGACATCTCCCCGCTGGTGGCCGACAAGGTGCAGGTCTCCCTGATCCTGGTCGCCGCCGCCATGGCGCTCGCGCTGGCCATCGCGATCCCCGCCGGCACCATTGCCGCAGTGCGGCATTCGAAGCCTTCCGGCGCGCTGATCTCCGCGCTCAGCCAGCTGGGCATCGCGATCCCCGGCTTCCTGCTGGGCATCGTGCTGGTCTCCTTCTTCGCACTGCGCCTGGGCTGGCTTCCCGCCAACGGGTGGGTGGCACCTGGCACCGACTTCGCCGGGTTCCTGTCCCGGCTGGTGCTGCCGGTCATGGCGCTGGCCGGGGTGCAGTCCGCGATCCTGGTGCGCTACGTAAGATCCGCGGTGCTCGAGGTGATGCACGAGGACTACCTGCGCACCGCGCGGGCCAAGGGCCTGTCCCCGCTGCGCGCGCTGGGGCGGCACGGGCTGCGCAATGCAGCGATCCCGGTGCTCACCGTCACCGGCGTCCAGTTCTCCGCGCTGATCATCGGAGCGGTGGTCATCGAACGGGTCTTCGTGATCCCGGGCCTGGGCTCGATGCTGCTCTCCGCGGTGGGCAACCGCGACCTTTTGACGGTCCAGTCGGTGGTGATGGTGCTGGTGGCCATCACGCTGGTCGTCAACCTGCTGGTGGACGTGCTCTACACCGTCCTTGACCCGCGCATCCGCGCCGCCGTCCGATGAGAACCCCGGAGCCCGAACCCATGCTGCCAGCACCCGTGTCGCCCGAGACCATGAAGCCGGGACCCGTGCGGCCCCGTCCCGTCCCCGCGCTGCTCATCGGCGGGGGGATCGTGGTGCTGATCGCCGCCACCGCACTGCTCTCGCTGGTTTTCACTCCCTTTGACCCGCTGCAGGCCAACCCGCCGGTGCGGCTGCAGGGGCCAAGCGCCGAACACTGGCTGGGCACCGACAACCTGGGCCGTGACCTGCTCTCGCGGATCCTGGTGGGCGCGCGCATCACGCTGCTGGTTGGACTGGTCTCGGTGGGTATCGCGGTGCTCATCGGCACCCCGCTGGGCATCTGGGCAGGCATGCGACGCGGGGCCGTGGAGGAAATCACCATGCGCGCCTCCGACATCCTGCTGGCCTTTCCCGCCCTGCTGTTGGCCATCATGTTCGCCGCGATCTACGGCGCCTCCACCGTCTCGGCGATGGCGGCGATCGGCCTGGCCTCCGTGCCCGGCTTCGCCCGGGTGGCCCGGGCCGGGACGCTGCAGGTGATGAACGCCGAATACGTGCTCGCCGCCCGCGCCGCCGCGCAGCGTCCCCTGCGCATCGCCAGGCGCCACGTGCTGCCCAACATCACCGGGATGTTGCTGATCCAGTGCTCGGTGACCTTCGCCCTGGCCGTGCTGGCGGAAGCCGCGCTGTCCTTCCTGGGCCTTGGCACGCCCCCGCCGGTTCCCTCCTGGGGCAGGATGCTGCAGGAGTCCCAGCAATACTGGGGCACGTTCCCGCTGATGGCGCTGTGGCCGGGGGCGGCGATTGCGGTGGCGGTGATGGGCTTCAACCTGCTCGGGGACGGGCTGCGCGATGCCCTGGATCCCAAACTGGGACGGGGCAAGGCGTGAGCGGGCACCTCGAACCGGAAACCGGGAACCTGCTGGAGGTCACCGACCTGTCCGTTTCCGCCGGCAGCCGGGCACTGGTCTCCTCGCTGTCTTTCTCCATGGTCGCCGGCGAGCGCATCGGGCTAATCGGCGAGTCCGGGTCCGGCAAGTCGCTGACCGCCACGGCGCTGCTGGGCCTGCTGCCGGAGGAGCTCACCGTTTCCGGTGCCGCGCACCTGCACGGGTTCGCACCCAACCTGCTCACCGCGGACGACAGATCGATGCAGGGGTTGCGCGGGGATGAGATCTCGATGGTCTTCCAGGAGCCGCTTTCTGCGCTGAACCCGCTGATGAAAATCGGCGCCCAGGTCGCCGAGGTGATGCTCCAGCACCGCACGGTGCCGAACCGCGCCGCCGCCCGCCGGCGCGCCGTCGAACTCTTGGCCTCGGTGAAGATCCCGGATCCCTCCCAGGCGGCCGGCGCCTACCCGCACCAGCTCTCCGGCGGACAGCGCCAACGCGTCATGGTCGCCATGGCCCTGGCCAACGACCCGCAGCTGCTGCTGGCCGACGAGCCGACCACGGCGTTGGATGTCACGGTGCAGTCCCAGGTGCTCGAGCTCATCTCCGCCCAGGTGCGCGAGCGCGGCACCGGGCTGCTGTTCATCACCCACGACCTGGCCGTGGTGGCGAACGTATGCACCCGGGTGCTGGTGCTCAACAAGGGGCACCTGGTCGAATCCGGGGAGATTGACCGGATTTTCTCCGCACCCGAGCATCCCTACACCCGCGCACTGTTGGCGGCGAGCGACCTGTCGGCCACCGATGCGCGCGGACGCCTGTTCACCGTGGACACCGCGGCAAGCTACGTGCCGCCGGCGCTGCGCGAGGCACCGCCGGCGTCGACTCCGGACCCGCACCCGGCCCTCGCCGACCCAAAGCCCGGTCCCGCACTGATCACCGCGACGGGGCTGGGCCGCACCTACCACCGTGCCCGCACCACGGCCTTCGGCCCGCGCCCCGTGGTCAATGCCCTGGTCGATGTCAGCTTCACCGTGGCGGCCGGGGAACGGGTGGGCATCGTGGGGGAGTCCGGCTCGGGCAAGTCCACGCTGCTGCGCATTCTTGCGGGGCTTGACCAACCCACCTCAGGGCAGGCCACCGTCGCCGGGACCCCTGTCGCCGGTGCCCGGGAGGCGGACCTGGCCTCCCTGCGCAGTGCGCTGCAGATCGTCTTCCAGGATCCGCTGGGATCGCTGGACCCGCGGATGCGGGTAGCGGACATCATCGCCGAACCGCTGTTGGTGCCGGGGCGGACACTTGACGCGGCCGGGCGCCTGGCCGAGGTGCACCGGATGCTCGGGCTGGTGGGCCTGGAGGCCGAATCGGCCGGGCGCTACCCGCACCAGTTCTCCGGCGGACAGCGCCAACGCATTTCCATCGCCCGCGCCCTGGTGAACCGCCCGCGGATACTGGTGGCCGACGAGCCGGTCTCGGCGCTGGATGTCTCGGTGCGCGCGCAGGTGCTGAACCTGGTTGCGGACCTGGTCGACGAGTACGCGCTGACGCTGCTGCTGGTCTCCCACGACCTTTCGGTGGTGCGCCACCTCTGCGAGCGGGTGATCGTGATGAAGGACGGGCGCATCGTCGAAGCAGGGGACACCGAGCAGATCTACAACAACCCCGCGCACCCCTACACGGCCCAACTCATTGCCAGCTCCCTTGACCTGTCAGGGGAACTGGCGGCGCCCCACTAAACTTGTACCCATGCGCATCGTAGTTCTTGTCTCCGGCACCGGGTCCAACCTCCAGTCAGTCATCGACGCCGTCGCCGACGGGTCGCTGGAAAACGTGGAAATCGCCGCCGTGGGCGCCGACAAGCACGGCACCTTCGGCGTCGAGCGCTCGGCCGCTGCCGGCATCGAGACCTTCGTGGTGAACTTCAAGGACTTCGCCGAGCGCTCCGACTGGAACCACGCACTGACCGAAAAATGCCTGTCCTACAAACCCGACTACGTGGTGTCCTCGGGCTTCATGCGGATTGTCGGCGAAGAGTTCATCAACGCCTTCGACGGCACCTACATCAACACCCACCCGGCCCTGTTGCCCTCCTTCCCGGGCGCCCACGGGGTCCGCGACGCGCTGGCCTACGGGGTCAAGGTCACCGGCTGCACCGTGCACATCGCCGACGCCGGGGTGGACACCGGACCCATCCTGCGCCAGGAAGCCGTGGCCATCCAGGACGACGACACCGAGGAAACCTTGCACGAGCGCATTAAGGTGATCGAGCGCCGCCTGCTCATCGCCACGCTGGCGGACCTGGCCGCGAAGGCGTAGCCACGCCGGACGGGGGCTAGCCGCCGAGCCGGAAGCGCAAGGTGCGCACCTCGAAGGCCGTCAGTGCGATGGCGACCGAGCCGTCGGTGTGTTCGGCCATCCCGCCGGGACCTTCGATCGGATCCTCCAGCAGGGTGGTCACCGAGGCACACTCCACCGGCCGGTGCACGTTCACGGTGCCGGCGGCCCGGCGCCCCAGGGATTCATAGACGCGCACGACCAAATCGCCCGAGCGGTCACCCGCCAGCTTCACGCTGGAGAGCATGATGCCCGTGCCCTCGACCGTGACCAGCGGATCGAACCCGTGGGCGCCGGTGACCGTGCGTTCGGCGCTGTTCATCAGGGCCCCTGCCTCGGTCGCGGAGGCGATGTCGGCGCCGATGACAAGGCCGTAGCGGTGGCTCTGGAGGCCCTGGTCGGTTTCCGGATCGGGGAAGCGCGGGGCGCGCAGCAGCGAGAGCCGCACATTGGTCGTCACCCCCGCCTCGGTGGAATCCCGGGTGACATCGAAACCGTAGATGGAATCGTTGATGAGCGCCGCGCCGAAGCCGGGCTCCTCGGCCAGCACGAATCGGTGCATCGAGGTCTCGAACTTCGCGCCCTCCCAGCTGGTGTTCACGTGGGTGACGCGCTTTTGGTAGCCGAACTGGGTTTCGGCGATGGTGTGCTCCGCGCGGATGTCGAGTGGGAAGGCGACCTTCAGGAACTTCTCTGTCTCGTGCCAGTCAGTGGCCTGCTCGATCTGCAGTACCCGCGAACCCGGTGCCAGGGTCAAATCCTGGCGCAGGGTCGAGGCGGAAAAACTGCGCTCAACGACCACGCGCGCAGTACCGTCGGCATCGGTGGCCAGCGTGATCGCATCCAGTTCGCGCAGGTCGGTGACCTGGTTGCGGTAGTACTTGTCCACGTCCCAGGCGTCCCACTTGTTCGGGAAGTCCTGGTGCAGCTGCATCAGGTTCGCGTCCTTGCCGGCGGCAATGGTCTCGCGGCCGCTGAGGTGGTCTATCGCGGAGGTGATCAGTCCCTCGCGCGAAATCGCGACGGTGACCAGCTCGTTGGTGAGCACGAAGCCCTCCGGGGACTCTGTGGCCGTCACGGTGTCGGTGACGGGCGCCAGATCGGCAACTGCCGCCCCGGCGCCGGTGCGCACGCCCGAGCGGGTGAACGGAGCCGCGTTGAGGGTGATCGGGGTGTCGCCGGTGCCCACCAGCGCTGCCTGTGCCGCGGCAATGATGGCTTCGGCGCGCTGGGTCACCGTGGCGTACTCGGCCACGACCTCGCGGTGGACCCACGCGATGGAGGTGCCCGGCAGGATGTCGTGGAACTGGTGGAGCAGAACCTGCTTCCACAATGCGTCGATTTCGGCATACGGGTATGCAAAGCGGGAGGACACGGCTGCTGTTGCCGACCACAGCTCGGCCTCCACCAGCAGCAGTTCGGTGCGGCGGTTGCCCTGCTTGGTCCGGTGCTGGGAGGTAAGCGTTGCACGGTGTAGCTCCAGGTAGAGCTCGCCCACCCACACCGGAGGGTTCTCCAACTCGGCCTTGGCGCGGGCGAAGAACGCGTCGGGATGCTCCCACCTCACGGTGGGGCTTCCCTCGAGGTCGGCAAGGCGGCGTGCCTTGCCGGTCATCTCGCGGGTGGTGCCGCCGCCGCCGTCTCCCCAACCCACCGGGGCTATCGATCCGGTCGCGTGGCGGGACTCGCGGAACTGGCGCGCGGCACGGGCCACCTCTTCGCCCGAAAGCTGCGCGTTGTAGGTGTCCATGGGCGGGAAGTGGCTGAACACGCGCGAGCCATCGATACCTTCCCAGAGGAAGCTGTGGTGCGGGAACGTGTTCTGCTGGTTCCAGGAGATCTTCTGGGTGAAGAACCACTCGAAGCCGGCACGGCGCATCAGCTGCGGCAGGGCGGGGGAGTAGCCAAAGGAGTCCGGCAGCCACACGCCGGCGCAGGTGACGCCGAATTCCTCGCGGAAGAACTTCTGGCCGTAGTGGAACTGGCGCACCAGGGACTCGCCGGAAGGCATGACGGTGTCGGACTCGACCCACATGCCGCCCAGGGGAAGGAAGCGGCCGGATGCCACTGCCTCCTTGACCTTGTCGTAGACCTCCGGGCGGTGTTCCTTGAGCCAGGCGTACTGCTGCGCGCTGGACATGCCGTAGAGGAAATCCTTGTCCATGCCGAGCATTTCCACCATGGAGGAGCAAGTGCGGGCGACTTTGCGGATGGTCTCGCGCACCGGCCACAACCAGGCCGAATCGATGTGGGAGTGTCCCACCGCGGAAATGTGGTGGGCGCTCTCATCGGCGCGTCTGGAAAGCACTTCCACCAGTTCGGTGCGGGCATCCGGCGCGGTTTCGGTGATGTGCTGCAGGTCGAGCCCATCCAATGCTTTGTCCATGGCCTGCAGGATGCGCATCCGGCGCGGACCCTGGGGCAATTCGGCCTGGAGCTCGAGCAGCACCTCAAGGTCCAGGGCAAGCTCGTGGACCTCCGGCTCGAAGATCGCCAGGTCCATGCGACCGGTGGCGTAGATCTTCCGCGAGGACGAGGTCCGGATGTCGCCTTCGGCGGTGGGCTGGAACGGGTGGTGGCCAAGCAGCACCGGGTTGGCTGCGGCTTCGATGAAGTACTCGACGGACTCTTCGCCCGCGGCGGGATCCGCGACGGGGATCCACTGGTTGCGCGGATTGATCGCTTTCACGGTGGTGCCGTTCCCGCGGTAGACCAGCCCCTCGCACTGGAAACCCGTCAGGGTCTGGTCGAAGCCAAGGTCGACCAGGGCCTCGACGCGCTTGCCCGCCCAAGAGGAGGGAACCGTTCCGCGCAGGCGGAACCAGGTGGTTCCCCAGGCTGCGCCCCAGGGAGTGCCGACCTGATAATCGGTGTACTCCAGGCCCAGGGCGTCCGCCGGCGCGATGGGCTCGCCCGGAAGCTGAAACCAGCCAACGTCAAGCGGGATCAAAACCGGGTGGATGGCCGGGCGGATGCGTTCCTCGAGGACTCGCTTGACGCGTCCAAGGGTCAACGGAATGTCATCATGCATGGATGCCTTTCGCCGGGCTTTGGCCCTTGATGAATCCTTGCTCGGAAAAAGCGGTGTGGGGCATTGGCCGGCGCTTCGCAGCCCAATTGAGACTGCGGGCTCCGACGTCCTGCGGCCTCATCTTGTGATGCCGCAGACTTCGCGGAAATTCGGGGAGTTGACCTATGAATCCAGACTAACCGATAGCTCCGGCAGCATACCGGGCGCTCTGGGCAGGCCCAGGGGCCACAGGGGTGGTTCGGAATCCACTGCAAGGCAGTGGACCGGACTCTACTGTAGGGCCCGGCCCTTGGTCTCGGGGGCGAAGAATGCCATCAGGATGACAGCGCCCAGCACCAGGACCCCTGCCGCCATGAACAAATTGCCCAGTCCAACCACCGGCCACAATGAGGCGAAGAGCAGCGGTCCGAATCCGGCGCCCAGGCGGCTGAACGAAGATGCCCAGCCGAAGCCCGACCCGCGCAGCTCGGTCGGGTAAAGCTCGGACACGTAGGCGTACAGCACCGGGATGGCGATCTGTACGACTACACCAAAGACCAGCAACCAGAGCAGCGCCAACGCGGGTGCATTGAGTGTCACCGCGACCATGACCAGGATGAGGGCTGACAACGGACCGGTGATGCCCAGCAACCACTTGCGGCCGACCCGCTCCACCAACAGTGCGGCAATGACCACGCCGATCAGGCCCATCAGGGCCATCACCGACGTCATGAAGAACGCGGTGGACTGCACCATGCCCGTGTCCGCCAGGATCGACGGCATCCACGTCAGGGCCAGGTAGTAGACCAGCAGGATGGTTAGGAACAGCGACCACGAAACCAGGGTGATCCGTGGGCTGAAACGCCAGATCTTCACGAGCTGCTCAAGCCAGGAGCCGGGGGACAATCGAGGGGCGGCCTCCGGTTCCGGAAGGGTGTAGGACTGTGCGGGTACCCCGGTGCGGGCGACCAGGTCGTCAATGACCCTCGCCGCCTCATCCCGCTGGCCCTTGCGGACCAGATAGAGCGGGGACTCCGGAACGCTGCGGCGGACCCAGAAGACCATCAATGCAGGGAGCACCATGACTGCCAGGATGAGCCGCCAGTTTCCGGTGGTCGCCTGGACCCAACCGGAAATGAAGAATGAGAGGGCTGCGCCCACCGGCCACCAGCCGTCCATGGCCGTGAGTACCCGGCCGCGTTGCTTGGCGGGCGTGAATTCACCCACCAGAGCGTAGTCCACCGGGATGCAGCCGCCCAGTCCCACCCCGGCGATGAAGCGGAAGGCCACAAACCATGCAAAGCTCGGGGCCAGGGCGCCGGCAACGGTGAAGATCGAGAAGATCAACAGTGTCCAGGTAAAGGCCTTCTTACGGCCGATCTTGTCCGCGATGGTTCCCCAGAGGAAGGCGCCCAGGGCCATGCCCAGCAGGTTTCCGGTGCCCAGCAGCGCCGCGGTGGTCCTGTCCAGGCCCCACTCCGCGGCGACCAAGGGGATCAAGGCGCCATTGAGCGTGACATCCCAGGCGTCGAACATGAACCCGAGTCCGCCAATGATGAAGATCTTCCCTTGCACGCCCCACTTCCACGGGAGGTTCTGGACGACCGACTCGCCGGTGGGTAGCTTCAAGTAATTGTTCATCTGGGCTTGGCTTTCGGACAGGAGCGGTCTGGCGCGGGACGGGTCCAACCGCGGCAACAATGTGGAAATTGCGGCACCGGCGGAAAACGTGCTCCGGCGCCAGCAACAACGCTACGCGCTGAATCGGCAAACCACAGAATAGCCCTTGACATTTTGTGGCTTGGCGTTTCGTGGATCGGCATCTTTTCGGCCCGGGAAAATTCGGCGAAGCCCCTTGTGCCGGGGCTGTTCCGGTGCGGGGCAACCCGGGGTAGGCTCTGGATATGGGAGTAGATTGGACCGCTCTCGAAGAGGCGATACGGGTGTCGGCTCTTCGCCAGGCGGAGGAAATAATTGACCGTCACCCGGACGAAGTGTTCTATGCCATTGCCCTCGATGGGGTGAGCGCCGACGAAACCGACCACATCGATTTGCCCGTGCTCGCACTGAACTCCGAAGAAGCCCTGACCCGTGCCCTCAGCGTCAACGTCGAGGAACCGGATGCCGAGGACTTCGAGGACGAGGACGAAGCCGAAGACTTCGAAGAACGGCCCGATGCCGACGATGACGGGTCCGACCGGGACGTCCATCTGCATGACAACGACGACACCGATGACGACGACTCGGACGATGACGACGAGGATGACGACGTTTACGTGGACGAGGATGACGACGACGAAGACATTGACGCGGTGCTCAAGGAATTCGACGCCCTGACCTCGGATGCCGAACAGGGCTACTACTCCTCAAAGTGGAACCCCTCGGATTGGCAGTGGAGCCCCATCGAGCTCTTTGACGAATCGGCCACGGCGCTGTGGAGCCAGGCGTTGACCGACGTGGCCAAGGACCACGGATGGGAACGAACCAACCGCCTGTACTACGAAATGCTCATCCGCGTCACCGAGTCACTGCGCTCCGCCCTGGCCGTGGGACGAAACTCGGACGTGGTGGTCTACCTCTCCGACGAGGAGCACGGCGATGCGCTCCTGCGCAGGTGCCTCACCGAATCCCAGCTGGCCAAGCACTTCCCGGAACTCGCGCATTAGCTCGACAGGCTCGAAGGATCCCCGGGAAGCTTGAGCTCCGCGAGGATCCTGGAGTCCACGTCGCGCAGCTGGATCGCAGAAATTCTCCCCATTTCGGTGGGCACGGCCCCGCTCACGCGGGCAGTGCCCGTCTTGGTGGCGTTCCAGGAGCTGGCACGGTCGACTTCCCCCGATTCGTCCACCACCCACAAGGACAGCGTCCCGCTGGTGGGCAACTCGGTTCCCCTGAATTGGAGCTCGGTGCCCCAGGCCTTGGCATTGAGTCCCAGGTCCACGCGCGGTCCCGCTGCCGAGACCACCTCGTAGGTGGCATCCGGGGCCGGTGCCGGTCGCAGCACGGGTGCCAGAAAGACGCCTCCGGCAACTGATGCAGCGACAGCCGCCGCTGCCGCCGACCCCAACAGGATCCGCCGGGTTCGCCGCCTCTCCCGCAACCGGTCCAGAAGACTGGCTCCGGGGCCTTCCTCCGGGATGGCGTGGTCCCCGAACAGCAAGGCGCGGGCGTCCTGCGCGTCCAACGAGCCAAGCCTCGTCGACACCGGGGCGAAGAGGGAGAGTTCCTGGCGGCACTGCCCACAGCCGGCAAGATGCGCCTCGAAGGCCCCTGTCTCGTCGGCGTCGAGTCCGCCCAGCACGTAGGCACCCAGGTTCATGTGCTCGTTCACTGTTCCACTCCCATTTCCGCCAGGATCCCGCGCAGGGCCCGCATGGCGTAGTACGCCCGTGATTTCACCGTGCCCTGGGGGATCCCCAGGCTCGATGCCGTTTGGGCCACGGTGGAGCCCAGATAATGCATGTGGATCACCACCTGCCGGTGTTCGAGGGTCAAACGCAGCAAAGCCTCCTCCATGAGAATTCTGTCCAAAACAGCTTCCATGCCCACAGGCACGCCCGGGCCTTCCGGATCCTGCGCGCCGAGCGCGGTGGCGGAAATCCGCGCCGCGGCCCGGCGGTGTCTGTCGATGATCACGTTGCGGGCGGTGGCAAACAGGTAGCTGCGCAGCGAACCGGTCAGCTCCGGTGCGGTCTTCCACACCTTGAGCACGGTTTCCTGCACGACGTCGTCGGCCTCGTCCCGGTCGTTGGCTACACGCAGGACGAAGCGTCGCAGGGCGTCTCCGTGGTCGCGGTAGATGTCCGACACCACTTGCGCATCGAGTGGCACATGGGCTCCAGTGAGTCGTTTCGGAAACATCGGGTCACCAACTGAGACGCATCGGAACTGCAAACGGTTCAACCATGATTCAAGTATGCGCAAAAAAAGTTCTGAAAAGCATGAACCTTGTCCCCGGTCGATGCGTCTTAGCTGGTAAGAGTTCCCTCTCGGTTCCGCCCGAATGTTCCCCGGGGCGCTCTGGCCCCGTGGAATCGGGGTGCCGTTTCGCCCTTCGAGTGTAAGGAATTGCATCATGAACCGTATTCATCACAAGGCGTTCGCGTCTTCAGCTGCGGTCCTGCTGGGTGCCGCATTGCTGCTTTCCGGCTGTGCTTCCGGCGACGACGACTCTCCGGCAGCCCCGGGCACGGCGGCAACGACGGCGCCGGCCGAGACCAGTGCCGCGGCTTCGAGCCCTGCGGCTTCAACGCCCGACCTGATGACCGGCGAATCCAGCCTGGGCACCATTGTCGTGGACGGTGAAGGGATGAGCCTCTACTACTTCACCAAGGACAAGAAGGACACCACCACCAGCGCGTGCACCGGCGACTGCCTGGTCGCTTGGCCGATCGCGGTGGCCAGCGGAGACACCCCCGTGGTGGAGGGCGTCACCGGCGAAGTCGGGACCATCGACAGCCCCGAGGGTGAGAAGCACCTCACGCTCAACGGCATGCCGCTGTACTACTTCGCCAAGGACACCAAGCCGGGCGATGTATTGGGCCAGGGCCTGAACGACGTCTGGTACGTAGTCACTCCCGCGGGGGAGATGATCAAGTAACCACCGCGCCACACAAGAAGTCCCCCAACTGGGTGCGGGATAAGATGGGGCATAGCACCCCCCTCAAACCGCACCCTGGGAGACTTTTGTGAGCCAGACCGTCCTTGATCGCGTCCCGATTCGCCGGGCACTGATTTCCGTCTACGACAAGAGCGGATTGGAGGAGCTGGCAGCGGGCCTGCATGCGGCAGGCGTCGCACTGGTTTCCACCGGCTCCACCGCCAAGCGCATTGCGGCCGCGGGGATCCCGGTCTCCGAGGTCGAGGAAGTCACCGGCTCGCCGGAGATGCTTGACGGCCGCGTCAAGACCCTGCACCCGCGCGTGCACGGCGGCATCCTGGCCGACCGCCGCGTCCCGGAGCACATGAAGACCCTCGAAGACATGCAGATCGAGGCCTTCGACTTGGTAGTGGTGAACCTCTACCCATTCGTCGACACCGTGCGCTCCGGCGCCGCCATGGACGACGTCGTGGAGCAGATCGACATTGGGGGCCCTGCCATGGTGCGCTCGGCGGCCAAGAACCACGCCGCCGTGTCCATCGTCGTGGACCCCGCCGCCTACGGCGCCGTCATTGCGGCGGCCGCGGCCGGCGGCTTCGATCTGAAGTCCCGCCAGCGCTTGGCCGCCAAGGCCTTTGCACACACCGCCGCCTATGACACCGCTGTCGCCTCGTGGACCGCGGCACAGTTCCTCGACGAGGACGGCGACGGAGTCATCGACTGGCCCGCGTACTCGGGCCTGGCCCTGGAACGCTCAGAGGTCCTGCGCTACGGCGAAAACCCGCACCAGCAGGCAGCCCTCTACGTGGACAAGGCTGCCCCGGCGGGCATCGCCCAGGCTGACCAGCTGCACGGCAAGGCCATGAGCTACAACAACTACGTCGACGCCGATGCAGCGCTGCGCGCCGCCTTCGACTTCGATGCACCGGCAGTTGCGGTCATCAAGCACGCCAACCCCTGCGGCGTCGCAGTGGCCTCCGCCGATGCCGCGGACCCGATCGCCGACGCGCACGCCAAGGCGCACGCCACCGATCCGCTTTCGGCCTTCGGCGGCGTCATTGCCGCAAACCGCACCGTGACCGCGGGCATGGCCAACACGGTCAAGGACATCTTCACCGAGGTCGTCATCGCTCCGGCCTTCGAACCCGAAGCCGTGGAGATCCTCTCCAAGAAGAAGAACATCCGCTTGCTGGCACTGCCCGAGGGCTACGGCCGCTACCCGGCCGAAATCCGCCAGGTTTCCGGCGGCGTGCTGGTCCAGGTGTCCGACAAGGTCGACGCCGACGGTGACGACCCGGCGAACTGGACCCTTGCGGCCGGCGAGGCTGCCGACGAGGCCACCCTGGCCGATTTGGCCTTCGCCTGGACCGCTGTGCGTGCCGCGAAGTCCAACGCCATCCTGCTGGCCAACAACGGCGCCGCCGTGGGCATCGGCATGGGCCAGGTCAACCGCGTGGATTCCTGCAAGCTTGCGGTCGAGCGCGCCAACACCCTGGGCGTCACCGTCGAGTCCACCGTGGATGCTGCGGGCGGGGCCTCGGGCGCCGAGGGCGTCTCGGCACAGCGTGCCAAGGGCGCCGTTGCAGCCTCGGATGCGTTCTTCCCGTTCGCCGACGGCCTGCAGATCCTGCTGGACGCCGGTGTGCGCGCAGTGGTGCAGCCCGGCGGTTCGGTCCGTGATGAAGAGGTCATTGCTGCAGCAAACGCAGCGGGCATCACCATGTACTTCACCGGAGCACGCCACTTCTTCCACTAGGAACAAGTGATCCGGCTGCCGCCGGCGTTTCGCCTTCAGGGGCAAACGCCGGCGGCAGCTTTCCGTTTAAGCCGTCGTTTGGATGCGGGGAAACCGGAAGACATATGGTCCCGAAAACAAATTCCCCCTTCGATTTCCCGAGCTGGTCTCCACGCCGTTTGCCTGGTTTGCCGGCAGGTACTTGGTCTCATTGTTCACCTGTCCGAGCACATCGGTTCTGGCAGTCGATCAGGAACTTGCCATGCATCACCGAACCCGGTCGGCGGATTCGGTCACGGGGTCGAGGTTATCCCCATCCGCACAGCCCGCAGCACCGCGCCAAGAGAGCAGATCGAGTCATGCGATGGTGGGGAAAACGAGCGATCCACGGCGTCGGTGAAATCAGGTTGAGCGCCATGCGCACCACAGTGCAAAACCTTGATATGCGGGTTTCGTAAGCCGATGATGAGAGGTACCAACCAAGAGAATGGAAGTGAAGGACATGCGTGGAAGCGGCCTTGTATGGACAATCGTGGGAGTTCTGGTGGCCATTGCCTTGGTGATCTGGATCGTTTCAGCATTGTAGGAAGCCTGAAGCTCTGTGGTACGTGACTCCGTCACCCGGGCATGCCCCGGCCCAATGCGCCCACCATGGTGATCCGTTCAAGATCCCCGGTCGGCTTCCCGTGCCGATAGGGAAAGAGGACGCGAAGATTCAGGGTGTGCCGAGGCCCCGGACGATTGATTCGCCCGGGGCCTGAGTTCAGCCTCTTTGATCGATGCTGCCGCTATCGCTGCTTGTCCACCTTGACGAAGGGGGAGATCACCAGGCCAACGGTGGCCAGGACGGCGCCGACGATGAAGGCAACGTGCGCGCCGGAGAACAGCGCGTGGGCCAGATCCGAACCTGCTTCCATCTTGGAACCGGCGAGCAGCGACATGACGGTCACGAAAATGGTGGTGCCGATGGCACCGCCGAGCTGCTGGCCGGTGGTGAAAATGGCCGAGCCATGGCCGTAGAGGCGAGGCTCAACGGTGGCCAGGGCCGATGACATCAGACCGGTCATCAGCAGGGCCAGGCCGATGGAGAAGACGATGTGGTTGACCATGAACATCCACAGCGCGGTCTCGGAATCCACGGTGACGTACATCCACTGGCCCAGCGCCAGCATGGCGGCTCCCGGAATGAGGACCGGGCGGGGACCGAAACGGTCGTAGATGCGCCCGAAGATCGGTGCAACGACCGCCTGGGCCAGACCGCCGGGGAGCAGCATCATGCCGATGGACAGGGTGGTGAAGCCGGCACCGGATTCAAGGATGATCGGGACCATCACGATGGTGCCCAGCAGGGTGCCCATCGCGATCATGATCATCACCACCGAGAAGGTGAAGGTCCGGGTCTTGAAGGGAGTGAGGTTCAGCAGCTCCTTGCCGACGCGGGTCAGCCGAACCTGGCGCTTGATGAACAAAGCCAGGGAGACCAGTCCGATGGCGAAGGAAGCGACGGTGACGAGCAGGTTGTCGGCGGCGTGCTCAAGGCTGGAGATGCCGTAGACCAGGAAGCCGAAGGCAAGCGCGGAAAGCACGACCGAAAGGACATCGAGCGGAATCTTGCGGGCGTGGGACGGGAGCTTGATGAAGATGATCCCCAGTACCAGGATGACCACAGCCAGCGGTGCCATCAGGATGAAGATGTAGTGCCAGGTGAAGGCGTTGACGATTGCGCCGGAAACCGTCGGTCCAATGGCGGGACCGACGGAGATGACGATCGAGTTCAGGCCCATGATGGCGCCGCGCTTGTGCACGGGCACCAGCATCAGGGTGGTGGTCATCAGCAACGGAAGCACAATGGCGGTGCCGATGGCCTGGATGATGCGGGCGACCAACAGCACCGCGAAGCTTGGCGCGAAGACCGCGAGCAAGGTGCCGACCAGAAAGCTGGACAGCGCGAAAATGAATAGGCTCCGGGAGCTGAAGCGCTGCAACAGATAGCCTGTGGTCGGGATGACCACGGACATTGTCAGCAGGAAACCGGTGGTCAGCCACTGGCCGGCGGCTGCCGACACGGAAAGGTCCACCATGATCGCCGGGAGGGCGACGCTGAGCACCGTTTCGTTCAGGATCATCAGGAACGCGGCGAGCGCGAGGGAGCCGATGATGCCGACGAGTTGCTTGGTGGGCAGGGTGGGCGGAGCCTGCCGCGCAGGAGCTGCAGGCGGGGAAATCGTGTCTTCTGTGGACAGAGCCATCGGAAGCTACCTCTTCTGTAAGATTTGAACGAATAAAATCATGTCATGGTCTGACAGCTTTGGTAAGCAAATTCTGTCATAGTGTGACATGAAATATAGTGTGGTGAGCCCCGCGCCTATCCGGGAGCGCCTCCGATTCAAGAAAAGAGCTGAGCCATGGGTATCCGTGAAGAGCATCGCGCCCAAATGCTGCGCGAGATCCAGGGTGCCACGCTGGACCTCGTGGAAGAGAAGGGGATGGATGCCACCACGATCGGCGACATCGCCGCACGCGTGGGCATTTCCGAGCGCACCGTCTTTCGCTACTACTCTTCCAAGGAACATGCCCTCATGCCCGGCCAGCAGGGCCTGATCGACGCCCTGGTGGCCTGCGAAAGCCGGCATGGCAATGCCGCCGGGATCCTGGGTGACCTGTTGGCCGTGTGCCGCGAGCTCTTCGCCCTGGAGGTTGCAGAGAGCGACTTCCGCAGGATTTCCCGACTGATGGTCCAGGAACCGGAGATGATGCGGGTTGCCACGCGCCAGGAGCGAAACCTTGTCGAGGGGCTTAGTGCGTCGTTGGCGCAACGGGGCCCGCTGCGGCCGATCCAGGCGCTCTTGGTTGCCGAGGTGGTGACGGCCGCTTGGCGGGTGGCCTGGCAATCATTCGCCCGCCAGGAATTCGACGGGGTGGACTCCGATCCGCTGGCGCTCTTCGATGAAACCGTACGTGAGCTGGGGAAGCTGTTCCCAGGCACCTGAGGGAGGGGTGTCCGCGGTTCAGTTATGAGGGGTTAACTTAACGCGGGTGTGCCGCCGCGGTCCCGATTGGCCCGGCTTTTCGGGGTGAAAAGGGTCCGGGGGAGAAGGGGAGTCTCGCCACAAAAAGTGTCCGGGCGCAGTAAATCGGGTAAGTTAGGGCTGTTGAGATCAAGTCGGACCATTCATATCCGAGAAGACCGTTCAGGGAGACGCCGCACCTATGGCCAAGATTATTTATACCCACACCGACGAAGCTCCGATGCTGGCAACCCACTCGTTCCTGCCGATTGTCGAAGCATACGCCTCGACCGCGGGTGTAGAGATCGAGACGCGCGACATCTCGTTGGCCGGCCGCATCATTTCCGCCTTTGGCGACCACCTCACTGCAGAGCAGCAGATTCCCGACGCATTGGCCGAGCTCGGCGCCCTGGCCAAGAGCCCGGATGCAAACATCATCAAGCTGCCGAACATTTCGGCCTCCATCCCGCAGCTCAAGGCAGCCATTGCCGAACTGCAGGCCGCCGGCTATGCGCTTCCGGACTACCCGGACAACCCGTCCTCGGACGAGGAAACCGAAATTCGCGCAAGCTACGACAAGATCAAGGGTTCCGCCGTGAACCCGGTGCTGCGCGAGGGCAACTCCGACCGCCGCGCACCGTTGAGCGTGAAGAACTACGCCCGCAAGAACCCGCACACCATGGGTGCCTGGTCCGCTGACTCCAAGACCAACGTCGCCACCATGACCGAGGATGACTTCCGTGCCAACGAGAAGTCCGTTGTCATCGACAACCCCCAGAACCTCTCGATCCGCTTCGTCGGCGAAGACGGCAATGTCAAAGTCCTGAAGAAGGCCCTGCCGGTGCTGAAGGACGAAATCATCGACGGCACCGTCATGCACGCCGCGTCGCTGAACAAGTTCCTCAAGGACGCGGTTGCCCGTGCCAAGGCCGAAGACGTGCTGTTCTCCGCACACCTGAAGGCCACCATGATGAAGGTCTCGGACCCGATCATCTTCGGCCATGTCGTCAAGGCCTACTTCTCCGAGCTGTTCGAGACCTACGGCGAGCAGCTTGAAGCAGCAGGCCTGAACCCGAACAACGGCCTTGCCGCCATCCTCGGCGGGCTCGACGAGCTCTCCGACGAGGTGCGCGCCGGCGTCGAGGCACTGATCGCCAAGGGCCTGGAAGAGGGCCCCGCAGTAGCCATGGTGGACTCCGACAAGGGCATCACCAACCTGCACGTACCCTCGGACGTCATCGTCGATGCCTCCATGCCCGCCATGATCCGCACCTCGGGGCACATGTGGGATGCAGAGGGCAAGGAACGCGACACCCTGGCAGTTCTGCCGGACTCCTCCTACTCGGGCATCTACCAGGTCGTCATCGACGACTGCCGCGCCAACGGTGCCTACGATCCGACCACCATGGGCACCGTCCCGAACGTCGGCCTGATGGCCCAGGCTGCCGAGGAATACGGCTCCCACGACAAGACCTTCGAGATCAAGGCAGCCGGCCACGTCCAGATCCTGGACGCCACCGGCGGCGTGCTCATCGAACACCAGGTCTTCCCGGGTGACATCTGGCGCGCCTGCCAGACCAAGGACGTGCCGGTGCGCGACTGGGTCAAGCTGGCCGTCAACCGCGCCCGCGCCTCGGCCACCCCTGCCGTGTTCTGGCTGGACGAGACCCGCGCGCACGACGCCGTGCTGATCTCCAAGGTCAACGAGTACCTGAAGGACCACGACACCGAGGGCCTGACCATCGAGATCCTCTCGCCGGTCGATGCCACCAAGTACAGCATCGATCGCATCCGCCGCGGCGAGGACACCATCTCGGTTTCCGGCAACGTGCTGCGCGACTACCTCACCGACCTGTTCCCGATCCTCGAACTGGGCACCAGCGCCAAGATGCTTTCCATCGTGCCGCTGATCGCCGGTGGCGGACTGTTCGAGACCGGTGCCGGCGGCTCGGCCCCGAAGCACGTGCAGCAGCTGGTGAACGAAAACCACCTGCGCTGGGATTCCCTGGGCGAGTTCCTGGCCCTGGCCGTCTCCTTCGAGCACCTGGCCAACACCTCGGACAACGCTCGCGCGCAGATCCTGGCAGACACCCTGGATGCCGCAACCGGCACCTTCCTGCTGGAGAACAAGTCGCCCAAGCGCAAGGCCGGCGAGCTGGACAACCGCGGCAGCCACTTCTACCTGGCCAAGTACTGGGCAGAGGAACTGGCGGCACAGACCAAGGACACCGAGCTGGCAGCTGCCTTCAAGGCCGTCTCCGAGGCACTGGGCGGCAACGAGGAAGCCATCGTGGCCGAGCTCGCCGCCGTGCAGGGTGCCCCTGTCGATCTGGGTGGCTACTACCGCCCGGTCGAGGAGAAGGTCGCAGCCATCATGCGTCCGTCCACGACGTTGAACACCGCACTGGAACTGCTCAAGAAGTAGTCTCACTGGGAAAAGAATGCCGCGTAACCACTGCAAAGTGGTTACGCGGCATTCGTGCATTCAGCGTAGGAATGCGGAGAGACGGCGCCTGACGATGCGCAGGTCCCGGTCATGGTCGCGGGCGATCTTGTTTTTCTGCAGTGGGAAATCACTCTGCTCGATCACTATCAATATCGACCCGTTTTGGGGGATAAGTTCAGCTTTGCGACGGTCATAGAGTTTGCGCTGTTCGCCGCGGGTCATTCCCGTTGCCGTGATCTTGTCATCGAAGAACGGAACAGGTTCGCTGTGTTGGCGCTCGTGGAATTCCACGACGATCCCGTGCGTACGCCAAAAGCCGTCGACCGGGAGCTTCGAGCGCTTGCCGGTGGCCAGCGAAGGATCGCCACGCAACCATCCGAACGTCATCTGGCTGACATGTCCTTCGCCCAAGATCTCGTCGCATAGCCCAAGGACATAGTGCTCGTCTTTTTTCGGTGTGGGAATTGCCTGGTTGTCGGGCGGTGACTCCACATACCGGTCAACGGGCCATGCCAGCTTCCAGCCCTTGTCCTCTCCATAGGAGTCCCAGTAGGCAATCGGCAGGCCGGATGTGCTCTTCACCAACGGAAGGAGACGTGCAAACCATTCCGTGTACGCCCGATCATTGGCATTCCGCGGATCGCTTCGCTGCAGTTTGGGCAATGCGGCGAGGATTTCCTCGGCGACCGTGACATGGCCGACGTCTTCGGGGAACTGACGTGCATTGAATTCGTATCCTTCGCCATTTGAATAGCGCAGGCACTGTTCATCCCCGATTGGCTCAGTGGCATCCCCGCTTACATCCAGTGAATCCTGGGAAAACAGCGCGATGCGCCAGAACATGCCCGAGGCGCTGAGCCCGGGATTGAATCTCAGCCCGCCATAGCCCATGCGGTGCAGCAGCCTCACGGCTTCCAAGATCCGCAACGGCATCACGCAGTCCATGGAACTTCTTTCATCAGTGTCGAAGGCGGGAGAAAACATCCACCATTTTTCTCCCGCCTTCCGCGATTGAACGGCTGTCACGCATCTACAACCCGCGTCCGACTTCCCAGATGCTCTCCGAGGTGCCGGTGAGCAGGGCATTGACGGAGGCGGCCTGCGCGTCGGTGAACGAGGCAATGTAGTCGACGATGGCCCGGGCCCGTCCCAGCCGCTCGATCTCCCTGCGTGAGGAATCCGGAAGCGGTCCGGAGGTCTCGGAATAGAGCTGGCGGTATTCGCCGGTTGCCGCCTCGACGGAGTCCAGCAGCCTGCGCGGTGCGCGGGCTGCATCCTGTGGATCATCCAGCCACGCGGCCAGGCCCTCGGCCAGCGACCTGATGATGCGGGTCTGTCCGCGCTGGTATAGCGCCAGGTCGGAGCGTTCCAGAACAAAGCGCTCGTGCACGAACTTGAGCACCACCACGTCGTGCCAGGCCTCGTCAGCCAAGCGGACGTGCCCGCTGCGAATCACGGGGTCCTTCTCCACCGCGATCGAGGCCTGGAGCCTGTCGATCCAGCGCCGGGTGAAGGCGGTGACTGCGCGGTCGGCGTCAAGTCCGCCGTCATAGGGCAGGGACAGCAGCCCTTCGACCAGGTCATGGCCAACGCGCTGCACCGAGGCGCGGAAGGCGTCGGCATTGGCTATCCACGGGTCTTTGGCGGCAACCCGCCGCCAAGTGCGCTCGAGCCCGTGGCCGGGCAGGCGCTGGTCCAGTTCGCACACATCGAGCCTGGCCAACTCGGCGCCGGAATCAAGCCAGTGCCGCAGCTCGGCGGACACCGGGGAATACTGCAGCACCCCTGCACGATAAAAGTCATCCAGGTCGTGCACCGCGTAGGCGATGTCATCGGCGATGTCCATGACCGAGCATTCCAGGGTCTGTTGGTGCTCGGCGATCTGCGGGAAAACGGAAAGAACGTCACGCATCTCGGCGGCCTCGATGTCGTAGGCCGAGTATTTCAAGGCGGCGTTTCCATCGCCGAGGCCCACGCCGCGCGGCAGAAGTTCCGGGGACCGAGCCGGCAGGGAACGCCATTCGTTGCGGGTCCAGGGGTACTTCAGCACCGCCGCACGCACAGCACGGGTCAGGTTCAGCCCGCGCGGGCTCGCGTCGCAGCTGTCCAGCGCGGTGAGGATGCGGAAACTTTGGGCGTTGCCCTCAAACCCGTCGGGCAACCCGAGGATCTGACGGGCCGCCCGGTCCAGTTCCTGTTCGCCCAGATGCCCAAAGGGCGGGTGGCCCAGGTCGTGGGCGGCAGCGGCCGCCTGCACCACGACGGGATCGCAGCCGCCGAGATCGGCCACCAGCGTGCGCGTGGGCTCGTCGGCATTGCGCAACCCGATGGCAATGGAGCGTGCCACCGCGGAGACCTTCAGCGAGTGGGTGAGCCGGTTGTGCACCACGGTGCCGGCGCCGGCCTGCGGGATCACCTGGGTGACCGCCGAGAGCCGCGAGAAATAAGGGGAGAAGCGGATGCGCTCGATGTCGACGCGGAATTCGTCTTCCCCGGGCCGCGAATCTTCGCCAATCGCCCGTTCCCGGCCGCCGGTCTGGTGGGTGGTATTCCTGTAGTCCATGGTGCGCACCAGCCTAGTGGAATCCGGGGCGCAGGAACCCTGCGACGCGGCACCGGAATCCGCGGAACGTGGCCGCACGGCGCCATCCGCCACTGCCCCCCATCTTCTTGAACGGGTCAGGGCCGTGCTGACACCGTCTTGTCTCCGTTCGCGAAGCAATTTCGTGTTCGTGGGCGCAACGAACCTGCGACGCCAGGCTCACGGACGAAAATCCCCCCGCTAGGGAGTTCCGTGAGCGGTCGTTTCGGAAGCCGTGTCCTGCATGGGGTAATATTCGATCGAGCTCTTAACGAGAATGATTGTTAGTTGCAATAGCGTTTGCCATCCGAACCGCCACACGAAAGCCCGCACTTTATGACTGCCCTGCTCGTCCAAGGCCTCACCATCTCCCTGCACGGGAAACCCCTGGTCGCGGGGCTGGACTTCAGCATCGAACCCGGGGAGAAACTGGCATTGCTGGGGTCCTCCGGATCCGGCAAGTCCC
The DNA here is from genome assembly GCF_039535115.1 of Paeniglutamicibacter sulfureus. NCBI lineage: Bacteria > Bacillati > Actinomycetota > Actinomycetes > Micrococcales > Micrococcaceae > Paeniglutamicibacter > Paeniglutamicibacter sulfureus. The sequence goes on from NZ_BAAAWO010000001.1 coordinate 3,980,810, forward strand.
TCACGGCGGCGGCCTTGCTGGGGCAGCTCCCGGCCGGGATGGAGGCCACGGGGATGCTGCGCGTCAACGGCAAGGAAATTCCGCTCCGGGGCCGAAGGCTCGCAGGGCGGGAATTCGCCGCGATCCACCAGAACCCGGCCGCAGCACTCAACCCGCTGGTGCGCTTGGGCCGCCAGCTGGCCATGCCACTGCGCAACGCGGGGCTCTCGGGACGCGAGGCGCGTGAAATTTCCCGTGAGCTGCTGGCCTCGGTGGGACTGGCCGACGCGGACCGCATGCTGCGCAGCTTCAGCGGGGAATTGTCGGGCGGACAGCTGCAACGAGTATGCATCGCCTTGGCGCTTGCCTGCCGGGCCGACATCCTGGTGGCCGATGAGCCGACCACGGCTCTTGACGTCGTCAACCAGGCCAGGGTGCTCGAGATCCTGGCGGGGGTCCCTTCCACCGCGGGTGGCCTGCTGCTGATCACCCACGACCTGGCCGCTGCCGAGCAAATATGCGGCCGCGCGGTCGTGCTGCAGGACGGCCGGAAAATCGAGGAGGCCCACATGCCGGAGTTGATCGCCCGGCCACGGCATCCCTACACCGCTGCCATGGTCGATTCGGCCCGCTCATCCTTCGCTCCTCCGCTCGAGGTGGCGGCCGCATGACGGCCCGATTGCGCGCCCTGGATCTGGTCCACGGCTATCCTGGCCGGTGGCCGAGGAGCCGTCAGGGCCACCGGGCGCTGCGCGGGATCAACCTCGGCATCGAAGCAGGCCAAGCCGTAGGCTTGGTGGGCAGCTCGGGCTCCGGAAAGTCAACGCTTGTGCGGTGCCTGCTCGCCCTGGAAAAGGTGGACTCCGGATCCGTCCAGTTCAATGACAACCCGCTGGTTCCCGGTCCGGTTTCCTCTCTGCGGTGGTACCGGCGGTTCGTGCAGTACGTCCCGCAGAACCCCGCCGGCAGCCTGGACCCGCGCATGAGCGTCCAACAACTGATGCTCGAGCCGCTGAGGCAACTTCGCATCCAGGGGGAACACCGGCAAATGATCCATCGCGCCCTGGAACGCGTCGAACTCGATCCCGGACTGCTGGGACGCAAGCCGGCCGAACTCTCCGGCGGGCAGAACCAGCGGGTCGCCATCGCCCGGGCCCTGGTTCCCGGGCCGTCGATCCTGTTGGCCGACGAACCCGTCAGCGGGCTGGATTTGCCGCTTCGCGATGCGGTGCTGGGGCTGCTGGAGAAATTGGTCCGGCAGGACGGAATGGGACTGCTGTTCGTGTCCCACGACCTCTCCGCCGTGTCCCGGCTATGTTCCCGCACCGTGGTGCTGGAATCCGGGCGCATCGTGGAGGAGGGCGACACCCTCGATATGTTCCACACTGCCCGGCACCCGGCAACCCGGGAGCTGCTGGCAGCCATCCCGCAATTGGGCACCCGAACGGGCGCCGCATGAGCGGCACCCGCGTCCTTGCCGGCGAGCCCGACCGGGTACAGGGCACAGGCCCCGCTCCCGGGCTGCTTCTGGCCAGCCAGCTGATTTTCAATGTGGGATTCTTTTCCGTTGTCCCCTTCCTGGCCGTGAGCATGCGCGGGGACTTCGGCATGGGTGCCCTGGCAATCGGGGTGGTGCTGGGGGCCAGGACCTTCGCCCAGCAGGGGATGTTCCTGATCGGAGGGGTGCTGGCCGATAGGTGGGGAGCGCGGCGGCTGATGGTTTCCGGCACCCTGGTGCGGGTTGCCGGCTATCTGGTGCTGGCCTGGGCCGCGGACTTTCCCTCGTTCCTGGCCGGTGCCATCATCACTGGAGTCGGTGGAGCCCTGTTCTCGCCGGCGCTCGAAAGCCTGGTGGGCACGGCCCGGTCCATGGAGACGGGGAACGCCGGCACCCGCGCCAAGCCGACGCTTTTTGCGCTGCTGGTCATTTTCGGTGAAATCGGCGCAGTGGCAGGCCCGGTGCTCGGTGCCTTGCTGCTCGGTGTCGGCATCGATGCCGCGCTGCTGGCCGGCGCGGCGATCTTTGCCGTCATGGCATTGGTCTTCCTGCGGTGGATTCCGGGAACCGACGCCGGGGGCCAAACAGCGATTTCACGGGTCGGGAATCGGGAGGGGGCAGGCACCTGGGCGTGCCTGCGTGAACGCCGGTTTGTGCTGTTTGCCTCGTTCTACGCGGTGAACCTGCTCGCCTACAACCAGCTCTACCTCGGGTTGCCGGTGGAACTTGAACGCAGCGGCGCCGGAGTCGGGGCACTAGCCGGGGTCTTTGTCTACGTTTCGCTTCTGACCGTGGCCCTGCAATGGCCCATTGCCGGGTTCATGCGCCGCGTCGGGGACAAAACGGCCCTCTCGCTCGGATTTTCCGTGCAGGCCGTGGGATTTTTGCTCTTGGCGGTGCTGGCAACACGGGAGGCGCCGGAGGGCGCGTCCCTCGCCCCCGCCGCACTGATGGTCACGGCCCTGGCGCTGGGCCACATGTGCGTGACGCCTACGGCCCTGGGCCTGGTCGCCGGCTTTGCCAACGGACATCCCGCCGGGGCGTACTACGGCCTGCTCGCCACGTGCGGGGGGCTGGCCGTGCTGGCTGGAAATGCCCTATTGGGTCCGCTCTATGAACATGCCTACCTGCCGTCGCTGGCAGCGGCCGCCCCTTGGGCGGCACTGGCCTTGCTGGCCGCAACCTCCGCAGTGGCCATCCGCCGCTTTGTGCCCGGGCATTGACCGCCCTCTTTCCCGAAATCCAGTCACCACCCAACCACGAAAGACAGGTAAGACCGAGATGGTTCTTCCACGCCCAAAAGCAGCCGCGACAGCAGTGCTGGCCTCTACCCTGGCACTGGCCCTGAGCGGATGCTTCGCCGCGGGCGACGCGGGCGCCGCCGCAGACGACACCCGCATCAAAGTGGCCATGATGCAACCGCCGCGTTCGGGACTGACCCCGCTGAGCGATGACGCCTTCAAGCTCTCCCGCTGGCAGGCGGCAGAGACCCTGGTGGTCCTCGACGAGGTGGGAGAGGCCCAGCCCGCACTGGCCACCGCATGGGAGCAAACGGGTGAGAGGACCTGGACCTTCGAACTGCGCCAGGGCGTGGAATTCCACGACGGAACCGCACTAACCGCCAAACAGGTCGCCGCTTCGCTGGAAACCGCGGCGAATGCCAGCCCCAAGCCCCGCATCCTCGACGGCGTCGAGCTGGGCATCAAGGCCGAGGGCGCCAACACCGTCGTGGTCACCACCGAGGTTGCCGACCCGCTGCTGCCGCAACGGCTTTCCAGCCCGCAGCTGTCCATCCTGGCGGCCTCTGCCTACAAGTCCGGCGGAGTCGTCGTCCCGACCGGGGCCGGCACCGGTCCGTATGTGCTTTCCTCCTTCGACGGAACCAGCTCCGCAACCCTGGACCGCTTTGATGGCTATTGGGGCGAACCTGCCGCCGCCGCCGGGGTGGACGTCCAATTCGTCCCGGACGGCACCGCCCGCGCAGCGGCCCTGCGCACCGGAAACGCCGACATCGTGGAAACCATCCCCGTGGGACAGGTCGCCCAGATCGATCCCGCGCTGGTCCACGAAGTTCCCATGCCCAGGACCAACACCCTCTACCTGAACAACGACACCGGCCCCTTTGCCGATCCGGCCGTGCGGGCCGCGGCGCGGGAAGCCATCGAGCGGGCCACCGTGGTCGAACGGGTCTACGAGGGCCGTGCCGACATCGCCGAGGGGTTGCTGGGCCCCGCACTGCCCTGGGCGGCAGCCGAACGCGCGAACGAAAACTACACCGAGGTGCTGGGGAACCGTGCAGCGCCCTCCGTTGTGAAGGGAACCAAGATCACGCTGGGCACCTTCACCGACCGGGCGGAACTACCCGAGGTTGCCGTCGCGCTGGAACAGCAGCTCGAGGCCGCCGGTTTTGTCGTGGAGCAGGATGTGCGCGAATACCAGCACATCGAGGCCGACGCCCTGGACGGGAAGTTCGACGCCTTCATCCTCTCCCGCGCCACGGTGCTGGATTCCGGGGACCCAGTGGCCTACATGTACAGCGATTTCTCCTGCGAGGGATCGTTCAACATCTCGCAGTTCTGCGATGCCGAGGTCGACGCGGCCCTGGCCAAGGCCGCGGCCGTGGCACCCGGTGGGGAACGCCGGGCCGCCATTGCCGCCGCCGAGGCGCTGATCCTTTCCAAGGACGCGGCAGTGCCGCTTTTGCACGAACGCGTCATCCAGGGCGAATCGGCCAGGGTCCGCGATGTTGAGCGCGACCCCCGCGAACGTGCGCTGATCACCAACCGCACGGGAATCGCCGACTGATGGCACGCACGGCCCCGGCAATCAACGCACTTTCCCGCCTGCTGGCCCTTGCCGCGGTGACGGTCGTGATCGGCCTGCTGCCGTGGCTATCGGGCAGCAAGCCCGAATACACGATCCTGCGTGCCCGCTATGCGGATCGGGAAGCGACACCGGAAACCCTGGCGATGATCCGCGACGAGCTCGGCCTGGACCGCGGCCCGGTGGCGATCTTCCTGGCCTGGGCCGGCGGGGTGGCCCACGGCGACCTGGGAACCTCGTGGATCACCAACACCCCGGTGGGTCCCGGGACTGTCTCCGCCCTGGGCGTCTCGTTGACCCTGATGGGATGCGCGGTGGCGGTGGCGGCAGTTCTGGCCGTGCTGCTGTGCGTCCCTGCGGTGGCGCGCGGTCTGGCCGGAAAGCCGGGCAGCGGATCCGGGGCCGTTGCGGCGGGAATCACGGCGCTGCCGGAATTCCTGTTGGCCGCCATGCTGCTGATTGTCGGAGCCGTCTTGCTGGGGTGGTTCCCGCCCTACGGCTGGCAGGGGCTGCACCACGCGGTGCTGCCGGCGCTTTCCCTCGGGTTGCCCGCCGGCGGGCTGATCGGGCGCCTGGCCTCCGAAGCCATCAGCGCCGCCTTCGCGGAGAAGTGGGTGGCGACCTGGCGGCTCTCCGGGGCGCGCCGCGGCCAGCTCACCGCGGCCGTGCTGCGCCGGGCCATGCCATCGGTGACCAGCCAAGTCGGCCTGGTCCTGATCGGGTTGACCGGCGGGGCAGTGGCTGTGGAAAAGGTCTTCGCGATCCCCGGTTTGGGCCGGGCCATCCTGGGCGCCGCCAGCGCCCAGGACATTCCGGCCCTGCAAGCCGGGGTGCTGGCGCTGTTGGTGCTGGCCGTCATCGTGGGTTCGGCCTGCGCTGCGGTGCGCCTGCTGTTGCTGGGCAGGGCACTTCGCTCCGGTACGGTTCCGGCGCCGGAGACCATGCGCTTCACCTGCCGGCGGGAGATGCTCCTGCCGCTGGCCGTGGCCTTGGCGCTGGTGCTTTTGGTCGTAGCCGGACTGTTGCGCGACCCGTTCGCGTCCGAGCACGCGAGGCTGGCTGCCCCGAGCCTGGCCCTGCCCTTCGGAGCCGATGCCAGCGGACGCGACCTATTGGCCAGGGTGGGGCATGGTGCGCTGTCGACCTTGGGGACTTCCCTGCTGGTGGTGCTGGTTTGCCTGGTCCTGGGGCTGGTCATCGGGCTGTTTCCGCATGCGGCAACCGGTCCGGTGGAGGTCGCCAACGCCGCCCCGCCGATCCTGGTGGGCCTGATGGTCGCGGTGGCCACCGGCCCGTCGCTGCTCGGCGCCGCGATCGCGGTCGCATTGGTGGGCTGGGCACCGCTGGCGGCGCACGCGGCGGCCCTGGGACAGGAAGCGCGGTCCCGGCCTTTCGTGAAGATCCTCCCGGTGCTGGGCGTGGGCCCGGCCCGGATCCTGTTCAGGTATGTCCTGCCGGCGATTCTTGGTCCGGTGTTCAGGCACGCCATGCTGCGGATTCCCGGGATCGCGCTGGCGCTGGCCTCGCTGGGATTCCTGGGGCTGGGGCCCCGGCAGCCCACCCCCGAGTGGGGGCTCATCCTGGCCGAGGGAATCAACTACGTTGAAAGGGCGCCGTGGACGGTCGCCGCTCCCGCCGCCGCCCTGGTGCTTACCTCTGTCCTGGCGGTGTCGCTCTCCGGCCTGAACTGGACTCGCCGCCAGGGCAACCCCGGGAACGATGCCCCGATCCGCGAAGGGCACAAAAGTACTGCCTCGTCCGGCGAGTAACCCCCTGCGCAGGGGGAGCGGCTTCACGAAAAAGGGATCAGGGTCATCGCGGTGGGGTCGCAACTCCGCCCCGGCAGTCCGTCAAGACCGTGGCACCACGGGTGAAAACCATTCCCCCACCCTCGGATCCCGGCACCGGAAACCGGTCGCGAGCACGCCACTCCTTCGCGTCACATTGGCTTCACGGAAGTCCCGCGACGTCATGCCGGTGCCGGAAATCCCCGAGGATGAAACGAAAAACGCGAATGGACGGCCGTAACAATGTGACCGCGGCGGACCAGGGAAAATGACGCCGTGTGGACACATGAAGTGATTTTGCCCTTCGTGACGGCTGTGCCGGCACGCTCCTTGCACGTGCCCTCGAACCTGTTCCAAGATGAATACATCAACCATCAAGAGCGGCTGAGAGATCTGGCTCGTTGACGCCGCAGCAACCATCATCCGATGGAGTCCGTTCCCTGGGACCCCGTCGGCGAGGGTGCTACTGCCAGAAGCGATGGAGCCGCTTCAGCGTTCACTCACCATCGCCGCAGGAAATCCGTGACGGATCCCTGGGGCTTTTGTGGCGATCCCTGATGCCTCCCTCGAATCGACGAGGAGACAAGCATGAGTATTGGAACGACAGCCGCACCGCCGTCACTGTCCTATGAGTTGTACCCTCCGGCGAACCGCGACGCCGCCGAGGCAATCTTCAACAGCATCGCGGCCCTGGAGACGACGGATCCTGACTACGTGTCGGTGACCTATTCGGGGTCCCCGGCACGGCGGAACGCGTCCCTTGAGCTGATCGAGCACTTGATCCAGAACACCCGCCTGCGCCCGCTGGCCCACCTGACCTGTGTGGGGGAGAGCCGCGAATCCCTGCAGAACCTGATCCGCCACTTCGTTTCCCTCGGGGTCCGCGGGGTGCTGGCGCTGCGCGGGGACCTGCCGACGGACCCCGAGGACTGGCGCGGCGAATTCCCCTTCGCCCGCTACCTGATCGAGCTGATCCGCGAGGTCGAGGCCGACCACTCGGCCGCCCTGGCCGGGGGAAGACTGGGGGTGGGTGTCGCCGCCTACCCGATCCGGCACCCCGAATCCCCGTCCTTCGAACACGACGTGGAGGTATTGCTGGCCAAGGAGCGCTCCGGGGCCAACTACGCCATCACCCAGGTCTACTTCCGTGCCAATGAGTACACCAACCTCGTGGAATCGGCCCGCCGCGCCGGGGTCACCATCCCGATCATCCCCGGCGTCATCCCGCTGAACTCGGTCAGGCGCCTGAACCGGCTGGCCTCGATGGCCGGGATTGCCCCGGACCCGATCCTGGCCCACGCGCTGGAAACCGCCGGCTCGGATTCCGAGCGCCACCGCATCGGTGTGGACGCCGCAGTCACCCTGGCCCGACGGGCCTTCGACGACGGGGCACCGGGCGTGCACCTGTACACCTTCAACGACCATCGCGGCTCCCTCGATGTCATCGAGCAGCTCGAATTGCCGCGGACCCGCGCGCAGGCCAGCAACACCTGGGCCACCCGCGCCGCGGTGTAGGCCCACACACCTTTCCACCACGCCAGAACAACAGGAGAACCATCATGACGAAGCCATCCTTCCCGGCAGCATCCATCCTCGGCTACCCGCGCATCGGGCCCAACCGCGAGCTCAAGAAGGCCCTCGAAGCGCACTGGGCCTCACGCACCGATGAGGCGACGCTGCACGCCGCGGCCCGCCAACTGCAGAACGCCAACCTGGCCAAGCTCACCGGTCTCGGGCTCAAGCCCGATGACGCCTCGCTGCCCGGCGACTTCGCCTACTACGATCAGGTGCTCGAGGCCACCGTCGCGCTCTCGGCCCTGCCAACCCGCTTCGCGGACCTGGCAGGCGAGAACGGCGCCATCGACACCGCCGCGTCCTTCGTCCTGGCCCGCGGCGACGAATCCCGCGCCCCGCTGGAAATGACCAAGTGGTTCGACACCAACTACCACTATCTGGTCCCGGAAATCGGCGAGGCCACCCCGATCAAGGCCAACGCCGCCGTCCTTCTCGAGTCCTTCGCGGCACACGCCGCCCAGGGCAACACCATCCGCCCCACCCTGGTCGGCCCGATCAGCTACCTGCTGCTGGCCAAGGCCGAGGACGGTGCACCGGCCGGCTTCGACCCGCTGTCGCGCATTGACGAAGTAGTCAACGCCTACGGCGAGATCCTTGCCGCCCTGGCCGCCGCCGGCGCACCGTGGGTGCAGCTGGACGAGCCGGCCCTGGTCACCGACCGCGGCGCCGCGCTGGCCGTCCCCGGCGCGCTCGCCGAAACCGTCTACTCCAAGCTGGCCGCCGCCACCGAGCGTCCCGCACTGTTCGTGAGCCTGGGCTACGGCACCGCCGGGGACATCACCCGCCCGGGCGCCGCGCAGGGCCTGTTGGCCCGCGCCGGTGTCGATGCAGTACACGCCGACCTGGTCCGCGGCGCCCTGCCCACCGCCGAATTCCTGGGCGATCTGGCCGGCTCCACCCTGGTCGCGGGCATCGTGGACTCGCGCAACATCTGGCGCAACGACCTTGCAGCCTCGCTGGGCACGCTCGCCGCGCTGCGCACCCAGGTCGAAAAGGCAGGCGGCACCCTGGCCGTGGGAACCGCCACCTCGCTGCAACACGTCCCGCACGATGTGGCCCAGGAAGCGAACCTGCCGGCCCACCTGCCCACTTGGCTTGCCTTCGCCAACCAGAAGGTCGCCGAGGTCATCACCCTGGCCAAGGGCCTGGCCGAGGGCGAGTCCGCGATCGCCGCCCAGCTCTCGGCCGCCGAATCGGCCATCGCGCACCGCGCCGGATTCGCCGGGACCACCGTGGCCTCGGTGCGCGAGCGCCTGGCCAACCTCACCACCGCCGACTTCTCCCGTTCCGACGCCGAGACCCGCAAAGCCGCCCAGGAAAGCGCCCTGGAACTGCCGCCGCTGCCGACCACCACCATCGGCTCGTTCCCGCAGACTTCCGAGGTCCGCACCGCCCGCGCCGCGCACAAGGCCGGCACCATCGACGACGCCGCCTACGACGTCTTCCTCAAGGCCGAGATCGAGCGTGTCGTGCAGCTTCAGGAACGCCTGGGCCTGGACGTGCTGGTGCACGGCGAGGCCGAGCGCAACGACATGGTCCAGTACTTCGCCGAGAACTTCGACGGCTTCACCGAGACCGAGAACGGCTGGGTGCAGTCCTACGGATCCCGGGCCACCCGTCCCTCGATCCTCTGGGGGGATGTCTCCCGTCCGGCAGCCTTCACCGTCCCGTGGATTTCCTACGCCGCCTCGCTGACCAACAAGCCGCTCAAGGGCATGCTCACCGGTCCGGTGACCATCCTGGCCTGGAGCTTCATCCGCGACGACCAGCCGCTGGCCACCTCCGCCAACCAGGTGGCCCTGGCCCTGAGGGATGAGATCGCCGACCTGCAGGCCGCGGGCATCGGCATCATCCAGGTCGACGAGCCGGCCCTGCGCGAACTGCTGCCGCTGCGCGCCACCGACCAGGCCAAGTACCTGGGCTGGAGCGTTGACTCCTTCCGCCTGGCGACCTCCGGGGCCACCGATGCCACCCAGATCCACACCCACCTGTGCTACTCGGAGTTCGGCGAGATCATTGAGGCCATCGACGCCCTGGATGCGGACGTCACCTCGATCGAGGCAGCCCGCTCCCGCATGGAGGTCACAGCGGATTTGACCGAGTTCGGCTACTCCCGCGGCATCGGCCCGGGCGTGTACGACATCCACTCCCCGCGCGTGCCCTCCACCGCCGAGGTCGCCGAGCTCATCGACATCGCGCTGGCCTCCTTGGATGCCAAGGCGCTGTGGATCAATCCCGACTGCGGCCTGAAGACCCGCGGCTATGCGGAAACCGAGGCCTCGCTGGCCAACCTGGTGGAAGCCGCGGTCGCCGCCCGCGCCACCCTGGGTGCCACCGTCTAGCACCGCCGCGCGGGGGCGGCATCCATCACGGGTGCCGCCCCCGTGCCTCCCTCACCGACCACGCTTCGACTTACCTTCGGCCCGAAAGGCACGATCATGGCCTCCAGCACCTGGCGCAACGCCACCACCGAAATCCACTCCGGGTACGCCCCGTCCGCCCCGCACCGCCCCATGACCGTGCCGATCTACAACTCCGCCGCCTACCAGTTCCCCGACTACGCCACTGCCGCCAAGCTCTTCGCGCTCAGGGAACCGGGCTACACGTATTCGCGCACCGGCAACCCGACCGTCGCGGTGCTGGAGGAACGTGCAGCCGCCCTCGAGGGCGGGATCGGCGCCATTGCCACCGCCACCGGGCAGTCTGCCGTCGCGATCTCCCTGCTGGCGCTGCTGCAGGGCCCGGGCCACCTGGTGGCCTCCAACAAGCTCTACGGCGGCACCGTGGACCTGCTCACGGACACCTTCGCCGACTTCGGCGTGAGCGTGAGCTTTGTGGACCCTGCCGACCCCGCGGCCTGGGCCGCGGCCATCACGGAAAAGACCCGGGGCTTCCTGCTGGAGTCCGTCTCCAACCCGCTGATCACCCTGGTGGACCTGCGCGCCATCACCGAGGTGGCCCACGCCGCGGGCGTGCCGGTGGTCGTGGACAACACCCTGGCCACCCCGGCCGCCTACCGCCCCATCGATTTCGGGGCGGACGTGGTGGTGCACTCAGCCACCAAGGCGCTGGCGGGTCACGGATCGGTTCTTGGGGGATTGGTCATTGACGCGGGCACCTTCGATTTCTCCGATGCCGCCCGCTGGCCGCAGATTGCCGCGCCGCGGGCGCGCTACTACGGGGACTCGCTGCTGGACCGCTACGGGTCCAAGGCCTACCTGATGCTGCTGCGCTCGAAGTTCCTGCACGACCTGGGTCCCACGCTCCCTGCTGCCTCCGCCGCGGCGATCCTCACGGGCATCGAGACGCTTTCCCTGCGCGTGGCCAAGGCCCAGGGCAACGTGCTGGCCCTGACCCGGGCGCTGGCAGCGCACCCGGCGGTGGCCACGGTCCACCACCCCTCGGAACACACCCATCCCGACCACGCGCTTGCTGCACGCGACTTCCCCCGGGGCACCGGCTGCGTGTTCTCCTTCGACCTCAAGGATCCGGCTGCAGTGCCGGGGCTGGTCGATTCGCTTCGGCTCTTCGCCCTGGCCGCGAACATCGGGGACACCCGCTCCCTGGTGGTTCACCCGGCGGCCATGACCCATTGCCGGCTCAACGCCTCCCAATTGGCGACCGCCGGGATCAAAGCCGGCACGCTGCGCATCTCCGCCGGGCTCGAGGATGCCGCCGACCTGGTGGCGGACCTGCTCGGAGCCCTCGATCCCCTGGGTGCCGCATCCACCACGCCGGCCGCAACGCCGCGCGAAACCATCAACGCCTAGAGAAAGGGACGAGTCACCATGGGCACCACCACCAACCACGGCTTCAACACCCAGGCCATCCACGCCGGCCAGGAACCGGACCCGTTGACGGGCGCGGTCATCCCGCCGATCTACCAGACCAGCACCTTTGTCCAGGACGGGATCAACGTGCTGCGCAACGGGCACGAATACTCCCGCGGCTCCAACCCGACCCGCAGCGGATTTGAAACCCAGCTCACCGTCCTGGAAACGGGCCACGCAGGATTTGCGTTCGCCTCCGGCATCGCCGCCGAGGATGCGCTGCTGCGCGCGGTGCTCGAGCCCGGGGACCACATCGTCCTTGGTTCCGACGGCTACGGCGGCACCAACCGGCTGATCAACCGCCTGCACGGCAAGTGGGGGATCACCAACACCCCCGTGGACATCACCGACCTCGCGGCGGTCCAGGCCGCCGTGCAACCGGGCAAGACCGCGCTGCTCTGGGTGGAGACCCCGTCCAATCCGTTGCTGGGCATCGCGGATGTCGCGGGCTGGGCCGGAATCGCCCACGCTGCAGGGGCACTGCTGGTTGTGGACAACACTTTCGCCACCCCGTTCCTGCAGCGCCCGCTCACCTTGGGCGCCGACGTTGTGGTGCATTCGACCACCAAGTACATCGGCGGGCACTCGGATGTGCTCGGCGGCGCAGTGGTCGTGGCCGACCGGGCATTCCGCGGCCAGGAGCTCGCCGAGGCCGTGGGCTTCCAGCAATTTGCCGGGGGAGCGGTGGCAGGTCCGCAGGACTGCTTCCTGGCGGCCCGCGGGCTGAAGACCCTGGGGCTGCGCATGGAGCGCCACTGTTCCAACGCTGCCGCCATTGCCGACTGGCTCCAGGGTCGGGAGGAAATTTCGACGGTGCTCTATCCGGGCCTGGAAACCCATCCCGGCCACGAACTGGCCAAAGCACAGTCCAACGGCTTTGGCGGGATCGTCTCGATGCAATTTGCCGGAGGGGAGGCGGCCGCTCGGGCGTTTGCCGAATCGACCAAGCTCTTTGCGCTCTCCGTGTCCCTGGGCGGGGTCGAGTCGCTGGTTTGCTACTCCGCGGAAATGACCCACGCCTCGGTGATCGGCACCCCGCTGGCGGTGCCGCGGAACCTGGTCCGGCTTTCGGTGGGCATCGAGCAGGTGGAGGACCTCATCGCGGACCTTCAGCTGGGGCTGGCCGCGGCGCGAGCTGCCTCGCTGCAGCGAGCCGCTTGAGAAAAGGCTTGCGGTGTTCCCGCGCCTGGTCTGAGGGGGCCGCGAAGGAACACCGCATGACCGGGTACCGTGCTTGATCGCCGGAACCGGAACCAACGGGACGGCGGGTATGGGAGTTCCCGCTGTGCCGGAGCGGGCAGGAGTGGGCCGGCATCTGGCAGCCGGTCCGCTCCTGCCGCTAGTGGTTGTGCCCCCTTGCATGACCGAGCCCAGTCACATGAACCCCGGAAGATGCGATAAGCGGCGGTTTATCCGCGACGAATGGCTGATGTTGGACGAACTGGTGATCCGATTGGACATTGCTTGATCAATTTGTGACCATTTTTTCATGTCAACTGATCGAAACGTACAACCCAAGCCCGGACTGGACGCCGAAGAGCGCAGTGCCAAGATTGCCGTGACGCTTTTTCCGCTGCTCGTCCTGGCCGGCGGGGCGATTGCCCTGCTGACCCCGGAAACCTTCAGTGGGTTCTCGAAGGCCATCAACCCCTTGCTGATGGTCATCATGTTCGGCATGGGCCTGACCCTGACGCTGCCCGACTTTGCGATGGTCGTGCGCAAGCCGCTGCCGGTGTTCCTGGGTGTTGCGGCACAGTACGTGATCATGCCGCTGCTGGGCCTGGGCATTGCGATGCTTCTTCAGTTGCCTCCGGCCCTGGCCGCCGGCGTGATCCTCGTCGGCTGCGCGCCGGGCGGCACCTCCTCCAATGTGGTGACCTACCTCGCCAAGGGTGATGTTGCGCTTTCGGTGACCATGACCTCGATCTCCACCCTGCTGGCCCCCATCTTCACCCCGCTGCTGACGCTGTGGCTGGCCGGCCAGTATCTTCCGGTTGACGCCGGATCAATGGCCAAGTCGATCGTGCAGATCGTCCTCATCCCGGTGGTCCTGGGCTTGGTGCTGCGTGTGATCCTGCCGCGCTTGGTCGCCAAGATGCTCCCCGCCCTTCCCTGGGTCTCGGTCCTCGCCATCACCGGCGTGGTGCTCATCGTGGTTGCCGGCAGTGCCGCCGCCATCTTCAGTGCCGGCCTGTTGATCCTGCTGGCAGTCATCCTGCACAACGCCGGCGGCGTTGCGCTGGGCTACGGCACCGCCAAGCTCTTCAAGCAGCCCATTGCCAGCCGCCGCACCATGGCCATCGAGGTCGGCATGCAGAACTCGGGTCTGGCCTCGGGTCTGGCCAAGACCTACTTCACCCCCGAAGCCGCGTTGCCCGGCGCAGTGTTCTCGGTCTGGCACAACCTCTCCGGCGCCTTCATCGCCGCTTACTGGCGCCGCAGCAGCGCCAAGAACGCAGCGTTCGACGCAGAATCGCAGCTTGCGGCCAAGTAATCGGTAGCCCGTAGTCACACAAGGATCCCTAGGCCGGACGATAATCGTCGGGCCTAGGGATCCTTTCGGCGTCGTCACCGGCAACTCGAGGCCCTGCGGAATCCGGGACCGTGTGCCTATCCTGAACCATGGGCGCATATGTCCTCGTTGCCTTTGTCTTACCCGTGCAGGCCGGTCTGGTCTTCCCCCGGTCCGGCTGGCCGCTGCACATCACCTTGGTGCGCTTCGACACCCGGGAAACCGCCGACGTCGTACGCTCCAGGTTCGACGGTGTGCTGCCGGCGCGGCTGGGCTTTGGCTTGCGCATCGGCCCGGATGCGCAGTTCGGCCGCAACGCGTCCGTGCCGGTCTCGCTGGTGGAACCGGAGCCGGCGCTGCATCGGCTCCATATTGACGCACTGGAAGCGCTGGGACCGCAGGTCCACTTGCCCGGCGCCCAGCACAACCGCTCGAATTACCGCCCGCACGTCACCCATGCCGCCACACGGCTGTTTCCCGGGGACCAAGTCAGCATCCGCCAGGCAGCACTGGTGGATATGCGTCCAGATAACGATCCGCGGCTGCGCCAGGTCCTGGCCGTCTGGGAACCAGCGTAGGAGACGGTTCGCCGCAGCATGCCGCCTGCCCGAGTACGTGGCGAAACTGATCGGAACCGATGTATGCGTGGGATCCGGAGGGGGACGGACAGCCTGCAGGCGATCGCTTCGCCCACCTGGATCTTTCGAGCATGAAGAAAGGGTTACGTGGTGCCGGAGGATCCTCCGGCACCACGAAACCCTTGTTATGGCACTACTGACCGGTCTACCTCGCGACGAGATCGTTCGGGTAGCGGATTCCCAATTGGTGGCGGATCCCGTCGAAGATGGCCATGGTGTTGATCGAGTGTTCCCAGGGCATGGTGGGGGATTCGTTGAGCCCCTGCTGGATGCACCTGGTCGCCTCGCGGAATTCAAATGTGAAGTTCTCGCCCACGGGCTCGAAGACCTCGGTCCGTGCCGGGCCGTCGGCCGGGTGGATGAAGAGCTTCGTGGGGTTGTGCAGCGGAGCGTTGGTCCCCAGCCAGCCATTGGTGCAGGCGATCCGCGCTTCCTTGGTGGGGGAACTGGTCAGCGATACCATGAGCTGGGCATGGCGCACGCCGGAGTAGCCCAGGGTGATGGCGGTCTGGATGTCCACGCCGTCCTCGTTGAGGTCGCAGCTGGCCTGCACCGAGGTCGGGAAACCGAAGGCGCCGATGGCCCAGGTGAGGGGATACACGCCCATGTCCAGCAGGGCACCGCCGCCGGCAGCCGGATCGTAGAGCCGCCACGTCGGGTCGTAGGGGGCCAGGAAACCAAGGTCCGCCTGGACCCAGGAAGGTTCCCCGAGCTCGCCGGATTCCAAGATGTCCAGGGCACGGCCAAACGCCGGGGTGAAGCGGGACCAGACGGCTTCCATGAGGAAAAGATCGCGCTCATGGGCCTCGGCGACCAGGGCGCGGGCCTCGTCCGCATTGACGGTCAGGGACTTTTCGCAGACCACGTGTTTACCGGATTTCAGCGCGGACATGGCGATCTCAAAGTGCTGCCCGTGCGGGGTGCCGATGTACATGGCGTCGATTTCCGGCTCGGCAAACATGGCGTCGTGGGAGCCGTAGGCCCATTCGATGTCATGTTCGTCGGCGAAGGCGCGGGCGCGTTTCTCGCTGCGCGAGGACACCGCCATTACGTTGGCGTCCTCGAGTGATTGCAGGTCGGCAATGACCCTTCCGACGATGCGTCCGGTGGAAACGACGCCCCAGTTCAGTGTGCGGCCCGTGGCCTTGATGGGCGAGGGGGCTCCCGGGTGTGCGGTGGGTGGTGCCTGGATATAACTGACCATCGCTTGTGTGCTCCCTATTTCGTGGGCGGGTGTGGACCTAGCGTGAGGCGTTGGCCTCACGGTGCTTTGCCGCCAGCACCAGGTAGTGGGCGGCGTTTTCCTTCAGGTTTTCCACCTCCTCGTCGCTCAGTTCGCGGCGGACCTTGGCCGGGACCCCGGCAACCAGCGAGCGCGGGGGAACCTGCGTTCCCTCGAGCACCAGCGCACCTGCGGCCACCAGGGAGCTCTCCCCGATGACGGCACCGTTCATGATGGTCGCGCTCATGCCGATGAGGCAGTCGTTGCCCACGGTGGCGCCGTGGACCACGGCCGAATGGCCCACCGAGACGCGCTCGCCGATGGTGCAGGGAAAACCGGTATCCGCGTGCAGGACCACGTTGTCCTGGAGATTGGTGCCTTCCTTGACGGTAATGGTGTCCGAGTCCCCGCGGGCCGAGACGCCGTAAAAGGCGCTGGTGTTTGCGGCCATGGAGACGTCCCCGGAAAGCGTGGCCGTCGGTGCCACAAAAGCGGTGGGGTCGACGGTTGGTGTGATCGAGTCAATGGTGATGATGTGGGCCATGACACCCACTGTAGCCTGTGCCCTGCGCCCATTTTGGCTGTGCGACACAACAAGGCGCGAAGCCGTTTTCGGGAATTTTCGAGGCCCGGGCCACGGAGGTGTCCCGTGGTCATCCATCGGTTCGGCTGATGGTGGCACCCTGCGGATGCGGAAGTCCGGGCAATGACATGGACGAGGCCGTGGGCCGGCATTCTTGCCAACGGGGCTTGGCTGGTTGGCGTGGGGACGGCATGCGGTGGCCACGGCCTTGGGCAACCGGATAGTGTTGTCCTTCGGCTCCGCGCCTTGGGGCTGCGGAACCTGAGACGGTGTTCGGATGCAAAAGAACGGGAGCAGCTGGGACGATGTGGCCGCAGCACAAGGTTGAGGTATACGAGCAAATGGTCGCGGCCCTCCGGCACACACTTGAGGAGCAGTCGGAGAATATCCCGGCCGAGGTCCTGGAACGACTGAACGGGATCATCAGGTCAGCGGTTCACTCCATCGACACCAGTCCGGAAATCGTGGCGGTGGGCCTGCCGGACATCGAGCCCGACGTTCTCGAGCCCGTGGTGGCCGAAGAGACATCGGTCGATTCCGCCCCGGCCGCGGTGAGCACCGTGGTCGATCCCTTCCGCCATGGCGCCCACGCCGAGGCCAACAGGATGCTTAAGGCCAGGCAACTGGCCCGCTGGCTCTGGGACCGGGACATCGGCGGTGACCAGGTTTTGGGCTTTAGCAACAAATGGCGCAACAAGATCGCCAGGGCCGCTGGCGTCAATCCACCCTCCACCTTGGAAACCTGGACGGTTGCCGTGGACCTGATGGGGCGCATGCAACAGCTGGCCGATTCGGGGACCCAACCAGAGGCCAGCGAACGCCAGCATCTGGACGAACATGACCAGTGGGCCGCTGAGCAGTAGCACTTCCTTAGCAGCTACCTGGGGCCAGCGCCGAAAGGGGCTGGGAAGAAAAGCCGGCACCAGGTACTGGTGCCGGCCCGCCAGACTAGGAGAAGACGACGGTGCGGTAGCCGTCGAGCATGACGCGGCGCTCGGCATGCCAGGCCACTGCCCGGGTCAAGGTGCGGCCCTCCACATCCCGGCCCATCGCCACGAACTGCTCGGCGGTGCGTGCATGGTCCACGCGGATGACCTCTTGCTCGATGATCGGTCCCTCGTCCAGGTCAGCCGTCACGTAGTGGGCGGTGGCGCCAATGATCTTCACGCCGCGCGCGTGCGCCTGGTGGTAGGGCTTGGCCCCCTTGAAAGATGGCAGGAACGAGTGGTGGATGTTGATGGCACGGCCGTTCAGTGCGCGGCACAAGTCATCCGACAGGATCTGCATGTAGCGGGCCAACACCACCAGCTCGATGTCGTGCTCGTCAACCAGAGCCAGCAACCGGGCCTCGGCCTCGGCCTTGGTCGCAGCGGTGACAGGTATGTGGATGAATTCGATGCCATGGAAATCGGCCATGGGCTTCAGATCCAGGTGGTTGGAGACAATGACCGGGATATCCACCGGCAAGGTCCCTGCACGCTGGGAGTAGAGCAGGTCGTTGAGGGCGTGGCCTTCCTTGGACACCATGATCATGGTGCGTACCCGGGAACCCGCGGCGGTTACCTTCAGCTCCATCCCGAACCGTTCCTTGACCGGGCCCAGTGATCCGCGCACGGTCTCGAGATCCTGGCCGGTGGCCACGGCGATGCGCATGAAGAAGTTGTGGGTCTCCGGGCTCTCGAACTGCTGCGACTCGGTGATGTTGCAACCGGCGCTCAGCAACGCTCCCGAGACGGCATGGACGATGCCCGGGCGGTCGGGGCATGACAGGGACACAATGAAATCGTTGGTGCTCACGGGGATTACGCTACAGGCAGCCCTCGCCATGGCTGAATCCTGCAGTTAAATGAAGCATTTCTAGTCGGCACCGACCGCCGCGACGGGTGCATCCAGCAGCCGTTGCGCGGCAACAGCTGCGGCCCGGCCAGCGCGCGTTGCCCCGACGGTGGAGGCTGAGGCGCCGTAGCCCACCAGGAAGAGGCCGGGGACCTTGTCGACGGTGACGGAGTCCTCGCCCATGACGATGCCGCCGCCGGGTTCGCGCAGGCCCAGCGGAGCCAAGTGGTCAAGCGAGGCCCGGAACCCGGTGGCCCAAAGGATGACGTCGACGTCCTCGGTGGTTCCGTCGGTGAAGGTAACGGCATGGGCAGAAATTGAATCAATCCCGCCACGGGAGACCAGCACACCGGAGTCGATGCCCTCGCGGTAGAAATCAGTGAGCGGAAGTCCCGTTACCGAGACCACGGATCTCGGAGTCAGGCCCGCCCGGGTGCGGCTGTTGACATTCATCTCCACCTCGATGCCCCAGGACTTGTTCTGGGGTGCTTCCCGCCACTGCGGTGCCTGTCGGGTGGACCACAGGGTGTCGATGCCCAAGGAGGCGAACTGCAGCAGGAATTGCGCGGCGCTGGTCCCGCCGCCGACCACCAGCACCCGCTTGCCCAGGAATTGCTCCGGCGCCACGAAGTCGTGGGTGTGCAACTGGCGTCCGGCGAACTCCCGTGCTCCGGGGTAGTAGGGCCAGTACGGCTTGTCCCAGGTTCCGGTGGCGTTGATGAGCGTAGCGGCGTGGACCTGGCGGCCGTCGGTGGAGATGATGGTGAAGCCTTCGGTCAGCGAGCCGGTGACGGTCTTGGCCTTGAAGGGCCGGATCACCGGCAGTGCGAACGCCGATTCATAGTCCCCGTAGTAGCGGGTGACCACCGCGGAGGCTGGTTCGGATGGGGCGGGTGTGTCCAATTCCATGCCGGGAAGGGAGTGCAATCCGTGGGCGCGGTCAAAGGTCAGCGAGTCCCAGCGATGGCGCCACGCGCCGCCGGGGCCCTCGTTGGCATCCAGCACCACGAAGTCCTGAAAGGGGACCAAGCCCTTGCGCCGCAGGTGGTGCGCCGCGGAAAGTCCCGCCTGGCCTGCACCAATGACGACCGTACGCAACTGCTCACCCATGGACTGCATGTCGGCTGGCCCTCCTTGAGGACGTGGTAATTGAAGATTCAAGTGTCACCCGGTGTAACAGTCTGACCCGCGGGCCTATTCCGACTAATATCGAAGGGTGTCGCAACTGGCGTTGGGTGGGGTGAACCACCGGGGAGCGGCACATGAGCTAACCACGGACCGCGCGCCTGGGTCCGGGGGTTGAATGATTCGCAATGTGACCCTGCCCGAAGAACAACCCTCACCCACTGGAGTTCAACATCATGAGCAAGAATCCCGTGACCAACCAATCCCTCGCCGAGCTCGACCCGGAAATCGCCGAGGTCCTGAAGCTTGAGCTTGGCCGCCAGCGCGACACCCTGGAAATGATCGCCTCCGAGAACTTTGCGCCGCGCGCGGTGCTCGAGGCCCAGGGCTCGGTGCTGACCAACAAGTACGCCGAGGGCTACCCGGGCCGCCGCTACTACGGCGGCTGCGAGCACGTGGACGTGGCCGAGAACCTGGCCATCGAGCGCGTGAAATCCCTCTTCGGCTCCAAGTTCGCCAACGTCCAGCCGCACTCCGGCGCCAGCGCCAACGCCGCTGCCCTCTCGGCCATGATCGAACCCGGGGACAAGATCCTTGGCCTTTCCCTGGCCCACGGCGGACACCTGACCCACGGCATGAAGCTGAACTTCTCCGGCAAGCTCTACAAGGTTGCCGCCTACGAGGTCGACCCGGAAACCTTCCGCGTGGACATGGACAAGCTTCGTGCCCAGGCGATCGCCGAGAAGCCGCAGGTCATCATCGCCGGCTGGTCCGCCTACCCGCGCCAGCTCGATTTCGCCGCCTTCCGTGCCATCGCCGACGAGGTCGGCGCCAAGCTCTGGGTCGACATGGCCCACTTTGCCGGCCTGGTCGCGGCAGGACTGCACCCCAACCCGGTGCCCTTTGCCGACGTGGTGACCTCCACCGTGCACAAGACCCTTGCAGGTCCGCGCTCGGGGTTGATCCTGACCAACGACGAGGCACTGGCCAAGAAGATCAACTCCAACGTCTTCCCGGGCCACCAGGGCGGGCCGCTGATGCACGCCATCGCCGGCAAGGCGGTTGCCTTCAAGATCGCAGCCGGCGAGGAATTCAAGGCACGCCAGGAGCTCACCCTGGAAGGTGCCAAGCTGCTGGCCGAGCGCCTCACCGCCGAGGATGTCACCGCGGCGGGCGTCTCGGTGCTCACCGGCGGCACCGACGTGCACCTGGTCCTGGTGGACCTGCGCAATTCGGAGCTGGACGGCAAGCAAGCCGAGGACCTGCTGCATGAAATCGGCATCACCGTGAACCGCAACTCGGTGCCGTTCGACCCGCGCCCGCCGATGACCACGTCGGGCCTGCGCATCGGCACCCCGGCGCTGGCCACCCGCGGTTTCGACGCCGCTGCCTTCGCCGAAGTCGCCGACATCATCGGCGAGGCACTGCGTGACGGACAGAAGGCTGACAAGGACGCGCTGGCCAAGCGCGTGAACACCCTGGCAAAGGCCTTCCCGCTCTATGAGGGTCTCGAAGACTGGTAAACGGCCGCCGGCCACCGAACACCGCCCGCACCATGCGCGCACGGGAACTAACTCTTGAAACGGAGCACCACAAACACATGACTGCACAGATTCTTGACGGCAAGGCAACGGCAAAGGCCCTCAAGGCCGAACTGACCGAACGCGTGGCCAAACTCGCCGAGCGCGGCGTCACCCCGGGCCTGGGCACCATCCTGGTCGGATCCGACCCGGGCTCGACCTGGTACGTCGGCGGCAAGCACAAGGACTGCGCCGAAGTCGGCATCAAGTCGATCCGCGTGGACCTGCCCGAGGAGACCACCCAGGACGAGCTGCTGGCCAAGGTCCGCGAGCTGAACGAGAACCCGGAATGCACCGGCTACATCGTCCAGCTGCCGCTGCCCAAGCAGATCGACCAGGACGTCATCCTCGAGGCCATGGACCCGGCCAAGGATGCCGACGGCCTGCACCCGATGAACCTGGGCCGCCTGGTCGCCAACGTCAACCGCCCGATGACCTCGCCGCTGCCGTGCACCCCCAAGGGCTGCGTTGAGCTGCTGGCTCGCCACGACATCGACCTGAACGGCAAGAACGTGTTGGTCGTCGGTCGCGGAGTGACCATCGGACGTCCGATCGGGCTGCTGCTGACCCGCCGCGACGTCAATGCGACGGTCACGCTGGCCCACACCGGTACCAAGGACCTGGCCCAGCACCTGGCGGAGGCCGATGTGGTCATCGCCGCAGCCGGCCAGCCGCACATGATCAAGGCCAAGGACCTCAAGCCCGGCGCGATCGTGCTGGACGTGGGCGTCTCGCGCGTCAATGACGAGAACGGCAAGGCCGTTGTCACCGGCGACGTGGAACCTGCAGCCCATGAGGTTGCCTCCTGGATCTCCCCGAACCCGGGCGGCGTGGGGCCGATGACCCGCGCCATGCTGCTGGCCAATGTGGTCGAATCCGCGGAGCGCGCTGCCGGAATCTAACCGGTTCGCCACCAAGCAACGACGGTCCGGGCGTTCCGTCCTTCAAGTGAAGGACGGAACGCCCGGGCCGTTTGTCATTTGCCAGGCAATCGTTGGCTTGCCTGCATACGATGGTCGCCATGACCCCTGACACCTCATCCGCTTCGCGGCCCACCATCTCGGTGCGTATCCGGTGGGTCATCGGTCTGACGGTGTTCGCGATGGCCTGCTTCGCGGTGATGGGTTGGCTGTTCGATCGGCCATTCCATGATGGGGCAGGCAACCGGCTGGTCTTATACGCGGGCTGGCATGACGGAGAGTTCGCAGTCCTTGCGTGTCTGCTCGGCGGCTTGGCGTTGGGAACCGCGTTGGTTCTATTGATCGCACCGCCGGTTTCACGAATCCGGAGCAATGCCTTGTTCGTTCTCGTGCAGCTCGTGCTTTTGGCTGCCGGTACCGTGCTGCTACTGTTTTGGATTTTGGTGCTCTTCTTTGCCATGCTCGGCGCCGGGATGGGCGCGATGGATTCGGTCACCGCCCCGAATGGACAGCGGGTACTCCTTGACCGCAGCATTGGCGACCAAGACATTGTGTCCGTCTGGGTTCCGGACTCGCCCAACATGTATGTGGAGGCACCCAACAGCGGCTTCCCGACAGAAACGAATATTGAGACGAAGGACTGCTCCCTGAATGCGGACGTCCGGCCTTGGATCCTGACCTGCCAGGGGTTTGACGTGATCCTGGCGGGCACTCACTAGGACAACCCCGCGGGTTAGGCGGCGGTTCGTACTCCCGGCGGAGTATGCGTGCCTACGGCCACGGCCGGATGATTGCGGAGAGTGAGAACGAGTAGTCTCGTCTCATGATCAACCGACGCCGTCCTCCACTGGGCATCCTGCCGGTGGCCGTGGCGGTCGTGCAATTGATCGGAACCCACTTCGCCGCACGGCGGTTTGACGAGTCCCTGCCGTGGGGCGCGGTACTGCTCCTGCTGGCGGGCCCGGCCCTGCTGTTGTTGCGCCGCCGAGCGCCCGGTCCCATGGTTGCCGGCATCGGGGTGGTGACCGTGGGCTACGTCGTGGCAGGCTTCCCCTGGGGTCCGTTCCCTGTGTCGTTTGCCATTGGGTTGGTCCTTGCCGTCCTCGCCGGAGCCCGCTGGTGGGCCTGGGGGAGTGCCGCGGCCGCCGGAATCGTGTTCCTGCTGCTTGCCCTGCAACAGGGGGAAAGCACCCCGGTCCTCTTCGTGCTCGTGTGGTTGATAGTCGTCCTGTTGGCAGGGGAGCTGGGGCGCAGTGCCAAAGCCCGCCGCGACGAGTTCCGTCGGGCAGCCAACGAGCGGGCCAGGCACCAGCGCGACGAGGAACGCCTGGTGCTGGCACGGGACATCCACGACGTTGTGGCGCATTCGCTGTCCATGATCAACGTACAGGCTTCCGTGGCGCTGCACTTGGCCAAGAAGGACGGCGACACCTCCGGGATGCTCGCAGCACTGGAAAACATCAAGACCGGCTCCAAGGACGCGCTCTCCGAGGTCCGCGACGTCCTTGCCGTCCTGCGACAAGACGCGCCGCGGGTTCCCAGCCAACGGCTGGAGCAACTCGACGAACTCATCGCGAGGGTCCGCGGAGCGAACCTGACCATCTCCTTTACCCCGCCGGTGCTGCCGCCCCCGGAATGGATCGATGAGCGCGTGGAGAACATTCTCTACCGGGTGGTGCAGGAATCCCTGACCAACATCGTGCGGCACGCGAAGGCCAGCCGCGTGACCGTGGCCGTCGAACTTGATGACGTGCATGCCGCGGTCGCCGTGACGGACAACGGGATCGGCATGGGCACCGGGGACGAGGGCAACGGGATTGGCGGGATGCGCGAACGCCTGGGCGCCCAGGGCGGAAAGCTCACCATCACCACCGGAGGAGCCGGCGGAGCGGGCAGGGTCGGAACGCGCATCGATGCCTGGCTGCCGGCACCCGGGAAGCCGCATGACTGAAACCCCGACACCCCCCGAACCGACACCAGGGAGCCACATGATCGGCATTCTCGTCGTTGATGACCAATCGCTGATCAGGGCGGGATTTTCCGCGCTCTTGGGGGCCGAGGACGACATGCAGGTGCTTGGTCAGGCTTCCAACGGCGTGCAGGCACTTGCACAGGCGCGCGCCCTGGAACCCGACATCGTGCTGATGGATATCCGCATGCCCCAGGGCGATGGCATCACTGCCGCTGCGGCCATCGCCTCGGACCCGTCGCTTGCACACACCCGGATCATCATGCTCACGACGTTCGAACTAGACGACTACATCCTCGATTCCATTCGGGCCGGCGCCTCCGGGTTCCTTGTCAAGGACACCGAACCCGAGGAGCTCATCGCGGCCGTGCGCATCGTCGCGGCGGGGGACTCGCTGCTCTCGCCCTCGGTGACCCGAAAGCTGCTGGCACAAGTTGCCGCCACCAAGCCCGTGCCGACGTCGCGGCAACCGGCGGCGTTCGACGTGCTGACCGAACGCGAACGCGAGGTCCTGATGCTCATCGGCACGGGCAAGAGCAACTCCGAAATCGCCGAGGAGCTTTTCATCACCCCGCTGACCGCCAAGACCCATGTCTCACGCATCATCGGGAAAATGGGAGTGCGCGACCGGACCGGGCTCGTGGTCATCGCCTATGAAAGCGGACTCATCACCCCCGGTGCACAGCCCGCTCCGCAGACCTCCCGACGGAATCCCGACTAATCCCGGCTCCACCCGCGCCTGCACCGGCCGGAGTACGCCCCGGACCCCTAGGTGTCTCCACCTGGCCGATGCGGCGAAGGATTCCCAAGGGTGAAAGTGGATACATGAGGCATAGAGCCTCGGAATCCCGCTATTCACTCTTTGAGGAGCAACCCATCATGACAACCGCGATTCTTCCGGCACTTGCATCCATGCCAGCCCACGTCTGGGGACCGGGACATGGCCCCGTATGGTTCTTCCTGTTCCCGCTCTTCTGGATCTTGCTCATTGGATTCTTTATCTTCTTCAGCCGCCGCATGTACTGGCGCCACCGTGTCCAGGGCGACCCCATGGGCGCCGAAGGCGTGCTGCGCGAGCGCTATGCACGTGGTGAAATCGATGAAACCGAGTACCGGCAGCGGCTCGAGGTGCTACGGGCCAACCGGAAATAGGCCCGGCAACAACTCCGACCGAGCACAACCGCGGGTCCAAGGACCCGTGGTTCGGCTCGGTCGAATCCTGCTTATTGGGGGCATGACATAGCCCACATATGCCCTTTCGGCTATATGTAGGGATTTGATCGAGCCTGGGAAAAGTCCCGGAACGACGGGGCCAGGGGCGGATTGCCGCATGATCATGCACAGTCCATGCCCGAAAATGAATTCAGCTAATTGGTGTCAATGCGCAACGATCAGGCATTTCACATGCGTAGCACGTAAGCTCTTGTAGATAGGAACCGAGATTTTCAGTTCTTGCGACTGAAACCGCCGCCCTAACCGTTTACCGGGAGTGACCCTTGAGTAGTATGAGTTCCACTTTGACCCCCTCGGCCCCGGAACAACGTGTATCGCGTGGTTCGGCCGGAGCCAACAATTACCGCCACCTCAAAATCCGCGTTCGTGACGCTGGCCTGCTGGGCCGCCGCAAAGGCCACTACCTGGGGCTCATCAGCGTCCTTGTGGCCATGCTTGGCGGAGCCGTCACCGGTTTTGTTCTGCTAGGGGACAGTTGGTACCAGCTGCTCATTGCCGCTGCCGTTGGTGTCATCCTGACCCAGTTCGCATTTCTTGCCCATGAGGCCTCGCACCGCCAGATCCTGACCTCGGGCCCGGCCAATGACAGGATCGGCCGCTTTCTGGCCAACTTCGTGGTGGGCATCAGCTACCAGTGGTGGATGAACAAGCACAACAAGCACCATGCCATGCCCAACACGGTCGGCAAGGATCCGGATATCGAGTGGGACACCATTTCGTTCCAGACGGAGGACGCCCAGAAGCAGAAGGGGTTCCTGAAATGGATCACCGAGCGCCAGGGCTACCTGTTCTTCCCGCTGCTGACCCTTGAGGGTTTCAACCTGCATATGCGTTCCATGATCTATTTGTTCACGAGCGAGCGAGTCAAGGATCGCAGGCGCGAGATCATCTCCATCATCATCCGGTTGTCCCTTTATGTGGCGGCCATTTACATCTTCCTCCCGGTGGGCATCGCCTCGGCCTTCATTGGCGTTCAGCTTGCCGTCTTTGGTGTGTACATGGGTGCCTCGTTCGCTCCGAACCACAAGGGCATGCCGCTGATTCCCAAGGAGTCGCGCATCGACTTCTTCTCACGCCAGGTATTGACCAGCCGCAACGTCATGGCCCGTACGACCTTTGGCAACCGCGTCCTTTCACACGTCTTCGGCGGCTTGAACTACCAGGTCGAGCACCACCTGTTCCCGTCAATGCCCCGCGCCAACCTCGCGGGCGTGGCTGCGATCGTGCGCGAATACTGCCACGAGCTCAAGGTCCCCTACACGGTCACCTCGGTCTCCCAGTCCTACGCCCAGGTCATCACGTACCTGAACAAGGTCGGCCTCTCGGCGCGCGACCCCTTTGACTGCCCGATGGTTGGCGAGTTCCGCCCCTACAAGTAGGCGGATACTGACGTCGTCGAGAGATTGCTCGGCTTGGCGGCCCTCACTGAATACTTCGCATTGCCCCCGGATCCGATTGATCGGCTCCGGGGGCAATGCGTTTGTTGGGGTGCGGTCTTCTTGCGGCCTGTAAAACGGATTCGTCACGGCTTTTCGGGATCGGCCGGCTGCGGCGCTCCAAGCATGCCGGATAGGCAAGCAGATGAGCCCTACCCGCTAGATACCGTTGTGACCGGCTGTCGTTTGGCATTGCGGTGCTTGCACCGTGGATTGAACCCAACGGCCGTGCCTGAAGCGATATGCAGGTCCAGCGCTTGCCCTTGATTAGTCAGGCCGGCCGGAAACCGGGCGGATCAGGCTCTGGCCAATACTTCGGACTCGAGGACGGTGACGAAGCCATCTCGATTTCGCTTGGAAGGCCGCGCTTGGAACGCCGCGATGCCGCTCCCCGGCATGGAGCTGAACCTGCTGGCTATTTACGAGGCAGTCGCGTTCCGAGCTTCACTGCATGGATCCAATCGAAAAATGGTCGGTGTCCGACTCCCAGATAGGGAGGGGGACACCGACCATTCGTGTCTGGCGGTGGGACCCGCGGAGCGCGGGGATACTTGTCTTCGGTCCGCTACTTGACCGGAACGGCCGGAGACTCGAGTGCCGGGCGGCGCTTGTCGAAGATCGTGGCACCGATTTCCTGCTCGGCCTGGTTGTTGATCGAGAGGTCGATTCCCTTGCGGTCACGCAGCAAGGACACCGCCGTGAGTGAAATCAGGGTCATGCACGAGAGATAGATCGACACCGACGTGGTCGTGCCGGTTGCCTGGACCAGGGCCGTGGCAATCATCGGGGCGAACGCGCCGCCGATGATGGCGCCCAGGGCGTAGGAAATGGACACGCCGGAGAATCGCACCGATGCCGGGAACAGCTCGGAGTACAGGGCCGCCTGCGGGCCGTAACCCAGGCCCAAACCGACGGCGAAGAGCGCGAAGGCCAGGTACAGCATGGGCAGCGAGGCGGAGTTGATGAGCCAGAACAACGGGAAGACGCACAGGGCCTGGGACGTGAAGCCGATCTGGTAGGTCCGCTTGCGCCCGATCGTGTCGGCCAGGTAGCCCGAAAGCAGCGTGAAGATGAACCACATGGCCGCGGCGAAGGCGACGGCAACCAGGACGTCGGTGCGCTCGAAGCCGATCGGTCCCTCGGGATTGGTGGTGTAGGCCTGCAGGAACCCGCCGGTGGTCATGTATCCGGCGGCGTTGTTGCCGGCGAACACCAGGGCGGCCAGGATGACGAGGAGCCAGTGCTTGCGGAAGAGCTCCACGATCGGGACCTTGGTCTGCTGCTTCTTGGCGGCGATTTCCTCGAAGATCGGGGATTCGTCCACCGCGCGGCGCACCAGAAAGCCAACGACGATCAGCACAATGCTCAAGAGGAACGGCACACGCCAGCCCCACTGCAGGAACTGCTCACCGGGGGAGATGACGCCGGTCATCAGTGCCATGACGCCGGAGGCCAGGAGCATGCCCAGCGGGACACCGAGCTGCGGGAAGGCCCCGGCGCGGCCGCGGCGGTCCTTGGGTGCGTGCTCGACGGCCATAAGGACCGCGCCTCCCCACTCGCCGCCGGCGGAGATGCCCTGCAGGATGCGCAACAGCAGCAGCATGATCGGAGCCATGACCCCGGCCGTGGCGTAGGTCGGCAGCACGCCGATCAGGGTTGTTGCAGCACCCATGAGGATCAGGGTGATCACCAGCATGGCGCGGCGGCCGATCTTGTCCCCGAAGTGGCCGGCCAGGAAGGCGCCGAGCGGACGGAAGAGGAAGGAGATGCCCACCGAGGCGAAGGAGAGCAACAGGCCGATCTGTGCACCGGCCGGCTTGAAGAACAGCTCGGCGAAGATCAGGCCCGCAGCCGTGGCATAGATGAAGAAGTCGTACCACTCGATGGTGGTGCCGATGATCGTGGCAAAGGCCACCCGGCGCTGGTTGGCGCGCTGGGCCGGCGTCTGGCTATGGGCAATGCTCATGGTGCTCCTCTTTGAGCGGACTGCTCGGACTGGCTCGACTCGGTCATTGGTGCCCCGGGACTGCCTGTGGCAATCCGGATTTTGTATGCCAGGTCACGAACCAGTGTTGCAGGCCACATAGATTGAGTAAACTTCAATTAGTTGTATAACATTATTGATTGGACTGAAGAATGGCCCGCTTCTCCCTGCGCCAGCTTGAACTGCTGGCCGAACTTCCTCGGCATTCAACCCTGGGGTCGGCTGCGACCGAACTGAACATCTCGGAATCGGCGCTTTCCCAGGCGATCACCGCAGTCGAGAAGATCGCCGGGGAACAACTCTGCGTCCGGCGCAAGTCCCATGGGGTGCGCATGACCCCGGCCGGCCAGTACTTTGCGGCCAAGGCTGCGCGTATCGTTGCAGATTCAGAGGAACTGGCCGAATCCTTTCCCCGCTCCGATGGAGCCCTGCGCGGTCCGGTGTCCATTGGGTGCTTCGCGTCCTTTGCCAGCCACGTGGTGCCCTCGATGCTCGAAGGCTTTCGCACCCTGCATCCGGGCATCGACGTGACGGTGCGCGTCGGCACCCACGATGACCTGCTCCCGGCCCTGGAGAACGGTGAGCTGGATCTGGCTCTGGTCTATGACCTGTTGCTGCCCACCGGATTCGCCAAGCGCGTCATCTATGAGACGCGGCTCGAAGTGGTGTTGCACCCGGAGCACCCGCTGGCCGCCAAGGACTCGATCACGCTGACGGAGCTGGAGGACGAACCGCTGATCAACTACGAATCCAGTCCAAGCACCGAAAACACCCGCAGGCTCTTTGCCGAGGCTGGGCTCCATCCCAACGTCGCCTATTCACTGCCGCAGGTGGTGCTGGTCAATGCCATGGTGGGACGCGGCCTGGGCTACGGGCTGCTGTATGCACGGCCCAATAATCCGCCGCACACGCTGGACGGTTTGCCGGTGGCCATCAGGGACCTCGAGCCGCCGAATAGCCCGAGTGCGGTCGTGGCCATCTGGCCACGCAACTCCACGCCCGGACCCCGGGCCGAGGCCCTGCTGGAACATTGCATTGCCGCGATGGACGGGGCCTGGGGCCGGGTCTGAGGCATGGCGGCTCATGCCGGTATCGGGATGCATGTCTTGGCCAGGGCCTTGAGGCTGAATCCCGGATCGGCAAGGGTCTCGGCGTCCAGCGTGATGCCCCGGCCCACGAGCCTGCGAGCGGCAATGTGGTCGGCAGGGCTGTTGACCGATTCCACTGCCGCCAGCACACCATCGCGCAGCAGCGCAATGGAAAACTTGCCACCGGACGGGTCCCCAAGTACCACCGGCTCGTCTCCGGGATCCGAGATGCCGGCGATCTGCAGGCGGATGCTGCCCTGGGTGCTCCAGAACCACGGCGTCTCGGCGTAGTGGGTGTGGTGCCCCATAATGCTGCGGGCGGCATGGCGACCGTGGTCGGTGGCGTTTTGGACCGATTCGAGTCGGGTGCGGGAACCGGTGTGGGCGTTGGGGAAGGAAGCGCAGTCGCCGACGGCCAACACGCCATCCGCGTTGGTGCGCAGCGCAGAGTCCACCAGGATCCCGTTGTCGGTGGCCAGCCCGGCCGTCTCGGCAAGTTCGGTGCGCGGTAGCACGCCCACCCCGTAGAGCACCAGGTCCGCCGGGTAGCGTCCGCCGCCAGTGGATTCGACGATCAATCCGTTTCCGTCCCGGTGGATGGAGGACACTCCCTCGTTCAGTCGCAGCTCGATGCCGTCGGCCCTGTGCCGGGCGGCAAACCACTCCGAGGCGGTCGCCGAGAGCGCTCGTCCCATGGGGCGCGGCGCGAATTCGAGCACCGTGACTTCAAGCCCGCGGGCCCGTGCAGCCGCCGCGAATTCCAGACCGATGAAGCCGGCCCCAATCACCACCACCCTGCGCGCGTCGGACAGTGCACGCTGCAGGTCTTGCGCGTCGTCGAGAGTTCGCAGGGCATGGACACCCGGGAGGGTTGCGCCCGGGCAGGGCAAGGGCCGGTTGGCGGCGCCGGTGGCAAAGACCACATGCGTATAGCGAAGTGTGGTGCCGTCAGCCAAGGAAATGTTCCGCGCCTCGGTGTCCACCGCTGTGGCGGCGGAGGCGTGCAGCGTGATCTCCTTGGCGGTGAAGAAGTCCGGCCCGCGCAACGGCAGGGGAGCGGCGGGCGAATCGACACCCAGATAGTCCTTGGACAGCGGCGGGCGTTGGTAGGGAAATGCCACCTCGTCGTTGAGGATGGTGATTGCCCCGTCGAAGCCCTCGGCGCGCAGGGAATCGGCGACCTGGATGCCTGCCTGCCCGGCGCCGATGACGACGGTGTGTTCGGTGTTGTTGTCTTCCATGGCGCTTACACCTGGTCCGAGGGAACGTCGACGACGATGCTGGCCAGTGAACCGGACATCTTGACCTGGCATCCCAGGCGCGAGGCATCGGTGCGCTCGGCGGTGGTGCAGTCGAGCATTTCGTCTTCGTCGTCGCTGACGGAGGGCAGCTCGGAAGCGAATTCGGGGCGGACGTAGACATGGCAGGTGGCGCACATGGCCTGGCCGCCGCATTCCCCGACGATGCCTTCGATGCCGTTGGTGACGGCGGCGCGCATGAGCGAGGTGCCTTCCTCGACGGTGACTTCGGTGGACTCGCCGGTTGCCTGGGCGAAGGTGATCGTGGGCATGGGGGATGGTTCCTTTGGGTGGTCGAGAAATGTGGGGTCGGTGGAGTGTGGGCAGGCCGACGGGCCTAACCCCAGGTGACCGGCATCTTGGTCATGCCGCGGAAGACCCAACCGGCGTCGATGCTGGGAGCGGTGGGGTCCAGACGCAGGTCGGGGATGCGCTCCAGCAGTGCAGGCATGGCGATCTGGGCGACCTGGGCACGGGCGATCCAGGTCCCGGCACAGAAGTGCACGCCTCCGCCAAAACCAAGGTGCGGCTTCTTGGGGCGGAAGATGTTGAAGGACTCGGGATCCTCGAAGACCTCCGGATCGCGGTTGGCGGCTCCAAGAACCACGCCGAGCCGGGAACCCTTGGGCAGATGCACGCCTTCGAGCACGACGTCCTGGGTGGTTTCGCGGGGGTACATGCCAATCGGGGCGACCCAGCGCACGGATTCCTCGAAGGCCACCGCATGCAGCTTGGCGTCGTTCTTCACGGCTTCCAGTTGCTCGGGGTGGTTCAGCAGGGCCCAGATGGTGGTGGCCAGGACGTCGCGTGGTTCGTTCAGTCCTCCGCCGATGGTCATTTTCAGGTTGGCGCGGATGGCCTCGAGCGGGATGGGCATGGACGCCAGCCCGGAGAGCAGCGAGTGGTCGGGATTCTTGGCCAGGTAGGGGAGCATCTCGTCAATGGCGGCATCGACCTCTGCGGAGGATGCGGCGCTTTTGTCCCAGATCTCCGGGTCATCGGCGTAGTTTCCGGTTCCGTCGATCATGGTCTGGCTCCAGCGCTGCATGTCTTGTTGCGATGCGTTGTGGAATCCGCAGATCAACCGCAGGTTCTCCGCGGTGTAGGGAGCCGCGTAGTCCCAGACGAAGTCCGCGCCCGGACCCTTTGCGACCAGCTCGCTCAGGTACTTCTCGTGGTTGACAGCAAAGATCTCGTTCCAGTGCTTCTTGATGGTGCCGGGACGCAGCGTGGAGCCGTAGGAGTCCCGGTCCACCTGGTGCTTCGGGTTGTCCTTGCGCAGCATGGAATGGCCCATGGCGCGCTTCATCAGCGAGTTGTTTTCATCGGCGGAGAAGCGTTCCTCGTCCTGTTCGATTTCATGGCACGCGGCGTAGGACGTCACCATGTAGCGGTTGACCGCGGGGACCCAGTGGACGGGTGACTCCGAGCGCATGCGCTGGTAGATCGGAAACGGGTCGGCGTGCAGATCCGGGATGGTCACCCAATCCGCCACGGGTGCTTCAACTCCGGTCATGGCTGCTGCAGGCGATGCGCCCGCCGCGGTTCCCCCTGCAGATTCCTCGACGGCCGATGAGGCACTGGTTGCGCCACTGAAGGGGCAAGTGGCGGTCGGGGTGTTCGATGCACTCATGGCGGTGGACTCCTGTATGAAAGGTCGGCTGGTTTCCTCCAGTGTGAGCCACTGCATAACATCGGGTAAAGTACGAGTTCTAACGGTATATCCACGTTTTTAGCGAGGTATTGTGGCCCGGTACACATTGAGGCAGTTGGAATGCTTTGTCGCCGTGGGGGAGCAGGGGTCCATTGCCGGGGCCGCGGCGGCATTGATGCTCTCACCGTCGGCGATCACCGGAGCACTGAACGAGCTGGAACGCGCATTCAATGCGCAGTTGACGATCAGGCGGAAAGCCCACGGCGTCAGCCTGACCCCGTCGGGCCAGTACGTTCTGTCCCAGGCCCGGGGGCTGCTGCATGCCGCCACGGACCTGCAGGTCATGGCAGCCGACGCTGGCAAAACCTTGCGGGGCAAGGTTGTCATCGGATGCTATTCGTCTTTGGCTCCCACGCTGTTGACCGAGCTCATGGCGGAGTATGGAAACCGACACCCGGACGTGGAGCTGGATTTTTTCGCGGGAACCCAGCAGGAAATCCACGAGAAACTGCTTTCAGGCGAACTGGACCTGGCCATTGCCTACGATCTCACTGTTCCCCCGGGGCTGACCCGCAAACGGTTACGAGAAGCCGTGCCCGTTGTCGTGCTGCCGGCGGACCACCCGCTCGCGGCACTGGATACGGTAGCGCTCGCCGAACTTGTCGACGAGCCCATGATCTTGCTTGACGTGAACCCGAGTCGCGAGAACACCGAGATGATGTTTTCCGCGGCTGAGCTGACACCTTGGATCCGCTTCCGCACCACCGACTTCGAGGTGACCCGTTCGATGGTCGCCCGTGGCATGGGGTATGCGATCCTGGTCCAGCGTCCGGCCGTAGACGTTTCCTACGAGGGGCGACCGTTGGTGGTTCGCCAGATCCATCCGGCCGTGCGCCACGTACCGATATCCATGGTTTGGAGCGAAGGGGTTCGGCTGTCCAGGAGCGCCGAGGCGATGCTCGAACTTTCACTCGAGTTGCACCGACGGTAGCTGCGAACAGAGAACCTCGCCAAACGCGCCCACAACGCACCAGAGTGAGGAAAACCGATTGCCGGGGAGGACCTGGAACCGATACAGCAGCAAGAGTGAACGGGGAAACGATCCATGATTGCCTGGGTTTGAACTCCGAGGCCAGCCGTTGGTGCGCGCCCTTCCGCCGCCATTGTGTGCATTGGTCCGTCAAGGTCGAGACCCAATCCCTCCTCCTGGATTCCGGTGGAGGATTTACCAAAAAACGGGGTGGCCTGGATCAGCCAAAGATCCCGCTCTTCATGATGTTGATGGCCGCCGGCCCCAGGATCACGATGAACAGCGTCGGGAAAATGAAAACCAAAAGCGGAAACAGGATCTTGACCGGCAACTTCATCGCCGTTTCCTCGGCCCGCTGCCGGCGCTTGATGCGCATTTGGCCCGCCTGCGTCCGCAACACCCTTGCGATGCCAATCCCGTACTTGTCTGCCTGGGCTACCGCCCGGACGAAGGACTTGAGGTCCGCAACGGAGGAGCGGTCGGCCATCGCGGCGTAGGCTTCCCTGCGCGAACGACCCACCTGCATCTCCTGGAGTGTGCGTCCCATTTCCTCCGCCAGAGGACCCTGTCCTCCCGCGGCCACACGTGCCATGGCGGATTCCAGACCCAGCCCCGCCTCAACAGAGATCAGCAGTTGGTCCAGCGTGTTGGGCAGCTCCAACTGGATCGCCTGCTGGCGCTTGATGCCGTTGTTGTAGACCAGAAGGTCCGGCAGGAAATAACCGAATGCCGTCAGGGCCACGCCGAGAACGAATATGCCCGTTCCCGGGTTGGACGAAAACAGGAGGACACCCATCAGGGCACCGCCCAGCGCCAACAACGGCTTCATCATCAACACGCGATCCAACGGCCACGATGCCGTCCGGCCGGCCATGGCCAGCATGCGGTCCAGTTTCGCCGCGTAGCTGCCGGGTGTCAGACGCCGGGCCAGTGCCGCGAATTCGTTGTCGCCGCTGCTTTTGATTTCTTCGCCGGTTGCCACTGCGGACCTCGAAAGGTTTTGCCGCACCAGCACCAGTTGGTTGCGGTCCACCGAGACGAATCCCCACACGATGAACGAGAGCGGCAGCACCACCAGCGCTATGGATATCCATCCGATGGCTGTTATTCCCATGGTCTTCCCCCTAGAACTTGATCTTGACCATGCGGCTCATCCAGAAGGAGCCGATCGCCATCATGATGCCACCCACCACGAGCATGCCGATGCCCAGTGGATGGCTGAATAGTGTCCCGATGTAGCCCGGATTCATAAGGAACAACAGGCCGCTGATCCCGAACGGCAGTCCCACCAGGATGTACGCCGAGAACTTGCCCTCAGCGGACAGGGCCCTCACCTGTCCCTTGATTTGGGAACGCTCGCGGATCGTCTCGCCGACCTGGTCCAACACCACGGCCAGGTCTCCGCCGACCTCGCGGTTGATCTGGATCGCCCCGGCCACCCAGGAGAAGTCCTCAGACCTCATGCGCACCGCGGTCTCCAACATCGTCTGTTCGGCGTCGCGCCCCACCCGTGACTCATTGACGATTCGGCCCAATTCCTCGGCCATCGGCGAATCGAACTCCTGTGCTGCGCCGTCGAGGGCGCGCAACACCGAGTGTCCCGCACGCAGGCTGCCGGAGATGGTCATGATCATGTCCGGCAGTTGGTCTTCGAATTTGGTCCTACGTCGTTCTGCGCGTATTTGCAGGAAAGCCCAGGCGCCGGCCGGGATAAGTACTGCAAGGAGCACGGCGAGACCGGCTCCGCCCAGGAGCAGGCCGAGCACGCCGGCGGCCAGGGCCGCGGACCCTACGAGGACCAGGAATTCCGCCGGATCCTGTTTGACGCCCGCGGCCTGCAGCGCGCCCCGTCCAAAGGGCCCGCCCGCGCTTGTGGTCGCGTTGCGCTCCACGGCCCTGACCGTGGCACCGCTGAAGCGGCTGAGCAGGGACGGCGACTGAAGGGCCGCCTCGCCCATCCGGCGTCGTTCGATGGGCACCTCGGCGCTGACGGGCCTCAGCACCACCAACAACAGCAACAACATGGCGGTGAGCCCAGCGAGTAGACCGGCTGCGAGCAGGATCCCCTCCATGGTCACCACCGGCCCTTGCTGGCGCCCGCTTGGGCACCGGTTCCCGCTCCGGCGCCGCCCGACGCGCCGAAGATCCCCGGCGGAAGTTTGACGCCGACCTCGTGGAAGTGGTCTAGGAAGCGGGGCCGCACGCCGGTCGGAACCGGTTTGCCGAGGAAGCGTCCTTGGGCGTCCATGCCGGCCGAATAGTCGAAGAGGAACGCATCCTGGAGCGTGACAACCTCACCCTCCATGCCCTGAACCTCGGTCAGGTGCGTCACGCGGCGAGTGCCGTCGCGGAGCCTTGTGAGGTGCACGATCAGGTGCACGGCGGAGGCCACCTGCTCGCGGATGGCGCGTAGCGGCAGATCCATGCCGGCCATCAGGACCAGCGTCTCGAGGCGGGCGACGGCGTCGCGCGGGGTGTTGGCGTGGACGGTGGAGATGGAGCCGTCGTGGCCGGTGTTCATGGCCTGCAGCATGTCCAGCGCTTCGCCGCCGCGGACCTCGCCCACCACGATGCGGTCCGGCCGCATGCGGAGGGAGTTCTTGACCAGGTCGCGGATGGTGACGGCGCCCTTGCCCTCGATGTTCGCCGGACGACTCTCCAGCCGGACGACGTGGTCCTGCTGGAGTTGCAATTCCACGGCGTCCTCGATGGTGACGATGCGCTCGTCCAATGGAATGAAGCCGGACAGGACGTTGAGCAGCGTGGTCTTGCCGGTACCGGTGCCGCCGGAGACGATGATGTTCAGCCGTGCCTTGACGCAGGCCTCCAGCAGGTGGGCCATGTCCGGGGTCAAGGTACCGAACTCGATCAAGTTCCGTACTGTCAGCGGATCCTTGGAGAACTTGCGGATCGTGATCGACGGTCCGTTGACAGCCAGCGGCGGGATGATCGCGTTGACTCGGCTTCCGTCCTCGAGCCGGGCGTCCACCAACGGCGAGGACTCGTCGATGCGCCGTCCAACCTTGGACACAATACGCTCGATGACGCGGCGCAACTGGTCCTCGGAACTGAACGTGGCGTCGGTCGCCTCGAGCTTGCCGTTGCGTTCCACGTAGATCTGATCGCGGCGGTTCACCATGATTTCACTGACCTCGGGGTCCTCCAGCATGCGCTGCAGTGGACCCAACCCGAGGACCTCGTCGCCGATGTCCCGGATCAGCCGCCGTCGTTCCTCGGGGGAGAGCGGCACTTGCTCGGCGTCGATCACCTGGCTGAGTTCGTCGCGGGCCAGCTTGCGCAGCTGTTCTTCGGTGAGCGACGGGTCGGTGATGCGAGAGCCGAGGCGCTCGAACAGGGCCTCGGCGGCACGTGCCTTGAGGCCGAACAGGGCGTCCACGGTCCCTCGTCGCGCCGGAGCGGCAGGCGCTTCGGCAAACGCAGCGAGGTCGGATTCGGGCAACGGCACGACGCCGGGTTCTTCGCCACTCAGCGGCGGGGTCCCCGGGTCGGCATCGACTGGACCCGGCTCCGCGGGGACGGAAGCCGGGATCGGCGGCAGCGCCACGGCGTCGACAGGGATTCGGCCGTCAGGCTTCGTGGCGGGCTCCGGCGCGCCGCGGCGGGCTGCTGTGAGGCGGCTGGCGAGGTTCATCGGACCACTTCCCTGCGGTGGATCTTGCGGTTGCTGGCCGATTGGTCGGCGTCGAAGCGGCGCGCAAGCTTCATAAGTCCGCGTGCCGCGGCATCGTGAGAGTGGTCGGTCAGCAACGGCGTCCCCTTGTTGGTGCTGAGCGGGACGGCGCGGGACCGGGGGACCACGGCGTCGACCGGGACCCCGATGGAGGCCTCGACGTCCTGGATCGTGAGGCCGCTGCGACGGTCCGCGAAGTTCAGCACCACGTGGCGCCCCTGTGGGATGAGCTGGAGCTCGCGCAGGACGCCGAACCCCGTGTTCAGCCCGCGGATGCTGGGCACGTCCATGCCGCACACCCACACGGCGTCGGTGGCCTGTTCGAGCGCCGCTAGCAGGTGTTCGCCGAGGCCGGGTGCCGTGTCCAGGACCACGTACCGAAACTCGGCCGCGAGCTGGTTGATCAGCACGGCGACCTGTTCCGGGGTGATGAGGTCCGCGTCGGCCGGGCTCTTGGGCCCGCATAGCGCGTAGACACCTGTGTCGTCGACCGTCAGGAAGGCCTTGAGGACCATTGAGTCCTGGACGGCTGAGCCGAAGACGGCGTCGGTGATGGTGTGCTCGGGATCCACGTTAAGGGCGCCGGCGACGTCGCCGAACTGCAGGTCCAGGTCCACGATCACCACCCCCATCGGGGCGGTCTTCGCCAGCCCGACGGCAAGGTTGGTCGCCACCGTGGTCTTGCCCACGCCGCCCTTGGGCGACATGACCGCGACTACGCGACCCCGGCGCCGTTCATTGGAACCGCCGTCGCCGGACTGGCGCCGCCGCCCGTCAGTGGACAGGCAGGCGCGCTCCAGGAGCACGCGCAGGGTGGCGGGGTCGGCATCGGGTTCCGTGATGTCCCGGACACCGGCACGCATGGCAAGCATGACCAGCTGCGGATCCGCGCCGGCGGTGAGCACCACGGAGATATCGGGGTTCAGCAGGTCCAACGCGGTGGCCAGTCGGAGGGCGGCCTCACGGTCAGTGTCCGGGCCCAGGAGGACGACGTCGGTCGTCTCGCCGATGCTGCGAGCGAGCAGATCGTGCGGCGAGAGGTTGGCGGCCCCGGCTGGGATGCGCTGGACGGCGCCGGGCATGGCACCCTTGACGGCGGCCAGGACGCGGCGTTCGAACTCGACGGAGTCTGTCAGGAGCAGGAAGCGGCTCATTTCAGCACCTGGTTGATTTCCCAGACGCGGGTGTCGCCCTTGTCGGTGTCCTCGTTCTGCTTGGTCAGCCAGACCAGGCCGAACTCGCGGGTGTGGATGATCTTGGCCGCCTGGGCGGAGTCGACGCCGAAGGTGACATAGGCCGAACCGACCGGCAGCGCCGCAGCTCCCTCGGCGGTGCTTTCCGCCTCGCCTGCCGCGATCTGGATGGCGGTGACCAAGACCTGCTCGTCGAGGAGCTTGGTGATCTCGACTTCGTCGGCGTCCTTGTCGTTCTTTTCCTTGACCGTGAAGCTGCCAAAGACGCCCACGGTGTCCCCGGCGCGGAGGTTGCCGCCGGCCACGCGCTCGGGCTCCAGAAGGACGGTGATCTCCTGTTTTCCTTTGGGGACCTCGACGGTCCCGGGGGTGAGGAGCGAATCCTCTGCGATGAGTTTGGCCGCCAGGAGTTGCTCGCCAGCGGTGACCGCTTGCGCCAAAATCTTGCCGTCCTGGTCCGCGAGCGTGTCCAGCGCATCGTTCGGCACGGCGACTGCCGGCAGGCTCTGCTCCTTGAATGCCGTGGTCAATTCTGCGACCGGGGTGCCGGCCGGCACGTCGCGCGTGGCGACCAGCACCTTCACGGGATCGAGCGACGATTGTGCGCGGGCGTCCGCGCCTTGCACATAGGTGAGGAGTAGAACCGTACCGACGATTGCCAGTATCAGTGCTGCTATGCCCCCAAGCAGCCGTGTCTTCATTGTGTGCCCCCAAGGCTTGAAATGGCTATTGCGTAGTTCGGTTTAGCTAACTGTCGGTGACGAGTAGCTACTCGCTGAGCGATGGCGGCCGTGTGACGCCGAGATCCGTTCCGCCCCCGCCCGTTAGCTCGTCCTCATCCAATAAGCGAACGAATTCCCCGTATATACCCCGGCACGGGTCTGAGCAACCCGGGTACGAACTTAGTTCGAAATTTTCAGATTCCTTGCTGCCACCGGAGAACTTCCAAGCGTAGATACGAAATGCGGCGATCCCCTGGATCGTGAACTTGCCACCGCCAGTACCTGTGACTTTAGAAAAAATGGGAAAGTAGACCTCTGCGTAGCCATTGGCCTTTGCTTCAATGACCCAGTCATCCAGTTTCGTTTTGCACTCGGTGCTCGGAGTGCCCGGAATGGAGCTGCCTTCCGAGCCGTCATAAATAGTTTTGACTGTCAGGTCTAGCGTCAGCACGCACGCTCCGTCTAATGTACCTGAGACGTCCGTCGTAGGATCCAGGTATCCCCAACCGCCTGGAACGGGGTTTGCTGCGTGATAGTTTGAACTGCAGGGGAGCTGATCAGCTTGGTCCTTGTATTTGAGCCACGACTTCCCGGACGAGGCAGCATTTGTTGCGATGAATTCGTGCAGAGCGCATTCCGAGAACGCCAACGGAAATGCAAACGTGCCTCCCATGGGCCCTCCCCAAGTCGCGATCGAAGTAGCGTTCACGAGTGTCTCGTCGAAGCCCCATATATTGGCAAACCAGAGGCCGACAGAGTCATTCTCGGGGATCTCGTCGGCAGTAGTCATGACGGATACCTGTCCCGGTATCACGTTTGCGTACTCAACGCCGCTGCTTCCCTCATTGGCGCTCAAGCCCGCGATTTCTTCGGCCGTGCCGACTGGATCCTCGCAATCGGCCGACCTCATATCGGTAGCGCACGCATTCGCAATGCTTAACGCTGCGTTGTCGGCTCCAGTCTGGAGTTGGGCCTTTTCCCAATAGAGCCGCCCGACGTCGATTGAGATCGCTGCGAATCCGAGAAGCGCAATCATCATGAAGGCAACAACGACGGACACGGCACCGCCTTCGTTGGACTCCGTCATCCTCCGCATCGCATTGCTCCTTGTCCCCAGAGCGTGTCCCGATCTGTGAGAAAGCCGAACCAACCGCTCAGGGATTCGTATGGGACCGAAACAACGACGACAACTGTTGAGCCCTCAATGCAAGCGCCGGTCGCCTGAGATGACGAAGCTGTCACCCCGGCGACGGATGGAGCTGCAAGCTGAACTGCGTCGGTCAGGTTGAAGCCCGCCTCGCCGTGGTGGATTGCGTAGGCGCGCGCGCCCTCACGTGCTGCCTGAGTGAGTGAAATTTGTTGGTTAAACAGAAAGCCCAACTCCGCGATGCCCAGGAGGATAGCTATCAGAACGGGAAGTACGAGAGCGAACTCCACGGCGGAAGCACCTTTGGAATCCATGAGTCGATGTCGCATCTTGCGATCCTTGAGTAGAAATTACTGGCTGTGATCACTCGGTGTGCTTTCCGTCGTCAATTGGCCGCTGGCGGCATTTCGACAGTTGTTGCTTGACGGAGGCAGCGCTGACGACGGCTGTACCGCCGTTACTGTGCGTGGAGGGCGAGCGCTAGATGCACTCGCCCCCACGTCGCAGCACGGCTTACGGAATGGTGGGGATTTTATCCTTGACATCCTCGAAGAGGCCGCTCAGTCCAGTGCCGAGAAGCGTGACCATGCCGATGATGGCGACAGCGATCAGCGCGACCATGATGCCGTACTCGACGGCTGTGGCGCCCTTCTCCTCGCGGCGTAGCTTACCCGCGACGGTGGACAGGCCAATGTAGATGTTTGCGAACAAGGTGTTCATGATGAAACTCCATTTTCTGCGTCAAGAAGGTGCGAAATTCTTTCGCCCCCCAGCGAATCATTCTTGATGAGAAATTATTGGAGGAATGAAGTGGTCCCCAAGAGAAACTAGACCCCATTAGATGCCAATTACATTTGTAATCCCCCCAGGCGGTTCCCCAACCACTGGCATCTGATTTGGAGCTTAGGAGAGTTTTTTGAACTTGTAAAGAGCTCGCGAGTAGAGAGTTCGGCGAGACTCTTCAAAAGTGCTCGCGAAATAGGTCATTGCCTCATTTAGGAAATGCTCGCAAAGCCCTACCCGGCTGCAGGGCGCTTTGGTGTGCTTGGACGATGGTATACGGGGGGACGATGGGCGCGCGCAACGAGATTAGAATGACGAAAGCCCTGGCGTATTCCAATGCCTCGAAAAGGAACGAGAAGTTATTTTTTTGACCGCCTCGTGACTGAGATCGGGTGGCCACCGGCCAACCCCGCCGGCAGCTGGGCCACCCCCTCAAACGCAAGGGGCGGGCCGCCCCGGCACCTCGCGAGTCACGGGCACGCACCTACGGCCATGACACCGTCACTAAACTTCTGCGCTGGGAATGGCTCGTTCCGGCAGGATGACATAGTGCGCTTGAATATCCGGCAACAGTGTTTGAACAAGCGAATCTTGATTCGAATTGTTCAAGGGCTGGGAATACCCCTTGCCCACCGTTCGTGCAGGTGGGGCGGCGGGGCGGCTTGAATCAACCAACTACTGCCCTCAGTGGTTTAGGCGCGGCAAATAAACTCCAAGGATTTTCGTCGCTTTCACCACCCGGTGCAACCGCAAACCAAACGCGAGAGGTCTTTTCGGCATGGAACACCTCCCGCGGGTGTGATAGGCGCACGACGCGAGGTCACGAGGATTGCCAGGCGTCCGTGATCGCTTAATTCCGACAGACCTGACTCTGGTCGGAAATGAACCCGTGGAGCATACTTGAGGGGCAGGAAAACCCACACACACACACACCGGACATTGGAAGGCGTGCGGACATGGTTGGCTCATGGCAAGCATTGGTAATTGACTGCGAAAACCCCGACACCTTGGCCAGTTTCTATGAGGCACTGCTGGGGATGGTTCGAGTTGAAAACGACGACGATTGGGTGGGCATCGGCGATGCGCCGGATCGCCCGGCCATAGCCTTCCAGCGTGTGGATCCATACGTCGCACCGGAGTGGCCTGGGCATCTTCATCCGCAGCAGGCCCACATTGACGTCAGGGTCAAGGACCTTGACCTGGCCGAAACCGAAGTTCTGTCCATGGGTGCAACGTCCATGGGATATGGCTCGAAGACTTACCGTGTCTACCTTGATCCGCAGAAGCATCCGTTTTGCTTGGTCAGCTGGTGACTGCCAGCGTTTTGGACAGGCTTTGCCCGGTATCGGGGTAGCCCTTCACCGGTGTTCGGGTAAAAAAGTTGAGAGGTGTTTCACTGGATGAGGCTACGCCCAAATTTTTCAGTAGCTTCACGCGGGAATGCCCTGTCAAACGCAGGTCCAAGTCGGCGCGGATGTCATCCAGGATCGACTCGATGACCTCGAGATTTTCTCCCGGCACAAGGCGAATGGTTGCATTTGGGCTGCTCGTTCTTCGCGATCCAAGGAGGTAGCGCCACGGAACGTGCTGGCCGCTACGGCTGCGAATGCCCTGCTCGCTCTCGTCAACTTGTGAACCTTCCTGGTCCGCCCGTCCCGTTGCGCCCTCGTGCCTTGCTGATGCGTGCGGTCGTTGTACGGACCGGTGCGGAAAATCGTTGGGATTCACGGTACCGGGG
This sequence comes from Paeniglutamicibacter sulfureus, assembly GCF_039535115.1. Classification (NCBI taxonomy): domain Bacteria; kingdom Bacillati; phylum Actinomycetota; class Actinomycetes; order Micrococcales; family Micrococcaceae; genus Paeniglutamicibacter; species Paeniglutamicibacter sulfureus. The sequence continues at coordinate 4,023,684 of NZ_BAAAWO010000001.1, forward strand.
GTGGGGAACGCCCAGGACGCAGTGCCCGGCACGTCCTTGCTCCAAACGGGGCGCCAAACACGCGATCGGCAAGGCCCGGGTCGTCCCCTCGATCCTGCACGTGCGGCCCAGGTATTGGTCAATTAAGCTGACAAGCGTAATTCGTGCCCGGATTCGGTCCTGCCGCTGCGTGTTTGAGAGAATATAACCATGGAACCCCTCGGTAGTAGCTCGGCCCGCGCGCAGGGCAAAAAAATCACCATCAACGCCTCGACCCTCTCCTTCGCCGTCATGGTCACCATCTTCTTGGTGGCAGTCGTCTTCGCAGCGAACCAGAACGATGTCATCGGCTGGCTCGTTGTGGTGATTTCCTTGGGTTGGCTCCTGCTGTCGGCGTTCCTGGTCCTTGGACTCAAGCGGGGTGCGGCGAAGATGAGTACCCAGCTGAAGGCCGCCACGGCGGCAGCCGCCACCCGCGGCCAGGGAGGTCCAAGCACCAGCCCCGTGGTCATGGACGAGGCAACGCGGAATCGCGACCTGAAGCTTGACCACTCCTTCAAGATCATTCAGGTGCAGGTCGGTGTGGTGAACGAGTACCGGGCGCAGGGCGGCGAGGATGCCAAAGGCATGGTTGACCGCGCCCTGGAAACCATTGAGATCACCGCTTCCAACGCCCGTGACATGATGAAGCCGTCGGGCCGCGGAGAGCCCATGACGGGCGAGGTCATCGACTAAATATTCGGAGCCCTCGCCGGCACGGCGACACCCCGGCAATGCCGGGGACAACCCCTCGAACAAATATCGATAAGGTGGATGGCGTGATACCTACCTCAGAAGAGATCCTGGCCAAGTCCGAGCGTGCGGTGCGCGTTGCCTCGGTGAACGTCAACGGCATCCGTGCTGCCTACAAGCGCAACATGGCCGACTGGATCGATGCCCGCGACACTGACATCGTCTGCCTGCAGGAGGTGCGCGCGCCGGATGCGATCGTGCGCGAGCTGGTCGGCGAGGGCTGGCACATTCTGCACGCCGAGGCCAAGGACAAGGGTCGCGCCGGGGTCGCGGTGCTTTCGCGCGCCGAGCCGGCCGCCGTGCGCGGGCACATCGGCGAGGAATACTTCGCCGAGTCCGGGCGCTGGGTGGAAGCGGACTTCACCATGCAGGACGGCAGCACGCTGTGCGTGGTCTCCGCCTACGTGCATTCCGGCGAGCTGGGAACGCAGAAGCAGGAAGACAAATACCGTTTCCTCGAGCGCATGAATGTGCGCCTGGTCGAGCTGAAGGACGAGAAGGACCACGTGCTGGTGGTGGGCGACCTAAACGTCGTGCACACCGAGAAAGACATCAAGAACTGGAAGCCGAACCACAATAAGCGCGCCGGTGTCATGGACGAGGAGATCGCCTACTTCGACGGCTTCTTTGGCGCCGAGATCGGCTACAAGGACGTGGCCCGCGAACTGGCCGGCCCCGACGCACAGGGTCCCTACACCTGGTGGTCCTTCCGCGGGCAGGCCTTCGACAACGACGCCGGGTGGCGCATCGACTACCACATGGCCACCGCAGACCTCACGGCGAAGGCCATCAAGTCCCATGTGGATCGCGCCTCGGCCTACGATTTGCGCTTCTCCGACCACGCTCCGCTGGTCGTCGACTACCAGTTCTAAAGGACCAACCCCACGCATGAGCGAAACACTGGCCACCACCACCCGTCCGCGCGTCCTGTCGGGCATGCAGCCCTCGGCCGATTCCCTGCACCTGGGCAACTACCTGGGCGCCCTGGTCAACTGGGTCAAGGCCCAGGATGACTACGACGCGTTCTTCTTCATCCCCGACATGCACGCCATCACGGTCCCGCAGGATCCAGCCGACTTGCGCAATCGCACCCGGGTCACCGCCGCCCAGTACATTGCCGGCGGCATCGACCTGGAGAAGTCAACGCTCTTCGTCCAGTCCCAGGTGCCCGAGCACGCGCAGCTTGCCTGGGTGCTGAACTGCATCACCGGTTTCGGCGAAGCCAGCCGGATGACGCAGTTCAAGGACAAGAGCGCCAAGGGCGGCGCGGACGTCGCGTCGGTGGGACTGTTCACCTATCCGGTGCTCATGGCCGCCGACATCCTCCTGTACCAGCCCCAGGGCGTCCCGGTGGGCGATGACCAGCGCCAGCACGTGGAGCTGGCCCGCGACCTGGCCACCCGCTTCAACCACCGCTTTGGCGAGACCTTCGTGGTGCCGGAGGCCTTCATCAAGAAGGAAGGGGCGCGCATCTACGACCTGCAGGCCCCGACCTCCAAAATGTCCAAGTCCGCCTCCAGCCCCAACGGACTGATCAACGTCCTGGACGAGCCCAAGACCGTCGCCAAGCGCATCAAGTCGGCGGTCACCGACGCCGATACGGTCGTGGCCCACGACCGGGCCAACAAGCCCGGGGTCACGAACCTGCTGGAGATCCTCTCGGCAGTGACCGGAACCCCGATCCCGGCGCTGGTCACCGAGTTCGAGGGCAAGATGTACGGCCACCTGAAGGTCGCAGTGGCGGAGGCGGTCGTCGAGGCGCTGACCCCGGTACGGACCCGGACCCTTGAACTGCTCCAGGACCCGGCCGAGTTGGATTCGCTCCTTGCCGCCGGCGCCCTCAAGGCCCGCGAGGTTGCCTCCAAGACGCTGGCAGACGTGTACGAGCGCGTTGGCTTCATGGCTCCCCTGGGAGAGATCCGCTAGCAATGGGCACCAATGCAGGGGAAACGACCGGCACCGACGTCGCGCATGCGACGGCCCTCGGGGTGGTCATTGAGATCCCTGCACCGCACGACGCAGCACTGCGCACGTGGCTCCGGCGCTACGGCGGAGTGGCGGCAGCGGCCGTCGCCCCGCACATCACCCTGGTCTCCGGCTCCACCACCGACTGGGATTCCGCGGTGGAACATGTTCACAAGGTGGCTGCCCAGGCGGAGCCCTTCGAGGTCAGCGTGCGCGGGACCGGGACGTTTAGGCCCATCACCCCGGTGGTGTTCCTGAACGTGGAGAACGGCGCCGATTCGTGCAGTGAACTGCATGACGCGTTGGTTGACGGTCCCATGCGGCACGAGGTGGCCTACGGCTACCACCCGCACCTCACGATCGCCCACGAGGTCGAAGAGGCTGTCATGGACCTGGCCCAGGAAGAACTCAAGGGCGTATCCCTGAGCTTCACGGTCCAAAGGATTGGTCTCTTTGCCCTCGATGCCACCGGTGCCTGGTCGCTTCGTGAGGAGCTGGGTCTTGGCGGGCCGTCGAGCTAAGGGAACCACGGCGCCGGCTTGGGACACGGCCGACGACGTTGAGCCGGCCGCTTCGGCGAGTACGTCCATTGACCCCGTTGCCGGGGAACTTGGAACCCGGGCCCCCGGCGTGGTGGCCCGCCGCTTTGTCGGCGCTCCGGTCGTGGCCCCGCCTTCCCCTCTGGACCCGCGGGCACTTCACGCCTTCATCCGGCTGAAGGCGCAGGAACTTTACCAAGCGCGTGCCTCCGGCACGCCGTGGCTGCGCTTCAAGGCCTTCTGCCTCCTGCTCACCGCCAGGTTCTACGCGCTCTACCCCCTGAGGGTCTGGAACCTCTACGTCAGGCGCCGCGGACCGTTGCTGGCCGCCGGCAGCGCATACCGGATGTTCTTCTCGATCGCCGCGATGCTCGTGGCGGGGTTCGCCGTGCTGGGAATGTTTGCCAGCGAGAACCCGGTGCTGCGCGACGGCGTGATCGCCATGGTCGCGGCCGGCACACCCGGACTGCTTGACACCGGCCACGGGGGACTGGCCAACCCGGAACAACTCCTGGGCTTTCGCAGTTTCGGGCTCACCCTTGCCGTTTCCCTGGGCGCCTTGGTCTTCACGTCGTTGGGCTGGCTGTCCGGTCTTCGCGAGGGCATCCGCACCATCCTTGGCCTGCATCGGGACCGCTCCAACCCGGTGGTGTCCAAGCTGCGCGACGCATTGCTGTTGCTGGTCCTGGCAGTGGCCCTGATTGCCTCGAGCACCCTGGCCATTGCCAGTTCCTCGATGGTTGAATCCCTGTCGGCAGTACTCCACCTCAATGGGTGGTGGACCAACGCGTTGAGCAGGGTGGGCTTCGTCGTGGCGATGTTCGGCCTGGATTGCGCCACCGCATGGGTGCTCTTGCGGGTGGCTTCACGGGCCAAGGTCATTGACGGGGGACTGGCGGGTGGCGTCCTGCTGGCGGGAGCCGGTGCAACGATCCTGCGCTTCCTCTCCGCCATGTTGCTGGCCTCCTTGACCAACAATGCCGTGCTGGCGCCCTTTGCCGTGATCCTGGGGTTGTTCGTCTGGTTCAACCTGCTCGGACACGTGTACCTGCTCTCGGCGGCCGTCGTGGCCGTTCGCTCGGCGGACGTGGAACGCGCTCGCGCCAAACGCGCCTGACCGGCAAAAGCAGAGCTTTCGCCTTCCCTGGACACCCCCACATGGGCCCGCGCATGGGGTCCTGCCCCATGGCATGAGAATGGACTGCGCGGATGGCCGTCCCGTCGCCCGCCCACCCCCAGATACTGCGTTAAAGCAGTGTGGCCCGGCCTCCCCTCGAAGGGATGCCGGGCCACACGGGGGCCTAGTTGGAAACTAGATGGAACGGGCCAGGATGGCCTGCTTGACCTCGGCGATTGCCTGGGTCACCTGGATGCCGCGCGGGCATGCTTCGGTGCAGTTGAAGGTGGTGCGGCAGCGCCACACGCCTTCCTTGTCGTTCAGGATCTCCAAGCGCATGTCGCCTGAATCATCGCGCGAGTCGAAGATGAAGCGGTGTGCGTTCACGATTGCCGCCGGGCCGAAGTACTGGCCATCGGTCCAGAAGACCGGGCAGGAAGAGGTGCACGCGGCGCAGAGGATGCACTTGGTGGTGTCCTCGAACTTGGCGTGGTCCTCTGCCGACTGGTAGCGCTCCGCCGAGGGCTCGTGGCCCTTGTTGATCAGGAACGGCATGATCTCGCGGTAGGACTGGAAGAACGGCTCCATGTCGACGATGAGGTCCTTTTCAAGGGGCAGGCCCTTGATGGCTTCAACGGTGATCGGCTTGGAGTGGTCCAGGTCCTTGAGCAGGGTCTTGCAGGCCAGGCGGTTGCGGCCGTTGATGCGCATGGCATCGGAGCCGCAGACGCCGTGGGCGCAGGAACGGCGGAAGGACAGCGAACCGTCGTGGTCCCACTTGACCTTGTGCAGGGCATCCAGCACGCGGTCGGTGCCGTACATGGTCAGCTCAAAGTCTTCCCAGTACGCGTCTGCGGTGGTCTCCGGCAGGTACCGGCGGACGCGCAAGGTGATGTTGAACTGCGGGATTTCTCCGCCGCCGCCAACACCTGGCTTCAGCTCAATCTTCGATGCTGGTTCCGGAAGTTCCGTGCTCATTAGTACTTACGCTCCATCGGCTGGTAACGGGTGAAGATGACGGGCTTGGTTTCCATGCGGATGCCGGAAATGCCCTCGGTGGTGGCCGTTGCATCGCGGTAGGACATCGAGTGCTTCATGAAGTTCTCGTCGTCGCGGTTCGGGAAGTCCTCGCGGTAGTGACCGCCGCGGGATTCCTTGCGGTACATGGCGGCTGCGGTCATGACCTCGGCCATGTCCAGCAGGAAGCCAAGCTCGATGGCCTCAAGCAGGTCGAGGTTGAATCGCTTGCCCTTGTCCTGGACCGAGACGTTCTTGTAGCGTTCGCGCAGTTCCTCAATGACCACGAGTGCACGGTTCATCGAGTCCTTGTCGCGGAACACCTGGACGTTGGCGTCCATGATGTCCTGCAGTTCCTTGCGCAAGACTGCAACGCGCTCGGTTCCGGTGGAGTTGATCATGGCATCGATCTGGTTGGCAGTGAATGCCTCCGGATCCTCGGGAAGCTCAACGAACTCGGCGCCCAGGGCGTACTTGGCAGCGGAGATGCCGGCGCGCTTGCCGAACACGTTGATGTCCAGCAGCGAGTTGGTGCCCAGGCGGTTGGAGCCGTGCACCGAAACGCAGGCAACCTCGCCGGCGGCGAAGAGGCCCGGGATCACGGTGTCGTTGTCCTGGAGGACCTCGGCTTCGATATTGGTCGGGATGCCGCCCATGACATAGTGCGCGGTCGGGAAGACCGGCACCGGCTCGGTGTACGGCTCCACGCCCAGGTAGGTGCGGGCGAACTCGGTGATGTCCGGGAGCTTGGCATCGATGTGTGCCGGCTCCAAGTGGGTCAGGTCGAGCAGCACGTAGTCCTTGTTCGGGCCACAGCCTCGGCCTTCGCGCACCTCGTTGGCCATCGACCGGGCGACGATGTCACGCGGTGCGAGGTCCTTGATGGTGGGGGCGTAGCGCTCCATGAAGCGCTCACCTTCCGAGTTTCGCAGGATGGCGCCTTCGCCACGGGCTGCTTCGGAGAGCAGGATGCCCAGGCCGGCCAGGCCGGTCGGGTGGAACTGCACGAATTCCATGTCCTCGAGCGGGATGCCCTTGCGGAAGGCGATGCCCATGCCGTCGCCGGTCAGGGTGTGGGCGTTGGAGGTGGTCTTGAAGACCTTGCCGGCGCCGCCGGTGGCGAAGACGACGGACTTGGCCTGGAAGACGTGGAGTTCTCCGGTGGCCAGGTCGTAGGAAACCACGCCTGCAACGCGCTTCTGCTTGTAGGCGGTGCCGTCCTCGCGGAAGGCATCCTCCTCAACCATGAGCATGTCCAGGACGTAGTACTCGTTGTAGAACTCAACGTTGTGCTTGACGCAGTTTTGGTACAGCGTCTGCAGGATCATGTGTCCGGTGCGGTCGGCTGCATAGCACGCGCGGCGCACGGCGGCCTTGCCGTGGTCGCGGGTGTGGCCGCCGAAGCGGCGCTGGTCGATCTTGCCTTCCGGGGTTCGGTTGAACGGAAGACCCATCTTTTCCAGGTCGAGCACAGCGTCGATGGCTTCCTTCGCCATGACCTCGGCTGCGTCCTGGTCAACCAGGTAGTCCCCGCCCTTGACGGTGTCAAAGGTGTGCCATTCCCAGTTGTCTTCTTCTACGTTGGCCAAGGCCGCACACATGCCACCCTGTGCCGCACCGGTGTGCGAGCGGGTTGGGTAAAGCTTGGTGAGGACGGCCGTACGTGCGCGCTGGCCGGATTCAATGGCCGCGCGCATGCCTGCGCCGCCTGCTCCGACGATCACGACGTCGTACTTGTGTACCTGCATACCTGATGCTCTCTTTTCTTGAATTCTCTGCTTCAGCGAACGAACGGGGAGCCGAAGATTACTGGCAAGCCGCGATGGTGTTACCGGCGATGCAGGGATCGAAGGTGAAGATCACCAGGGTGCCCATGACGACGATGACAATGGTCGCAACGTAGAGGATGCCCTTGAGCCACACGCGGGTGGCAGGCTTCTCGGCGTAGTCATTGATGATGGTGCGCACGCCGTTGGTGCCGTGGAGCATGGCCAGCCAGAGCATTGCCAGGTCCCAGAACTGCCAGACCGGATCGGCCCACTTGCCGGCCACGAAGCCGAAGTCGATGGCGTTGATGCCGTCGCCGACCATGAGGTTCGCAAAGAGGTGTCCGAAGATCAAGACGACCAGTGCGACGCCGGAGAGGCGCATGAAGAGCCATGCGACCATTTCGAAGCTGCCGCGCGACTTGCGGGCGCGGTTGTACTTCGGATCGATGCGTTGGCTGCGGGGTGCAGCGATTTCTGCCGACATGGGTTAGTGACCTCCAAAGGCGAGTGACAGGTGGCGGATGGAGAATGCCACCATGGTGATGACCCAGAGGGCCAAAACGCCCCAGAGCATCTGGCGGTGGTATTTGGTTCCCGACTTCCAGAAGTCGACCAGGATCAGGCGCAAGCCGTTGAACGCGTGGAAGACGATGGCAGCGACGAGGGCGGTTTCACCCAGGGCCATCAGCGGGTTCTTGTACGTGGACATGACCGCGTCGTAGGCGCCGGGGGAGACCCGGACCAGGGACGTATCGAGCACGTGTACCAAAAGGAATAAGAATATTACGACACCCGTTACGCGGTGCCCCACCCAAGACCACATGCCTTCATGGCCGCGGTAGAGGGTGCCTGACGAAGCCTTCGACACTGAATTAACCTCCATGACTCGCAAGGGCGCATGTGTATTTTCCACACAATAAATTGACGCCTTGGTGCGAGCGTTCCTTGCCCGATCTTAGACCACCATCGACAAGGGTGCCCATTCTTTCGGCTATCCGTGTGAGTAGCCTCACCGGAACACGGGGCTGATCGGCTAAACATCCGGGAAATGCGCGAAATACATTAGATTCCAATGCTGTATTTCATGGGGGCCGGCACTGCTTTCCCGAGGTTCATCCATTAGCCTTAGTCGGATGAACGCTGAACTCATGGCACGATTCCACGGGGTCATCCCTGCAGGTGGTGTCGGCACCCGTCTGTGGCCGCTCTCGCGCGCCGCAGCCCCGAAATTTCTCCACGACCTGACCGGCTCCGGATCAACACTGATTCGGGCCACCTACGAGCGGTTGATCCCGCTGGCGGGCGACAACATCATGGTGGTCACCGGTCGCGCGCACCGCACCGCGGTGCTGGCGCAATTGCCGGAGCTCGGCGACCTGAACCTGGTCCTTGAGCCGGATCCCAAGGACTCCGCGGCAGCCATCGGCCTGGCCGCGGCGATCCTGTACCTGCGCAACCCGGAGACCATCATGGGTTCCTTCGCCGCGGACCAGGTCATCGTCCCGGTGGAGGTCTTCCAGGAGGCCGTGCGCGAGGCGATCCACACCGCCGCCACCGGCAAGATCGTCACCATCGGCATCCGTCCGACCCTGCCGTCCACCGGCTTCGGCTACATCCGGGCCGGGGAGCGCATGGACATCTCCGGCGCACCCACCGCGCGCGACGTGGTCGAGTTCGTGGAGAAGCCCGACGAGGACACCGCCCGTCGCTACCTCGCCGACGGCGGCTACCTGTGGAACGCAGGAATGTTCGTGGCCCCGGTGTCACTGATGCTCGAGCACCTGCAGCGCAGCCAGCCGGAGCTGCACGCCGGCCTCATGGAAATCGCAGCCGCCTGGGAAACCGGCGATCGCGTGGCGACCATGGACCGCATCTGGCCAACGCTGCCCAAGATTGCCATCGACTACGCAGTGGCCGAGCCTGCCGCCGCGGCCGGGGACGTGGCCGTGATTCCCGGGGTGTTCAACTGGGACGACGTCGGAGACTTTGCCGCCATCGGCCGGCTGAATCCGGCCAGCGAGAAGACAGGCGTCACCGTGGTGGGCGCGAACCCGCGCGTGTACTCGGACAACGCGACCGGCGTGGTGGTCACCGACTCCAAGCGCGTCATTGCCCTGATCGGCATCCACGACGTGGTCGTGGTGGACACTCCCGACGCGCTGCTGGTCACCACCAAGGAGCATGCCCAGTCGGTGAAGGGCACCGTGGAAAAGCTCAAGGCCGAGGGCGCCGTCGACGTCCTGTAGGTGCAGGGGCCGGAAGCCGCCGGCACGTTCCGATGCCCCGCGGCAGTGCTGAAGAAGCGTTTGCCGCGGGGCATTTTCATTCGGCGGAAACGGTTGCGCATCAGCGTCCGCATTGTAAAGGAGGCGAAAGTGAGCGAGGCAACAATTGGAAGCGAACAGCGCAAGCTCAGGTCCCAGCGCGTATTGTCGGTAAGGTGCGCACGAGTATGAATGAAGACCTGAAGATTCCCTCCGTCAAGCCCTGGGTGAAGCCCATGGTTGGCGAGCTGGTGGCATTCCGTCGAGAGGTCCATGCGAATCCGGAGCTCTCGTTCGTGGAATACAAGACGACCGAACGGATCCTCACCCGGCTGCGCGAGGTGGGCTTGGCCCCTGTCGCGCTGGAGGACACCGGTGCGTACGTAGACATCGGCGAGGGGCCCATCGCCCTGGCGCTGCGCGCGGACATCGACGCGCTGCCGATCCTGGAGGAAACGGGCCTGGACTACGCCTCGGTGGTGGACGGGGTTGCGCATGCCTGCGGCCACGACATCCACACCACCGTGATGCTCGGGGTTGCCAAAGTGCTCAAGGCCATCGACGACCAGTCGCCGCTGGGCGCGAGGATCCGCGTGATCTTCCAGCCCGCCGAGGAAAAGATGCCAGGCGGCGCACTGAACGTTATTGCCGCCGGCGTCTTGGACGACGTCCCGCGCATCGTGGCCTTGCACTGCGAGCCGCGCATCGACGCCGGAAAGATCGGCACCCGAATCGGCGCGATCACCAGCGCGTCCGACACCATCAAGATCGAACTCGTCGGCCGCGGCGGGCACACCTCCCGCCCGCACCTGACCGAGGACCTGGTCTTCGCGATGAGCCAGATCGCCACGAACGTGCCGGCTGTCCTGGGCCGGCGCATCGACGTGCGCAGCGCGGTCTCCGTGGTCTGGGGCCAAATCCATGCCGGCAGCGCTCCCAACGCGATCCCTGCCACCGGCTATTTGGCCGGAACCATGCGCTGCCTCGACGGGGAAGCCTGGAAGGGCGCCGGGGACCTGCTGGACGAAGTGGTGCGCCAGGTGGCAAGCCCCTACGGAGTCGAGGTCAAGCTCGAGCACATCCGCGGCGTCCCCCCGGTGATCAACACCGAAGAGGAGACCGACCTCATTGAGGATTCGGCGCGCGCCGAGTTCGGTTCCGGATCCATCGTGCTCACCCCGCAATCCATGGGAGGGGAGGACTTCGCCTGGATGACCAGCAAGGTGCCCGGCGCCATGATGCGCCTGGGCACGCGAACCCGGGGCGGGGAAAACTACGACCTGCACCGCGGGGACTACATTCCCGACGAATCAGCCATCGAGGTGGGCGTGACGGTCATGGCCTCGGCAGCCCTCCGGGCCATCGAACAGCTGCGGTTGGCTACCGAGGAGTAGGTCCGATCCGTAGCGTTATCTGGTTGTAACCTTCTTCCATAATGCGTCAAGCGTTTTACAGGTTAGGCTATGTGGTTGTGAAGCCGTTCCTTCCGAACGCGTCCTGCCCCACAATCGTGGGGGGCCCGGGTCGTCGTGGGAAGCAGTGGATTCATGCCGGCGCGGCAAGTTGCCGGCGGCAGTGCCCCACCAATCGTGGGCATGGATTCTTTGTCGGGTAGCTCCCGGGAATCCGGGCCACGGTACTTGTAGCTCGTAACTATATGGAGGAACTCCCTATGCGCAACATCAAGCGCAAGACCGGTATGGCTGCTGCCGTGCTCGGCATTTCTGCACTCGTCCTGACGGCCTGTGGCGCTGCCCCCGAGGAAGGCAACGGCGGCCCGGACGCGGCATCGGACTACTTGGGCTGCATCGTTTCCGACTCCGGCGGATTCGACGACCAGTCCTTCAACGAATCTTCCTTCCGCGGCCTGAGCAAGGCCGCTGAGGCGCTGGGCTTCACGCCGAAGACCGCCGAGTCCAAGGCCAACTCCGACTTCGCCACCAACCTCAACGGCATGATGGGGGCGGGCTGCAACCTCACCATCACGGTTGGCTTCCTGCTCGGCGATGCCACCAAGGCAGCTGCCGAGGCCAACCCCGACAAGCACTTCGCTATCGTCGACTTCGCCTACGACGAGCCGATCGAAAACGTGAAGCCGATTATTTACGACACGGCCCAGGCTGCCTACCTGGCCGGCTACGTGGCTGCGGCCCAGTCCAAGACCGGAACCGTCGCCACCTTCGGCGGCATCAAGATCCCGACCGTGACCATCTTCATGGACGGATTTGCCGACGGCGTCGACAAGTTCAACGCCGACAAGAACGAGAACGTGAAGCTGCTGGGCTGGGACAAGGACAAGCAGGACGGCACCTTCACCGGCGACTTCGAGAAGCAGGACAAGGGCAAGCAGGTCACCAAGAACTTCCTCGACCAGGGCGCCGACATCGTCATGCCCGTGGCAGGCCCGGTCGGCAAGGGCGCCGGTGCGGCCGTGAAGGAAGCCAACGCAGCGGGCAAGGACGCCCTGCTGGTGTGGGTCGACTCCGACGGCTACCTCACCGCACCGGACTACAAGGACATCATGCTGACCTCGGTCATCAAGACCATGGACACCGCGGTGGAGCAGGTCATCACCGAGGACCAGGCCGGCACCTTCGATTCTGAGGCATACGTGGGCACCCTGGAGAACACCGGCGTCGCGCTGGCTCCGTTCCACGACTTCGACTCCGAGGTCTCGGCCGAGACCAAGGCCGAGCTCGAGGCCCTGAAGGCCGGAATCATCGACGGTTCGATCAAGGTCGAATCGCAGGCCAGCCCGAAGGCCTAGCACCCCGCATATCCGGCGGGTTCCGGACACCGCACCACACGGCGCGCTGCCTGCCCCCTTGCACCTCCCGCAACACGTGGAGGTGGCAGTGGGGGCTGGCGGTGCGCCGTTGGCCTGCATAGTCTTGGAACCAGCTGGCACGGGCAATGCGGAGGGATGGCCCCATTGGGGCCACCACCGCTATCTGACAAGCAAGAATGGTGGTGTCGTGAAACTCGAACTCCAAGGAATTTCAAAGGCTTTTGGATCGTTCTACGCCAACGAGGACATCGACCTCGTCGTCGACGAAGGGCAGATCCACTGCCTGCTCGGCGAAAACGGTGCCGGCAAGTCGACGTTGATGAACGTGCTCTACGGCCTCTACGAACCGACGGCCGGACGCATCCTGGTGGACGGCAAACCGGTGACCTTCCGCGGCCCCGGCGATGCCATGGCCGCGGGCATCGGCATGGTGCACCAGCACTTCATGCTGGTCCCTGTCTTCACCGTGGCCGAAAACGTCGCCCTGGGGGCAGAGTCCACCAAGGGCGGCGGCTTCCTTGACCTGGAGGTCACCCGGAAAAAGATCCGGGAAATTTCCGACAAATACGGATTCCACGTCGACCCCGACGCGCTGGTCGAGGACCTGCCGGTGGGCGTGCAGCAGCGCGTGGAGATCATCAAGGCCCTGGTGCGCAACGCCGAGGTGCTGATCCTCGACGAGCCCACGGCCGTGCTGACCCCGCAGGAAACGGACGAGCTGCTGGACATCATGCGCCAGCTCAAGGCCAACGGCACCTCCATCGTCTTCATCTCGCACAAGCTGCGCGAGGTCAAGGCCGTCTCGGACGTCATCACCGTGATCCGCCGCGGCCGCGTCGTGGGCGATGCCGCACCGGATGCCGAGACCACCGAGCTGGCCTCGATGATGGTCGGCCGCGAGGTCAAGCTCACCATGGACAAGGACCCGGCCAACCCGGGCGAGGCGACCTTCAAGGTCAAGAACCTCACCGTCACCTCCATCACCGGCCAACACGTGGTCGATGACCTGAGCTTCGAGATCCGCCGCGGCGAGATTCTGGCCATCGCCGGGGTCCAGGGCAACGGACAAACCGAACTCACCGAGGCGATCCTTGGCATCCAGGACCGGGTCTCCGGCTCCATCACCCTGGAGGGCAAGGAACTGCTGGGTCGCAGCGTCAAGCAGGTCCTGGGCGCGGGCATCGGCTTCGTTCCCGAGGACCGCACCGCCGATGGGTTGGTTTCGGATTTCAGCATTGCCGAAAACCTGGTCCTGGACCTCTACGACAAGGCACCCTTCGCTAAGGGCATCTCGATGCGCCCGGCCCAGGTCGCGAAGAATGCGGCGTCCCGGGTCGCCGAGTTCGATGTGCGCACCCCATCGGCCGAGAACCTGGCTTCCTCCCTCTCGGGCGGCAACCAGCAAAAGGTCGTGATGGCCCGCGAGCTCTCCCGCCCGCTGCGTCTTTTCATCGCCTCCCAGCCCACCCGCGGTGTCGACGTGGGCTCCATCGAATTCCTGCACCGGCGCATCCTTGCCGAACGCGACGGCGGCACCCCGGTGATGATCGTGTCCACCGAACTCGACGAGGTGCTCCAGCTCGCCGACCGCATCGCCGTGATCTACAAGGGCAGGCTCATCGGCATCGTGGATGCGGACACCCCGCGAGATGTCCTGGGCCTGATGATGGCCGGCGTCTCGCCGACCGAAGCCGAAAGCGCCCACAAGGATTCCCCCGACGACATGGAAGGAGACTTCGCGTGAGCCAGAGCGAACTTTCCCCCGGCAGCCCTCCACCGCTGCACGCCAAAACCACCGAAGTGAAGCAGCGCAGCACCTGGGAGCGAATCACCCAGGGCCCGGGCCTCGTCTCGATCCTGGCGGTCATCGTGGCACTGGTGCTCGGCGGGCTGCTGATTGCCGTTACCGACCCCAAGGTCGCCACCACCGCCGGCTACCTCTTCTCGCGTCCCTCGGACTTTTTCCAGGCGTTGTGGGCGGCGGGAACCGACTCCTACGTCTCGCTCTTCCAGGGCTCGATCTACAATTCGCGCCAGGGCTTTGCTCCCTTCCTGGAAACCCTCACGGTTTCCACCCCGCTGATCTGCGCCGGCCTGGGCGTTGCCTTGGCGTTCCGCGCCGGGCTGTTCAACATCGGTGCCCAGGGCCAGATCATCATTGGTTCCGTCATGGCCTCCTATGCAGGTTTTGCCTGGCACCTGCCCTTCGGCCTGCACCTGCTGTTGGTGATCCTCATGGGCATCCTCGGCGGAGCGGTCTGGGGCGGTCTGGTGGGCCTGCTCAAGGCACGCACCGGTGCCCACGAAGTGATCCTCACGATCATGTTCAACTACGTGGCCCTGTACTTCCTTGACTTCCTGCTGAACACCGAGGCCTTCCAGCGCCCGGGGGAGACCAACCCGATTTCCCCCATCCTGGATCCCAGCGCCGTCTTCCCGGCGCTGCCCGGATCCCGCCTGCACCTGGGCTTCGTCATGGCCATCGCCTTGACAGTCCTGGTTGCCTGGATCCTGAAGCGCTCCACCATCGGCTTCGAGTTCCGCGCCGTGGGAGCCAATGCCGCTGCCGCTCGCACCGCCGGGGTCAACGTCGCGCGTTCCACCATCCTGGTGATGGCCATCGCCGGCGCCCTGGCCGGAGCCGCTGGCGTGGCCCAGGTGGCGGGCACCGAAAAGGTGCTCACCGCCGGCATCGCCGCATCCCTGGGCTTTGACGCGATCACGGTGGCGCTGCTGGGACGCTCCACCCCGTGGGGCACCTTCTTTGCCGGCCTGCTCTTCGGCGCCTTCCGTGCCGGGGCGGTGACCATGCAGATTTCCACCGGGACCCCCATCGACATCGTCCTGGTGGTCCAGTCGCTGATCGTGCTCTTCATTGCCGCACCGCCCCTGGTTCGCGCCATGTTCGGGCTGAACCGCAAGTCGAAGCACCAGACACCGAAGAAACCCAGGCACGAGGCGCCAGCGCCCGCTGCACCTGCCAGCCAAGGAGGTGGCGCATGAGCGCGCCGGCCCCAACCCTGTCCGCCAAGTCCCTGGTACATGCGCCGGTGGGCTGGAAGACGCCCATCATGCTCTCGGTCATCGGACTGCTCTCACTGGTGTTCTTCGGCTTCGGCGGCTCTGCGCAAACCGCCACCTTCGGGATCTCCACCGGCGGCGACGTGTTCACCCTGCCGAACGTGGTGGTTCCCGGCATTGCCACCGGAATCGTGCTGGGCCTGGCCATGTGCGTGCTGGCCGGGTACTCGATCTTCATGACGCGCGAGCACCGACCCACCCCGGGCTGGGTGCCCATGGTCTTCGCCGCGCTGTTCATCTTCGCGTTCCTGGTCTGGGTCGTCTCCGGCGCCCGCACCCCGCAGATCTCCCTGGCCGGACTGATTGCCGGGTCGGTGACCCTGGCGGTGCCATTGGTCTTCGGTTCGCTTTCCGGGGTCCTGTGTGAGCGCGCCGGCGTGGTCAACATCGCCATCGAAGGCCAGCTGCTCGGCGGCGCCTTCAGCGCCGCGATTATCGCCTCGGTGACGGGCAGCCCCTTGCTTGGCCTGCTCGCCGCGGCGGTGGCAGGCGCCCTGGTCTCGGTGGTGCTGGCCATCTTCTCCATCAAGTACGTGGTCAATCAGATCATCGTCGGCGTGGTGCTCAACGTGCTGGTCTCGGGCATTACCGGGTTCCTGTTCACCACAGTGATGCAGACCGACCCGGAACTCTACAACTCCCCGGGCCGCCTGACGGTCATCGAGATCCCCGTGCTCTCGGCCATCCCGATCATCGGCCCGATCCTTTTCCGCCAGTCCATCGTGGGCTACCTGATGTACATCGCCGTGGCGGCGGTGTGGATCGGGCTCTTCAAGACCCGCTGGGGGCTGCGCGTGCGCGCCGTGGGCGAACACCCCAAGGCCGCAGACACCCTGGGCATCAAGGTCAACACCACGCGTTTCGTCAACGTGATCATGGGCGGGGCGATCGCCGGCATCGGCGGTTCCTTCTTCACGCTGGTGGCCATCGACTCCTTCACCAAGGAAATCTCCGGCGGGCGCGGCTTCATCGCCCTGGCCGCGGTGATCTTCGGACGCTGGAACCCCATCGGGGCCTTCTTCGCCGCACTGCTCTTCGGCTTCGCCGACAATCTGCAGTCGATCCTCACCATCATCGGCACCCCGGTGCCCAGCCAGTTCATGGCGATGCTGCCCTACGTGGTCACGGTCTTTGCCGTGGCCGGCCTGGTCGGCAAGTCACGGGCACCGGCTGCCACCGGCCAGCCCTACGTGAAGGGCTAGGGAGGGGGAAACGATGATTGATTCCCCCGCTGCCCTGCCCGTGGTGGGCCAGGCCGATTGGGAGGCCCTGCGGCTGGCCGCCGTCGCCGCCATGGAACGGGCCTACGCGCCGTACTCGAACTTCAAGGTCGGCGCCGCGGCGCTGACCGAGGACGGGCGCATCGTCTCGGGCTGCAACGTGGAAAACGCCGCCTACGGGGTCACCTTGTGCGCCGAATGCAATATGGTCGGCGAACTCTTTGCCACCGGCGGCGGCAAGCTGCACGCCTTCTACTGCGTGGATGCCTCCGGCAACCCGCTGATGCCCTGCGGGCGCTGCCGGCAGCTGCTCTTCGAGCACAGCGGGGAGCGGATGCAGTTGATAACCCCGCGCGGCATCCAAACCATGGACCAGGTGCTGCCGGACGCTTTCGGCAAGCACAACCTCTAGGCCGCGAACCCCCCGCACCCGCGGGGCCGGCGTCCGGATCAAGGAAGACAGATGAGCACCGAGAACTTTGACGCCGTTGACATCATCCGCATCAAGCGCGACCGCGGCACCCTGTCCGGGGAGCAGATCGACTGGACCATCGACGCCTACACCCGCGGGGTGATCGCCGAGGAACAGATGGCGGCGCTGAACATGGCGATCCTGCTCAACGGCATGGACAGGGCGGAGATCTCCCGCTGGACCACCGCGATGATCAACTCGGGGCAGCGCATGGACTTCTCCACGCTCCGCACCCCCGCCGGACTGGCGATGGCCACCACAGACAAGCACTCCACCGGCGGGGTGGGGGACAAGATCACCCTGCCGCTGGCACCGCTCGTAGCCGTTTTCGGCGTTGCCGTCCCGCAGCTCTCGGGCCGCGGGCTGGGGCACACCGGCGGCACCCTGGACAAGCTCGAGGCGATTTCCGGGTGGCGGGCCGAGCTGGGCAACGAGGCCATGATGCGCCAGCTCTCGGAGGTCGGCGCGGTGATCTGCGCCGCCGGCGCTTCCCTGGCCCCGGCCGACAAGAAGCTCTACGCGCTGCGTGACGTCACCGGCACCGTCGAGTCGATCCCGCTGATTGCCTCCTCGATCATGAGCAAGAAGATCGCCGAGGGCACCGGGGCGCTGGTGCTGGACGTGAAGGTGGGATCCGGTGCGTTCATGAAGAACCTCGCCGATGCCCGGGAACTTGCCGCCACCATGGTGAACCTGGGCACCGACGCCGGGGTGCACACCGTGGCGCTGCTGACCAACATGGACACCCCGCTGGGGCTCACCGCCGGCAATGCGATCGAGGTGGAGGAATCCATCGAGGTGCTCTCCGGGGGCGGGCCCGCCGACGTGGTGGAGCTGACCCTCGCGCTCGCCACCGAGATGCTTGCCGGGGCGGGTGTCCGCGACGTGGACGTCGCGGCTGCGCTGAAGGACGGCAGGGCGATGGACAAGTGGCGGGCCATGATCGCCGCGCAGGGCGGGGACAACGACGCGCCGTTGCCGGTGGCGAAGGAGTCGGAGACCCTCTACGCGCAAGCAGACGGCGTCCTCACCTCACTCGACGCGATGGATGTGGGAGTTGCCGCCTGGCGCCTGGGTGCCGGACGGGCCCGCCGCCAGGACCCGGTGCAGGCAGGAGCCGGCGTGCGCCTGCATGCCAAGCCCGGCGACCTCGTGCGCCGGGGTGCCCCGCTGGCCACCATGCTCACCGACACCCCCGAACGCTTCGAGCGCGCCCGCGCCCTGCTCGAGGGAGCGGCAACCATCGCACCGGCCGGAAGCCGTCCGGACATGGCACTGGTCATCGACAGGATCACCGCTTCCTGAGGCGTCCCCGTCCCGGGGGCGCATGGTCCGAACGGACGATGCGCGGAACCCAGTATTCAACCCGGGGAATGATTCACGTGGCCGGTGAAATGCGGGAGAATGGGAGCCAAGTGGTTCTTGGGGCCACGAGTTGCCGCGCCTTGGGGTTTCCAGCGGTGCGCCGCCAATGCAAATGAAAGACGGTTTCCCAGTGGACCTGATCAACGAGGCCATCGTTCACGCGGCAAACGCGTGGTGGATCCTGCCGATCGTTTGCCTCTTCTGCTTCATCGACGGCTTCCTGCCCATCCTTCCCTCGGAGACGCTGCTCGTCGCCCTGGGCGTCGTGGCTGCAGGCACCGGAATCCCCAACGTCTACCTGTTGATCCTTGCCGGGGCAGTGGGGGCGATCACCGGGGACCAGATGGCCTACCTGCTGGGCAGGCGCATCGGCACCGAGCGGTTCGGCTGGATGAGGCGCCCGCGCATGCAGAAGCTCTTTGCCTTTGCCCGCCGCGAACTGAACATGCGCGGGGCCATGCTGATCTTCACCGCCCGCTACGTTCCCATTGGCAGGGTGGTGGTGAACCTCAGTTCCGGAGCGACCGGCTTCTCGCACCGGCGCTTCACCGTGCTGGATGTCGTCGGGTGTTTGACCTGGTCCAGCTATTCGGTGGCCATCGGCGTGGTTGCCGGTGCCTGGTTCCACGACAACCAGCTGCTGGGGATCGTCCTCTCTGTCGCCCTGGCCATCATCATGGGCTACCTGATCGACAAGCTCTCCCACGCCATCTTGGTGCGGACCGGGCGCCGCATTTCCGAACGTGAAATGCGCGGTGCCAATGCCCAGGCAATCGCCATCGATGCGCCTCGCCCGGTGCGCGTTCCCGGGCAGGAACCGGAGCCCGAACCAATGGCGTCGGACGGCAACTAGAACTCCTTGGAAGCGTTGGGTGAACATTTGCCCCCACGTCACCTGCACCCACTGTTGGAACCTGCGGCACACCGCTAGGCTGGGCAGGTGACTGACGAGATGATCCACATTGCCTATGACCCTTCCTTCGACTTCCGGGCCCTGCCCAAGGTATCGCTGCACGACCACCTCGACGGGGGCTTGCGTCCGCAAACCATCATCGAGTTGGCGGCAGAGGCCGGCCACGCGCTTCCCTCCACCAACGCAGAGGAGCTCGGAGCCTGGTTCCGGGCCTCGGCCGATTCCGGTTCGCTGGATCGCTACCTGGAAACCTTTGACCACACCATTGCCGTGATGCAGACCAAGGACGCGCTCAAGCGCGTGGCCATCGAATTCGTCGAGGACCTCGTCGCCGACGGCGTGGTCTACGGCGAGGTGCGCTGGGCACCCGAACAACACCAGCGCGAGGGCCTGTCCCTGGACGACGCCGTCGAGGCCGTGCAGGCGGGAATCGAGGAGGCCAGCACCCGGCTGACCGAGGCAGGCACCCCGATCCAGGTCGGCCAGATTCTCACCGCCATGCGCCACGCCGACCGCGGCGTCGAAATCGCCGAACTCGCACTGCGCCACCGCAGCCGCGGCGTCGTCGGCTTCGACATCGCCGGTGCTGAGGAAGGCTTCCCACCCTCGCGCATGAAGAAGGCGTTCGACCTGTTGGCCGAAAACTTCTTCCCCGCCACCGTGCATGCAGGAGAGGCAGCGGGCCTGGAATCCATTCGCGACGCACTGATCACCGGACGTGCACAGCGCCTGGGCCACGGCGTGCGCATTGCCGAGGACATCGAAATCCAGTACGGCGGACTCGACGACGACGGCGAGGAAGTCGGTGAGGACACCGGCCTGGTGAACCTGGGTCCGGTGGCCAACTGGGTGCGCGACCGCGGCATTGCCCTGGAAATCTGCCCGTCCTCCAACCTGCAGACCGGCGCCACCGCAGCATTTGGCGAGGGCATCGAGTCCCACCCGGTGGACCTGCTGATCCAGACCGGCTTCAACGTCACCATCTCCCCGGACAACCGGCTGATGAGCGGCACCACCCTCTCGGACGAGTTCGAACTGCTCGTCGAGGCCTTCGACTACGACCTCGAGGACCTGATGGACCTCACGCTGAACGCCGCCGAGGCCGCCTTCCTTCCCCTGGAGGAGCGCGAGGCCCTGGTCGACTTCATCAATGAGGCCTACGACGCGCTCAACGACGAAGACGACGACGATGACCTCGAGTACGAGGACCTTGACGACGAGGACGAAGACTAAGGGAGAACCCCACGCGGGGTCCGGCAGCGGCCGGACCCCGCCACCGAACGCCGGTGCATCAATGCTCGTCTTGGAGCATTGATGCACCGGTCTTGGCGTTTAAGGCTTCAATCGGACATCCGCCTTCGTGGCGCGGATGTGACCGACACCGGTTCCTGCCGCGCGAAGGGGGTACCCGGGATTCGGATATCGTTGGATGCGGGCAACGCCGCCCAGGGGTCTTACACGCACCGTGCCGTCGCCGGCACGGGTTGCACCGGGCCCTTCGCCGACCAGGGGGAGAAGCAGCAGTGAGTGAGCAGGTCGACCGTCTCGTCGAGATCATTTCCCAACTTCGCGAGCACTGCGCCTGGACCGCGGCGCTGACCCACGAGTCGCTGGTCCAATACCTGCTCGAGGAGTCCTACGAACTCACCGAGGCCATCGAGACCCACGCACCGGATGCCGAACTCGAGGCCGAGCTTGGCGACATCCTTCTTCAGGTAGTCCTTCATGCGGCCATCGGGGAGGAACGGCGGGCCTTCGACCTGGAGTCGATAGCGGCCTACCTGGGCGAGAAAATGATTCGCCGCAACACCCACGTCTTCCATGCCGATGGCAGCCTCAAGGACAGTTTCCCCGACTCGATTGGCGAGATCATAGAGTCCTGGGACCGGGCGAAGCGGGCGGAAAAAACGCTGAACGAATCGGCCGCCGCAGGCCTGCCCTCCAACCTGCCGGCGCTGCTCTACGCCCAGTCATTTCTCTCCCGCACCGCCCGCCACGCCGCGATTACCGAAACCCGGGACGAACCCGTAGCGGCGGGGAAGCGGGACATCCAGGATTCTGTCCGCTTGGGGGAACCGCTGCAAGGCGGCGTCCCGGAAAGCGAACAGGAATTGGGCGAGCACCTGCTCGCCCTGTGCGCCCAGGCCCAGACCCAAGGGCTCGACGCCGAACGGGCCCTGCGCAACGTCGTGCAACAGCGCATTGCGCAGGCCGGGGCCGAAACGCAGGAAACAACTTCGTGAACTGGGTCTCGCCCAAGCTAGGCTAGGGGCAGGCAACGGCGCCTGCATGATGCAGTTCACGTTTGACCAACATCCACACCCCTTGAAGGAGTACCTTCCCATGGCATTGATTGAAGCCATTCACGCCCGCGAAATCCTCGATTCGCGCGGCAACCCAACCGTTGAGGTTGAGGTTTTGCTGTCCGACGGCTCGATGGGCCGCGCAGCAGTTCCTTCCGGTGCATCCACAGGTGCCTTTGAGGCAGCAGAGCGCCGCGACGAGGACCCCAAGCGTTACCAGGGCAAGGGTGTTCTCGGCGCCGTCGCAGCGGTCATCGAGGACATCGGCGAGGCCATCGAGGGCATGGATGCCACCGACCAGCGCGCCATCGACCTGACGATGATCGACCTGGACGGCACGTCCAACAAGTCCAAGCTGGGCGCCAACGCCATCCTGGGCGTCTCGCTGGCAGTGGCCAACGCCGCCGCCGAGTCCGCGAACCTGCCGCTGTACAAGTACCTGGGCGGCCCGAACGCCCACGTGCTGCCGGTTCCGCTGATGAACATCCTCAACGGCGGCTCGCACGCCGACTCCGATGTCGACATCCAGGAATTCATGATCGCCCCGATCGGCGCCGCAACCTTCTCCGAGGGCCTGCGTTGGGGCGTTGAGGTCTACCACAACCTCAAGTCCGTGCTCAAGGAAAAGGGCCTGTCCACCGGCCTGGGCGACGAGGGCGGCTTCGCCCCGAACCTGCCGTCAAACCGTGCGGCACTGGAACTGATCACCGAGGCCATCACCCGCGCCGGGTACACCCCGGGCACGGACATTGCCCTGGCGCTGGACGTTGCCTCCTCCGAGTTCTTCGAGAACGGCACCTACCAGTTCGAGGGCAAGTCGATCACCGCGCAGGAGATGAGCGACTACTACGCCCAGCTGGTTGCCGACTTCCCGCTGGTGTCCATCGAGGACCCGCTGGACGAGGACGACTGGGAAGGCTGGAAGACCCTCACCGACGCCATCGGCGACAAGGTCCAGCTGGTGGGCGACGACCTGTTCGTCACCAACCCAGAGCGCCTGTCCCGCGGCATCGAGACGGCCACCGCCAACTCGCTGCTGGTGAAGGTCAACCAGATCGGTTCGCTGACCGAGACCCTGGACGCGGTGTCCATGGCCCAGCGTGCCGGCTACACCACCATCACCTCGCACCGCTCGGGTGAGACCGAAGACACCACGATCGCCGACATCTGCGTTGCCACCAATGCCGGCCAGATCAAGACCGGTGCCCCGGCCCGCTCGGAGCGCGTTGCCAAGTACAACCAGCTGCTGCGCATTGAGGAAGAACTCGGCGATGCGGCGGTTTACGCCGGTGCCGGTGCCTTCCCGCGTTTCGGTGCATAGCAAGCCGTAATTACACGTAGGCTCGTGGGGGAACTATTCTTGGTTCCCCCACGAGTTTTTGTGTTAACCCCCGAAAGCTCGCCACCACGAACCTTCCGGGGCCATCTGAAAAGGGCTCCGGCATTACCGGGCAAGGAGTCAGATGGCCACGCGACGTCCCCCCATGCCACGCTCCGGGTCCTCCGCCAATGACCCCGCGCGCAATGGCACGGCGAATTCCCGCCACGGCGCCGATTCGCAGGCACCCGACGAAGCGCCCAAGCGACCGCGCCCCTACCGCGAATCCCCGCCCGAAGCCGCTCCCGCGGCACACCGCACCGCGGCCCCGCGCGGACCTGTGCGCCCCGCGGCACCGCGCCCCAAGGTCGTGCCGCTGGGTGAGGTGAACGCCTCGGGCAAGCCCGTGTCCGGCACCGCCAAGCCAAAGCCTGCCGCCTCCAATGCAAGCACAGCAAAGGCCTCGCCTTCCAAGGCCTCACCCAAGTCCAAGGCGAACGCCAGCGGCAGCGCGAAGCCCAAGCCCACGTCCAAGCCGAAGCCCACGTCCAAGGCCACCGCCTCGCAGCGGCGCATCGAAGACCGGAATCTCCTTTCCGGAGCGGTGCGCAAGGGTGAAACGGCAGCACGCAAAACCCCGCGCAAGGGCGATGACGGGCCCAAGGTGCCGATTCCGGCGCGCAGCTTTTCGGGCCGCCTGTTGGCCCTGAGCATTGCGCTTTCGGTGTTCGCCGTCCTGCTGATCCCCAGCATTGGCACCTATGCGCGCCAGCGCGACGAAATTTCGGACCTGCGCACCTCGATCGCGGCCATGGAAGCGGAACAGGAAGCGCTCAAGGACCAAATCGCCCGCTGGGACGATCCGCTGTACATCAAGCAGCAGGCCCGCGACCGGATAAACTTGGTCATGCCCGGCGAACGCAACTACATGGTCGTCGGCGAACGGCCCGACGAAGAAGCTCCCGGCGAGGCCAACCAAAGCCCCGAGGAAGTCCGCACGGACCTTCCCTGGGTCGATGCACTCTTTGACTCGGTGCAGCGCGCCGCCACCGACTGAGCCTGCTCCACACACACCACCTGACCCACCGACGCGAGGAGATGCTCCCAACCGTGGACGCCGCGAACCAAAACCACGAAGCACTCGATGCTGCCGCCCGGGTGCCCAGCGCCGCCGACCTGGAGACGCTTTCCCGCCAACTGAACCGCCCGGTGCGCGATGTCGTGGAAATCGGCGCGCGCTGCGTCTGCGGGAACCCGCTTGTGGCCACCACCGCGCCGCGGCTGTCCTCGGGCATCCCGTTCCCGACCACGTACTACCTGACCCACCCGGTGATCACCGCCGCGGTGTCGCGCCTCGAGGCCGGCGGCGTGATGAATGAGATGAACGCCGAACTGGAGCAGGACCCGGCGCTGGCCGCCGAGTACGTCCAGGCCCACGAACACTACCTTGCCGTGCGCGACGCCATTGGCGAGCGCTCCGGGACCGGCGCTGTGCCGGAAATCGCCGGTGTCTCCGCCGGCGGCATGCCCACCCGCGTCAAGTGCCTGCACGTGCTGGTCGGCCACTCGCTGGCCGCCGGCCCGGGCGTGAACCCGCTGGGGGACAGGGCACTGGAAGCCATCGCCGAATGGTGGACCAAGGACACCTGCCGTTGCGCCGGAGCCTGGGACACGCAGGCCCCGGCGCCGAGCCAGGACCGCTCGCGGCACGTGAAGACCCAGGCCGTGGACCCGGCCATCAAGAAGGCAGAACGCGCAGCCGCCCGTGCCGCCCGCGAGGCCGCAGCAAACGAGGGTTCCGCCGACACGAAGGAAGCCCCGGGAGCATGACACGCGTCGCCGCCATCGACTGCGGAACCAACTCCATCCGCCTGCTCATTGCCGACCTGGTGGAAACCCCCAATGGCCCGTCGCTCACCGACGTGCTGCGCCAGATGCGCGTGGTGCGCCTGGGCCAGGACGTCGACGCCACCGGCGAATTTGCGCCGGAGGCATTGACGCGCACCTTCGCGGCCATCGACGAATACGCGCAGCTGATCCGCGAACACGGGGCCACCTCGATCCGCTTCGTTGCCACCTCCGCGACGCGGGATGCGAAGAACAGGAACGAATTTGCCGACGGCGTGCGTCAGCGACTGGGCGTCGACCCGGAGGTCGTGCCCGGCGAGGTCGAGGCTGCGCTGTCCTATGCCGGTGCCTCCTCCGTGGCACCGGCAGCCCCCGGAACCCACATCCTGGTCGTTGACCTGGGTGGGGGATCCACCGAGTTCGTCCTGGGCAACGGGCTTGGCCCGGTGGCCTCGCGCAGCATGGACATGGGTTGCGTCAGGCTGACCGAGCGGTTCTGGCGCCTGGCAAAGCCGACAGCCGAATCGATCGCAGCTGCCCGCGCCCAAGTCAACGCGGTGCTCGACGAGGTCCAGCGCGACGTCGACTTTTCGCTGGTGGACCGGATCGTGGGAGTCGCCGGAACGATCACCACGCTCACCGCCGCCGCGCTGGGCCTGGACAAGTATGACTCGACACTCATCCACGGTGCAGAGGTCGACATCGACAAACTCGAATCCACCGTCGCGTTCATGCTCGAGGCTGAACGGGAAACCCGCGCTTCACTTGGGTTCATGCACCCGGGTCGGGTGGACGTCATTGCCGCGGGGGCGCTCATCTACGGATGCATCCTGGAACGCGTCGCGCAGGCGAGCTCGGGACGGATCACCACCGCCACGGCCTCTGAACACGATATTCTTGACGGAATTGCCCTGGGGCTTGGCACCGGCCACTGAGAACCACCGCCGGACCCCCCTGAACGCACCACGCTAGGAGAACACTTGAGCCACAGACTGCGCCGCGCCGCCGCCATGCTCCTGAGCCTGGCACTCTGCTTCTCCGCGGTGTTGGGCACCGCCGGGGCCGCACAGGCCGATGCGGCCCGCGACGGGGAATGGTGGCTCAAGGCCTCCGGCATTTCCAATGCCTGGGAGGTTTCCAAGGGCGCGGGGGTCAAGGTCGCCGTCATTGACACCGGCATTGACACCAGCCACCCGGATTTGCGCGGCGGCAAGGACGTTTCCGGTTCCGGAAATCCGGACGGTTCGAAGCCGCTGGGAACCCTGCCCGAGCACGGCACCCTCGTGGCAACGCTGCTGGCCGGACGCGGAAACAACAAGGCGGCGATCGCTGCTGCCAAGGCCGATGCGGCGGCCCAGAAGATCGCCTATGACAGGGCAGTCAAGTCGGCGAAGGAGGCCAAGGAGGATCCGCCCAAGGCACCGGAGGCGATCGAGATCCCGAAGCCGGGTCCCGGGCCCGACGGCGTGCTGGGAGTCGCACCGGAGGCCGAGGTGCTCTCGGTGTCGTTGTGGATGGGCACCGAAAACCCCGCGGGGATCTCCGTGGAGGACCAGGTTCCCGCGGCCGTGAAGTGGGCGGTGGACAGCGGCGCCTCGGTCATCAACATCTCCTTGGGCTCCACCCAGCCGGACTGGCCGGTCAGCTGGGACACCGCGTTCAAGTACGCTGAGGACAACGACGTGGTCGTGGTCGCGGCGGCCGGCAACCGTGCCGGCGGCATGAAGCAGGTCGGGGCACCGGCAACAATCCCCGGCGTGCTCACGGTGGCAGGAATCGACCGCAACGGCAAGGCAAGCGTCGATTCCTCGACAGAGGGCATCAGCATCGGCGTTGCCGCACCCGCGGACCCGCTGGTGGGTGGACTGCCCGGCGGCGGATATGCCGACTGGTCGGGCACTTCCGGCGCAGCGCCGCTGGTTGCCGGCGTCGCGGCAATGATCCGCTCCAAGTACCCGGATATGAAGGCGCCACAGGTCATCAACCGGATCCTGTCCACCGCGCGCCCCGCCGGGCCAGCTGGCGTCGACAACCTGTACGGCCATGGCATCCTCGACGCTTACGCGGCGCTCACGGCACCGGTTCCCGAGGTCAAGGCCAACCCCATGAACACCATCACCGAATGGATCCGTGTGCACCGCCGCGGCCCCGAGGTCCGCACCGGGCCCACCGCGGACCCCGGCATCTCCACGGAGAAATCCAGCATCAAGCCCATTGCCGCACCTGCTCCGGTGGCCCCGGGTGACGAGGCCGGCTTCTTGCCCCCGTTGTTGGTGCTTGGCTTCGGCGGTTTGCTGGTGCTCACGATGCTGGGCGGGATCATGCACTTCGTCCGCATCCGGAACCGCGCGGCAATGGCGGAATCGGCCAAGAGCGCACCCGTTGCGGCGCTGAAACTCAATGACCGCTCGGGGGCCAAGGATATTTTCGATGAGCTGCCGGAGTCGGGCAGGGACGTCTAGCAACTCCCGGCAAAAAGTGGCAATTGCCACCCCCATTCGAGCTAGTGAAGACTTTCACAAACGATGTTTCTGGGGATAGGATGGGTTACATGCCTATCACTGAACAATTTTCCGATCGCCCGCGCATCCTTGTCGTGGGTGGCGGCTACGTTGGGCTTTACGTCGCAATGAAGCTGCAGAAGAAGGTCAAGGACCATGGCGGCATCGTCACCGTGGTGGACCCGCTTCCCTACATGACCTACCAGCCCTTCCTTCCCGAGGTTGCCGGCGGCCAGATCGAACCGCGCCATGCCGTGGTCTCGCACCGCCAGCACCTCAAGCACGCCGAACTGATCACCGGCCGTGTCTCGGCCATTGACCACAAGAACAACAAGGCCGTCGTCGTGCCGGCTGTTGGCGAGCCGTTCGAGCTCGAGTACCGCGACGTCGTCTTGGCCGCCGGTGCCGTCACCCGCACCTTCCCGATTCCGGGCCTTGCCGATTCCGGCATCGGCCTGAAGTCCATCGAGGAAGCCGTCGCCCTGCGCAACAAGATCCTCGAGCGCATCGAATCCGCATCGCTGATGACCAACGCCACTCAGCGCAAGCGCGCCTTGACCTTTGTCGTGGTCGGTGGCGGCTTCGCCGGCATTGAGACCATCGCCGAGATCGAGGACATGGCCCGCCACGCCGCGGACCTGAACGGCCGCATCGGCAAGGACGAGCTGCGCTTCGTGCTGGTCGAGGCGATGGGCCGCATCATGCCCGAGGTCACCGAGGACCAGGCGCTGTGGGTTGTCGACCACCTGCGCAGCCGCGGCATTGAGGTCCTGCTGAACACCTCGCTGGCCAACGCCGAAGAAGGTGTCATGGCGCTGATCAACATGCCGGACAAGTCCGACGCCGGGACCTTCGAGACTGACACGCTGATCTGGACCGCAGGCGTCATGGCCAACCCGATGGTGCGCTCCACCGACTTCCCGATCGAGCCCCGCGGCCGTGTCATGACCGGCACCGACCTGCGCATCACCGGTGAAGACGGAATCGCCATCGAGGGCGCCTGGGCCGCGGGTGACGTCTCGGCCGTGCCCGACGTAACCGGTGGACTGCCAGACGGCACCTGCGTGCCCAACGCCCAGCACGCTGTTCGCCAAGCCAAGTTGCTGGCACACAACCTGTACTCCACCCGCTACGGCGTGGGCCAGGTCAAGAACTACAAGCACAAGAACCTCGGCGCGGTTGCCGGGTTCGGTGCCAACAAGGGCGTCGCCAAGGTCATGGGCATCAAGCTCAAGGGCTGGCCGGCCTGGATGGCACACCGTGGCTACCACGGCATGGCCATGCCGACCTTCGAGCGCAAGTTCCGCGTCCTGGGTGATTGGATGGTGGCACTGTTCTTCCAGCGCGACACCCTGCAGCTGAGCAACCTCGAAACCCCGCGCGCCACCTTCGTCGAGGCAGCCACGCCAAAGCCGCGCGCCTAGCAACAACGAGTGGGGGGCGGTGACAACGCGTCGCGGATCCGGGCCGCAGAAGTGATAGGCCCACGGCCCGGGAACCGAGAATGTCGATGTCGCCGCCCTTCCCCATGCCCGGGCGCGTACCCGGTCGTTTCTCAACCGAGGGAACGATCTTGTACGCTTGGTCCAGTAGGCCCCCATGGTGGAATTGGCATACACGGCTGACTTAAAATCAGCTGCCGAAAGGCTTGTGGGTTCGAGTCCCACTGGGGGTACAACAAATGACACCGAGGGGTGTGCCCGGACCGGAAGGTCCGGGCACACCCCTCGGTCGTTAATCGGGTGGCCTTCCCGGTGCCTCCGTTATCTTGATGTAATGGTTTTCTCCTTATATTCTCGGGTTTTTTGGGCTACGTTCCTTAATAGCCGAGGTACCTTGGCCGCCCATCGGGCCGCTGCCTTGCGGGCACACTTTTGAGGAGAATTAACATGATCGCACTTGCACGGTCGCGTTTTACTCGAGGAAGCCGATATCTGGCCGTCGGAGCTGCGCTGGCACTGACCGCCACCGCATGCGCCGGCGGGGGCGGCGACGCGCCCAGCGCTTCGCCCACGGCCACCGGAGCGGCGCCCGCCGCGGAGGGGCCGCTCAAGCTGGGAACGCTGCTGCCCAACACCGGCAACCTCTCCTTCTTTGGTCCGCCCATGACCGCCGGCGTTGACCTTGCCGTCAAGGAAATCAACGAGGCCGGCGGAGTGAACGGCGAGGACGTCACCGTCATTCACCGCGACTCCGGCGACACCACGACCAACATCGCCACTCAATCGGTCAATGAAATGCTCGGCCAGGACGTCGCCGCGATCATTGGCGCGGCTTCCTCCGGCGTCACCAAGACGGTCATCAACCAGGTCACCGGATCCGGAACACTCATGATGTCTCCGGCCAACACCTCCCCGGACTTCAGCACCTGGGACGACAAGGGCCTGTACTGGCGCACCGCTCCCTCGGATGTCATGCAGGGCAGGATCCTGGGCAACGTCATGGTGGGCCAGGGCGCCGCAACGGTGGGGATGATCGTACTCAACGATGCCTACGGCACCGGCCTGGCCAAGAACATCCGGACGGCCGTCGAAGGGGCAAACGGGGAAATCGTCGCGGAATCGATGTTCAACGAAGGGGACTCTCAGTTCTCATCCCAGGTCGACGAGGTGGTGGGCGCCAATCCCGATGCCATCGCCGTCCTCAGTTTCGACCAGGCGCGTTCCATCATTCCCTTGTTGATCCAAAAGGGCGTGGATCCCTCCACGGTGTACTTCGTGGACGGCAACATCCTTGATTACTCGAAGGACTTCGACAAGGGAACCCTTGAGGGCGCCATGGGAACCCAACCGGGCTCCTTCGCGAAGGACGACTTCAAGGGTCGCCTTGAATCCGTGAACGACTCGCTCAAGGACTGGAACTACGCGGCGGAATCCTACGACGCCGCCACCTTGATCGCGCTGGCCTCCACGGTAGCGAAGTCGAATGACGGCGCGGCAATCGCCGCGCAATTGCAGGCGGTCTCCCGCGACGGCGAGAAGTGCGCCGACTTCGCCGCGTGCAAGAAGCTGCTCGACGAAGGCAAGGACATCGACTACGACGGCATTGCCGGTCCGGTGACCTACGACGAGAAGGGTGACATCACCGAGGGGATCATGGGCGTCTACCAGTACGACGGCAACAACGTACCCAAGCCGCTGCGTGAGGAATCCGGGGCCGTCTAGCGACCCGCCCCGGCAGGGATCGCGAAGAGGACCGAAGCCGGCAAGACGCCCGCTCCGGTCCTCTTCCATGCCGGAACCTTGCAGGGAGCGCGCTATCCCGACGGCGGCGGTGTCTCGCGGTCCGCTTCCTCGCGTTCCACGGTTTCGGCCAGGTTCCCCAGATAGAGCTGGATGACCTTCGGGTCGTGCAGCAATTCGCGTCCGGTTCCCGTGTGCGCGTTCCTGCCCTGGTCCAGGACGTAGGCGCGGTCGCAGATCTGCAGGCAGCGCCGGGCGTTCTGCTCAACCATGATCACGCACACGCCGGCGCGGTTGATCTCGTGCACGCGCAGGAACGTCTCATCCTGGCGCACGGGGGATAGACCGGCGGACGGCTCGTCGAGCAACAGCACTGCCGGTTCCATCATCAGCGCCCGCCCCATGGCCACCATTTGCCGCTCGCCGCCGGAAAGGGAACCCGCACGTTGGCCCCGTCGCTTGCCCAGTTCCGGAAAGAGAGAGGTGACAAACTCGAACCGCGACGCGAAGTCCTTGGGTCGCTGGAAGATGCCCATCTCGAGGTTTTCCTGCACGCTCAGCGTCGGGAAGACGTTGTCGTTCTGCGGCACGAAACCCAACCCACGGGAGACCAGCTTGTTGGCCTTCAGCCCGGTCAAGTCCGCCCCGTGGACGACCACGCGTCCGGAATGGACCTTCACCAGGCCGAACATTGCCTTGAGCAGCGTCGACTTACCCGCCCCGTTGGGGCCGATAATGCCGATGAGTTCGCCCGGGCGCGCCTCCAGGTTGCAGCCATTGAGGATGTTGACCCCGGGCAAATAGCCCGCGACCAGATCGGTGACGCTGACTACCGCGACCTCCGTCTCGACACTCATGATTCCCTCCCGCCCGGTTCCGGGGTGTCCGGTTCCTCGTGCACCGTCAGAAGCTCCCCGGCGTCCGCGGTGCCCACCACGGACTCGGCGTCCTCGCTCAGGACGTCCTCCAGCCGTGCGGCTCCCTCGGGCGATCCCAGGTCGACATCGTGGTGCGCCCCCAGGTAGGCATCGATGACGGCCTGGTCCTGCATGACCTCGTGCGGCGGCCCCTCGGCCACGACGCGGCCCTCGGCCATCACGATGACCCAGTCGG
Source organism: Paeniglutamicibacter sulfureus (assembly GCF_039535115.1). Lineage (NCBI taxonomy): Bacteria > Bacillati > Actinomycetota > Actinomycetes > Micrococcales > Micrococcaceae > Paeniglutamicibacter > Paeniglutamicibacter sulfureus. Next base: position 4,055,230 of record NZ_BAAAWO010000001.1, read on the forward strand.
CGATGTGCCTGACCATGTGCATGTCGTGTTCCACGAACAGGACGCTCATGCCCGTGGACTTGAGGTTCTTGATGTGGTCGAGCAGCGACTGGGTCAGCGCGGGGTTGACCCCCGCCATGGGTTCGTCGAGCATGATGAGTTTCGGGTCCGCCATCAGCGCCCTGGCCATTTCCAGGAGCTTGCGCTGGCCGCCGGAGAGCGAAGCCGCGTAGTCTTCACGCTTCTCGCCCAGCTTGAACATGGCCAACAGGGAATCGGCGGTGCGGGTGAGTTCGGCCTCGCGCGTCCGCCACAGCCACGGGAACATGGCCCGCCACAGCGCCTCGCCGGGCTGTTCGGCACCGCCGAGGCGCATGTTTTCCAGGACGGTGAGCTTGCCCATGACCTTGGTGAGCTGGAAGGTGCGCACCATGCCCATCCTGGCCACCCGGTGGGACCTGACGCCGGCGAGGGCATGCCCGTCAAAGGTCCAGGATCCCGAGTCGGGGGTGTCGAAGCCCGTAAGAAGGTTGAAGAACGTGGTTTTTCCCGCGCCGTTGGGGCCGATGAGGGCGGTGATCCGGTGTCGCGGGATCTCGACATGGTCCACATCCACCGCCTTGAGCGCTCCATAGGTGCGGCGCACGCCGTCGGCGACGACGATGGGGTCGACCTTCTTGCAGCCGGGCGTGGCCGCACCCACGGAGATGGGCCCTTCAACGGTGGCCGGGACGGATCCGGGTCCCTGGCCGGGGACCTGCACCGGCGGAATTTGCTGCGGATCATTCATGAGAACGCCAGCTCCTTCTTGTTGCCCAGGATTCCCTGCGGGCGGAAGATCATGAGCAGCATGAGGGCCACCCCCACCAGGATGTAGCGCAATTGCCCGGCCTGGGCGCTTGAGAGGATGGTGATGTATCCGGACTCGATGAGTCCGAGCAGGATGCCCTGCGTCAGCGAGAGCACGACCCAGAAGATCATGGCTCCGAGCACCGAGCCGAAGACCGTGGCCATGCCGCCCAGCAGCAGCACCGTCCACAAGAAGAAGGTCAATTCGGAACCGTAGTTGGCCGGCTGGACCGCCCCCGTGGGCAGGGTGAACAGGATGCCGGCGAGCGAACCGAACAGGCCGCCGATGATCAGTGCCTGCATCTTGTACACGAAGACATTTTTGCCCAGCGAGAGGACCGCGTTCTCGTCCTCGCGGATGCCCTTGAGCACCCGGCCCCACGGGCTTCGCATGAGCGCCCACACGATCAGGGCGCAGAGCACCACGAGGCACCAGGCAACGATCGTCACCCAAAGGCTGCGGTCGTTGAAGTTCAGCGGGCCGATCGGGTAGTCGCCCGGCGGGAAGGGGTTCAGCTCGTAGAATCCGCGCTCGAACGTGGCCAGGCCGTTGGCCGAACCGGTGACGCTGGTTAGCGAGTTCGTGGTGACGATGTAGCGCACGATCTCGGCTGCCGCGATCGTCACGATGGCCAGGTAGTCGGCGCGCAGGCGCAGCGTGGGTATGCCCAGCAGCAGGGCGAACAGCACCGAGGCCACGAGCGCCGTCAGCACGGCAACCGGCAAGGGGGCCCCAAAGCTCAGGGTCGAGATCGAGAAGCCGTAGGCGCCGACCGCCATGAAGCCGGCCTGGCCGAAGTTCAGCAGCCCCGAATAGCCAAAATGGACGGCGAGCCCCAGCGCGGCCAGCGCGTAGGACGCGGTGATGGGGCTGACGATTTCCGTCAGCGCATTGGTGAAGATCGCGGCGAAGTCCATGATTCGTTCCTTCCCCTAGCCCACACGCTCGCGGCGTCCCAGCAGTCCCTGGGGCTTGAACAGCAGCACCAGGATCATGACGGCCAGGGCTCCGACGTATTTAAGGTCAGCTTCCAGCCAGATCGTCGAGATCTCCACCATGAGCCCGACCAGCACCGAGCCAAGCAGCGCCCCGAACACCGTGCCGAGGCCGCCCAGGGTGACCCCCGCGAAGATCATCAGCAGGATCTGCTGGCCCATGTTGAAGGCGACGCCGGGGCGGTAGTAGGCCCACAGGATCCCGCCCAGCGCCGCAAGCATGCTGCCGACCACCCACACCATGCGAATGACGTGGTCCACGTCGATGCCGGAGGCGGAGGCCAGCGCCGGATTGTCCGCGACGGCACGGGTCGCCTTGCCGAACCGGGTCTTGAGCAACAGCAACGCGATCACGATGATGACCGCCAGCGAGACCACCAGGGACACCAGGGTATTGCGGGAGGTGGAGACGCCCAGCACCTCAACGATCGGGCTTTGCGCCGAGGGCAGCTGCTCGGTGGTTCCGCCAAAGAAGAACAGGATGATGTACCGCATGGCCAGGGCAAGCCCGATGGAGACGATCATCATGGGCACCAGCGCCGAGCCGCGGTGCCGCAGCGGATTCCAGAGGCCCCAATCCTGTACCCATCCAAGCGCGCCGCCCAACAGGACGGCAACCGCCAGCGCGGCCCAGAGCGGAAACCCCCACGCAGCGAGCGCGAACGTGGCGACGGCACCAAAGGTGACCATTTCGCCGTGGGCAAAGTTCGTCAGGCCGGTGGTGCCGAAGACCAGGGACAAGCCGACCGCGGTCAGGGCCAGAAGCAGGCCGAAGCTCAGGCCGGCCACGGCACGCTCGGCCAGGATCGAACCAAAGCTAGCGGTTTCAACCGCGGCGCTCTCACCGACCTTGAAAATGACTCCCATATTCGAGGAGGTGCCGAACTCCACGATGCGCGGATTCTCTTCTCCCTCGCCCAATGGCTTGTCCGCCGGCAGCGTGGCGACATCCAGCAGGACCTCGTAGGTTCCCTTTTCCGGAACCACGATGACCCAGCGGCCATTCTCGTCGCTGGTCGCCTCGGCGCTGAATCCGTCGGGGGCGGTGGCCACGATGCGCACGCCGGCGATCGGCTCCGACGCGGCACGGAGGGTGCCGCGGATGGTCAGTTCCTGTTGCTGCAGCGGCACCTGGATGTGACCGGCGGGCTGGGCCGCGTACTGTGCCAGTGCGGGCGCTGCGGAGCCGATGGCCAGCCACGCAAAAAAGACGATGAATCCGGCGACCCCCACCAAGTGGGTCAACGCTGCGTTGCCTTGACGAAGCACGTTACGAGCCCTCTCGTCGCTATCCGCCCCGCGACCACCAGCGCCGGGCCTGCGAGTGATACATGTCACTCACGTGTGCTTATCGTAGTGCCATGACAGGTTGAAGTCCTATGACTGGGCTTCCCCCGATTGCCGGATTTGATAACGGTCTGGTTAACGGATTGCGGCGGCGCGCATGAACTGAGCTGCCGCTTTCCGGGCTAAAATTCTGAAACCGCTCGTTTTGCGGCAAAAAGGTGGTGATTTGGGGATTTATTGGTCCGCATCGAGCGTTCTACCAACGTAGGCTATTTACTAACAACCCTACGGAGGAGAAACACCATGGCCCTGGGCGGAAACCCGGTCTTCAAGTCCAAGAACTACCGCGAGCAGACCCGTGCGGCCGGCGCAACGGGTGCCGCGTCCGCAACCTATGCTCAGCCGATGAGCGCTCAAGCCCTGCAGGACCTGTACACGCAGCCGTCCGCATCGCCGCAGGACACCGGCCGCATGACCTATGCCGATGTCATCAACAAGACCATGCTGACGCTGGGCCTTGTCGTCATCGGTGCCGCAATTGGCTGGCAGTTCCCGGGGCTCATGCTTGTCGGCGCACTTGTCGGCCTGGTCCTGGGGTTGGTCAATGCCTTCAAGCGCCAGCCTTCGCCGATCCTGATCATGCTCTACGCGGGCTTCGAGGGCATCTTCCTCGGCGGCCTGTCGGGCGTCTTTGAGAACATGTACCCGGGCATCGCCGTCCAGGCCGTGCTTGCGACCTTCTCGGTCTTCGGCGTGACCCTGATGCTGTACCGCTCCGGCAAGTACCGTGCCACCCCGAAGATGACCCGCATGTTCATGATTGCGATGATCGGCTACGGCCTGTTCTCCCTGCTCAACTTCGGCCTGATGATGTTCGGCGTCATCGACGGCATGTTCGGCATGCGCAGCGGCCTGCTCGGCCTGGGCATTGGCGTGCTTGCCGTGTTGCTGGCCACCTACGCGCTGGTATTGGACTTCACCAACATTAGCGAGGGCGTGCGCCAGGGCGCACCGGCCAAGATGGCGTGGGCAGCTGCATTCGGCCTGACAGTGACGCTCATCTGGCTCTACGTGGAGATTCTGCGCATTCTGGCCATCCTGCGTGGCGACGACTAGTCAATCTGCTGTGTGACCGCGGGGCAGTACCTATGATTTGGGTACTGCCCCGCGGTTTTTCTGCAATATGTGCGTCATCTATTCCGCACAGGCAACTCTCAAGGGATAACGTATGTTCATGGCATTTTCAGGCAGCATGGATTTGACCGGAAGGCATGCGCGCTTGGACGCGAAGCCCCGGCCCGGTTCCCGCGGGGGAGCGGCATGAAGCTGTCGCGTGCCCTCAAGCGCCTGGCTGACGCCACCGAAGCTGTTCAACAGAGTGCCCAGGCCACGCGCCATCGACTGGCCGCCGATCCCGTGGTCGATGAGGCCAGCGCACTCTCCTACGCCGAACATGCCCACGCCGACGACCTGCCCTACGGCGTGCGGATTGCGGCGTCGTGGTCCTGGCGACTGATCGTCATCGTGATCGCCGTGGGCATCGCCGTCTGGCTGCTGTCCCATGTGTCCCTGCTGCTGATCCCGCTGATGATCGCTGCCCTGCTGGCGGGGCTGCTGAGCCCCGTGGTGAACTTCCTGAACCGCACCCTGCGCTTCCCCAAGGGGCTTTCCGTCGGGGTGACCATGATCGCGTTCCTGGGCCTGGTCGTCGGCGGCCTGTCGATCGTCGGGCGGCGCCTGGCCACTGGATTCGCCTCGCTGTGGTCCCAGGCCCTCACCGGCATCGGCCAGATCCAGCATTGGCTCTCCACCGGCCCGCTGGCCCTGAGCAACCAGGATGTCGACCAGCTGGTCCAGGACGCCCTGAACGAGCTCAGGAGCAATTCCTCCTCGATCCTTTCCGGCGCGCTGTCCTGGGGCACCACGGTGGGACACCTGATTACCGGTGTGCTGCTGGTGCTCTTCTCGCTGATTTTCCTGCTGCTCGACGGGCAGCGGATCGGGCGCTTCTTCGTGAACATCCTGCCGCGCCGCGCCCGCGCGGCCGCCCACGGAGCCGGCCGACGGGGCTGGGCCTCGATGGTCGTGTACGTTCGCGTCCAGCTCTTCGTCGCCTTCATCGACGCAGTGGGCATCGGCGTCGGCGCGCTGATCCTCGGGGTGCCGCTGGCACTGCCGCTGGGCGTGCTCGTCTTCATCGGGTCCTTCATCCCGGTCGTGGGCGCCTTGGTCACCGGCGCGGTTGCCGTGCTGCTGGCACTGGTGGCCAACGGCCCGGTCAATGCCCTGATCATGCTCCTGGTGGTGCTGTTCGTACAGCAGGCCGAATCCCACATCCTGCAGCCGCTGATCATGGGCAAGGCGGTGAGCCTGCACCCGCTGGCTGTCGTCATGGCCGTGGCCGGCGGTTCCATCGTCGCCGGCATCGCCGGGGCGCTCTTCGCGGTTCCCGTGCTGGCAGTGGCCAACACCGTGGTCAAGTACATCGCCAACCGGGGCTGGGAACACGAGAACCCGTTCGGTCCCCAGACAGCGGCCATGGCCGCGGTGGGAGAATCCCGAATTACCAAGCCGGTCCGCACCACGGAACCGGCTCCCGCAGACCTTGACGGAGAAGAACCAGACCCAGGTTCCTGATCCCGCACGCCGCCCACGTTGCCCGGCACAAGGTCCTGGCCCGAAAGACTTCCCGACCCGATTGCATTTGCGTGTCCATACACGCCCAGAAGAAAGCCGCTCCCATGATCCAGAAGACCACACTCCCGGTGAGCCTGCCCGACATCGAAGAGGCCCGGACCCTGCTTGAGGGCGTCAGCGTCCAAACCCCAATGGAGCACTCGCGCGCACTGTCGCTGGACATCGGCTCCGAGGTCTACCTCAAGTGTGAGAACCTGCAACGTGCCGGGTCCTTCAAGGTCCGCGGCGCCTACGTCCGGATGGCGAAGCTTACCGCGGAGGAACGTGCCCGCGGCGTCGTCGCGGCCTCTGCCGGAAACCACGCCCAGGGCGTCGCCCAGGCAGCCCGCCGGCTCGGCATCAAGGCCCGCATCTATATGCCGCTGGGAGTGGCACTGCCCAAGCTCACCGCCACTCGCGACCACGGCGCCGAGGTCATCCTGCACGGTCACAACGTCGACGAGGCGCTTGCCGAGGCCGAACGCTACGCCACCGCCACCGGTGCCGTCTTCGTTCATCCCTTCGACAACCCCGACATCATTGCCGGCCAGGGAACCATCGGCCTGGAAATCCTCGATCAGCTGCCAGACGTAGACACCGTGTTGATGGGCGTGGGCGGCGGGGGACTGCTGGCCGGGGTCGCGGTGGCCATCAAGTCACGCGCCAAGGAGCTGGGACGCGACATCAAGATCATCGGCGTGCAGGCCGAGAACGCCGCCGCCTATCCGCCCTCGCTGGCCGCCGACGCGCTGGTCCCGTTGGACACCGTGCGCACCATCGCCGACGGAATTGCCGTGGGACGACCCGGCCAACTTCCCTTCCAGATCATCCGTGAACTCGTCGACGAGGTCGTCACAGTCTCCGAGGACGCGCTGGCGCGCGCCCTGGTGTTCCTCATGGAACGCTCAAAGCTGGTCGTCGAGCCTGCCGGTGCGGTGGGCGTGGCGGCGCTGCTGGAAGGGAAGCTGGAGGAGCTGGGGCTGAAGCCGACGAAGACCGCGGTGATCCTCTCCGGCGGCAACATCGACCCGTTGCTGATGCTCAAGGTCATCCAACGCGGCCTTTCCGCGGCGGGACGCTACCTCACCGTGCGGATGATGCTGGACGACCGTCCCGGCGAGCTCGCAACGATCTCCCGTGTCATCGCCGAATCCGATGCCAACGTCACCCGACTGGACCACACCCGCGTCGGCGGTTCACTGTCCATGGGCGACGTGGCGATCACCATCGACATGGAAACCAAGGGGCACGCGCATTCGGAATACGTGCTGAACAACTTGCGGGCCGAGGGCTTCCAGCCGATGATCATCGGCTAACTCCACACCCCCGCATCAAGGCCCCCTTGTTCCATCCACCGGAGCGGTGGATGGAACAAGGGGGCCTTGCCTTTGCCCGGGCGAACGGGAAACACTGGCCAAAAGCAGATGGCCGCCAATGCTGAAACCCGCCGGGCCATCGCCCCCGAGGGGGAGATGGGCATCCAAACGGGTGAAGCATTGGCGGCCACCGGGCCACCGATCACGCCAAGGCGCGGGTGAAGGTAACTATGCGCTGTACGGCTTGCAGGAAACGATTTCGACGGTGATTTCCTTGCCGTTGGGTGCGGTGTAGCTAATCGTGTCACCGGACTTTGCGCCGTGCACGGCGGCACCAATCGGGGACCGCTCGGAGTAGACCTCCAGGTCGGTGTCCCCGGCAACCTCGCGGCTGCCAAACAGGAAGGTGGTCTTGTCGCCTGCGATGATGGCCTGAACCAGCATGCCCGGCTCGACGACTCCGTCATCGGCAGGTGCCTCGCCCACGTGGGCTCGGCGCAAAAGGTCCTTGAGGTACGCGATGCGTGCCTCGGCCTTGCCCTGTTCTTCCTTGGCTGCGTGGTAGCCGCCGTTTTCCTTGAGGTCGCCCTCGGAACGTGCCTGTTCAATGCGGTCCACGATTTCCGCGCGGCCCGGCCCAGCGAGGTGCTCAAGCTCGACGGTCAGGCGGTCAAACGCCTCTTGGGTCAGCCAGATTACTGGTTCATGATTGGTCGTGGTCACGTGGTACTCCTTGTGTAATCAGGGCCGCTGCTCCCCAGGGGAACAACAGGCCGAGATGGTCCCGCCCGATGATGCGACGAACAACTTGCAAGCAAAGACCCCGCACAGTGGGTGAAGAACTTTGTCCGTCACGTTCTGTAGCGGGGCATTAACGTATTAGAAAGATATTAGCCGTCATTTGGCTAATTGCCCAAGGTTTGAGCTTTTGGCGTATCGGCGCGTCTCGGAGACTTCACAATGGCCGAGACACTCGGGGCGTGTGGAATCTAGGCGGTCTTGAGGACTCTGCATTCCTCGATGCCGGCGGTGGTCGCCAACGATTCGGTGCGCAGATCGACATCAAAGCGCGTGGTTGTCATGCCCTGGCCCTCGCTGGGTCCCACGGTCAGCGTCTTCCATCCGACAATGGCGTAGGAATCGCTCATGGCGCGCACCTCGCACTGCACGGTCGCGCTGGCCTCCTTGGAAATGTCCACAATCGCGGTCGCCATCGTGGGTGAGTGGACGATGAACGAATTGTCCTTGAACTGCACGTTCGAATGAGTTGCCGTGGCCAAGTAGAGTGCGGCCAGCATGCCAACGCCCAGGGACCCGATGATCAACGTCTTGCGGGTCTTTTTGGGAAGGGCCCGCTTGGGCGAACCGTACCTATTAGTTAAGCTGGACATTGGCGCCTCTTTCGATTCGTGGGCGTCGCGGCCGGGAAATCATCCCTACCAGTCTAAGCCTTGGCAAGGGGAACCCTTCACCGAGCATGAGAAGTTGGAGCTACCTAGGTGGAAGAACGAAACGTGGAGCAGATCGCTGATTCAACGGGGCTGCGTTTGCTGGCGGTCCATGCACACCCCGACGACGAATCATCGAAGGGCTCGGCCACGATGGCCGCGTACATTGCGGCCGGCGCTTCGGTGATGGTGGCAACCTGCACCGGGGGGGAACGCGGAGACATCCTCAACGCGGCCGTTGGTGAACTTGCCCACGCACACCGGGACCTGGCCGGGGTGCGGCGCACGGAAATGGCCGAGGCCGCTGCCGTGCTGGGCATCGAGCACCGCTGGCTGGGTTTCGTGGATTCCGGCCTGCCCGAGGGCGACCCGCTGCCGGAACTTCCCTTCGGCGCCTTCGCCCTGCAGCCGCTGGACCGGGCAGCTGCACCGTTGATCAAGTTGATCCGCGAGTTCAAGCCCCACGTGATCATCGCGTACGACGAAAACGGCGGCTACCCGCACCCGGACCACATCCAGGCTCACAAGGTCGCGGTGCACGCCTTTACGGAAGCGGCCAAGGCCGACAGCTCCCCGGAACTCGGCGAGCCCTGGGAAACCTCCAAGCTGTACTACGACCGCGCCTTCGCCCCCGAGCGTTTCAAGACACTGCACTATGCGATGGTGGACGCCGGCATCGAGTCGCCGTATGCCGAACGAATTGCCGCCTGGGAGCAACACCCTGACGAGCAGCTCTTCGGTTGGGTCTCCCCGCACGAGACCACCACGCAGATCCACTGCGCCGTCTTCTTCAAGCACCGCGACCGGGCGCTGCTGGCCCACCGGACCCAGATCGATCCGGCCGGTTTCTTCTTTGCGGTGCCCGAGGCGATCTACGCCAAGTCATGGCCGTGGGAGGACTTCACGCTGATCGAATCCTCGGTTCCCACCACACTCCCAGAGACCGACCTGTTTGCCGGTCTAAGATAGGTAACGTGCCGGTGAAACCGGCCGCCAACTTTTTCAGAAAGAGCCCCGCGCGTGTATTCGTTCCTGCTGTACGCAGCATCAGTTAGTCCTTCGCCGGTTCCCGGCGCGCCCGTCGGTGACGCGGCACAATCCATTGGCCCGGGATTCGTGGGTTTTGTGGCCACCGCGGCGCTCGTCATTGTGACCATCTTCCTGATCCGTGACATGACCCGCCGCATCCGCCGGGTCCGTTACCAGGGCGAGGCCCAAGCCCGCCAGCAGGAGCTGGTGGAAAAGGGCAAAGACATCCAGCCCGACGAGCCGGGCGACAAGCCCGCGCGTTAATCGTCTCGGACTCCTGAAAGTATGGCTTGGATGGATTCTTGTGTCAGGTGTCGCTTTCGGGGCTCCGCCGCCGTGGGCTTGGCCATTGGGACTCGGCGCTTGGCGTGAATCCGCACCCTGAAGTCGCCTTGAGCGTAGGTGTCCCTGTGCCCTGTCGGCAGGTCGGTCTGATCGGCGGACCTGGACCCGGGCCGCATTCACGGGCGGACCTTGATCGACGGTCCCAGGCAATGGGACTCCACTAGCTCGCTGTCGAGTACTCTTCGTGGAACAGATCTGTTCTGAACGTGCGACGGAGAGCCGGAGTGTCGGATGACAAGGATGTCCGGTGCAAAGGATATCTGTCGTGAGACTGGGATCGGGAAACAGCACCGGGGCTTATCGGTTAAGCGGGACCGTGTTGGGATGAAGCACAGAATTGTCCCGCGTTGTGCGTCGTCTCGTTCCGCCTACCATCTGCGAGACCTCGCGAGACACCGGTTGGAAGAGCGCTCCGGCAGCTACTTCACAAAAGTGGAGGCTTCGAGCGGTTTCGTCGCCCGCCCGACATGTTCACGGCGTCGACTGGTTCGACGGCCCGGCTGGGTGCGTTCCGCCAGAAGAGGATGCCGGCCCAGATCATCCAGACCCAGACGAAAAGCGGGATGAAACCCAGGACTATTAGTACCGCATTGAAGGCCGGAGCAGCAAAGAACGGTATCAGAACCATGCCGGCACCGCCTATGAACCCGAGGACATTCAGTGCGACGGGGAAGAGGCCTGAGCGCGACAGACACCAAGCAGCGCAGAGGACTGACAGACCTGCAGAGCCGTAAACCATAGGGTACAAGGCGGTACCGGCTCGGTCCAGAGCCAGGACCGCTTGCTCGGACGAATCGGCTGCAAGTGTTGCGGCGCCGGCATAAATCGCGGTGATTGCGATTTCCAGCGCGACGCTGATGGTCATGATCGATACTGCAAATCCCATCAAGGGGTGGTCCCGGCCGGAGTCTCGGAGGCCGGCCCGAAGGCCGACGAGCAGCAACACCCGGCCGGTGAGCACGAGGCACATCCAACCGGCGATGAGTGCCATTCCGTTCTCGGATCCGGCATAGGTGGCCACGACCTCTTGCGGTGAGGCGCCGATCTCGCCGCCGATCATCTCTACCCCCACCAGACCAGATCCAAAAATGGCGACCCACTCCAAGAGGTAGAGCACGGCGCCCGCCAAGGCCATTCGGTTGCCGGCGATAGGTGGCCTGCCTTTGGTTGTCTTCATGACTTTTTCTTTTCTCGCTCGGAATTGGAGTCGGTTCACGTTAGAAGTAGCTCGAGGGAACGCCGGCCTACTGACCGCGAGCAAGTTTCAGGGAGCACGGCCGAAGGCGCCCCCGCGTCCACCAGCGGCACCCGGTATTGCCAGGCAGATACGCCGGCAGTCGAACACAAGTCGAACACGACGATGCCCGCGTCGTTCCGCGGTCAAGTCGCCAATGAACTGTCCGGCGCAAGAGGCCCCGGAGCTCTGTCCGCAAGCGCAGGGAACACGATGTCGGGTAGAAATGGTCCGTGCGTACCGACCGCTCCGGCGAGCGTCACGATCCGCGCGGCCTGACCAACGCGCACGAGTCAACTCCCGTGGAGAGCAACTTGGTCGGCAGTGTCGGGAACCGGGATGAGTATCAAGACGAGACGTGCGTGAAGCGCGGTCCACGGCCCCGCGGCCTCGTACCATCCTGTCTACGGGAGGGTTTTCGGTACTGGCATGCCATGGAAATCCGACCGCCATGACGAATTCGCTCACCGCCGGCGAGCCCGCTGACGCCCGCACCGAAACATGCAAGCCGCTCATGTCCGCATTCTAGTGCGGATGCTCCCGTGAGTCACCAGGAGGGGCTGGCATGCGCGAAATTCCCAGGCCGTGACCCAAAGAACCATCTTGGGGGAGACCGCAAACATGGGACAACGAATCGCCTCAAGCGCTTCCGCCTACTTGCGCCAGCATGCCCACCAGCAGGTGGACTGGTGGCCCTATGGGGACGAGGCCTTGACCGGGCAGCAGCCCCGTTGATCAAGTTGATCCGCGAATTCAAGCCGCACGTGATCATTGCGTACGACGAAAACGGCGGCTACCCGCACCCAGACCACGTCTAGGCGCACAAGATCGCCATGCACGCCGTTGCAGAAGTTGCCAAGTCCACCAGCTCTCCGGAACTTGGCGAGCCCTGGGAAACCTCCAAGCTCTACTACGATCGCGCCTTTGCCGACGAGCGATTCAAGACACTGCACTACGCCATGGTGGACGGCGGCATCGAATCGCCCTATGCCGAACGAATTGCCGCCTGGGAGCAACACCCGGACGAATAGCGATTCGGGCGGGTTTCGCCGCACGAAACCACCACGCAGGTCCACTGCGCAGACTTCTTCAAGCACCGAGACCGGGCGCTGCTGGCCCACCGGACCCAAATCGATCCGACAGGACTCTTCTTTGCCGTGCCCGAGGCGATCTACGCCAAGGCATGGCCATGGGAGGACTGCACCCTGATCGAATCCGCGGTTCCCACCACACTCCCAGAGGCCGACCAGTTTGCCGGTGTAATGTGCCGATGATTCCGGCCGCCAACTTTTTCAGAATGCGCCCCGCGCGTGTATTCGTTCCTGCTTTACACCGCCTCCGTTAGTCCATCGCCGGTTCACGGAGCGCCCGTCGGAGATGCGGCACAGAGCATTGGCCGGGGATTCGTGGGTTTGTGGCCACGGCGGTGCTCGTCATTGTGACCATCTTCCTGATCCGTGACATGACCCGAGGCACGTCAGCAGGAGCTGGTGGACAAGGGTAAAGACATCCAGCCCGACGAGCCGGGCGACAAGCCCGCGCGTTAGGCTCACCATCATCCTGCAAGGCCCCCGTGAAATTGAGAATTTCTTCACGGGGGCCTTTGCAGTGACCGCGGCCCTGGGTTCAGGAACCGGGCGGAACCAACCCGGCATGGTGGGCCAACACCGCGGCCTGCACCCGGTTCACTGCCCCCAGCTTGAGCAGGATCGCCGAGACATGCCCCTTGACGGTTCCCTCTGTCAGGTGCAGCCGAGCACCGATCTGTGCATTTGAATAGCCGGCCCCCAACAGGATGAGCACATCGGTTTCCCTGGCGCTTAGCTGCGCCACGGCCGCGCGGGCCACCTGAGGGGCACCGACGTCGACGGCGCGCAGCCGGTCCACCACCCGCCGTGCCACGCGCGGTGAAAGATAGGCGGCGCCCGAGGCAACCGCCTTGACCCCGGCAATCAGCTCCTGCGGCGCCGAGGCCTTGAGTAAAAAGCCGCTGACTCCCACCTTCAGCGCCGCGTCGATGTACTCGTCTTCGCCGAAGACCGTGAGCATGGCGACGGCGGTGCCGGGCAGGCGCACGGCCAGTTCGCGGGCCGCGGCGAGCCCGTCAAGCACCGGCATGCGGATATCCAGTAGCGCCACCGAAGGCCGGAACCTGGCGGCAAGTTCCAGGGCCTCGCGCCCGTCGGCCGCCTCGGCCACTACTTCGATGCCCGGATCCGAGGACAGGATCGCCCGGACCCCGGCGCGGACCAGCGCTTCGTCATCGGCCAACAACACCGTGATGGGCCTGTCCCCGGGGCCGGAGGCGGGTCGTGGAACTTCGGGCAGGGGCACAGGTGTCATCCTTCGTTTCGCGGCAACAGATGGTCCTTGGACACGAGCACCCCGTGGCCGAAACACAGCCTGTACATGTCGGTGCTGAAATCCAGGAAGCCGTTGCGTGCCTGGTAGTAGATGCATGTCGTGTTCCCTGGTGCCGGGGTCTCGGCAATCCTCGGGGTGGGGCCGTCCAGGCCGCCGGCGGGCAGCAACGGTACGATCTCTGCGCGGGCCTGCCCCACCCGCAGCTGCGCGTAGGCGGACGGCGCCAGGGCGTTGTCCACCACCGTGAGCACCTGCACCGTCACCAGGATGCCGGCCAACAGCGTCGCCAACCCCAGCGGAAGCAACGCGGTGGCCCATTGCCGCGAGCGCGTGGTGCGACGGACATCGGCAAGCTCCGTGGCCACCGACCCGTCCACCGGCGCAGGACCGAGCGCCAGCGTGCCGGGTCCGGGTTCGGGAAGCCGGGATGACCGGGGGATGCGTGCGACGAGGCGAAAATCCTGCCCGTGAACTCCGGCCTCCAGGGTGCCGCCGAGCATGCGCAGCCGTTCGGCGACCCCGGCGAGCCCGGAACCTCCGGTGCCCACGGCCAGGGCCGGTGAGGTGCGTCGGTTTTCGATTGTGATGGTCACCGGGTCCTTGCCTTCGTCGATCCCGATGTGCACCTCGGCGCCGGGGGCATGCCTGGCCGCATTGGTCAGCCCCTCCTGGACCACCCGGTGCATGGCGGCCTGCACCGCCCGTGAAGGAGACGGGGTTCCGGGCGGGGCCGACACCTGTTCGAGGTCCGCCTGAAGCCCGGAGGTTCGCACCCGGGCAACCAGTGCCTGGATCGATTCGCCGGCAGGTATCAGCGGGGCAACGCCGTTGGACGTGTCCTGGCGCAACATCGCCACGATCGCGTGCAGCGAATCGATGGCCTGGGCAGCTCGCTCGCGGATGTCGGCCGCCGCGCGGCGTCCGTGCTCCGTGGAGTTTGCGTCGACCTCCAGCGCGCCGGCACCCAGCGCAATGAGCGCCAGCTCGTGCCCGAGCTCATCGTGCATGTCCTGGGCAACGCGGGTGCGTTCGAGCAGCCTGGCGTTGGCGGCAACCACCTCGTGTTCGCGTCGGCGGTGGGCGGCGCGCAGCATACGGTAGCGGCCCCACCACCAGGGCAGCACCACCGCGGCAAAGACCAGCAGCACGTCCAACAGCCACCTCGAGGCGGCTCCGGAAGGATCGGCGGCCAGCCGCAGCGCACCGGCGACCAGGATCCCGGCCCCCAACATGGACACCGAAGCGGCGAGGGAATCCAGCCTGCGCCCGGCCAGATAGGGGGCAACCACCGCCAGGGCCGCGGCCAGGGCATTGCCCGGGCCCAGTGCCGGCATCACGAGCGCGGCCAGCAACAGCACGACGGCCCAGCCGGCCTGCTGCGGACGGAAACGGACTCCGGAACGGATCCTCATTCACCCCATGCTACCGAGCCGCCGCCCGCCGGAACACCGACGAAAGTCAGGGGTGTTCGCTGCCCAAGACCCGACGAACGCCGGTGTCGGTGGGCCCGGGACCCAACCTAGCGTTGAAGGCAAGGAAGCAACACCAACCGGGCAAGGAGCAGGACCATGATCGTGCTTGAGGATCTCACCAAGGACTTTGGACGCAAGCGGGCGGTGGACGGGCTCTCGGTGGCCATCGAAGCGGGGAAAGTCACCGGCTTCCTGGGTCCCAACGGGGCAGGGAAGACCACCACCATGCGCATGCTGCTCGGGCTCGACACCCCCGACTCCGGGGCAGCGCTGATCAATGGGAAACCCTATGCGGCCCTGCACACCCCGCTGCGCACCGTGGGGGCCGTGGTCGACTCGCGCATCGGGCATCCGGGGCAGCGTGCCGCATCCCACCTGCTGGGCCTGGCCCGCAGCAACTCCATCCCCGCCAGCCGGGTGGGGACGGTGCTGGAGGAGGTCGGGCTCGTCGAGGCGGGGCACCAACGCATCGGCACCTTTTCGCTGGGCATGCGCCAACGTCTGGGCATTGCCGGTGCGCTGCTGGGCGATCCGCAGGTGCTCATCTTCGACGAGCCGGTCAACGGCCTGGACGCCGACGGGGTGGTGTGGATCCGAGAGCTCATGCGTGCCAAGGCGGCCGCCGGGGCGACGGTGTTCGTCTCCAGCCACCTGATGAGCGAGATGCAGTCCACGGCCGACCACCTGGTGGTCATCGGGCGGGGCAGGTTAATCGCGGATGATTCCATCGACAACGTCATCGCCGAAAGCGCGCTGAACTCCATCACCGTCGCCACCCCCGATGCCGCGCTGCTCGCCGAGGCGCTGTCCTGGGCCGGGTGCCCTGTCACCTTGACGGATTCCGGGACGCTGCGGGTCACCGGCGCCTCGCTGGAGGATGTCGGGGGAATTGCCCACGGGCTGGGGCTGAGGATCAACGAACTGAGCCTGCGCAAGGCCTCGCTGGAACAGGCCTACGCCGAATTGACTTCCTCCAGCCTCGAATATGTGCCATCCGAAAATGAAAGGACAGCATCATGAGCGCCATCCAGGGAACCCCGCCCGCCGCCATCCGCCGCGGCCGTGCCCGCCGGGCCGCGGCCTTTGAGGCCACCAAGCTGGCCTCCCAGCGCTCCACCTGGATCATCCTGTCACTGGCGCTGCTCGGGCAGCTCGGCCTGGCCTGGCTGCTGGGCGCCTCGGCGCAGGCCAGCGGGGAGAACGGCTATGACACGACGATGCCGGCACCTTTCGTCGCCTTCGTGTCATTGCAGCTGTCCCAGTTGTTCATCGCCGTTCTTGCGGCGCTGTCCGTCACCTCCGAGTACGGTTCCGGCACCATCACCACCTCCCTGCAGGCGGTCCCGGTGCGCTTGAGCTTCCTGGGGTCCAAGGCCGCGGTGCTGGGTGCGGTCGGATTCGTTTCCGGGGCCGCCCTGGTGGGGGTCGGCACTCTGGTGGCGGCACCGGCCGCGGGATCCTACGGAGAGTTCACGCCCGGCCAGCTGGCCACGGCCATGCTCGGCGCCGGCACCTACCTGGGGCTGCTGGCCATGATGATGGTGGGCCTCGGATCGATGCTGCGTAGCAGCGCCGGGGCCGTGACCGCGGCGTTCGTGCTGCTCTTCGGGCTGCCGCAGATCCTGCCGCTGTTCGCCGCGGAGGCGGTGCAGGAAGCCGCCTCCTATCTGCCGATCAATGCCGCTGCGGTGTTGGGCACCGCAGCGGAACAACCCTACGGCCCGGTCACCGCGGTTGCCGTTCTGGCAGCCTGGACGACGGTGTTCCTCGGTGCCGGGTATGCGGCATTGCGGGGCCGGGACAGCTGAAGTCGGCTGCTGCAGGAGTCCCACGAAGCGAACCACTGGGCAATCAGCTCGATGTCTACGTTCCACATGTTTCCGGCTTGGAACCTCCAGACACGACGGTCGTCGGGATTGGCCTGCGCTCGATGCCCCGGGCTCTGCCATGAAGGACGCTCGTGGGGGAGACTGGAAACATGGGACAACGAATCGCCTCGAGCGCCTCCGCCTACCTCAGGCAGCATGCCCACCAGCAGGTGGACTGGTGGCCCTACGGGGACGAGGCATTCGCCGAGGCCGCGTCCCGCGACGTCCCGGTCTTCCTGTCCATCGGATACGCCGCCTGCCACTGGTGCCATGTGATGGCCCGCGAATCCTTCGACGACCCCGGGATCGCCGCCTACCTCAACGAACACTTCGTGCCGATCAAGGTCGACCGCGAGGAACATCCTGCCGTCGACAGTGCGTACATGGCCGCAACCCAAACACTCACCGGTGCCGGTGGCTGGCCCATGAGCGTATTCACGCTCCCCGACGGCCGCGCCATCCATGCCGGGACCTATTTCCCCCCGGTGCCCCGGCCGGGCATGCCCGCCTTCATGCAAGTGCTCGAAGCCGTCACCGACGCCTGGGACAACCGCCGAGACGCCTTGGAACTGCAGGCAGCGACGCTCGCCGACCACCTGGGTTCGGTCGCCGGCGGACAGGCCAAGATGTTCTCCCGGTCCCTGCCGTTGCCCACTGCCGGCAATGAACCGGAGCTGGCCGAGGTGATCGGCACCGCCGTGCGAAAGTTGGCGGCCATGGAGGATCCCACCGGAGGCTTTTCACCGGCACCCAAGTTCCCGCCGAGTTCCGTGTTGGACTTCCTTCTGCGGGCTTCACTGGGCTCGGGGTCCGAGGCGTCGCAGGCCGCGGCGCTGGCATCGGAGACGCTGCGGATCATGGCCTGCAGTGCACTGGCAGACCACGTGGGCGGCGGCTTTGCGCGTTATTGCGTGGATCCTGGATGGAAGATCCCGCACTTTGAAAAGATGCTCTACGACAACGCACAGCTGCTCGGCCTGTTCGCCCGCGCGGCGGTGCAGTTGCCCGATGCGGACATCTCCGAACTCTGTCGCGTATCCGCCCGCGGCATCCACAAGTGGCTGGAGGAAGACATGCAGCTTCCCGGCGGGGGATTCGCCTCATCCCTTGACGCCGACACCGTCATGCCGGACGGATCCCACCACGAGGGCGCCACCTACACCTTTAGCCGGGGCGAGGTCGCTAGGGTCCTGGGGGAACAGGGAACGGAAGGGCTTCCGGCCTCCGGCAATGTTTTCCTGCACTTGTGGGCAGGCGCATCGCTGCCGGGCGAGGGCGCCGGGCAAGGTGATCTCCTTCCGCGGGACGTGCCGATGACCGTTGCGCTGTCCCGCACCCCGACGCTCGTCGAATGGCCGGGGCTCGCAGATGCCCTGGGGAAACTGGCCGCCGAGCGTGCGACGCGGGTGCAGCCGGGCCGCGACGAGAAGGTCGTCGCCGGGTGGAACGGCCTGGCCATTGCCTCGCTGGCCGAGGCAGCGGTGCTGTTGCGCGAACCGCGCATGCTTGACCTCGCCACGAAGACGGCCGAGTACCTGTACCGGGTGCATTGGGTGACGGCGAGCGGTGGCGCCGGGGCAATGCTCCACCGCATCAGCCACCAGGGCCGGGCCAGCACATCCATCTCCGCGGTGCTTGAGGACTATGCGGGCGTGGCACTGGGATTCCAGCAGCTGGGTACCGCCTCGGGGGACCAGGTCTGGTTCGCCAGAGCCGACGAAGTGCTCAGCGCGGCCCTGGAACTTTTCCTTGACGGCGGATTGCCACTGGACAGCGCAGCGAACGACCCCCGAGTCCAGGCCATGCGCGGGGGAATGGGCAGCGCCGAGGCACTGGATGACGCGGTGCCCTCGGCGACCTCGCTGCTGGCCGCCGCGCTGCTGAACCGGGCCGGGCGCAGGCAGCTGGACATGGGAGCGGACGCCCCCGAGGCGGCGTTCGAAAGCAGCGAAGAAGACCTCGGGTTGGTGCGCATGTTGCTGGGATTCGTCCCGGCGCTTGCCGAGCGCGCACCCCATGGCACCGGGAGCGCCTTGGGAGTGGTTGCCCGATTCGTCCACGGTTCCACGACGGAGCTGGTCGTGGCGGGAGGAACCGAGCCCGAGCGCCGGGAAGCGGTGCGCCTCGGCGTATTGGCGGCAGTGGCCCAACTGGGCCCGACCGGCGACGCGGGCACCAGGGACACTGTCTACCCGGCGGGACCCGAGGGGCAATTGCGGCTCTATGTGTGCCGCGGAGGGGTTTGCCACGCACCGGTCGGCAACCTGCCGGCGCTGGCCGCGCTCATCGCACCGGGACTTTCGGTGAGCGGACCGGTGAACTAGGTGGCGCCGAGCACCGCGATGGCAATGGCTGCGAAGTGGCAGGAGTAACCGATCAGCGTGAAGGCATGGAACAGCTCGTGGAATCCCAGGATTTCCGGAATGGGGTTCGGGGCCTTCAACGCGTAGAACACCGCACCGGCAATGTAAAAGGCACCGCCGGCGCATATAGAGGATTGTCGCGGCCGGGCTGGCGGTGAAGAATTCCCCGATGAACAGCAGGGACGCCAGGCCGAGCAATACGTAGACGGGGGTGTAAAGCCAACGCGGTGCGTCGGTGTAGAACACCCGGAAGCCGACCCCTGCAAGGGCCCCGATCCAGATCGAGACCAACAGAATGGTGGCCGACCTGGCCGGAAGCAGGGCCCAGGCCAGCGGCGTGTAGGAGCCGGCGATCAGCAGCATGATGTTGGTGTGGTCGATCCGCTTGAGCACGCGAGTGGTGGTCGGCGACCAATTTCCGCGATGGTAGAAAGCCGAAACCGTGAAGAGCAGAACCCCGGTGAACGCGAACACGGCACTGGCGATCTTGCCGGCGCCCGCAGGGGCCAGAACGATCAGCACGATACCGGCGACCAGGGCCAGTGGTGCGGTGACTGCATGGATCCAGCCGCGCAGCAACGGCTTGGCCGGGTGCGCTGGAACCATGGGATGTGACGGGGTCCCGGATGCTTGGCTCATGACCCCAGCCTAAACTACCGCGCGGTAGCTTTGGCGGCGGCGATACGGCGTCTATCTAATGGGCGGGGACCTTCGAGGCTCCGACCGAAGCGAATAGGTCGTACACGTGGACTTCACAGCGGGATGCTGCGTCGGCTGGTTCCGCGATTCTGGCATCAACTGACGACAATAAAGGGTTCGCGCATGCCGGTGACACCATCGGCTTACAGGTCAACGCATTCGGAACCGCGACTACGGTAAAAATGCAGGAGAACTAACCAGCATCCTCACCAGACGCCCCTGCGGAGGCAGCGCTCGCCGGGGCGTCGTACCCCTCGTGGCAGAGGCGAATAGCCCCTGTGGCAAGCCCCATCTTGCTGACAAGACGGGCATTCCCGGTTCAATCCCCCCCCGGCGCCTGCCGTGATCACCATCGATGGATCGAGGCCAAGGTGGCAGCGGTGGCCGGAGTGCCGAGGAAAACGCAGGGATCACCGGGGACCGGGCCGTTGTATGCGGTATTGCACCGTGCCATGCCCGCGTCTTGGCGCACCACCGGGGGCGGAACCCGGTAGCGTTAAGCCATGCACGCGACCCGAGGGCGGTCGCATGTTGGCCCCCTATTTTTATGCAGGAGTATCGCCGTGGAACTTCCGGGATTCGTCTACCGGCTCTATGAGCGGCAGTTGCGGGGTATGTTGACCCCGGAAAAACTGCCGGCACATATTGGCGTGCTCGTGGACGGGAACCGGCGCTGGGCCAAGCTGTCAGGGCAAACCACGGCCAGCGGGCACCAGGCCGGCGCGGACAAGATCCTGGAATTCCTGGGCTGGTGCCAGGAGCTGGACATCAACCTGGTCACGCTCTACATGCTTTCCACGGACAACATGAGCCGCTCCAGCGATGAACTCGATGCCCTGATGGGGATCATTGCCAACACCCTGGACCGGTTGGGCGAGACCAAGACCGTTCGCGTAAAGCCGGTGGGCGCGCTGGACCTGTTGCCGGACTACCTGGCCAACAAACTGCGCGAGCTGGAAGCCTCAACCGCCGGTGTCACCGGGATCCACGTCAACGTCGCCGTCGGCTACGGCGGCCGGCAGGAGATCGTCGATGCCGTCAAGGCGCTGCTGCTCCAAGGACATGCCAACGGGCTGGACGCCGCGCAGATCGCCGCGGACCTGGATCCCGACCAGTTGGCCACCCACCTCTACACCAAGGGCCAGCCGGACCCCGACCTGGTCATTCGCACCTCGGGCGAACAGCGCCTTTCAGGGTTCCTGACGTGGCAGAGTGCCTACAGCGAGTTCTACTTCTGCGAGGCGCTGTGGCCCGATTTCAGGCGCGTGGACTTCCTGCGCGCCCTGCGCGACTTCGCCGACAGGCAACGCCGCTTCGGCTCCTGATCCGTGGTTTCCGGGGCGCGTCCCACGCTGACATCCGGGCGATGCCAAATCTTCATCTTCTCTTCACCGCGGCACTGTCCAAACCGTAGGTATGGCCGAAGCATTCGGCGTATGTTGAGCGTAACGGGTGATGAAGCCGTCATTGCCCGCTGAACGGGGCAGCACTCCCCGCGAGGAGCCACAGTGGTAGCGAAACAGGAAATCCCATCAACCGCCCCCGCCGTCTCGGCAGAGACTGCCACCCAGGCGGCATCGGCGGCAGGTACCCGGACATTCGTCCTGGACACCTCGGTGTTGATCGCAGACCCCCACGCCATGTTGCGCTTTGCCGAACACCATGTGGTCCTGCCGTTGACAGTGATCACCGAACTCGAGCACAAGCGCAACGACCCCACGCTGGGCTATTTTGCCCGCGAGGCACTGCGGACCCTTGAGGAGCTGGGCCGCAAGAACGGCGGGCTGGCCAATGACATGGAGGTCGGCAAGCAGGGTGGCACCCTGCGCGTGGAACTGAACCACATTGCGTCCAACGTCTTGCCGGTGGGGTTCCGCAACGCGGACAACGACACCCGCATCCTCTCCGTCGCCAAGGCCATGCTCGACGGGGGCCTGGATGTCACGCTGGTGTCCAAGGACACTCCCATGCGCATCAAGGCCTCGGCCATGGGCCTGACGGCGGAGGAATACCGCAACGAGCTCATTGCCGACTCCGGCTGGACCGGCGTGCACGAGATGGACGTGAGCCAGGAGGACATGTCCGCGCTCTACTCAGATGAATCCCTTGAGCTTGAGGAAGCAGCCGATCAGCCGGTGAACACCGGGCTGATCCTGCACTCCCCGCGCGGCTCGGCCCTGGGCAGGGTGGACCGCAACCACCTGGTGCGCCTGGTGCGCGGAGACCGCGAGGCCTTCGGGCTGCGCGGCCGCTCCGCCGAACAGCGCCTGGCCCTGGACCTGCTGCTCGACAAGGAAGTCGGCATCGTCTCGCTCGGCGGCCGCGCCGGCACCGGCAAATCGGCGCTCGCACTGTGTGCAGGGCTCGAAGCGGTCATGGAACGCCGTGAGCACCGCAAGATCATGGTCTTCCGCCCGCTCTACGCGGTCGGCGGCCAGGAGCTGGGCTACCTCCCCGGCGCCGAGGCGGAGAAGATGAACCCCTGGGCGCAGGCCGTGTTCGACACCCTGGGCTCGGTGGTCTCCAAGAACGCCATCGACGAGGTCATGAGCCGGGGCATGCTCGAGGTGCTGCCGCTGACCCACATCCGCGGGCGCTCGCTGCACGACGCGTTCGTGATCGTCGACGAGGCGCAATCGCTTGAGCGCAACGTGCTGCTCACGGTGCTCTCGCGCATCGGGCAGAACTCCAAGGTGATCCTCACCCACGACGTGGCCCAACGCGACAACCTGCGGGTGGGGCGGCACGACGGCGTCGCGGCGGTGGTCGAGCAGCTCAAGGGCCACCACCTCTTCGGGCACGTGACCCTGACCCGCTCCGAGCGCTCCGAGATCGCCGCGCTGGTCACCGAGCTGCTTGAAGACCGCATCCACTAGCCGGGTGCAACTCCGGGGCGCGCCCGCGGTCCTAGGCCGCCGGCCCGCCCCGGTGCCGTGCGCTGCCCGGAGTCTGCGGCCCGGGGGTGTCGGCCAGCCCCGGGATCGGCCACACCGGTGCATGCCGCACGTCGCTGAGCGAGGCCAGTGGCTGGGTGAAAAGCCCGTCGATCATGTATTCGTCCACGGCGGTGATGACCGCCCGGTGTTCGAGCCCGGCGTCAGGACCGTCGAGCACCCGGCGCAGCACGCAGACGCCGGTGGCCCGGTCGAGGCGGATCAGCGTGAGGCCGGTGCCCAGCAGCGGCGCATCGTTGATGACCGGGGCGTAGGAATGGCCGCGGGAGAGTTCTGCCTCAATGCATTCGCGGCCCGATTCGTCCGTGAACACCCGCAGCGAGTGGATGGTGCTGGGATGGGGGAAGGCCATGTCGGCAGGAGCCGGTGCGAAGCCGGCGATCTCGACCGGATCCAGGAACGCACTCCACAGGCCCACGGGCATCAATGCGTTGCCATAGGCGGCCTCCGGCCGCCGGGAGACCAGGCCGTCGTCCCCGTACACCGGGGCCAATAGTTGGGGCGGCAGCAACCAGCTTTTGCGGGTGGCCGCCACGAAGCCGGCATCGCGCGAATCGTAGATGTGCTCGGTGCGGAAGAGCACCGCACCGTCCTCGTCCTCGACACGGATGGCGTCGGGGCGCCTGATCAGCACCGTGAGGTGCGTGGGCAGGCTCGGGGCGGCAAAGGCCAACGCCTGCCGTTCCTTGTCGGTGACGCCGATCCGGATCTGGAGGGTGTTCCACAGCCAGGGGGAGGACCGGGCGAGCCGACGAAAATGGCCCATGAGCTCCTTGCCCGGCGCCCTGTCGGGGTCGGGGAATACGTCAGCGCCACGGTGCTGGTCCATGCCTTCAGTGTAGCGAGGAGTCACATTGCGGGGGATTGTCCCGCCGGTGGCGTGCCGCCGCGGACGGCGGCGGCGGGCACCGCGTAAGGTTTGGCCCATGCCGCAACTCATCCTGCAGTGGTTTGCCGCCGACCCGGTCCTGGCCACGGTGGCGGGAATCCTGGCAACGCTGGCCCTGGCGCTGTACCTGTTCAACGCCGTGCGCCTGACCATCATCGACTTCAAGTCGCACCTGCTGCCCAACCGCATCCTGGGCCCGTGGTTCATCGCCGCCCTGGCGCTGCTGGGCGCTGCCGCATTGTTGGCCGGAGAACCCATGATCCTGTTGCGCATGGTGCTGGGAGCGGTGATCCTGTTCGCCGGTTACCTGGTGCTGCACCTGATTGCGCCCGCGGGCATGGGGCTGGGGGACGTGAAGCTCGCCGCCGTGCTGGGACTTTACCTCGGTTTCCTCTCCTACACCCACCTGTTGTGGGCCACCGCCTTTGCCTTCATCATCGGGGCCCTGTGGTCGGTGGTGTTGCTTTTGGCGCGCAAGGTCACGCTGCGGTCCTCCGTTGCCTTCGGTCCCTTCATGCTGGCGGGCGGGGCCCTTGCCCTGGCTGTGGCCGGTTAGCCAAGCCAAGACCACGCCCGGAATCCACTCGACACGAAAGACACCGGAACACCGCCATGCCCACACCAGAATTCATCGTCCAAATGCGCCGGAAGATCGGCAATGACCCGCTGTGGCTGCCCGGCGTCAAGGCCGTGGTGATCCACGAGGGCCGCGTGCTGTTGGTCCGCCGGGCCGACAACGGGCGCTGGACGCTTCCGGCCGGCATCCTGGAGCCGGGCGAGGAGCCCGCCATCGCGGCGGTGCGCGAGGTGTTTGAGGAGACCGCGGTGCACTGCGCCGTCACCCGGCTGGTCGGGGTGGCAACCACCGACGAGGCGGTGTATCCCAACGGGGACCGCGCCCGATACCTGGACATCATCCTGGCCGGCGAGTATCTGGGCGGGGAGGCAAAGGTCAACGACGACGAGAACCTCGAGGTCGGATGGTTCGTACTGGGCCAGCTGCCGGCACTGCCGCCCAAGCACCAACGTGCCATCGACTGGACCCTCGAGCCCAGGGAAGCCGGCCACTTCATCACCGGTTGACCGGACCCGGCGAGGTTCCTGGTCGCAGACGAAAGTGCCCCGCCAGACCTGCAGCCATTCCCGGTCAGGGGAGCGGTTGGGGGGGTCGTGCGGGGCACCGGCGCCGGGGGAGGGAGGCACGGACCTAGCGGTCGGTCTCCGGCGACCGGTCGTTGTCAGGACGAGCGCGGGAGACTGCCGCGGAAACCTTGGTGCCATGGCGTTCCGCATCTTCCAGCGCCTGGGCCTCCTCGCCGCCGATGGCCTCGCCGCGTGCCACCATCCCGGCAGTGTCCGAGAGCTTGACCTGCTTGAGGAAGAGCGCCAGTACGAAGGCGATGAGGATGAACGGGATCAGGTACCAGAACACCGGTGCCAGCGAATCGGCGTAGGCGGTGACGATGCCGTCCCGGACGGCCTCGGGCAGCTGCGCCATGGTCTGCGGATCCAGCGTCGCGGTGGCGTTGCCGGCATCCTCGGCGCTCGCGCCGGCGCCGGTGAAGACCTCGGTCAGCTTCTCGGAGAGCCGGTTGGTGAACATGGCCCCGAAGATCGCCACGCCCAGCGACGCACCGACCTCACGGAAGTAGTTGTTCGTGGAGGTCGCGGTGCCGACCATGGCGGGATCCACGGCGTTCTGCACCACCAGCACGACGACCTGCATGATCAGTCCCAGGCCGGCACCGAACACGAAGAGGTACACGCAGACCAGCCACAGCGGGGTGGCTGCCGAGAGCGTGGTGAAGGCAAGCATGGCCCCGGCGGTGACCAGGGCGCCGGCGATCGGGTAGCCCTTGTACTTGCCGGTCTTGGTGATCGCGATGCCCGAGTAGATGCTGGTGCCCATCATGCCGACCATCATCGGGACCATCAGCAGCCCGGAGACGGCCGCGGAGGTGCCCGAGGACATCTGCAGGAAGGTGGGAACGAATGCGATGGCTGCGAACATGCCCAGGCCCAGGGTGAAGCCGATGGCCGTGGCGTTGACGAAGACCGGGTTCCTGAACAGCGACAGCGGGATGATCGGGTCCTCGGCACGTGCTTCGACGATGACGAAGAGCACGATGGCGGCCAGCATGCCCACGCCCCAACCCCAGGTTTCCATGGCGCCCCAGCCATGGTTTTTCGAGCCGCCGAAGTCGGTGAAGAAGATCAGGCAGGTGGTGGCGATCGAGAGCAGCAGCACGCCGAGGATGTCGATTTTCTTGGTGGCCTTCTTGCTCGGCAGCTTCAGCGCGAACCAGGCGATCAGGAAGGCGCCGATGCCGATGGGGATGTTGATGTAGAACGCCCACTGCCAGGTCATGTGGTCGACGAAGAAGCCGCCCAACAATGGTCCGGCGACCGCGGAGAGTCCAAAGATGGCGCCCAGTGGGCCCATGTACTTCCCGCGCTCGGAGGCCGGGACAATGTCGGCGATGATGGCCTGCGAGAGGATCATCAGCCCGCCGCCGCCCAGGCCCTGCATGGCGCGGAAGAACACGAACATCCAGAAGGTGCCGGCGAACGCGGCTCCCACGGAGGCCAAGGTGAACAGCGCGATGGCGATCAGGAAGAGGTTGCGCCTGCCCAGCACGTCGCCGAACTTGCCGTAGATCGGCATCACGATGGTGGTGGCCAGGAGGTAGGCGGTGGTGATCCAGGCCTGGTGTTCGACTCCGCCGAGCTGGCCCACAATGGTGGGCATGGCGGTGGAGACGATGGTCTGGTCCAGGGAGGAGAGCATCATGCCGGCGATCAGCGCGGAGAAGATGATCCAGATGCGCCGTTGCGTCAGCAGCAACGGCGCCGGGCCCGGGGGTGTGCGGGGCGCGGTGGTGGTGGACATGCGGTGGTGTTCCTTGCGTGTGATGGAAATGACGGGTGGTGCGTCGGACCGTCGGGTCAGGTGGCGGGGGGATCCCCGTGCAGCAGGGGCTGGCCGAACAATTCCCGGGTCTGGTGCATGACGGAGAGGAATTCTTCCTCCAGCGATGGCCCGTCTGGTGAAGCCAGGTAGCGTTCGATGGCACGGTGGGTGGCGAACTGCAGGGCGTGCGCCAGCATGCCGATGCCGCTGTGGTCGGCTTCGACTCCTTCGCGCCTGGCCACCATGGCGGTGAATT
Organism: Paeniglutamicibacter sulfureus; assembly: GCF_039535115.1. Classification (NCBI taxonomy): domain Bacteria; kingdom Bacillati; phylum Actinomycetota; class Actinomycetes; order Micrococcales; family Micrococcaceae; genus Paeniglutamicibacter; species Paeniglutamicibacter sulfureus. The sequence continues at coordinate 4,082,165 of NZ_BAAAWO010000001.1, forward strand.
CGGCCTGGCGTTCCGGGCCGACCTTCATCATGCGGGCCAGCAGTTCCGGCTCGCGGTGCAGGATCGTGAAGAAGCCGTGGACACCGCGGATCTCGGCGTCGTCGATGCGCAGCTGTTCCCGCACCAAGGCCACCAGGTCGGCCAGCAGGGTGGGGGAGATGCCGACGGTGCCGACGGGCCGGGCGTTCATGAACCGCTCGAGCGCCTCGGCTGGCAGCCCGTCCTCGGCGTGCCCGAAGACGGCGTCGAGCTTGGTGGCGAAGTAGTTGAAGAAGGTGCGCCGCGAGATCCCCACGCGGGCGCAGAGTTCCTCGACGGTGAACCCCGCAAAGCCGTTTTCCGCCGTCAGCTCGCGTGCGTTCCGCGAGATGGACAGCCGGGTTTTCAGCATGCGGGCGCCGAGGCCCGGCGGGGTGCCCGGCTCGCCGACAACCCCAATTGCACTATTCTTCATAGAGTGCAGTTTTGCACTATTGGTTGTTGGGTGCAACTTAAGTGGGCCCGCTCACGGAACGCCCCAGCGCCCCTCGGTTCCGCCGTCCGGACACGCAAACGGCGGCCCGCCGAGGAATGGATAGACATTCCTCGACGGGCCGCCGCTGCTTGCGGGGGTGTTGGGTTGGTGTCAGTGCTTGCCGGTCATGGTGGTGACATCGAGCAGTTCATCGAGCTGGGCCTCGGTGAGATCGCCACGCTCGACGAAGCCCAGCGCCACCGTGGCCTCGCGGACCGTGAGCGAATCGGCAACTGCCTTCTTGGCGATCTTCGCGGCGCTCTCGTAGCCGATGAGCTTGTTCAACGGGGTGACGATGGAGGGGGAGGCCTCGGCCAGGAAGCGGGCGCGTTCCACGTTCGCGGTGATCCCGTCGACCATCTTCGTCGCCATGACCCGGGTGGTGTTGCCCAGCAGGCGGATTGACTCGAGCAGGTTCGAGGCCATCACCGGAATGCCGACGTTCAACTCGAACGCCCCGTTGGTCCCTGACCATGCGATCGCGGTGTCGTTGCCGATCACCTGGGCGGCGACCATGATCGCTGCCTCGGAGATCACCGGGTTGACCTTGCCCGGCATGATCGATGAGCCCGGCTGCAGGTCGGGGATCGCGATCTCGCCCAGTCCGGTGTTCGGTCCTGATCCCATCCAGCGCAGGTCGTTGTTGATCTTCATCAGCGAGATCGCGATGTTGCGCAGCTGGGCCGAGGCCTCGATGAGTCCGTCGCGGTTGGCTTGGGCCTCGAAGTGGTTGCGGGCCTCGGTCAGCGGCAGGCCGGTGTCCGAGGCGAGCAGCTCGATGACGCGTTCGGGGAACCCCTCGGGGGTGTTGATGCCGGTGCCCACCGCGGTGCCGCCCAAGGGCACCTCGGCCACCCGCGGAAGCGAGGCCAGGATGCGCTCGACGCCGTAGCGCATCTGGGCGGCGTAGCCGCCGAATTCCTGGCCCAGGGTCACCGGGGTCGCGTCCATCAGGTGGGTGCGCCCGGACTTCACCACGTCCTTGAACTCGACTGCCTTGGCCTCCAGGGATGCTGCCAGCACCTCGAGGCCCGGGACGACGTCGCCCAGCAGCCCGGCGGTCGCGGCGACGTGCACCGAGGTGGGGAATACGTCGTTGGAGGACTGCGAGGCATTGACGTGGTCGTTGGGGTGCACCACGGTGTCCGAGCCGGCCGCGGCCAGTGCGCGGGTGGCCAGCTCGGCCAGCACCTCGTTCATGTTCATGTTGCTCGAGGTGCCCGAACCGGTCTGGAACACGTCGATGGGAAAGTGTTCGTCGTACTTGTTGGCGGCGACCTCGTCGGCGGCTGCCATGATCGCGTTCGCCCGCTCGGCATCCAGCACGCCCAATTCCAGGTTGGCGCCTGCCGCGGCCTTCTTCACCTGGGCCAGCGCGCGGATGTGCGTGGCCTCGAGCTTCTTGCCGGAGATCGGGAAGTTCTCCACGGCCCGCTGGGTCTGGGCCCGGTAGAGGGCTGCGGCCGGTACGCGGACCTCGCCCATGGTGTCGTGTTCAATGCGGAAGTCTGCAGAAGTGTCCATGCCAGACACGCTACGCCGCATGTACCCGGTTCGGCAGTGGCCGGACGCACAGTTCACCCCAATGGCGAACGCGGGAATAAAAAGCGCCCGCGGCAGGTCCCGGGAAACCGGTCCGGCCGCGGGCGCAGAGGTGCCGGCTAAAGGACGCCGAAGCCGGAGACCATTTCCGCCTTGCCCTCGGCCAGGCGGTAGGTCACCCCGATCACCGCGGTGCGGCCCTCCTCCACGGCGGAGGAAACGATGCGCGACTGTTCCACCAGGCGGTGGCTTGTCTGCTGGACGTGCTCGACGACGGTGGTGTTGACGTCGCGGATGCCGTTGCGCCGGGCGGTGATCACCGACGGGGTGATGTGCTCGACGAGGTCGCGGATGAAGCCAGGGGGCATGGTTCCGCTTTCCACCGAGTCGATCGTTGCCGTCACGGCGCCGCAGGAGTCGTGGCCCAACACCACGATCAACGGGACGTTCAGCATGGCGACCGAGTACTCCAGGGAGCCCAGGGCCGCCGAGTCGATCACGTGCCCTGCGGTGCGCACCACGAAGACGTCGCCCAGGCCCAGGTCGAAAATGATTTCTGCAGCGAGACGCGAATCCGAGCAGCCGAAGATGACGGCAAAGGGGTGCTGCTTGTCCACCAGGAACTGGCGGCGCAGCGCGTCCTGGTTGGGATGGTCGGTTTGGCCGGCCACGAAGCGGGAGTTGCCCTCGCGCAGTTTGCGCCAGGCTTCTGCGGGAGTCAGCTCAAGGTGGTCGACGGAGACGTCGGAATCATTCATGTTCTTTAGCTTAGACGCCCGAGGCAGGGCACGCCGGTGAATGTATTGTGTCGAATATCTCATCCGGGCGCCGTGGCCGGATGCTGTGGGGGCGGGAGCTAGTTGGCGGGGATCTCGTGCTGGGCCAGGCGGGCCAGCTTGTCGAGGGTGTCCAAGCCGCTGTCACTGGTCAGCACGATGGTGGAGGCCCCGCGCGTCGAGACCAGTATTTGGTCGTTGTCCTTGGTGCGCAGTTCCCAGTCGGTCCCGTCTACGGTGTGGGTGCCGGCGGGGGTGGCGTTTTCGGTGGCCGCTGCCAGCCATGACGGGTTGGCCCCGGCTGTCTGCTTGACCCACACGAACTCGTCGTCCTTGGTGACGACCCCGAATTCCCAGTACTTGATTCCGTCGACATTCCCGGTGATCCAACGCGCGAAGTTCACGTAGTCGCCCTCGGGAAGGTTCGGTGCCCAGGGCGTGAAATCCGCATCCGCCGCGGCCTGCGAGGCAACATCGGCGACATCCACCGGCGCGCGGAAGGTCTCGGCCTTGTCCGCCGGGTTGATGAGGATGACCGGGACCGCCACCGCCACGGTGAGCAACACCGAAATGATCATGCCCTTGAGTGTTTGGTTGGCGCGCTTGGCCTGCTTGGGAGTCAGCACCGGCTTGACGGGCTGCTGCGCATCGGCAGGTGCCGAACCAAGCCCGTGCGACGGCACGGCCGTGTCCGCGGACGCCGGGGTGTTGGCGGATGCAGGGGTGTTGACGGGTACGGCTGGGCCTTCGGGGTGTTCACTCACCCCTCCATTCTCGCGCATCCGCCGCGCAGAATCTAAACGGGCGGCCCCGGGCTCCGCGGGCTGCCGGATGCGTCGCACAAGTCGTAGCCAACGGGGAGTAAGCGGCGACGGGAGATATGATGGGAGCTGTTGGCCCCTCGGCAAACTAACAGATCTCAACGACGAGGAAGACCGTGACTGAAGCCACGAATTTTGCCCACCTGTCCCCACGACTTTCAGTCGGCGACGCTGAACCGGACCGCAACCTTGCCCTTGAGCTGGTGCGTGCCACCGAGGCCGCCGCCATCGCCTCCAGCCCCTGGGTTGGTTTCGGCGACAAGAACGCCGCCGACGGCGCTGCCGTCGACGCCATGCGCTCGCTGCTCTCCACCGTGTCCTTCAATGGCGTTGTCGTCATCGGCGAAGGCGAAAAAGACGAAGCCCCGATGCTGTTCAATGGCGAACGCGTGGGCGACGGAACCGGCGCCGAATGCGACGTCGCAGTTGACCCGATCGACGGCACCCGCCTGACCGCCCTGGGCATCAACAACGCGCTCTCGGTTCTGGCCGTTGCCGACCGCGGCTCCATGTTCGACCCCTCCGCGGTCTTCTACATGGAAAAGCTTGTCACCGGGCCCGAGGCTGCCGAGCTGGTTGACCTGCGCCTGCCGGTCAAGCAGAACCTGCACCTGATTGCCAAGGCCAAGGGCAAGAAGATCAACCAGATCACCGTGTGCATCCTTGACCGCCCGCGCCACGCGGGCCTGGTCGACGAGATCCGCGCCGCCGGCGCACGCACCAAGTTCATCATGGACGGCGATGTTGCCGGCGCGATTGCAGCCACCCGCGAGAACACCGGTGTGGATGTGCTGATGGGCGTCGGCGGAACTCCCGAAGGCATCGTCACCGCCTGCGCCATCAAGTCGCTCGGCGGCATCATCCAGGGCCGCCTGTGGCCCACGGACGACGACGAGAAGCAGCGGGCCATCGACGCCGGCCACGACCTGGACCGGGTGCTGACCACCAACGACCTGGTCACCTCCGACAACTGCTACTTTGCCGCGACCGGCATCACCGACGGCGACCTGCTGCGCGGGGTGCGGTACAAGAACAACCGCATCCACACCCAGTCGATCGTGATGCGCTCCAAGTCGGGCACCATCCGCATCGTCGACGGCGAGCACCAGTCCGACAAGTGGGAAGCCTACACGCGCTAGACCACACCGGCGGCAGTGCCGCGCGGACATGGCGAGGCCCGGCAGGAAGTGATTCCTGCCGGGCCTCGCTGCGTCTTGGCTGCCGCAGGACCTAGGAGAGCGGCTGCGGCGTCACGGCGAAGGCGCGCCCCGCCGCATTGGCGCTGCGCCGAGCCATGGCCGGGGCCTCGTTGGCGCCGATGAACAGCGAGTCGCCGCGGCGCAGGAGCTCGTCCCCGCGCGGGGTGTCGATGAGCACCTCTCCCTCGATGCAGAGCACGATGACCGGGCCGTTGGCGGCCACCGGCACGTCCCCGCCGCCCATGTCGGCGGCATCGGACACGGCGGCCAGCTCGATGTGCTGGAGCTGGAACTCGGCAAAGGGCGGGGTGAAGACCTGTTGGCCGTACATGGTCTCGGTGGCTTCCAGATGCGGGACGCCCAGGGCCTCGAAGCTGCTGACGCGCAGCAGCTCGGGCACGTCGATGTGCTTGGGGGTCAATCCGCCGCGCAGCACGTTGTCGGAGTTGGCCATGACCTCCACGCCGAGCCCGCGCAGGTAGGCGTGCACGTTTCCGGCACCCAGGTAGATGGCCTGCCCGGGTTCCAGCACCACCAGGTTCAGCAGCAGCGAGACCAGCACGCCGATGTCTTCCGGATAGTGTTCGTTGATCCGTGGCAGCTCCGCCAGCGAGGGGTGTTCGGCCAGTGCAGGGTTCGCTTCCACGGCGCGCAGCGCGGCGGCACCAAGCCGCCCAAGCTCCGGGGATCCGCCGAGCAGGTATTCGCAGCTCGAGCGCAGCGCCTCGGACTCGTCGGGGTTCGAGAGCAGCGAGACGATCTTGGCGCAGGTTTCCGCCGGCTCGGCTTCCAGCGCCGCGCCCAGGGTGCCAAAGAGACCGGCGGTCTCCGCGGGGGAGCGGAAGCCGCTCAAGGCGGCGAAATCGGTCAGCGCGTAGATCATTTCCGGCTTGTGCGAGCCGTCGCGGTAGTTGCGCCGGGGAGCATCGGAGGCCAGGCCCGCGGCATTCTCCGCCGCGTAACCGGCGGCTGCCTGCTCGGCGGAGGGGTGCACCTGGATGGACAGCGGCTTGCCCGCTGCCAGCAGCTTCATCAGGAACGGCAGCCGGCCGTATGCACCGGCCACCTCGGGACCCAGCAGCCCCTGGGGGTCGGCGGCTATCAGCCGGTCCAGGCCGGTGTCCACGCCACCGGGCTGTCCATCGGAGGCCAGCGAAGGAGCGGAGGGGTGGGCGCCGAGCCACATTTCGGCCTCCGGCTTGCCGCTGGGATCGGTGCCCAGAAGCCCGCTGATGGCGCCGGTGGATCCCCAGGCATAATCACGGATGGTGTTTGTCAGGCGATACATCGTTGTCCTTCAGGCTATGGGGATTTATGTGCCCGGACGGGTCAGGGCACCGAGCATTCGTTGTTGTTGGCTGCGATTTTTGCCAGCAGGTCGGTGCGGCCGATTTGCTCGAGGGTGACCAGGTAGCGCTCGGTCAGCTCCGACCCGTCGGGCTGTGCCGTGGGTGCGTCGGAGGGTGCCGTGTTGATCTTGCCGGGCTCGGAATTCCGCTCGGTCCCGGAATCCTTGGTCGACTTTGCCGGGGCGGAGGATTCCTTCTCCTTGGCCGATTCCTTGGTTGCCTCCGCGGACTTCTTGGCCGGGGATTCGTTTTGCGCGGCGATGAGTTCGTCGATGCGCGAGTGGATCTCGTCGAACTTCGGGTAGGTGGAGAATTTGTCGCCCGCGGACCCGAAGTCGGGGGCACCCAGGGTCAGGCGCTTGAACGGGGTCTGGCGGGCCTTGTCGGCCAGGTTCAGGAACGATCCGAGCTGCTGCTGCGGAATGTCGGTTTCCACCAGTTGCTCGCCGGCATCCATGATCGAGGTGAAGCGCGTGAGCATGGTCTTGGGGCTGAACTGGGAAATCATGGCCTGTTGCAGGCACTGCTGGCGCGCGATGCGGTGGTAATCGGAGGTGAAGTCGCGCGAGCGGGCGAACCAGAGGGCCTGCTTCCCGGTGAGCGTCTGCTCGCCGGGGGCGAACCAGTGGGTGTTGACCGAGGAGTTGGGCCAGCTCTTGCCGTTGTAGGGGACCCAGCCGCCGGAGTCGACCTTGACCCCGCCCATGGCGTTGATGAACCCGGCGAACCCGGCCATGTCGATCATCACGTACGACTGGACCTTCAGACCCGTGCTGCCCTCGATGGCGTCCATGGTGGCTTCCGCACCGGGGTTGGCCGCATCCGGGTACAGGTCGGCGTGGTTGTCGGTGGCGTCGCGATAGATCGCGTTGAACAGGCACTCGTCCCCGCAGTTGTACCCCTCGGGGTAGATCTTGCGCATGGGGGAGTCCTTGGAGAACTGGGCGTTCTGCATATTGCGCGGGATGGAGATCAGCAACGACTTGCCGGTCTTGGCATCGACGGACAGCAGCGACATGGAATCGGTGCGTACCCCCTCGCGGTTGCCCGCCGAGTCGGCGCCGAACACGGCGATGTTGTAGCGTCCGTCAACCGGCTTGAAGGCAGGTCCGGCGGTAAAGACGCTGGAGATGGTCTCGCGGCCCTTGTTCATCACGAATGCGCCGTAGCCCAGGGACCCGGTGATGGCCAGGGCCACCACCAGCAACGTGGCGGTCAGCCCGATCCTGGCCCCGGGGGCCAGATACCGGGGGCGGATGATCGCCAGCGTGTTCAGGAACATCAAGAGCCAGCCGGCCGCCAGCACCACCAGCAGCAACGAGGATCCCAGCTGCACCCAGGCCTGGGCAAAGAATCCAAGCAGCCAGTCGCGTTTGAGCAGTGCGAGCGCCAGCACCACCAGGAGCAAAGCCCAGCAGGTGATGGTGACGCGCATGACGAACCCGCCAAGGGCGCGATTCCCGGAAACCCATTGGGCGCTGCCGGGGAAGAACGTTGTCAGCAGCAGCAGGAACAGTGCGCGCTTGGAACGCACCGGTGCCGGGGCCGAGACGGGGTCCGGTAGCAGGTCGGGGTCGTGGGACGAGCGGCGGGTCGATGTCATAGGGGTCCTTACGCGCCGGGGGCTTCGGAGGCGACGGCGGCCCGCAGGGCGGCGCCCTTGTCGGCTGCGACCTGGCGCAGCTCGGCGGCGAAGTCGATGAGTTTTTCCTGCAGTGCGGCGGCGAGCTCGTCAGTGCCGGTGGCGAGCATCCGCACTGCCAGCAGGCCGGCGTTGCGTGCCCCGCCGATGGAGACGGTGGCGACCGGCACGCCGGCGGGCATCTGGACGATGGAGAGCAACGAGTCCATGCCGTCGAGCGTCTTCAGCGGCACCGGAACGCCGATGACCGGCAGCGGGGTGACCGAGGCGAGCATGCCCGGCAGGTGGGCGGCGCCGCCGGCTCCGGCAATGATCACGCGGATGCCGCGGGTGTGGGCTTCCTTGCCGTAGGCGATCATGTCCTCGGGCATGCGGTGGGCGGAGACGACGTCGGCTTCGAAGGGGATGCCGAATTCGCGCAGCGCCTCGGCGGCCAGCTTCATGACGGGCCAGTCCGAGTCGGAGCCCATGACCAGGGAAACCAGGGGTGCGGGGGTGCTCAAGAAGTTTGTCCTTCGGTGGTGGATGCGGGGGCCGGGGAAGGCACGCCGTCACGGATCAATGAGGCCACGGTGTTGGCGCGGGCGCGCAGCGAGTCAACGGATTCCCCGGGTTCGGAGACCACGTTGACGTGGCCGATCTTGCGTCCCGGACGCACGGACTTGCCGTAGGCGTGGACCTTCACGCGCGGTTCGGCGGCCAAGGCGGCCTGAAACGCGGTGAACAGGTCCTGGTTGGCCCCGCCGAGGTAATTCTTCATCACGGTGGTCTCGGCCAGTGCGTCGGTGGCTCCCAGCGGCAGGTCAAGGACCGCGCGCAGGTGCTGTTCGAACTGGCTGGTGATCGAGCCGTTCATGGTCCAGTGTCCGGTGTTGTGCGGGCGCATGGCAAGTTCGTTGATGACGAACCCGGCACCGGAGCCGGGGGTCTCGAAGAGTTCGGCTGCCATCACGCCGGTGACGCCGAAGGCCTCGGCGATGCGCAGTGCCGCCTGCTCGGCTGCCGCCTCGACGGCCGGGTCCAGGCCCGGTGCGGGGGCAATGACTTCGTCGCAGACGCCGTCGACCTGGATGGTGTGCACCACTGGCCAGGCCTTGGCCTCGCCGCCGGGGTTGCGGGCAACAAGGGCGGAGAGTTCGCGCGTGAAGGCGACCTTGTCCTCGGCCAGCAGTGCGCCGTTGCCGAACCAATCCGCCGCCGCGCGGGCATCTTCTTCCGTCTCGATCATGCGCACGCCCTTGCCGTCATAGCCGCCGCGAGGGGTCTTCAGCACGATCGGCCAGCCGATCTTCTGGCCGAAGGCCACCAGCTCATCAACGGTTTCCACCGCTGCCCACTCGGGGTTGGGCAGGCCCAGCGCGGCGATGGCCTCGCGCATCACGAGCTTGTCCTGGGCATGGATCAGCGCGGCCGGGCGCGGCTGGACGTTGACGCCTTCGGCGATCAGCGCCTGCAGGTGCTCATTGGGCACGTGCTCGTGGTCGAACGTCAGGACATCGACTCCGCGGGCGAATTCACGTAGCGTCGCCAAATCCGTATAGTCACCTACCGGGGCGGAAGCAACACTGCGCGCGGCAGAGACATCCGGGCCCTCGGCCAGGATGCGTAGTTCGAAGCCGAGATTCAGGGCCTCGGGAGCCATCATTCGGGCAAGTTGGCCTCCGCCAACAACGCCAATCACTGGAAACATCACCCGCTTAGCCTACCGAACGCGGGGCCCAACCTATGTTGTCCATGGCGAGTTTGGACACCATTGGCGGTGAACATTCAGTGAACCGCATTAGAATAGTTTGGTTGGCCGTCCAGGGAAATGACGGCCCAACCGCACCGGACGCGCAGCAGCGAGCCACGCGGCATACGGTGCATTGAGACGAATCCATGGAGGATCATGCTGAAAGAGATCTGGCGCAAACTCTTGGGCCTGGCGTCCATGATGTGGCGCGAAGTCGCCAAATTCGGCGTGGTCGGGGGTGTCGCGTTCATCATCGACTCGGGCATCTACCTGTGGATGCTCGAGGGGCCCATGGATGACTCCGAGGTCAAGGCAAAAATCATTGCCGGCGTCGTGGCCACGATGTTTTCGTGGGTGGCCAACCGCTTCTGGACCTTCCGCCATCGCCGGCAGGCCAACGTGGTGCGCGAGCTCGTAATGTTCCTCATCATGAACGCCATCGGGCTGGGAATCGCCGCAGCATGTGTGTTCATCACCAAGTACTGGATCGGCCTGACCGACACCACCAGCCTGTTTATTGCGGGTTCCGTGGTCGGCCTGGTGCTGGGCACGATCTTCCGGTTCTTCGCCTACCGTTTCTGGGTCTTTGGCGAGGAAATGGATGCCGAAGAGGAATTCGCCCACGACCGCGAGCTGCTGCACGTCGGCCTCGAGCCGGCTGATGCGGAGCGTGGCGCTTCCGCGCCGCCCCGGGCCCCGGGAACGCCTGACGGCGTCGTCTAGTGCCGGTGGGCCCGGCACGTTGATACCTACAGCCCCGGGATGTTCCCCCTCTTGCTTCTCCACCACCGGTGGAGGGAAAAGCCAGGGAGCATCCCGGGGTTTTTCATGCCCGCCGGAGGCCGGGCCCTTGGCTTGCGGCCTATGATTCCCGATCCAGGCGCGTCACCACGCGTTCGCCGCCGAGCAGCGAGTCGCTGATCTTTACGCCGTCTTCCACCAGAACCACAGGGTTCCCCGCGCTCCACAGCGACACCAGGACCGGAAGGAGCCGTTCCAGCGGCCACGCGGTGCTCAGCAGGGTGGTGCCGCTTGCCCCGGTTTCGGGCAGCTCGGCGAACAGCTGGGTGTAGGCCATCGAGCCGGCGGGCCCCTGCAATGCCGTGGCGGACGTATCGATGGGGGAGGGGTTGAACGAATCCGCGTAGGCGCGGACCTCTGAGGCGTAATCGGTGGCACCAACCGGCAGCGGGCCGTCGAAGGCCATGGCCAGGGCCGGCAGGGGAACGGCGATGACCTCGACGCTGCCGTTGACTGCTAGGGTTTCCGTGTCGGCGGTAATAAATATGTCGACATCTCCGGGATCCGTTCCGGGGGCCACGCAGCGCACTTCGGCGCCCAGGTGCCAGCACGCCAAGGCCAGCGCCGCGGACTTCCAATGGCCGGGCATGTCGGTGGCAACAATGCTCCCCGGGGCTAAATCGAATTCTTCGTGCAATAGGTTCGCGCTCTTGGCGACCCAGTTGTCAAAAACGCGTCCACTGAGTTCCACGCGTTCCCCGCCCTGGGAGTACCAGGTCAGGTACGGGTGGGTGGAATGGCGCATTGGAGCGAGCAGTGATTCGACGGGAGATAACGAGTTGGTATCAATGGTCATGGGAAGCTCCTTGTCAAGCCTGTGAATTCCCCGGGAATCCGGGGTTGGGCAAAATCGTGTGTGATCACGGCGAAATCTCGGGCGTGGCGTGACTCCAAATCTACGACATGTGTGGCTAAAATCGACGGCCGCACTTGACGCAACGGGAGTTACACCAGTGTAATTAGATAGTGCACCGTCAGGGAGAGAGAAATTGTCTCGCGACGGCTTTTTCTTGGAAGGCCGTCGACGTCGCTCTTATGGGTCATATTAGGTATCAAGTTCGTAACGGCGGAAGGTTAGTAAACCATGGGAAACGTGGATCGAAGCTTCAACGAGGCCGCAGCGACGGCGCCTACGCCACCTTATAGCGGGGGCCGAAGCGTTCCGGCGGACTGGTTTGTCGATCCGGCCGAGACAAGCCGGGCACAGGAATCCGACGGTTCGCAGGGCTTGACTCCCGCAGAGGAGACTGCCGCATTCCTGTTGGCGCACGACGCAGCCAGCGATCTGGTCGCTGACCCGACTCCCTCGTGGGCACCGAGCTTCGATGCCATGCCCGACGGCAAGAGCCCGGCCCAGGCCATCTGGATCGGCTTGGGTGCCGAGGACGAAGAAGGCGAACTGGGCTGGCAGTCCGAGGCACTGTGTGCACAGACCGACCCCGAGGCATTCTTCCCCGAAAAGGGAGGATCGACCAGGGATGCCAAGCGTGTCTGCGGCGCCTGCAATGTGCGCTCCGAATGCCTTGAATATGCACTGACCAACGACGAACGGTTCGGAATTTGGGGCGGACTGTCCGAGCGTGAACGTCGTCGCTTGCGGAAACGAGCAGTCTAATTCTCCCTACGATCCACGTCACCGCCATTGTGGCTGCCCACAATGGCGCAGCTTTTCTCCCCCGGACCCTGGCCGCCCTGCGCGATCAAACACGACTGATTGACCGCTTCGTCGGCGTCGACGCGTCGTCCACCGACGGTTCCGCCGACCTCCTGCGCCGGCAACTGCCCTCCGACGCCACCTTGCTTCAGGTCCCGGAGCACAGCTTCGGGCACTCGGTGATGGAAGCCGTGCAATCCCTCGGTGAGCCGCGCAAGGGGCGCACCGAATGGCTCTGGCTGATCCACGACGACTCGGTGCCCGAACTCAATGCCCTGGAAAAGCTCCTCACCGTGGTCGAGGCCACCGAGTCGGTCACCATCGCCGGGTGCAAGCAGCTTGATCTTGACTCCCCTCGCCGCCTGTTGGATGTGGGCCTGGGCATGAACAAGCATGCCGAGCGGCTGACGCTCATCGAGATCGACGAGGTTGACCAGGGCCAGTACGACGCCCGCACCGACTCCTTTGCCGTGACCAGTGCCGGAATGCTCATCCGCCGTGACGTCTTCGAGGCCCTGGGCGGTTTCGACCCGGCGCTGCCGGGACTGGGCGACGACATGGACCTGTGCTGGCGCAACCGCCTCATGGGCAACCGCGTGGTCATCGTGCCCGCAGCCAAGATCCACCACAAGGCAGCCGTGGTCCGCGCCCTGGCAGGACCGGCCGAAACCCGCCGCGCCGAGGTGTTCATGCGGCTCAAGCACGCCCCGGCCTGGGCCATCCCCTTCCTGGTCATCGGAGCGGTGCTGGGCGGGATCTACCGCTTCCTGCTCTCGCTGCTGGCCAAGGACCCGGGGTACGCCTTCGGCCAGTTGGGTGCCACCTTCAGGGCCGTCGGAACGCCGGTCAAGCTCTCCAGGTCCCGCTCCTCGGCCGCCGCCACCCGGCGTGTCCCACGCAAGTCCATCGCCCGGCTGCTCACCGATCAGGACCTGGTGCGCGAACACCGCAAGCACATGCTCGACTCCCTCGATGGCGAAAGCGTCTACGGGGACGGGACCGGCGCCACCGCCGCCCAGGTCCCCAGCGGGGACGCCCGCAACGACTTTGCGGCGCTGGCCGCACCCAACCGCACCTCTTCCTTCGTCAGTGCCATCATCGCCGTGATCGTCACCCTGGCCACCTCGCTGGTGGGTTTGCGCGCCCTGATCGGCGCCGAAGCAGTGGCCGGCGGGGCAATGCTCCCGCTCTCCACCAAGGCCTCCGAGATCTTCGCCAACGCCACCTCCTGGTGGGCCGACCTCGGGGCCGGCAGCCCCGCCGGCGGGGACCCCATCGACTACGTGTACTGGCTGGCCGCCCTGGCCGGCGGCGGAAACGCCAACGCCGCGGCCGTGGTGCTGACCCTGCTCGCCATGCCGCTGGCGGCGCTGGCCGCCTGGCTGGGCCTGGCCGCGGTCACCCGTTCCCGGGCCGCGCGCATGGTCGGCGCCCTGCTCTGGGGCCTGGCCCCGGCGATGCAGGTTTCGCTGGCTTCCGGCCGCGCCGGCAGCGTGCTGGTCCACGTCCTGGCACCGCTGTTCCTGCTGGCGCTGCTGCGCTCGGTCGGAGCCGCCATTGACTTCCGCACTGGCCGCGGAAACCGTCCGCTGCCCGCCTCGCGCCCGGGCACCGGAATGGTTCCCTCCTGGACCGCCGCCGCGGCGGCCGCCCTGCTGCTGGTGGGCATCGCCGCAGGTTCCCCCGCCGTGGGTCTTGCCCTGGTCGTGCTCATCGTCCTCGCCGCCATCGGGCTCCGCTCCCGTGCCCGGACCCTGTGGTGGGTGCCGCTTCCGGCACTGGTCTTCCACCTGCCGCTGGTCATCGCCGCGCTGGGCAACCCGCGCGTGCTGCTCACCGATCCCGGACTGCCCCTGCCCTTCGCCCCGGCACCGCTGTGGGCCCAGGGCCTGGGTTTCCCCACGGCCTTTGACCCGCTGGGAACCCCTGCCGGATTCGGCTTCCTGCCCGCCGGGCCCTGGGCACTGGTGCTGGCGCTGCTGGTCGGCGCCCCACTGCTCGCCTTCGCGCTCACCGGGCTCTTCGCCGGGGGCCGCAACAACTCCGCCTCGCTGGCCCGTAGCCTGTGGCTCGGCGGCGTGCTGATGCTTGCCGCCGGGTACGGCGCCTCGCTGGTGCCCGCCGCCGTGGCCGGGAACACCTTCGTCGCCGCCTTCAACGGGCCCTTTGTCTCCTTCTTCGCCCTGGCGCTGGTCTTTGCCGCGGGACTGGGGATCTCCGAGCTCCGGGCCGAGCGCCGCCAGGACGCACCGCCGGCCACCGGTGCGCGCACCGCTGCCACCGGCACCCTCGCCTGGGCCTCGGCCCTGCTGGGAATCTCCGTGCTGGTCGCCGGCGGGAACTGGATCGTGGCACAGCTCCCGGCCCCTGCCGGTGTTGCCACGGGAACCGACCTGGGCACCACCAGCGCCCTGCAGGCGGTATCCGCCCGCACCCTTCCCGCCACCGCCGCCGACCGCGGACTGGGACCCTATGAGGACCGCACGCTGGTCCTCGCACAGAACGGCGGCGGGGCGGTCAGCGCAGCACTGATGAACGGGGCAGGCACCACTGCCGATGCCCTGTCCCAGCCCGCAGCCGCAAACCGCCTCATCGGCAACGTGCCGGCCCCCGCCCTGCGTGAATCGGACGACGCCGACCGGTTCATCGAACAAACGGTTGCCACGCTCGTCTCCGACTCCGCCCTGGACCCGCGCGCGGAACTGGCGTCCCTCGGCGCCGGGTTCGTCGTGCTGCAGGATTCCCGGGCCACGACCTCGGCGCTGGTGGCACGCCTCGACGCGGTGCCCGGCCTGGTCCCGGTGGGACAGACCGAAGCCGGATGGCTGTGGCGCGTGGAACCGCTTGAGCGGATCCCCGGCGTGGACAACGCCACCGACTCCACCGCCCGCGTGCGCATCGTGGCGGGGGACAAGACCGTGGCACTGCTGCCCTCGCACCGCGGGGAGGTCACCGCTGCAACTGTCGAACCCGGCGAGGCCGGCCGGGTGCTGGCGATGGCCGAACGCGCCGACGCGGGCTGGAGCGCAACCCTGGACGGGGTAGAGCTCAAGCGCCTCGCCGTGGGCGCCGAGGCCGGCGGCGCAGCGGACGCCACCGGGACGGGCGTGGAAAACGCGCAATGGGCGCAGGGCTTTGAGCTCGGTGCCGCCGGCGGCACCCTGGAAGTGCACTACCTGAGCCCGTACAAGCTCCCGGTGGCCATGGCCCAGCTGGTGGTGCTGCTGCTGACCCTGCTGTTGGTCATCCCCATCCCGCGCAGCCGCCGTTTTGCCGCGCGCCGCCTGGATGAATACCGCACCCGCGGCAACGCGGAAAGCATCGACGAGCTCGACCGCGGGCACCATGGGGCCCACGCCAAGGAGACGAAGTGAAAAACGATTCCCGCAAGGCACGACGCGAAGCCGATCGCGTAGCCCAGGCCGCCCGCGAAGCCGCGGGACTGGCTCCGGGCGCCGCACTGCCCGCGGAACGGGACCAGGTGCCCGCCCCCGTGGCCGCAGCGCCACCGGCCCCGGAATCCGCCGACGCGGCAACGCCCCAATCGGCGACAGCACCCGCGGCCACCGTTCAGCCCGCCAAGGACGCCGACGCGGGGACGGACCCGAAGACCGAGGCTGCCTCCCCGGCGCCCGCCCCGGAGCGCGTCCACCGCGCCAAGACCCGCGGCAGGGCCTTGGGCCTGGTGGGCTCGCTGGGGGTGCTCTGCCTGGGCGCCGCGGCCATTGCCGCCGGATCGGTGTTTCCTCCCGCCACCGCCGCCACCGGCACCCCGGTCGCCCTGACCTCGCTGCCGGCGGGAGACGCGCTGGCCAGCTGCCCGGCGACGATGAAGCTGTTCACGGGCGCCGGTTCCGGCGTCGACCCGGAATTCGCCCCCGCATCCAAGGACGCCAGGACGGGTGTGCGCGCCGCGGTGCTCTCGGATTCCGCCGGCCGCATCCCGGGCACCGAAATGCTCAGAAACGATGCGGGCGTCGAGGCAACCATCGCCCCGCGGCTGTCGGCAGCCGAGGCAGCGAAGGCCACCGGCGCCGGCGCCGACGGCACCTCCGAGCGCAAGGGCGCACCGGGCGCGGTGAGCAACTACGCCGAGTCCCTCACGGTGCACGCCCAGCCGCTGGGCGGGGTGCAGTCCCTGGTCTCCGCCGTGCGTTCCTACTCCGCCGCCGACGGGGACCTTGCAGGGCTCGCCGCCGCGGGCTGCACGGCCCCGTCGGCCGAATCATGGCTCACCGGCGCGGTGACCACCCCCGGATCCACCGCGGTGCTGAACCTGGTCAACCCCTCGGCCTCCGTCGCCCAGGTGCGCGTTGACCTGCGCGGTGCCGACGGCATGGTCTCCGCACCCAGCCTCGGCGCGCTGGCGGTGGCACCGGGCGAGTCCAAGTCGATCATCCTCGCCGGGTACGCGCCGAACGAGAAGGCCCTCTCGGCCAAGGTCACTTCCTCCGGCGGCCGCATCAACGCCACCATCCAGCAAAGCACGTTGCGCGGGCTGGTCCCGGGCGGCGTCGACTATCTGGGTGGCTCGGCAACGGCCAACAACACCCAGGTGATCCCCGGGGTGGCGATCCTGGACCCGAAGCTTTCCGGCGAGCTGGCCAAGCCTGCGGCCAACTCCGACGCCGCCGCCGAACTGGTGCTTGCAGCGACCTCCGCCGAGGGCGCCACCGTCAAGGTGCGGGCCCTTGGCCGCAACGGCGAGGTCCCGATTCCCGGCGGCGGGGAAGTGGTGGTGGCCTCCAACGCCACCGCACGCATGCCGCTGGGCGGGCTTCCCGCCGGGCAGTACACCATCGTGGTCGAGGGCGACTCTGCGGTGAGCGCGAGCGTGAAAATGGTGCGAGGCACCAAGGCAAACGAACCCATCGACCTGGCCTGGGCCGGTGCCGCCAACCGGCTGGGCAGCGAAAACCTGATGGTGCTTCCGCCAGTGGGCAGGTCCACGCTGGTGCTCAACGCCCCCGAGGACACCGCCACCGTCTCGGTGCGCGCGCTGGGTGCCGACGGCAAGCTCTCGGCAACGCGGAACATCGAGCTGTCCGGCGGCAAGACCGTCGCGCTGGCCGCCAGCGACTTCGGGGCCGGCACCACGGCCCTGGTGCTCTCGGCCACCGGCGCCCCCGGCTACGCCTCCGCGGTGGTCCAGGACGGGGCCTTCGGCATTGCCGCGGTGCCGGTCAGCGACGCAGCACTGGGAAGCAAGGGCGTCCAGGTCCTGCTGCGCGACTAATCGTCCGGGCCGGCATCCCAGGACCCGTACCCGGGGTCAATGGCCTGCGGGTCCATGGCCCACAGGTCGGCCAGCTGTTCCACGATCGCCATGTGCACCATCTCCGGAAGCAGCTCGGCGCCGTGGCCGCATGCCTCCTCGATGGGGCGGCGGTAGAGCGTGACGCGTTCGGGGCGGCCGGGCCGCGCCGAACGGCTCGTGGCCCACGGCACCCGGGTCCCGGCAGCCCGCGCACGCTCCAGCACCTTGGCGGCGGGGACCATCATGATGCGGAAGTCGATGGCCGTCACCCGCTCGCCCCAGCGGTCGGCCAGACGCTCGGCCGATTCAACCAGCAGGTCCTCGAAGCGCTCGGCCCGGGTGCGCGACCCGGGCAGCGGTGCCAGGAGCAGTGGCCCGCGCCGGCCGCGTCCGTGCCGGTTGCGCTTGCGGTCGGCGTATCTCCGGGTACTCCCGCTGTGCAGCGAGGACGGATCGCGCCCGTCCAAATCGATCGACAGTTTTCCGGACATGACACCTAGCCTATGCCACCTCGGCCCCGCGGGAACCGCCTGCCGCACGGCGATGCGCCGACGCCGTGCCGCCGCGCTGCGGTAGTCTGTGTAACCGTGGGATCATCCAGACTTTGTTCACGTTCGGCGTGCCGCCAACCGGCCATCGCCACCCTGACCTATGTGTACGCCGACTCGACGGCGGTGCTCGGTCCCTTGGCGACCTTTGCGGAACCGCATTGCTACGACTTGTGCTCGCTCCATGCCCAGCGCCTGACCGTGCCGCTGGGTTGGGAGGTCATGCGCCTGGCCCTGCCCGAGCAGGGACGGCTCGGCAACGACGACCTGTACGCGCTGGCCAATGCGGTGCGGGAAAACGAGGCCGATGTGGCCCTCGCCCCGGCCCCGGAGGTCCCGGCTCCACGCACCTCGCCGCCGGCCATCGAGCCCGGCAACGCCCAGGGCATGACGCGGCGGCACCTGCGGGTGCTGCGCGAAGGGAACCTGGAGCCCTAAACTGGGTTCCATGTCGAATCTCTCAGCCCAACTCTCTGCCCAGCTCCGTTGCCCTCTCACCGGTTCCACCCTCATCCAGCACGGTGACACGCTGGTGTCCACCGGAACCGGGGACAACGGGGAAACCTACAGCTACGACATCGTCGAGGGGATCCCGGTCATGCTGGCCCCCGAGGCCACCGTCATCCCCGCGAAGACCCAAGGCTAGGGGCCGGGGACATGGGCATCGATTTCCGGGTCGCGAACCTGTCCCTGCACGAGGCCGGACGCCACCAGATCCGCCTGGCCGAGCACGAGATGCCCGGATTGATGTCCCTGCGCGCCGAATACGCGACGGAGCAGCCGCTGGCCGGCGCCCGCATCGCCGGGTCCCTGCACATGACGGTGCAGACAGCGGTTCTCATCGAGACCCTCGTGGCCCTGGGCGCGCAGGTCCGCTGGGCCTCCTGCAACATCTTCTCCACCCAGGACGAGGCCGCGGCCGCCGTGGTCGTGGGCACCGGCACCCCGGAGAACCCCGCCGGCGTCCCGGTGTTCGCCTGGAAGAACGAGTCCCTCGAGGACTACTGGTGGACCGCCGAGCAGGTCCTTACCTGGCCGGGGGCCGAGACCGAGCCGGAGCTCGGACCGAACATGATCCTGGACGACGGCGGCGACGCCACCATGCTGGTGCACCTGGGCGCGCAGTACGAGGCCGCCGGAGCCGTGCCCGGCCCCGAGGCCGCGACAAGCCACGAACACTCCATCGTGCTGGACACCCTGCGCGTCTCCCTGTCCAATGACCCGGCCAAGTTCACCCGCATTGCCGCGAGGATCAACGGCGTCACCGAGGAAACCACCACCGGGGTGATGCGGCTGAACCAGATGGCAGCTGCCCAAACGCTGCTCTTCCCGGCGATCAACGTCAACGATTCGGTGACCAAGTCGAAGTTCGACAACAAATACGGCATCCGCCACTCCCTGCCCGATGGGCTCATGCGCGCCACCGATGTGCTGATCGGCGGCAAGGTGGTCGTCGTTTGCGGCTATGGGGACGTGGGCAAGGGTGCCGCCGAGGCCATGCGCGGCCAGGGCGCCCGGGTGATCGTCACCGAGATCGACCCGATCTGCGCCCTGCAGGCGGCCATGGACGGCTACCAGGTGGCCCGGCTGGAAACCGTGCTGGACCAGGGCGACATCTTCGTCACCACCACCGGCGGCAAGGACATCATCACCGCCGGGCACATGCAGCTGATGAAGAACAAGGCCATCGTGGGCAACGTCGGGCACTTCGACAACGAGATCGACATGGCGGGACTGGCCGCGATCCCGGGCGTCCAAAAGGTCGAGATCAAGGCCCAGGTGCACGAGTGGACCTTCGAGGCCGGTTCCACGGCCGAACGCTCCGTCATCGTGCTCTCCGAGGGCCGGCTGCTGAACCTGGGCAATGCCACCGGCCACCCCTCGTTCGTGATGTCCAATTCCTTCGCCAACCAGGTGATCGCGCAGATCGAGCTGTACTCCAAGGCCGGCACGGGGGAGTACGCCAAGTCCGTCTACGTGCTGCCCAAGATCCTGGACGAGAAGGTCGCGCGCCTTCACCTCGCCGCCCTGGGTGTCGAACTGACGGAGCTTTCGGACGCGCAGGCCCGGTACCTCGGACTTGATGCCGCCGGCCCGTACAAGCCGGAGAGCTACCGCTACTAGGCGGATCGCGGCCCGGCCGCCGAAGTTCTCCGGGCCGCAGGAATCGAAGCCCGCCTTGCCTTCGCGCCTCGCGGCGGCAGGGCGGGCGCCGGTGCGTTGCCCTTCCGACACGCGGACCGAAAAGACGCTGGTGGGCCGCGGGTGAACCCTCGGCTCGATAGGCTTAGCTGTGTGTTTGGCAGTGGGCGTTGTCGGCCCGCAACGCCCCGCACCGCAAGCGCACCGCATGTCAGAGTTTTGAGGGAGAAGCATGGCTGAGCAGGACGAACCGCAGACCGGCAAGCCGGGAAAGCCGGCGACCGCACAGGCAGTGCCCGGTGCCGGCGCCAAGACCGAGGCCGGATCCGGCTCGTTGAGCGCCGCCGCCGCGTCGGCCGCCGCCCGGATCGAGGCCTCGATTGTCGCCTCGCGGACTGCCGCCGCGCAGAAGGCCGCCGAAGCCAAGATGCCCGCAGCACAGGCAGCGAAGCCCGCAGCAACGACCGGCGCTGCGCCGGCCAAGCCTGCGCAGGCCCCTACCGCCGCACCGGCGGCCGCGGCCAGGCCAGCTGCCACACCCCTGAAGCCGGCCGACCCGGCAAAGGCGACCCCTGCCGGGGCAGGCGCCCAGAAGCAGGCCCCGGGCAAGGCCGAAGAGCCCGAGGAAGTCGAGGACATCATCGCCAAGATCCCGGTGGAACCGCTCCCCGAAACCGCCAAGGTCGACAAGTCGTCGTCACCGGCAACTGCCGGATCCGCAGCATCGACGGACAACGACCAGACCCGCGCCATGCCGCGCCCGGTGGCCCCGGCCACACCGCAAACCGCTTCGGCCATTGCCGAGGCACGCAGCAGGGTCTTCGGCGCCTACACCCCGGTGCCCGAGCCGACCCCTGCGGCCCGCGAACGCCGTGCCGCCCGCGAGGCGGCCCTGGAATCCAAGCCGCCACTGGCCCGCACCCTCCAAGTGTTGCTGGCCATCGCCTACCCCCTGGTGCTGCTGATCCTGGCCATCCGCCTGGTGGCCAGCCCCATCTTCCTGTGGATTGCCTACCAGCGCCCCGGATTCCCCGTCGACAGCTTCGGGTTCACCACCGCCGACAGGCTGACCTACGGCTCCTTCGGCGTGGACTTCCTGAACAACGTCGCCGACAACCGGTACCTGGCCGAACTGCGGGATCCCAACGGCAACCCGCTTTTCCTCGGCACCGAGGTCCAGCACATGGCCGACGTCAAGAACGTCATGTCCTTCACCTATCTGGGCGGGACCATTCTGGGCGTCATCGCGCTCATTGCACTGATCTACCTGGGCAAGCGCTACGCCGGCGGCATCCGCCGCGGGCTCTTTGCCGGATCGGTCGCCACCCTGGTGCTGCTTGCAGGTCTCACCGTCGTGGCGATCCTTGGCTGGGAAAGCTTCTTCAGCACGTTCCACCGGATCTTCTTTGCGGACGGCACCTGGACCTTCAACTTCTCAGACACGCTGATCAGGCTCTACCCGCCGCAATTCTGGATCGACGCAGCCATCGGCATCGCCGGCCTGGTGGTCATCACGGCGCTGGTGACCCTGATCGCCACTTGGCCTACGGCCAAGCGCCGCGAGGGCTCGCGCCTGCGCCAGGAAAAGCGGGTCTTCGGGCTGTAGCACTGCCGACCACTGCAGATTCCCGGGTGTTTCCCGGCTTCGATTCGGAAGCCGGGCCAAGCACCCGGGAATCACTGTTTGTGCCGACCCTTCAGCGCCTGTACAACTGGTCGATCAGGTCCTGGAAGTCACTGACGATGCTTCCCCGCTTCACCTTCAGCGAGGGCGTCAGGTGCCCCGACTCCTCGGTGAACTCCCGGTCCAGGACCACGAACTTCCGGATGCCCTCGGCCTTGGAGACCGCGGCGTTCGCCGCATCCACGGCGTCCTGGAGCTCGGCGAGCACCTTGGGCTGCACCGCCGCCTCGGCCGGGGAGAGAACCGGAAGGGCGTTGGCCCGGCACCACGGGCCCAGTTCTTCGGGATCCAGGGTCAGCAGGGCGGCGATGAACGGACGGTTATCACCCACCAACACCACCTGGGAGACCAGGGGCGAGGTTCGGATGGCTTCCTCCAGCGGCCCCGGAGCCACGTTCTTGCCGCCTGCCGTCACCAGGATGTCCTTCTTGCGCCCGGTGATGCCCAGGAACCCCGACTCGTCCAGGGCCCCGGTGTCGCCGGTCCTGAAGAATCCCTCGTCGTCAAAGGCGTCGGCCGTGGCCTGCGCATTGTGGTGGTAGCCGGCAAAGACCCCGATTCCCTTGACCAATACCTCGCCGTCAGGCGCGATGCGGACGGTGGTGCCGGGGATGGGCAGGCCCACGGACCCCACCCTGAGGTTCCGCGCCATGTTTACGGTTGCCGGGGCCGTGGTCTCGGTGAGCCCATAGCCTTCCAGCAATCCCACGCCGGCGCCGCGGAAGAAATGGGCCAGGTCGGCGTTCAAGGCGCTGGCGCCGCAAATGGCGTAACGCACCCTGCCGCCCAGCACCGCCCGCAGCCGCGGGTAGAGCACCTTGTTGAACAGGGCGTGCCGGGCCAGCAGGAGCGGGGAACGGCGCGAGGCCAGGCCGCGGGCCCGGGCGTCGGCGCTCCGGGAAAATTCGATGGCTGTCGACTCCGCCTGGGCGAAAAGCTGGCCCTTGCCCGCGGCCAATGCCGTGCCGGCCGCGGTGGTGCGGATCTTTTCGAAGACCCTGGGCACAGCCAGCAGGAAGCCCGGTTTCACGGCCGCCAGATCCGGCTCCAGGGTGGAGGCCGAGGACGCGTGCGCGATGGTCGATCCTGCGTGCACGCAGACCTGCTGGACGGCGCGGGCCAGGACATGGGCCAGCGGCAGGAACATCAAGGTGCGATCGTTCCGGCCCAGCACCGGGGCCATGTGCCGGGCCAGGTTCACGGCAATCAGGGAGAAATTCGCGTGGGTCATCATGCAACCCTTGGGCCGTCCGGTGGTGCCGGAAGTGTAGACCAGCGTGGCGATGTCCTTCAGGCCGGCGGAGGTCCGGGCGGCCTCGACCTGTTCATTGCCGATCCCGCTGGCGGACCCCTCCGACAGCAGTTCCCGGAGTCCTGCTGCAGGGATGTCGGTCGGCCCGGGGGCCTCGGGCCCCTCAAAGGTCCACACGGTGACCTCCTCGTCCACGGATCCGGCGGCCTCCGCGAGCACTCGTGCGCAGGCCGGGTCCTCGGCAAACACGTGCCGGGCGCCGGAGTCCTGCAGGATCCACGCCACCTGGTACGGGGAACTGGTCTCGTAGATGGGAACGGACACAGCACCGGCAAACCAGATCGCCTGCTCGGCCAGCGCCCATTCATAGCGCGTGCGGGACATGATCCCGATCTTTTCCCCGGGGGCGATCCCGGCGGCCAGCAGCATCTTGGCCAGCGAGCGGACGTCGGCGACGAAGTCGGCGGTGGACACGTCGGTCCACGAGCCTGCGCGCTTGACGCTAAAAAGCGGTGCGCCGGTGCCGCGGGCCAGGCGGTCCACCAGCAATTGGGTGGTGTTGAAGTCCTGCGGCAGGTCCTGGAGAAGTGGTGTGCTGGCTTCGCGCATGGTGTGGTGCTTCCCGGGAGATGGTCGGCGTGTGGTCTGGGACATCACCTATGTTACCCATTGGTAATTTGGGGTCTATCCCCAGCTGGGCATCCAAATGTGGTTGCGCCAGTTCTCGTAGGTGACCATCTCCCCGGTCCACACCGGGAGGAAGTAGGCGGACACGACAACGACCAAGGCCAGGAAGATCCCCACACCCCACAAGAGGCGCCGCCGGTGCCACGGCACCTGGCCCCCGACGGGCAGGCTCCTGCCCAGCACGTAGCACAGGGAGAGGATGAGGAACGGGGCGAAAGGCAGGGTATAGAAGAAGAACATTGTCCTCTCCGGATAGGCGAACCACGGCAGGAACCCGGCGCCCACTCCCGCCAGGATGGCCCCGGCACGCCAGTCGCGGGCACCGATCCAGTGGAAAAGCACCAGCAACAGGCTCAGCGTCGCCGCCCACCACATGATCGGGTTGGGCAGGTCGGTGATCGCCTGGACGCAATCCGAAGAGGTGCACCCGAACTCGCCATTGCCGCGCGATTCGTAGAAGAAGAGCACGGGGCGTCCGGCAAAGAGCCAGCTCCAGGGCGAGGACTCCCAGCCGTGAGGCGAGCCCAGGCCCTCGTGGAAGGAATAGGCCGCCCGGTGGTATTCGCCCAGTGAACGCAGCGCCTCCGGTACCCAGCCCCAGGTCTCCGAGGGATTCTCCGCAGCCCATTGGCGGTAGCGTCCGTCGGAGGAGAGCAGCCAACCGGTCCAGGTGGCCAGGTACACCACGATGGCCGTGGGGATGATGAGCAGGAACGCCGGGACCCCGTCGCGGATCAGCCCGGCGGCGATCCAGTGGCGGATCCCGGCGCGGCGCCGGGCCGAAAGATCCCAGAGCACCGTCATCAGTCCGAAGACGGCAATGAAGGACAACGCCGACCACTTGACCCCGGCTGCACAGCCGAACATCACCCCGGCCACCAAGCGCCACGGCCGCCACCACAACCACGGGCCGTAGGTCAGCAACCCCTCGGCGGGGCGGGCGCCATCGGCGGTGGCCAGGGCGCGGGCCAGTCGCTCGCGTCCGTCGAAGCGGTCAAGGAGCAGGGCGAAGAACCCTGCCAGAAGGAAGAACATCAGGAAGATATCGAGCAGTCCGGTGCGGGACATGACCAACTGGTGCCCGTCGATGGCTGCCAACAGGCCGGCCACGCCGCCCAGGAACACCGAGGAGAACATCTTCTGGGCAACCAGCGCGCACAGCAGCACCGCGAGGGTGCCAAAGAGCGCGGCGGAAAAGCGCCAGCCCAGCCCGTTGTCACTGCCGAAAAGCCACATCCCCGCGGCGATCAGCCACTTGCCCAGCGGGGGATGGACCACGAAGGAGGCGGAGTCCTTGGGCTCCGGGTGCCCTGCAATGAAGGCATCGTTCGGCTCCTCGCCCCACTCCAGCTCGTAGCCCGCCTGCATCATGGTGAAGGCGTCCTTGACGTAATACGTCTCGTCAAAGATCAGCAGATGCGGATGGGCGAGGTTGGTGAAGCGCAGCACCGCCGCGAGTGCGGTGACCGCCAGCGGAACGATCCAGCCCCAGATCCCGGGACGGTGCAACGGGCCCGCCAAACGGTCCCTCAGGGCTTCGCGCCCGAAGGCGCCGGCCGGTGGGAGGACCCAGCGCCGAAGTCTCTGCGTGGAAGCTGTAGTCACTGTCAATACTCTACCGGCGCCCGTCGGCGGGATACGGCGGCACGCGCGGGCAGTAGGCTTGGGGCGTGGAAACTCAAGAAACCCCGGGCCAGATCGTCTTGGCGGCAACCCCCATTGGCAACCTTTCCGACGCGTCCCCCCGCCTGATCGAGCTCATGAAGAGCGCAGACATCGTGGCCGCCGAGGACACCCGGCGTTTCCTGCACCTGGCCACCGGCCTGGGAGTCCGCGTCCCCGGGCGCTTGATCAGCTACCACGAGCACAACGAAACCCACCGGCTGACCGAGCTGCTCGAGCTGGTGGCCGGCGGGGCGACCATCCTGGTGGTCTCCGATGCCGGCATGCCCGCTGTCTCCGACCCCGGGTTCAAGCTGGTCGAGGCAGCCGTGGCCGCCGGCGTCACCGTCACCGCCGTGCCCGGGCCCTCCGCCGTGCTCACCGCGCTGGCCCTGTCAGGGCTTCCCACCGACAGGTTCACCTTCGAGGGCTTCCTGCCCCGCAAGGCCGGTGAGCGGACCAAGCGCCTTCAGGACCTGGCCACCGAGCAACGGACCATGGTCTTCTTCGAGGCTCCGCACCGGCTGGACGCGATGATCCGTGCGCTGCGCGATGCCTTCGGACCCGAGCGCAAGGGGGCCATTGCCCGCGAACTGACCAAGATGTATGAAGAAGTGATCCGCGGAAACCTCGACGAGCTGCTGGTGTGGGCCGAGGGGGAGGTCCGCGGCGAGATCGCCGTGGTCATTGCCGGCGCTCCGGCGGGGGAGCCCGCACGCGCCACCGACCACGTGGCCCAGGTGCAGCAACTTGTCTCGGAGGGCCTGCGTCTGAAGGAAGCGGTGGCTGCGGTCGCCGAGACCGAACGCGTGTCCAAGCGCGAGCTCTACGCAGCGGTGCTCGAAGCCCGCGCCTGACCATTGCCCCAAAAAACCACCGGGACGCGCATGGGATGACTGCACAAAATGGCGGCTTCGTCATAGTGCAGATAGAAATTTACAGTCACTTGCCGCGGCGCTAGCGTGGAGACCAACACGATCCTGCAATTTTCGCAACACCCCACAGTTCAAGGGAGAACGCCGCTATGACCATTACCCCCGAGCGCGAAGCCGAGCTGCTCGCCTCCGTCCCGACCGGTTTGCTGATCAACGGCGAATGGCGCGACGCCTCCGATGGCGGTACCTTTGACGTCGTTGACCCGGCCACCGGCAAGGTGCTTGCCACCCTGGCGAGCGCCACCTCGGAAGATGCGATGGCAGCCCTCGACGCAGCCGACGCCGTCCAGAAGACCTGGGCGCTGACCGCACCGCGTGAGCGTGCCGAGATCTTGCGCCGCGCCTTCGACATGGTCACCGCGCGCGCCGAGGACTTCGCCCTGCTGATGAGCCTGGAAATGGGCAAGCCGTTGGCCGAGGCCCGCGGCGAGGTCACCTACGGCGCCGAGTTCCTGCGCTGGTTCTCCGAGGAGACGGTGCGCGACTACGGCCGCTACCTGACCACTCCCGAGGGCAAGAACAAGATGATCGTGCAGACCAAGCCGGTCGGCCCGTGCCTGCTGATCACCCCGTGGAACTTCCCGCTGGCCATGGCCACCCGCAAGGTCTCCCCGGCCATCGCCGCCGGCTGCACCATGGTGCTCAAGCCCGCCAAGCTCACCCCGTTGACCTCCCAGCTCTTCGCCGCGGTCATGATGGAAGCCGGCCTGCCGGCAGGCGTGCTCAACGTCGTCTCCTCCAAGAGCGCCTCGAAGATCTCCGGCCCGCTGATGCAGGATGACCGACTGCGCAAGGTCTCCTTCACCGGTTCCACCGCCGTGGGCAAGATGCTCATGAAGGACGCCGCCGACAAGGTGCTGCGCACCTCCATGGAACTGGGCGGCAACGCACCGTTCCTGGTCTTCGAGGATGCCGACCTGGACGCCGCCGTCGAGGGCGCCATGGCAGCCAAGATGCGCAACATGGGCGAGGCCTGCACCGCGGCCAACCGCTTCCTGGTGCACGAGTCGGTGGCCAAGGAATTCATCGCCAAGTTCTCCGCCGCCATGGGCGCGCTGAAGACCGGCCGCGGCACCGAGTCCACCACCAATGTCGGCCCGATCATCGATTCCGGCGCCCGCGACGACATCCACGCGCTGGTCTCCAAGGCCGTCGAGGCAGGCGCCGTTGCCGAGACCGGCGGGGCGCCGATCGATGGCCCGGGCTACTTCTACGCACCCACCGTGCTCTCGAACGTCGCCAACGACGCCGAGATCCTGCGCCAGGAAATCTTCGGCCCCGTCGCCCCGGTGACCACCTTCCGCGACGAGGCCCACGCCATCGAATTGGCCAACGCCTCCGAGTACGGCCTGGCCTCGTACATCTACACCCGCGACCACAACCGTCTCTTCCGCGTCGCGGAGCAGATCGAATTCGGCCTGGTCGGCTTCAACGCCGGCGTCATCTCCAACGCCGCCGCCCCGTTCGGCGGAGTGAAGCAGTCGGGCCTGGGCCGCGAGGGCGGCGCCGAGGGCCTGGCCGAGTACACCACCACCCAGTACATCGGCATCGCCGACCCGTACGCGGCCCGCTAACCGCCAGCGGCACCGACGGCGGCGCCCCCCTCTGCTCCACACGGAGCAACGGGGGCGCCGCCGTTTTCGTTGGCGGGGCCCCGTTGCGGCGATGCCGCTCTCGAGACGGCCGGCGGGATCGCCGTGGCCCAGCCACAGGACAGGGCAAACTACCTGGCCGAGGCGTAGCCGGAGGCTCCCAACGGGCGGGGAGCAAAGAGCGACCGCGGCCAGAGGCTGCGCCCCAGGCGCTCACCGACCCCCATCGAGGCCGCCAGGGCTTGCCGCACCTCGCCGAGGGCCGCTTCCAGTGCGGCGGGGTCTTCCTCATCGCCAGGGCGTGCGTAGCGCTGGCGTTCATAGGCTCCGGCCAGCGCGTTGAGGGATTCGGCGGCAGCGGGGAAGCTACGGGCCAGGCGCCGGGAATAGTCCCCGGCCGATTCGTCCAGCCTCATGGGCCAGGAGAAGTCAAGGCCAAGGGCCACGAGTTCGGACCAGGCAGCCGCCGGTCCGGTTTCCTTCCCGTGGCGGATATCCGCACGTCCGTGCAGGGCCATGCGCGCGATGCGTCGACTGCGCTGGATCCTGCGCACCAGCCACGGCGCCGCCCCTGCCAGCAGCACGACGAGCAGGATGCCCGCCAGGCCCGACGTCGGGGACCCGGCCCCGGGGCCGGAGCCCCGCGCCGCCTCCGCAGCCTCGGACGAGGCCTCGGCGGAGCTGGCGGATGCGGAATTTGAGGCGTTGGGCGCGGTCGGGTTCAGGGTCGGGTCGACGTCCGGGGCAGGCAGCGCAGGTGCGTAGTCCGGGGGGATCCCGCGCCCCGGGGTCGGCTCGAACGCGACCCATCCGGCACCGGGGAAATAGAGCTCCGGCCAGGCGTGGGCGTTGCGCGAACTGACGGTGAACTCATCCAGTTCAGAGCCGTTCTGTCCGGCGATCGACTCCCCGGTGGGGGTGCCGGGGGCGTAGCCGGTGACCAACCGGCTGGGGATGCCCAGCTCGCGGGCCATCAGGGCCATGGTGGAGGCGAAATGCACGCAGTACCCGGCCTTTTCCTGCAGGAAGGCGTCGATGACGTCCATCCCGCTGCCGTCGTAGCCGTCTTCGACCGGGGTTTGTTCCGAGTACCTGAACGCCGCTGAACGAAGGTAGTCCTGGATGGCGACGGCCTGTTCGTAGGGGTCGCTGGCGACATCGCCCACCGCGGCCTCGGTGGCCTCTGCCAGGGATCCGGGAACGTCCTCGGGCAGCTGCAGGTATTGGGGGTCGACCTCGGCAAAGAAGCCACGCGGGATCGAGGAGGAGAGCTCGGCGAGCATCTGCGCGCTGATCTGCGGGTTCACACTCATCACCGAGTAGTCGGCGGCCGCCGGCGGCTGGCCCTCTGCGGCCAGCAGGGTGCCGGTGTCCGGGCTCCATCCCCAGTTCCCGCCCAGGCCGTTGAGCGTGATCGCGTTTCCGGGCAGCGGCATCCACGCGCCGCGGTACCTGTCGGTGATGACCCGGGTATAGGCGGGCCGGGCCGATTCGAAGGCCCGCGGGAAGGCTCGGGTCACCAGGTTCTCGGTGGCAGGGACCCGGCTGGCCTCGGGGTCAGGCAGCCAGCGGTCGGCGGTGAGTTGGCCGATCACGGAGGTCCGCAGGTAGGTGGGGGAGTCCGCATCGGTGAAGTAGCGCAGCACCGTGCCGGAAGAGCGGTTGCGCAGGTCGTTGCCCAGGGCGATCATCGGGTCGATGTTGGTGGCGATCCTGCCCCAGGACGGACGGCTGCCCTCGGTGAGCATGCCCTTGGAGAACCCTGGAATGGCAGCGGGCAGCACCAGCAACGCGACGAGGGCGCCGGCCAGGAGGGCTGCCCCCTGCAACAGCGCCCCGCGGGCCTGCGGTCCGGGGGAGGTGTGCCCGCCGGCTGCCTCGTGCGGGCCGGCGAGTTCCAGGGCGCGGCGCCTGCCCGAACCGGTGTCGGACTGCCAGCGCGATGCCGCCAGCACCAGCAAATAGCCCACGGCCGTGAGGGCAACGGTCATGATGCCTGCACCGTGCGGCTCGAAGAGCGAGGCGATGGACAGCAGCAGTGCCAGCGGGATGCCGGCCAGGGCCGCGGCGCGGAGCTCGAAGGCCAGGGCGTCGACGGCCAGAGCGACCGCGGAGGCCCAGACGCAGATGGAGAAGACGATGACCCCGGTGGTTTCCACCGGCGGCACCTGGGAGCCCATTTGCTCATTCGCCATGGCCCAGACCTTCAGCAGGGCGCGGTAGGTCGCCCCGGTCGGCACGACGCCCAGCCAGGCGGTGTTGGAGAAGAACAGGAAGGTCAGCGCCAGCACCGCCACCACTGCCCCGGCCAGGGTCCCCAGGTAGCGGCGCGGGGAGAGGCAGCGCACGAGGTTGGCGGCCACCACGATGCAGGTGACCACCACGAACACCTGGAGCATCCACCCCCAGCCGCTGATCACCCCATGCAGCGAGGCGGTGGCCCCGAGCATTGCCGTGAGCGTGGCCAGGGCCGCGAAGGCGGCCGCGGGGATGCCGGAAACAGCTGCGTCGGGTGCCTGCCGGGGTGAACCCGGGGGCGGTGTATCGGTCCGGGGCAGGGTCGCGGTGCTCATGACTGGTGCCACAATCCGGCCCAGGCCTCGGTGAGCGTGGTCTTCGGGTTCACCGCGACGGCCGACCAGCCGGCCTGGCGGAAGCGGGAGATGATCGGGAACAGGTGCGCTTCGCGGTTGGCCACGCACAGCACCGTCACCTTGCTCCGCGCACCGACGACCTCCAGCCAGTCATCTGCCTGTTCGGGGGTGGGTTCGCCCAGGATCAGCACGAGTCTGTCGCCTCGCTCGCGCATGCGTTCCTTCAGCGCCGCGGCGAGCGTGGACCTGGCCGTCTCGTGGCGCTGGACCCCGGAGTCCTCAAGTGCCAGTGCGGCGAGTGCCTGCTGCATCCGGGCCGTGGCGTGGGGACCTGCAAACAGCTCGCCGGCTTCCTCGGTGCCGGAGGCGGAGACGTCGTTGACGCCCTCGCCGCGGTGGTCGATCAAGTCGATGCCGAACCCCGTCTGCGCCAGGTAGGCTCCGACGCCAAGTGCCGCGTGCAGAGCCCATTCGAAGCGCCGGCTGGAGTCCTTGGGCGCGGAGGTGAATTGTGGGATCTGCAGCGACGGCTCGGAACCGGCGCCCTGCGACAGGAAGGCAGCGCGGGAACGGTCCAACATGATGACGGCCCTGGGGGTGGCCCGGTAGTCCTCCTGGCGCACCATCAGCGAGCCGCGCCTGGCCGTGGCCGGCCAGTGGATGCGCCGCACGGTGTCCCCTGGACGGTACTCGCGGGTCATCACCTCAAAGGAATCGGGGGTCAGCCGGCGGTTTGAAGCGGCCTGGCCGTGGGATCCGTGTTCGCCCGGAATACCGGTGGGCTCCAGCGCCTCGCACACCGGCAGGGCAATCAGGGCGCTGGGCGCATCGAGGGCCGCGGGGCGGGCGGCAAGCCCGAAGACGTCGGCAACCTGCGCGCGCACCGGCCCGATCGCGTAGATGCCGCGCGTGGCCGGCCGCAGCCGGTATTCATACCAGCTGCCGGAGCCTCCGGCCCCCTGCGCCGCGGTGCGAGAGGGGTAGTTGAACTCCGGACCCTTGCCGAAATCCTCGGGCAGCGTGTCGCTGAGCGGGATCGATGCACCGGAACGTCCCCGATGGGTGATGTGCAGGCGCACCCGCACCGATGAATCCGTGGTTGCCTGAGGCGGGTTGAAGGTCCGGGTCACCGTGAGCGCGGGGTTGCCGAAGCGCAACAGGAAGGCGGCCAACAGCGGGGTCACCAAGAGGAAAAGGGAAACCGCCATCAGCTCGCGCCGTCCCAGCAGGAAGGCTCCGAGCAAGGCAATCGCCCCGGCGGCAAAAAGGCCCCAGCCGCGCGCGGTGAGGAATCCCAGGTGGACCTTTTCGCGCAGCGTTGCCGGAGGCTCGGCGATCGCCCAGCGGCCGCGGGAAGGGGATTCGCGGAATTCGTTGGGTTCCCCGGTGTCGGTGCCCATGTCTGCCCTCACCTTGCCTCTTCGCGTTCGGCGCTAGCCGCGTGCCCCGGCGCGCACCGGTATCGCGTTGAGGATTGCCACGAGGACGGATTCGGGATTGGAACCGGCGGCCTCGGCCCGGCGGTGCAGGATCAGCCGGTGCCCGAGCACCTTGGCGGCGATGTTGCGCACGTCCTCGGGCAGCACGTAGTCGCGGGCATTGAGCGCGGCCTCGGCCTTCGCCGCGCGCAGCAACTGCAACAGGGATCGCGGGGAAGCGCCCAGGCGGATGTCGGAATGCTCGCGTGTCGCCCGTCCCAGGGCCACGACGTATTCCTTCACGGGTTCGGAGACATAGACCGCGGCAACGGTGTTGATCAACATGTGCAGGGCGGGCAGGTCCAGCACCGGGGCCAGGTCATCGAGCGGCGAGGTCGATTGGTGGGTTTCGAGCATCGCCATCTCGGCGGCGGCGTCCGGGTACCCCATGGAGATCTTGGCCATGAACCTGTCGCGCTGGGCCTCGGGCAATGGAAAGGTGCCCTCGAGCTCGATGGGGTTCTGCGTGGCGATCACCATGAAGGGCGTCTCCAGCCGCCGGGTGATCCCGTCGACGGTGACTTGACCCTCCTCCATGCATTCAAGCAGCGCGGACTGGGTCTTGGCATTGGCCCGGTTGATCTCGTCGCCGATCACGATGTGCGCGAAGACAGGGCCGGGCCGAAACTGGAACTCGTGGGTGTCCTGGTTGAAGATGGACACCCCCGTCACGTCCGAGGGAAGCAAGTCCGGGGTGAACTGGATTCGGTGCACCGTGCAGTCAACCGACTTGGCCAAGGTCTTGGCCAGCATGGTCTTCCCGACCCCCGGCACGTCCTCCAGAAGCAGGTGCCCCTGGGCCAGCAACACGGTCAGCGCGGTGCGGGCCACCTCGGCCTTGCCATCGATCACCGTGGCAATCCCGGCCAGCACTTCTTCGCAGACCCGGCCGAACTCGTCGGCGGGCAGAA
Source organism: Paeniglutamicibacter sulfureus (assembly GCF_039535115.1). NCBI lineage: Bacteria > Bacillati > Actinomycetota > Actinomycetes > Micrococcales > Micrococcaceae > Paeniglutamicibacter > Paeniglutamicibacter sulfureus. Next base: position 4,114,937 of record NZ_BAAAWO010000001.1, read on the forward strand.
CCTGGGACTCGGTGGAAAGCGACATGCAATGTCCTCCTGGAGCGCATCCGTTGGGTGGGCGGTCGAGGCCCTCCATCCCAACGATACTGCCAAAGTTGTGCCCCGCATCACACTAAATCAATCGTCTTTTTCTTCCGCGTAGGCTGGATGGGCGAGTGGTCATTGCCCCCGGGAAGCAGGGGCATCTAGTGAAGGGGACGTGGCAACCATGTCTACGGCGGAACAAACGGCGCAAACCTCGAGGACGCAAGGGGTGCCGGAGGCCTACCTGCCCGCCCCGGTAGCGGGGGAGTCGGGCGCCCCGATCCGGAATGCCAAGGACGAACAGGGCAAGAAGCGCGACCTCTCCTACCCGCCCGCGCCGGCCCCGTTGCCCTTTGGCGTGCCAGACAACCATACGCATCTGGACTTCCGCGATGGCTCGGTCCACGTCACCGTCGCCCAGGCGCTGGATGCGGCAAATGCCGTGGGCGTACCCGGTGTCATCCAAGTCGGTTGCGACGTGGAATCCTCCGAATTCGCTGTCCGCGCGGCAACTGAGGATCCCCGGGTGCTGGCCGCCGTGGCGATCCACCCCAACGATGCCGCGCGCCTGGCCGCCACGGGAGAGCTGGATTCCGCGATTGCCCGGATCGAGGAGTTGGCGGCCCATGGCCGCGTGCGTGCCGTGGGGGAAACCGGGCTGGATTATTTCCGCACCGGCGAGGCCGGCCGGCCGGCCCAGGAACACTCCTTCCGTGAGCACATCCGCATCGCCCGCGAGCACTCCAAGGCCCTGCAAATCCACGATCGTGATGCACATCACGATGTGGTGCGCGTCCTGGAAAGCGAGGAACTTCCCGAGCGCGTGGTATTCCACTGTTTTTCGGGCGATGCCGAACTGGCCAAGATCTGCAACGCCAACGGCTGGTACCTGTCCTTCTCCGGGACCGTGACATTCAAGAATTCGCACGACCTGCGCGATGCATTATTGGTAGCCAACCCCGAATTGGTGCTGGTGGAGACCGATGCTCCGTTCCTCACCCCGCATCCCTACAGGGGTCGCCCAAACGCCAGTTACCTGATCCCGCAAACGGTGCGTTTCATGGCCGAAGCCGTGGGGGCGGAGCTGGAGGAATATTGCCGGACACTGGCGGCAAACACGAACCGTGTCTACGGGGAGTTCTAGCCCGTTTTGGGCGCAAGGCAAGCACGAAGTGCTTGCGACCTTATTACGATTCGGTTACGGTTGGTTTTTAGTAGCCGGGATCGGGGAAGGTTCCCGGGTGCATTTGATTCTGCCTGCGGAGGGGAACCTCGCACCGCAACGCGACATCGACAGATGAAAAGAATTGGATTGTGCTCGCACCAATCAATGGGCACACGGTGGGCTGCGCCCGGTTTTGCCGGGAGCAACCGTTCACCCGCCGTGTACGCATCGATCTGCCCCCGTGCCCGGGTTAGACCTAAGTTTGGAATCCTGTGCAGAATGCCCTCAAGAATCGTTGGGTGAAGATCGGCGCGCAAGCAGCCGTTTTGACCGCGTTGATACTCGGTCTGGTCATGTTCGTCGGAGGCAACAAGACCCTTGCCGTCGCCGTCGACGGCGAGAGCCAGAGCATCACCACTCGCGCCGCCACCGTGTCAGATGTCCTGGAGGACTCGTCGATCACCCTTGGTGAACGCGACGAAATCTCCCCGGCCCTGGATGCACCAGTCGCCGAGGGTACCCTCATCGACATCAAGCGCCACAAGGAAGTCAATGTGAGCATCGACGGCGTCGACCGCGTCGTGCACACCACTGGCCTGACCGTGGCAGATGTCGTGGACCAACTCAACGTTTCCGAAAAGGCACAGATCGAGCAGGCCCGCGCAATGGCCCTGGCCTCGCTGGCCAGCACCATCGAGATTTCCACTCCCAAGGACGTTTCGATCACAGCCGATGGCAAGAACAAGAAGCTGAACACCACCGCCGAGACCGTCGGCGATGCACTCAAGGCAGCCAAGATCTCCCTGGACAAGGATGACGAGATCAACGCCAAGGTCGCGGACGCCATCGTGCAGGACATGGAACTGAAGGTCGTTCGCGTCAAGACCAAGACCGTCACCGAGACCGAGTCGATAGAACACGGCACCGACACCGTCAAGGACTCCGACGCACTGGTTGGCACCAAGAAGACCCTCGAAGAGGGCAAGGACGGCGAACGCACGCTCACCTACACCGTTACGTTGCGCGACGGCAAGGAATCCAAGCGCGAGCTGACCAGCGACAAGGTCACCACCAAGGCCGTTGACGCCGAGGTTTCCGTAGGCACCAAGCCAAAGCCGAAGCCCAAGCCCGAGGTCAAGGCCAAGGCACCCACGACTTCCGGCAGCGTGTCGAGCACCTGGGCCGCTTTGGCCAAGTGCGAGTCCGGCGGCAACTGGTCGATCAACACCGGCAACGGCTACTACGGCGGCCTGCAGTTCTCCGCCAGCAGCTGGCTCGGCGCCGGCGGCGGCAAGTACGCGCCGCTGCCGCACCAGGCATCGCCTTCCGAGCAGGTTGCCACGGCCGAGGTGCTGCGCGGCAGCGGCGGCTGGGGCCACTGGCCCGCATGCTCCAGCAAGCTGGGCCTGCGCTAACAGACATACCGGGCCCGACGGCCCGATGCACCACCGCACAGGTGCACAAGATTTCACAATGAACAATGGGTTCCGCCTTGGATAGGGCGGGACCCATTGTTGATGGCAGCAACACCCCCGTGAGCCACCCGCAGCGGACGCCCCGGTCGGCGGCGCACGGGCCCTGAACTAGGATTGATACGTGACTTCCGTAGAATCGACCCCGCCACCACTGCTCGGTGCCACCGAGATCCGCCGCCTCGCCGGTGAGCTCGACGTGCGCCCCACCAAGACCCTGGGGCAGAACTTCGTCATCGACGGAAACACCATCCGGCGCATCGTGGCGACCGCCAAGCTCGATCCTGCCGAGACCGTGCTCGAGGTCGGGCCGGGCCTCGGCTCGCTGACCCTGGGCCTGCTCGATGCCGCCGCCCGCGTCGTTGCGGTGGAAATCGACCCGAAGCTTGCCGCCCGGCTGCCGCGGACCGCGGCCGAATTCCGCCCGGAGAAGGCAGCGAACCTCACTGTCATCCTCTCCGACGCGCTGAAGGTCACCGAGCTTGAGCACCCGCCCACGGCCCTGGTGGCGAACCTGCCCTACAACGTCGCTGTGCCGGTGGTGCTCCACTTGCTCGAGCATTTCCCCTCGCTGCAGCACGGCTTGGTCATGGTCCAGGACGAGGTCGCCGACCGCATGGCAGCCGGCCCGGGCAACAAGACCTACGGGGTGCCCTCGGTCAAGGGCGCCTGGTACGGCACCATGCGCAAGGCCGGCGTCATCGGCATGAACGTCTTCTGGCCCGCACCCAAGATCAACTCCGGGCTGGTCAGCTTCGAACGCGGCACCCCTCCTGAGACCACAGCCACCCGGCGCGAGGTCTTCGCCGTCATCGACGCCGCCTTTGCCCAGCGCCGCAAGACGCTGCGCGCAGCCCTGGCCGGCTGGGCGGGATCCCCTGCCCTGGCCGAGGCCGCACTGCTGGCGGCGGGAGTCGATCCGCAGGCCCGCGGGGAAAAGCTCGGCATCGCCGAATTCGCCGCCATTGCCGAGGCGAAGGTCGCCAACGAACCGGCAGCCCCATGACCCAATCGGTCGTTGCCCGTGCCCCGGGAAAAATCAACTGCTACTTCAGGGTCGGACCGCCCCGCGAGGACGGCTACCACTCGGTGGCCAGTCTGTACCTGGCCGTCTCCCTTTATGAGGACGTTGCCGCCACCGCCCGGGACGACGAGGAAATCCAGGTCTTCCTGCACCCGGACTCCACCGCGGTCTCCGACCCTGAGTCATTCCCGCTGGGTCCGGAAAACCTCGTGGTCAAGGCGGCAATGCTGCTGCGCGAACACACCGGACACTACGCCGGGGTCGATTTGTGCATCACCAAGCGCGTGCCCATCGCCGGGGGCATGGGCGGGGGATCAGCCGACGCCGCCGCCACGCTCGTGGCGTGCAACGCCCTGTGGGGCACCGGGCTGACCCGCGAGGAACTTTCCCGCTTGGGCGCCCGCCTGGGCGCCGACGTGCCTTTCGCCCTGCAGGGCGGCGCCGCCGTCGGCCTGGGTGTGGGCGACGAGCTGGCCCCGCTGTTGTTGCGCACGCGCACCGACTGGGTGCTGGTCCCTGCCTCTTACGGGCTGTCCACTCCGCGCGTGTACGGCATGCTCGACCGGTTGCGGGCCAACGAGGTCGTCGAAACCCCCACCGAGGTCGACCCGCGCATGGTCGGGGCACTGTTGGACGGGGACCTGGACGCGTTGGCGCCCCTGCTCGTGAACGACATGACCCGTGCGGCCCTGGCCCTGGCCCCGGAACTGGGCGTGGTGCGCGACGTCGGCGAGGCCGCTGGCGCACTGCACGCGCTGGTCTCCGGTTCCGGTCCGACGCTGGCCCTGCTCGCCCGCGACCAGCCCCACGGCGCTGAAATCATCGCCCAGCTTTCCGACGAAGCGGGCGTGGCAACCCTGCAGGTCCACGGCCCGGTCCCCGGAGCCGGTATCCTGCCCACCGTCATCGAATCCCCGTAACAAAAGGAGCACCACAACGTGGCCCACCTGCTCGGCGCCGAAAACGTTTCCATGTCCTTCGGCACCCGTACCGTCCTTGACTCGCTCTCCCTGGGCTTGGAGGACGGGGATCGCATTGGCATGGTCGGACGCAACGGCGACGGCAAATCCACGCTCATGCGCCTACTGGCCGGCCGCATGAGCCCGGACGAGGGCCGGGTGACCAAGCGCGGGGACGTCCGCGTGGCCTATCTGGACCAGTCCGACGTGCTCGACGGGGCTCTCTCGGTCGGGGAAGCCATCGTCGGGGAGGCAGCCGACCACGAATGGGCCTCCAACCCGCTGGTGCGCGAGGTCATGGGCGGTCTGGTCGGCGAGGTCGACTGGCACGCGGAGGTCAACTCCCTCTCCGGCGGGCAGAAGCGCCGCGTCGCCCTGGCCAAGCTGCTCATCGGCGAGCACGAAGTGATCATGCTCGACGAGCCCACCAACCACCTCGACGTCGAGGGCGTCGCCTGGCTGGCCAAGCACCTGAAGGACCGCTGGCGCGCCAACGCCAACGGGCTGCTGGTGGTCACCCACGACCGCTGGTTCCTGGACGAGATCTGCACGCGGACCTGGGAAGTGCACGATGGCACCGTGGACCCGTTTGATGGAGGCTACGCCGCCTACGTGCTGGCCCGCGCCGAGCGCGACCGCACCGCCGCGGTGGTGGAGAGCAAGCGCCAGCAACTGGTCAAGAAGGAACTGGCCTGGCTGCGCCGCGGCGCCCCGGCCCGCACCGCCAAGCCCAAGTTCCGCATCGAGGCGGCCAACACGCTGATCGCCGACGTCCCTGCGGCCCGCGACACCGTGGAACTGAACAAGATGGCCACCGCGCGCCTGGGCAAGGACGTGCTCGACCTCGAACACGTCTCCCTGGACTTCGGCACGGGCAAGCCGCTGTTCAACAACATCACCTTCCGCCTGGCCCCGGGCGAACGCGTGGGCATTGTGGGCGTCAACGGCGCCGGCAAGTCCACTCTGCTGCAACTGCTCAACGGCCAGATCGAGCCCACGTCCGGGCTCATCAAGCGCGGCAAGACCGTAAAGACCGCCATCCTGACCCAGGAGGTCAAGGAGCTCGACGAGGTCAAGGACATGCGCCTGATCGAGGTCATCAAGGCCGAGCGGATGTCCTTCGAGGTCGGCGGCAAGGAAGTCTCCGCAGGGCAACTGGCCGAGCAGCTGGGCTTCGGCACCGACAAGCAGTGGACCCCGGTCAAGGAGCTCTCCGGCGGTGAGCGCCGCCGGCTGCAGTTGCTGCGCCTGCTCATCGGCGAGCCGAACGTGCTGATGCTCGACGAACCCACCAACGACCTGGACACCGACACGCTGGCCGCCATTGAGGACATGCTCGACGGCTGGCCTGGCACCCTTGTGGTCGTCTCCCACGACCGCTACCTGCTCGAACGCGTGACCGACCACCAGGTCGCGCTCCTGGGCGACGGTAAGCTGCGCGGGCTGCCCGGCGGCGTCGACCAGTACCTGGAGCTGCGTTCCGGTGCGCAGGGCGGCGGCAATACCGGAGCGCCCACGGACAAGTCCGGACCCGCCGCGGTGGCCGAATCCACCGGCCCGAGCGAGGCCGAGAAGCGCGAGGCCCGCAAGGAGCTGAACCGCGTCGAGCGCCAGATGAACAAGCTCGAGTCCTTGATTGAGAAGCTCCACGGTCAGATGGCGGTGGCGTCCGAAGCCATGAAATTCGACGAGGTATCAACGCTCAATGCCACCCTGCGTGGAGTCGAAATGGAAAAGGAAGAACTCGAAATGGCTTGGCTGGAAGCCGCTGAAACCTTGGGTGAGTAACTGTTCGACCCACGACTTCGCTACCGCCCACTCCTAGAAAACCTCACGTGACCTAACAAATCCGCTTCCCCGTTTGGCAAAAATGCCAAACGGAGAAGGGCGGAAGTCGTGGATTGGTTCGATTCACACTCCGAATCACATACGTCACCAAGGGAACAACGGCCACCCGCGGATCTGGCCGGGCTTAACCGGCTTGCCTAGGCGAGCCTGAAACCGAACTATTCGATGGCGTGGGCCATCTTGACGGGGCCACGTTCAGTGAGGGCGCCACCGGCGCTACCAGTCGCCAAATCTCCCAACGGTTGCGCAGAAGGTTCGCAATATTCAGGGCCACCGACACCAGATCCATCAGCGCCTGGATGTAAAGTCGCAGGCCGAACTAAAGACGTTTCGCTGGTTCCGTTACCAAGCGGTTAACCCCCATTGACATGAGACACACGGGGACCTTCGTGGAAAGTCTGCACTAAAGGGAACGAAAATGTTCGAAACTGGTGATTACTTGGCCAAGTCGCCGTAGGATGGCTTGCAAGTTGCATGAGACTGTCTTGGGGACGGGCACACGCATATTTTGCCGGTAGTTGGGGAACAGGTGAATAACGATGTTGGATCTTGCTTGGCGTCCTGATTTATTGGGCACCACCAACGGTACAGGGGAAAAAAACAGCGGGAAGTCCTGGGGAGGACGAACGCGTGAGCACTATTTGGATCTGATCAAGGACGCCATCACAGACAACAACTCAATGTCCGTGGTGTTGACTGGAAGCCATGCTGACGACCGTGTGGATTTGGTGGCCCAAGCGATCAGAGCAGTGGATGCCTCGTGCGAGCCGATTCACGTCAGCGGAACGGTATATGCACAAAAAATGGGCTTCGGTGCGTTGGCATTCCTACTGGCCGATGTCGCAGAAATCGAACAGCTCGGCCTGACGGGAATCATGCGGGCCATTGCCAAGCGAAACCCTGATCGGCCAGTGGTTGTCGTTCAGTATCCTCAGTTGTTGGACCGTCAATCCAAGGATGCGCTGGCTCAAATGGCATTCAGCCGGAGCGCGTTGGTCATATTGCTGATGGTGCACGGTGAAATCATGCCCCCTGAATTCCTACCTATCACCGGCAGAGCAGGCTGTACCGAAATATGCTTTGAGCCGCTGGGACTTGACGAAGTGCATCGGGTTCTCATCAAAGAGTTCAATGCCGTTCCAACACCTCTGACAACGGGCGCACTATGGCATCGCGCGCATGGAAACATGGGCTTGTTGGTGGCCCTTGCTCGTGAGGCGATAACCAATGGCAAGCTGTGCCTCCAGGGGGAGCACCTCGTTTTGCTCCCCGGGGCATGGCCGCGGGGCGGCCGCGTGGAAGCGTTGGCCTGGGCCCAAATGTCAATGTTAAGTCACTCCGAGAGGCGCTTTCTCCAGAGACTGGCGAGACATGGAACGATACGGCTCGTGGGGCTGAATCGGGATCGACTAAAAGACGTCGACCACCTCATCAGCTCTGGATTTGTTAGAAGAATCGGCCAGTCACTCGAGGAAGTCACGCACAGCTCCACGTTTCTCCAGGAATCCCTTGGGAGCGAAAGCCGCGCGGCCGCGGTCGGTCATTCAATCAACGACAAGGGCAACTTCTTTGCTTTCATTTCAGGGCAGGGAAGGCCATGGTGCGAACAGACCCACATAAAAACCCCATCGTCAAGGAACCTGTGTCGGCTCCTCGACGAGCTGCGGAACAGTCTCTTGGATGGTGAACTCGAAACCGCGGAGCAATCCATAGCCAACATCATCACTCGCTACCTCGATGAACTGCCTGCAGAACTGTTCGAAGCCGTTGTCATCGCCGAAACCATTTTGGACGTTACCGCAGGTCGCCTGAGTCTTGCACTTCCCGTACTGGAATCGTCACTTGCCCAACTTCAGGTATCAGGGCATGACTACGATCTTTGGATAGTCCGGGCCATGCTTGTCTACGCAAGCGAATCTGGCCGCGTTGCCGAACACGCCAGGATGCCTTTCGACAGAAGCTGGGAAACAGCACGCTGGTGGTTTACAGAGTTGCTGTCTTCGGTTGGAACCAGCTCCGCTATAGGGCGGAACATGGAGGAGAGCCAGCTCCAGGGGACTGGCAACGGAAAAATCCTTTGCAGGCTAGCTGCTTTGCGGAACGGGCTTCAGCCAAGCGTCCAACCTTGGCGGCCTTCTACGCAAACGACGACGACGATCGGGCTGGCATTCGCACTCATATATGCAGGCTGGCAAAACGGACACGAATCGTCAACGCTGGCCGGTCTCGAAAAGTTGGTGGACGCGGGTTTTGTGGTTTACGCCTTGCCGGAGTCAAACCATTTCCTTGATTCAATCTCGGCGGCAGGAAAGACAGCAGTTGCAGGTTTCGTCAATCGCAAGCGCAGGGGAAACGGGGCACATCCGACCTCAGGCAATGAACATTTCCCGGGTCAAGAATCCGAGGTGCTTCAAATGCTAACGAACCGCGAAAAAATGGTGGCTTCGGCTGCGGCGCAAGGTATGAACAACCAGCAAATTGCCGATGACGCCGGTGTCTCTATCCGCACGGTTGAGGGGCATCTCTATCAAATCTATTCGAAACTGTCCTTGGGTGGACGGCGTGAACTTAGCTCCTTGGTCGGGACCCTGGGTCTCAATAACCGTGTCGCGTCATGAGCGCGGGGGAGCGGGAAGTTCCCGGTCGTGCCAGGCTGGCGGCACGCCGGGAGCTGGCAAAAATATTGACAGATCCTGCATCAACGGGAGTCGTGCTTTCGGGCCCGATTGGATGCGAAAAATCATCGCTGGTGGACAGGGTGCTGAGAGGAGAAAAGCTGGAGGCGGTTCGCTTGCTTTGTTCTGCCGTGCTCGGCGAAAGCAATTTCGGGACCTTGTCACCACTATTGGTCGATTTCACAGAACCCCTGAATGAAGCAGGAGTCCTGAAACACGTATGGAGCCTCTTGCGTTCACCGAAACCGGGCGGAAAGACAATCGTGGTGGTGGAAGAGGCCGAACACCTGGATGAGGCGAGTGCCTTTGTCCTGACACAGCTGGCATCGGCTGGTTGTATCAAGTTGATTTTGATGACAGTGGGGCAGGGACACAGCGAGCGTGTGGTGGCGGGGAGTGAGCTCGGAGCGCGACTGGCCAGGATCATACTGGGGAGGTTCTCCGACCGTGACGTCGCAGACTACTGCCAGGAGGAACTCGGACGGTTGCCGACCACAGCCTCTGCGCGGGTTATCGCCGCAGTCTGCGGCGGCAACGGAATGCTCGTAGGAGCTTTCCTGCGTTCTGCCAAACAACAGGAGATCCTTGTTGAATCTCGGGGAAGGTATGTCCTCGAGCAATCGCGGATCAATCTGGATGTGCACCTGGCCGATGCAGTCATCCGAATTCAACAACGTCTCGACACCGCTGCTGCGACGGCGCTGGAAATACTGGCCCTGGGCGGAGCAGAAGAGGTCACGTTGTTGGCGAAGTACACTGGTGCGGACGTCGGCAGGCTAGTCGACGCCGGACTGGTGAGGCAAGTTGCCGAGTCTCGGGTTGAAATTGCGGCGCCTATCCATGCCCAGATCCTTCGGGACCTCATCCCGCCCGGGCGCAACTTGCAACTGATGGAGCGGGTCATCCAGCGCTCAGTCGACCATGGAAGTCTGCCCGAGTCCGTGTTGTGGGCATGTGAAAACGGCAGACACCTTGAAACCCGGCTTGTCCTTGAAGCAACCACGCTGGCCAATAACCAGCTGGATTTCCCGACGGCTTGGCGCTTGTGTCAACACTCGAATGTACTTGGGGGCAGGCCAGCATTCGCCCGGGAAGAGGTGCGTGCCTTGATGGGTATGCGCAGGTACCAGGAGGTCATGGATACGGTAGGAAAGTTCTGTTGGCAATGTCCCGATGTGGCGCACCTACGCGAAATGAAGCTAATGCAAAGCGTTGCCTTGCGCCGCAACGCCGGCAGCCGAGAAGAGACACAGCACCTCCTACAGGAATGGAAAAGCTGCACAGCAAGACTGGAATCATTGGACGAGCCGGGGGAAGCGCGAGAAATTGCCCGGAATCAGCGGGCCATCGAGATTCTTGAAATGCGCATCGAGCTTGTTGACCGCACGGACCTAGGATCAATTCTGGACAGGGCCAGGCGGTGTGAAAAATTATGCGACGACAACGGCACCGAATTGCTCATTTGCCGCGAACTCATATGCGAAATCCTGATGGACATGGGCAGCTTTGTTGAAGCTGCCGATCTTGCCCTTGAATCTCTGCAATCGATGAGTGCATGTTCCCCCTCCGAAAACATTGAATTTCACCCCCTACTGGCAGCTGGCTTGCGATCGTTGTTTGCCGTCGGCGACTATGCAACGATCGGTGCTCTCAATGAATCGGGACGCTCCGGCTCACTGGAAGTGCAGCTGGATAGAAGCGGCATGCTTAATTTCTGGTCGGCATTTGCAACGATCCAGCAAGGGCGGTGGCCGCTTGCCAGAAATTTCCTGGACGAAGCCCGGGCGGAATTGGCCTGCCACGACCCCGACGGCCTGTACCCCTTGGCCGAGGCGCTGTACGGCTTCCAAGAATCGCAAACGGAGGGTGCCACGTTCGGCGGAGGCCAAGACCGTCGCGAAAACCTCATCGAACACGGAAATGGTCGCGTCGAAAACACCGACGTTTTGATGTTGGCCACCGGATACCGGCAACTATCGAGGTCGCCGAAGGAACCGGAAGCCATGGTCGCACTCATCGAACGGGCCCGTGCAGAGAAACGCAGCCAGACAGAACACCACCTGCTGATCTTGTTGTGGAAAATGTCGAATGGTCTCCGTGACCGACCGAGGGCGCTGGACCGCCTCGAGAGACTGAGCTCCGAAGGTGTGGGTCGACGATGCGGCACACTTGCGGCTGCCATGGGCATGGTGCGCTCAGGGCAATTGGTAGACATCGTCGGTGCAGCTGAGCTGATGTTTTCTTGCGGGGAGACCTGTCTTGGAGCCGAACTTCTTGCTTCGTGTCTGCGTGGCCACAGCGATGGCATCGACGAGAGGAAGCGTGGGGTCCTGCTGCGTCAATTGGCTTCGTGGGTCACGGAACTTGGTGGCCAGAGTTGGGGAGCGTTGAGCGAGACCATGAATGAACGTGGGGTGACAAACCGTGAAAAGGAGATCATCGAGTTGGTCGGCCAGGGGAAAAGCAACAGGGAAATTGCACAAAGCCTGACAGTTTCGCAACGCACAGTCGAGGGACACCTCTACCGGATCTTTGCCAAGCTAGGGATCAGTGGACGCGCGGAACTAGGAAACCTTGGTTAGGCTGAGCAATCGAAGGCGTTGGTGGAAATTCGAGTGGACGATCGACAATTTCGCGTAGTTACCGGTCAACAATAAGGTATCCAATACGCGTGGTTATCGTCCCATGGCCTGACTATTCTTTGAATTAGCCCGGGGAAGAATATTGGTTGGTTGATCGAATTACGTGCACTGGATTCGCGATTTCCATTCGAATAATACGCCGGGTATAGGCAGGCGTTAGCGTAAACCGCCTGCGTATTCAGGACTGGAGTCGGCGGTTGGCGATTGTCCATCTTGGGCGATCGACCCCCCAGCAGCCGTCGGCTCCTTGTCCTACTGAAGCGGCACCTTTATCCGGTCCCGGACAATACCTGTTGCTACCAACCGTTGAGCAGTTCAAGGCAAGAGCTCGTCGCCCGTCAGTCTTCGCCAATTTGCCTTGTGCGGTCGGCGAAGGCTGACGTCGATTCATGTACTCCCTCACTACAAGGCATGAGGTCCAAGGTCGCGGAGCAACTTTTTCGGGTTGACATGCGGCCCGCTCCGCATAAGCCCTACCTGCGTCCTGTGCAGATCCAGGGAGCAGTCAACTTACCTCGAAAGGGAGTAGTGGGCTAGGTGAAACGCCGGGGAAAACGCCCTCACTAGAGTGCTTTTTACGCGTGGCCAACCCCGCCTTGGTGCATAGCCTTGGGCTTACAGCGCTCACAGAATGCCTCGTCGCCGCGATGGGGATACTGCGCGCTTGCGTCGCTATTGATCGGACAATGCGACACCGCATCCACATTTTTGGGATGCAACTTTCCTAAACTACTTGGGGGTAATTTAGATGCGCGGATTACAAGGTGGTGCAAGCGTTTCGCTTGTCGTGCCCACGTTCAACGAAGAACTAAACGTGGGCCATGTGCTCGAGGCATTGCCGCCTGGAATAGATGAATTCATTCTCGTCGATGGGGGATCAACCGACGGAACAGTGGGGGTTGCTCGGGACGTCATTCCTGACATCGTGGTGATTCAACAAGCTCGAAGGGGCAAAGGCAACGCCCTCGTCGCTGGCTTCGCTTCGGCGAGTTGTGAACGGATCGTGGCCATCGATGCGGATGGTTCCATGGACCCAGCCGAAATTGCGGCTTTTCTTTCGGCCATGGACGACGGTGCGGAATATGTCAGGGGCAGCCGGTTCCTGCCAGGGGGCGGAAGCACCGATATCACGAGACTTCGGACATTGGGGAATCATTTCCTGAATGGCATCGCCAACGCTTTCTTCAGAACCGCCTACACAGACCTCTGCTACGGGTTCAACGCCATGACAAAGGAAAGCGTGGAGGCATTCGACTTCCCGGATCCTTTCAATTCGTCTCTTGGCCACGTTTGGGGTGACGGTTTTGAGATCGAAACGATGATGAGCATTCGTGCAGTCAAGGCGGGACTGAAGATCGCAGAAGTTCCAAGCTTCGAGGCGGATCGGCTCAACGGTGAAAGTAACCTGAACACGTTCCGGGACGGTGGCCGCTGTCTGCGCACCTTGATTGTCGAAAGAATGTCTGTTGCGCGGTCAGCGGGCGCTCCCGATTCGTTTTGGAATGCCCGAACAGCTGGGAACACCCTGCACCGGAGAGGCCTGGGCCAGGCATGAAACGTTTAGTTTCTGTTGTCATTTGTGCATTTACCGAATCACGCTGGAACGACTTGGTCAGGGCCAGGGCTTCACTGGCCTGCCAGTCGATGGAACCAGCAGAAGTGATCATCGTGATTGACTACAATCCACGATTGTTGGAGCGGGCCCGAGAGCAATTCTCGGATGCCGTGGTGGTCGCGAACACTGAAGCCAAAGGGCTCTCAGGGGCAAGGAACTCGGGAGTCGCCAGGGCATCGGGAGAAATCGTCCTATTTCTTGATGACGATGCCGTTGCGGACACGCAATGGGTCCGGTACATGACCGAACCGTTTATTCACTCCGACGTGGTTGGAGTCGGCGGAATGGCGCTGCCTAAATGGGATGCAGGACAACCGCCATCCTGGTTTCCCGAAGAGTTCCTGTGGGTTGTCGGTTGCAGCTATGTCGGGCTTCCCGCGGATGGCGATTACATCAGGAACCCTATTGGATCATCCATGGGATTTAGACGCGCGAGCATAGTCGACAGCGGTGGCTTTTCGTCCGGACTTGGAAGGATCGGTGCCAAACCTGTCGGCGGCGAAGAAACCGAGCTATCCATGCGCATGAGGCAACATTCGGCAAACCATCGAGTGGTGCTTTGCCGCAAGGCTGTGGTGAATCACCGGGTCACCCTGGAACGTCACCGGTTGGCTTACTTCATGAGGCGCTGCTATTGGGAGGGAGTGAGCAAGTCAGTCATAGTCAGGCGTCAGTCCGCCCGGATCAACGAGCACGCGGAAAGACTGCACACGGAGAAATCCTACGTATTGACCGTTCTGCCTGCCGGGGTCAGTCAGGGCATTGGAACGGCGTTGAGGAACCGTTCGCTTAGGCCGTTGGGAATGTCCCTGGCGATCGTAGGTGGACTCCTGGCGACATGTGTAGGTTATGCGCGTGGCTCGCTTGTCCCGGAACCTGTCAGGAATGTCGCATAGTTGCTCTGCCATGATGACCAAGGGTCCGCGATGTCCCGCCTGCGGGGACCGTCTGCGCTCCAAGGCCGGTCGAGGGGACGTTCGCGGGTTTCTCCGCCAGCGGCACCCTTGGCTGCGGCAGTTCGACAATGTGTGGTCGGCGCATCGTCAGGCCGTGTGCGACAACGACGATGATGCTGATGTGCAACCGAGTGGTGCCCGAGAGTCTCGAGTTTGCCAAATAGTCCAACCGCTCTTCAAAATTTGCCTGTCAAGGCGTAGGGTGCTGTTTCAATGGCGAACTAGTCTTCGCCACTTAAAACCACCACTGGGGGCGGCTGTGGTTATCTTGATTCAATGGCGGGCGACTCGATGCCCGGAGACAACGGCTTCGATCCCGAGCCCATTTCATGGCGGAACAGCCGCGCCGGCACTGACGGGACACATGACTGTTCTTTGGGATGCTTCTTGCCGCGCAGAGGGAGGTCTTTCCGCGATGACGCCAAGCGGACAAGCAATTCTTTAATGAGCACCCCGCCACGAAACAGCTTTGGGAGCTGGATCCAGGCGGTCGAACTTGGGGGAATAAAGCATGATGTCGAAAACGAGCCCGAAAATTTTACCGGGCTACCAGGGACAACCTGAACGTCTGTCGCGGGGTCTTGGGCGTATCACTGACAGTGCGCGCGTGATGCCGGTTCGAGGCAGCCGTCAAGGGTTGAAATGGCCTCAAGGTGGAACACAGGGCGGCGCACAGGTCGGTACGGCTGAAATCGGTAGAGCGGCAGCCAGTGCGTTGTTCGCGAGCGTGTTGGCCGGAATGGCGTTGGCGACCACCAGCCATTTCAAGATACGGAAGTCTGGCGGGAGGTCCGCAGGGATCGGGATGGTCCTGCCGGTGCTGCCGTTGATCATCGACCTGAAGAACCCATCGGCAACGCTGGATGCGCTTGAATCCGGAGCCAGGTATCGGAAGGTGCTGTGCCTGCTCACCAGGGACGGCGACCCAGTGTCCAAACTGAGCTTCCAACTGGCCGAGCATGAAACCGTCACCCCGGCGGTAGTCCGTCAGCATTTGGCCGCGAGAGCATGGCCCGAAGCTGCCGGCGCGGTTCGATCCACCTCGTCCAACCCGAACGTTTACCCCTCGGTCACCGTTGTCCTCGCGACGCGCAATCGCCCCGAACAGCTGGTGGAGTGTCTGGCTTCGATTGAGTCCGGGACCCTGAGGGCCGAGCGCATCGTCGTTGTGGACAACGCGCCGTCGGACGAGCGTACCGCCGAACTCATGGCCCTGCGCACCCGGCAAGACCCGCGGTTGGTCTATGTGCGCGAAGACAGACCGGGACTCGCCCACGCGCACAATGCCGCAATGCCGCACATCGCCACGGACGTCGTCGCCTTCACCGACGATGATGTCCTGGCCGACCGCCGCTGGCTCGAACGTCTGGTGAAGGTCTTTGCCGAAGATCCTTCCGCGGTCTGTGTTACCGGCATGATCGCTCCGCGTGAGCTTGACACCCTTCCGCAACAATGGGTGGAAGGCAACATGACCTATGACAAGGGCCTGCACCGGCGCGTCTTCGACGGAACCCGGGGCAATGCAGAGTTTCCCCTGATGCCGTACACCTCCGGAGCCTGCGGATCCGGGGCCAACATGGCGTTCCAGACTAGGTACCTGCAAAATGCCGGGGGGTTCGAAGCCGCCCTGGGCACCGGAACCGTGGCGATGGGTGGCGACGACTTGGCGGCATTCCATGACGTCCTGGCTTCGGGGAATCGGCTCGTGTATGAACCGGCCGCGATCGTTTTGCATCCGCACCACCGAGACTATGCTGCGCTGCGCCGCCAGGTCTACGGATACGGTGCCGGACTGGGGGCGCACCTGATGCGCTGTCTCATGCACGACCCGCGCATGGTGCTCGCCTTTGCCGGGAATGCCTCAATCCTGCGGTCGCGCGCAACCAACATCATGAACCCGCCTGTGGTCGCCGGGCTTCCGCCCTATCCAAGGGATCTGCTGCGCGAACACCGGCGCGGCCTCCTGTCCGGGCCCTGGAGGTACCTGCGAAGCCGACGCCACCTGAAGCGCCAGATCGTTGCGGGGGGAACACCATGAACACGGTGATCCCGATCCTGCTCTACCATTCCGTCCAGGACGATGCACCCGTGGGCTTCGGCCCTTGGGCAGTGACATGCAAGCTGTTCGCCGACCACATGGATGCGCTGCTCAGGCTCGGGTACACGGGGCTGTCCGTCGGGGAAGTGGTCAACCTGATCCGATCGGGTGCCGAAGTGCCGCCTCGGAGCGTTGCGGTGACCTTTGATGATGGATTCGCCGATTTCGCCTCGAATGCCTGGCCGGTGTTGAAGCATCGCGGATTGCCCGCCACCTTGTATGTGACAACGGGAGTGGTCGGCGGTCGCAGCGAATGGCTCGGGCCGGTGGGCGCCGGGGAACTGCCCATGCTTGACGGCTCGGCCATCCGGGAACTTGCCGGTGACGGCGTCGAGATGGGTGCGCACAGCGTGACCCACCCGCAACTTGACTGCATAGGACGGGAAGCCGCATCCCGGGAAATCGCCGGAAGCAAAAAGGCCCTGGAAGAACTGATCGAGCGGCCGGTGGACACCTTCGCCTACCCGCACGGCTATCACGACAAGGCAGTCAGGCAAATGGTCATCGAGGCCGGGTACTCCTCGGCAGCGGCCGTGCGCAACGCACTGAGTCATCCGCAGGACGACCCTTTCGCCCTGGCCCGGTATACGGTGATGGCCGATTGCAGCGTGGAACACCTTGAAGCGGTGTTGGCAGGCACGGCCGTGAAACGGGCCCGCCCACAGGAACGCTGGCGTACCCACGTCTGGCGGCAGGCGCGCCGGTTCCGTGCGTCAAAGGCGAGGTGGGGATCCAATGCTTGAACCAGTGGTGGTATCACCGGTTCCCCGGAAAAAATGGCGCAGCATGCTGGACGCCGACCAGGAGGCGCTACCCGACCACGCCCCCGAGTGGGTCGATGCGCTGACTTCCGGCGGCCGCTATCGGGACGCCAGCAGGCTCTACAGCTTTGCAGACGGCCGCGAATTCCTGCTTCCGCTGGTCCAACGTCGAGGACTTGCCGGACTGGGCGGATGGCTTCAGTCCTACCCACCGGGCTGGGGAGTCGGCGGCTTGGTGGGGGCGGAAGCGGATGCAGAAACGACTCGGGCGATCCTGCATGACCTGCGTAAACTTCGTCTACAGCGCATAGGCATCTGGCCGGACCCGAAGAAATGGCAGGCGTGGGCCGATGCCGTCGACGAGGGGGTGCTCGCCATCCCGCGTCGTGCCCACGCAGTAGACCTCAGTGGCGGTGCCGAAAGCGTCTGGAAGGGCATGTCCCAGTCCTCGCGCCGCCACGTCCGCATAGCCGAGCGTGAAGGCGTGCGCATCGAAATGGGCCACACCGATGCACTCCTGCGCGATTTCTATGCCCTGTACCTTCTGTCAATTGACCGGTGGGCGGGGCAACAGCATGAGCCGCGGGCGTTGGCTCATGTCCGCGCCAAACGGCGTGACCCCTTGGGCAAATTGCAATTGCTGGCCCGACACCTGGGCAGTGGGTACCAGGTGACGATCGCATACGTAGACGGCAAACCCGCGGCCGGCTCGATTGTCATGTTGGCCGGTACCGCCCATTACACGCTCGGTGCCATGGACCGCGAACGGGTCGGCAAGAGCGGCGCGGGATATTTGGTGCAGTGGAAAAACATGGAACGTGCCTGTGAATTGGGGTGCACCACGTACCATATGGGGGAGTCCGGCGAATCGGAGGCCCTGGCACAGTTCAAGGAGAAGCTGGGAGCAGTTGCCTACGACTATGCCGAGTTGCGGTTGGACCGCCTGCCGTGGACCCGCGCAGATGCCGCCATACGCGGACTCGTAAAACGCCTGTTGGGATTCCGCGATGTTTAACAGGATCTGGGGAGCAGCGATTGGTGCTGCAATTGCACTGTCCCTGGTTTTCTCATTGGCCACCAGCACCCGCCATCAAATCCTGGACACGGATTTTTCGCCGCTTGCCTCGGCGGTCGGAACGACGGGAACCAATGATTCCCCGAGGCAGGGGAAACCTGCAGATCCGGCGGGAGAATCCGATCCGGGGGCATCCGTGGCGCCCGTCGAACCGGCCGACGAAAGGATCCTGCTGGATGAACGTTTTGATGAAAACACCCTGGATGAGTCGATCTGGAATCGGTGCCATTGGTGGGACAAGGGTGGTTGCACCATTGCCACGAATAACGAGCTCGAATGGTACATGCCGGAGCAAGCGAAAATCGCCAACGGGATCCTGAACCTGACGGCGGAGGATCGCCGGGTTTACGACTCGGAGGGCAAACCGTTCGACTATGCCTCGGGCATGGTCACGACCGGACCCCCGGCATACGATAAGCCGGCGAAATTCGCGTTCACCTACGGAAAGGTCGAGGTCCGGCTCAAAATGCCGGCGGGCCGTGGACTATGGCCGGCGATCTGGATGCTTCCGGCAAGCACGGAACCGGTCCCCGAGGTCGACTTGCTGGAATTGCTGGGCCATAAACCGGGGATACTTCGGATGCGCATGCATCCAAAGAACGACGCGGAACGCTCGCTCGGCCATAAATACGCGGTCCCCGGCGGATACACGCTCACCCAAGGCTGGCACACCGTCGGGCTGGACTGGACGCCCGGTCGGCTGAAGTTCTTCCTGGACGGAAAGCAGGTGTGGCAGCTGGACGACGAACGGGTTCCGGATGAACCCATGTACCTGGTGATGAACCTTGCCGTCGGGGGAGACTTTCCCGGAAACCCCGACGAGTCAACGGTTTTCCCCGCGACGATGAGCGTTGACCACGTCCGGATCCTGAAAAATGACTAGCGAGAAGATCGGCATTGCCGGCTCGCTCAGGGCACGGTTCAACGATCCGTTACGACGCAGTGCCGATGCCCTCATTATCGGCACCGGACTCACCTCCGTGCTGGGACTTGCCTTCTGGGCGCTCGCCGCCCGATGGCTCCCCACCTCGGCGGTCGGCATTGGTGTGGCACTGATGTCGACCGTCGCCTTGCTTGCCAACTTTGCAACCTTGGGGATGAACAACGGCCTGATTCGATTCCTGCCTGCGGCCGGATCCGGCACGGCACGGATCATCATGAGCTGCTACGCGTTCTGCGCCGGGGCCGCCATGTTTGCGGCAGGGATCTTCCTGCTGGGACAGCCCCTGTGGGCCGAAAAACTTGGCTTCCTTCGCGACAACCCGGTGGCGATGCTTGTCTTTGTCGTTGGCACGGCGATATGGGTGCTCTACGTGTTGCAGGATCAAGTGCTCATCGGTCTGCGCCGTACCGGCTGGGTCCCGATTCAGAACGGCCTCGCATCCGTGTTCAAGATCGCCCTGCTTCCGTTGTTCGCCGGTGCCGCCACATGGGCAATTTTTGCGGCAACCATGATCCCTGCCTTGCTGGCGGTGCTTCTTATCACGGCACTGGCTCTGCGGTACGCGCGCCAAGCTGCGGCCCGGGATTCCCGGCCGGCGAAGGAAACGCGGGTTCCGATATCAAGCATTGTGCGTTTTGCCGCGTCCGACCATCTGGCAACCATGCTCTGGTTTGCGACCAACGATGTCCTGACATTGATCGTGCTCCAGGTCGCCGGAGCCGAAGCCAGCGCGTATTGGTACATTGCCAACGCCATCGGGGAATCGTTGTACCTGATCGTCAGCAACGTGGGAAGCGTCTTGATTGCCGAATCGGTACACGACCCGGCCCATGCAACTGCATACGCGCGCAGGGCGTTGTTTCATGGCGCCCAACTGGTGGTTCCGGCCGCGATCCTGGGCATTGTTTTTGCTCCGTTTGTTCTGCGTTTGATGGGACCGCACTACGCGGAAAACGCGACGTCGCCCCTGCGATTTATCTTGGCGTCGGCAATCCCGCACCTGATCGTAGGCATAAGCGTCAGCACGGCCAGGGTGCGCGGAAACATGCGCGCGGTCGTAGGGGTGTATGCGTTTATTTCGATCAGCACCTGGGTGGGCGGATGGTATGCCCTGCACACGTGGGGGCTTGCCGGCATCGGACTGGCGATCCTGATGATCCACAGCATCACAGCGGTGTTCCTGCTGATGACGGGGCGCACGGGCCTGTGGGACAACGAGCGTGGATGGCGTTCTTTCGTCGATGGGGCCGGACGACTGCACCATTCACGGCGGACCAAACGCAAACTGGAGCGGACCGGATATTCCTTTCCCACTGCACACAATGCCTGCGGAGTGCCGAAGGCACGGGGCACGAACTGGCCAAAGCCGTGGACCAACACCATTGCGACTGCCGGGGAGCGGCAATGAAAACGCAAACCACATCGGGTGGCCGTCATGAGCCGAATATCCACGGCGAGGTCCCGGCAACACCGCCGGCAGCCCCTGGCACCGGGAGTGCCACGCACATGCGAAGCATTGCGTTGAGCTTGGCGATTCCCCTCGTGGCCGTGGCACTCTGGGCCTGGAGCTTCAGCGGTGCGGAGCCCCGTAACATGGGCGTCCTGGGGTTGCTGAGCCTGTTCACTCCCGTGACGGCGTTTGCCTTGGCGCTTCTCCTTGGAGGCTTCCTGGCCAGCCTGTACAAGGGTCTGCCCAGCTGGGTGCTCGGTACCTTCCTGGTCACCTACATCGTGTTGATCCACGGCACACCCGCGGTTTTATACGGCACCCTTCGCTATTCGTGGGCCTATAAACACGTTGGCATCGTCGAGTACATCCAGCGGCACGGATCGGTTGACACCACCCTTGACGCGGGGCAAATCTACCAAAACTGGCCGGGGTTCTTTGCCGGCGGCGCCCTTCTCACTGACTTCTCCGGGCAATCCGACGTGCTCCAAATTGCCTCCTGGGCCCCCGTGGTCTTCAACCTGTCCACCGTGATCGTATTGCGCTACGTCTTCAGGGGCCTTACACGGAACCGCACGTTGATCTGGCTGGGCCTGATGTTCTTCCTGCTCATCAACTGGGTGGGGCAGGATTACTTCGCCCCGCAGGCCGTCGGCTTGATCCTCTATTTGGCCATGGTCGGGCTGATGCTCAGGCCGATGTCACATGTGGCCATGATTGGTCCGTTTGCCGTGATCGTCGCCGCGGTTGCCCTCACCCATCAGATCACGCCCCTGATGATGCTGATGGCGGTTGTTGCGTTGACTGCACTACGACGCACCAATGCGTGGCAACTGCCGATCGTTGCGCTGACGGTCATAGCCGGGTGGGCCTTTACCGGGGCCTTGGACTACACACTTCCCAACTTGCGGGAGCTAGTCTCGGAATTCGGCAATGTCGTGGACAACGCAGACCAGACCCTCGAAAAGGCGAATGCCATCACGGGCACGGCACTGCTTGTGGTTTGGGGCGGCCGGTCCACCGTTGCCATCGCCGGCCTGTTGTCGGTCTTCGGCATTTGGTCGAACCGGAACAAGCAAGGAAATTGGCACCGCTGGGACGGCATGGGGCCGCGCGGCATCGCCGCGATTCTCATGCTGCTGCCCGGAATCCTGGTGTTGACCACTGGCTTCGGTGGAGAGGTGCTGTTCCGGGCGTTCCTGTTCGCTTCGCCGTTCATTGCAATACTCGCCGCCGAAACGTGTCTCCCGCGCGACGGCCAGGGCTTTCCCTTGCGAAGCCTCGTGTCTGCCGGTGTTGTCATCGCACTGGTCACTCCGGGATTTCTGCTCGGCTATTACGGCAAGGAACAGCAGAACTACTTTCCCCCTGAAGAGGTTGAAGCCTCGAGCTGGGTATACACGCATGCGGCGCCCGGCTCCTTGCTCGTTGAAGGGAGCCCAAACTATCCGGCGCGTTTCATCGACTATGAGAAGTTCACATATGTGCCGTTGGACCGTGAACCGGAAGAATCGATTCGCGGGTTGCTGTCGGACCCTGCCGTCAGGCTTTCCGCATGGCTCGTCGACAGCAAATACACCGAAGGATACGTGTTGATTACCCGGGGCCAAAAAATTGCCGTCAACGCCGAGCAGTCCATGCCGGAAGGGAGCCTGGAACGGATCGAGGAGGAATTGCGGCAATCCGACAGATTTGAGATTGCCTATGAGACGACCGACGCCACCGTTTTCAGGCTTTCGGACGTGGGCAGGAACCAATGAGTGCCCTGCGCATCATTGGCACCGGGCCCGTCGTCATCGTGGTGACGACTATCTACATTGTGCTCTTGCTTGAAGTGGAAGCAGTCCGTTTGATCAGTGCCGTGGTTTTCTGTCTCTTCGTGCCGGGCTACGGGTGGGCTCTGCGGATGCGTCCGGGGGACGGGGGTGACACCTTGGCCATGGCCCTCGTCTTGAGCTTTTGCGCCACAACCTTTGTGGCGACGGCAATGGCCGTTGCAGGGTGGTGGTCACCCGTTGCCGGATTTATCAGCCTCCTTCTCATGGGTGCCGCGGGCTTTGTCCGTCTCAGCCGTGACGCGGGGGGCCGCGGGATTCGGGGGTTCCACGTGTCGCTGGGGGTTGCCGAACCCCGGGCACATGGAATCCACCGCCTCGGGGACAACGATTAAGCGGTATTGATTCCTTGCGGGGCGAAACTGCGCGCCCGAACGGGCAACAGATCCAGTGGAGTGCCCGGCGGGGAATAACAAGCCCTGAACCATCCAGGCGTGCAGTCAGGGCCAACGATACAGGCCTGCCCGACCACCACCGCTGTCAGGGATGTCACCTGGAGAATCCGGTCCGACTACTCCGCCGGCGGAACCTCGGCTGTCGGGGACTGCCGGGCCTGCTGGTCTTGGAGCGCAGGATCCTTGCGCAGGCCGGTCAACCCGTACCAAGCCAGGTTCACCACATGGGCGGCAACCGTGCGCTTGTCGGGGTGCCGGGCATCCAGCCACCACTGCGCGGTCATGGCGACCATGCCCACGAGCATCTGCGCGTAGATGGATCCATCCTCGGCGCTGAACCCGCGGCGTGAAAACTCGTCGGCCAGGATGTGCTCGACCTGCTCGGTCACCTTGGTCAGCAGGGTGGAATACGTGCCCTCGGGCTGGGACGGCGGGGCATCGCGAACCAGGATGCGGAATCCTTCGGTGCAGTCCTCTATGTAGGTCAAGATCGCGAGCGCTGCTTTCTCCAGCAACACCCGCGAGGAGTCGTCACCGGAGAGAGATTCCGTGATCCGCGACAGCAACTCCCGGTATTCGTTCGTGACCACTTCCATGTAGAGCGCTTCCTTGGAACCAAAGTGCTCATAGACGATGGGCTTGGACACACCCGCAGCGCGGGCGATTTCTTCGATCGTGGTTCCGTCTACGCCCCGCAAGGAGAATAGCTGGCGTGAGATATCGATCAGCTGAAGCCGGCGTTGGACTCCGGTCATTCGCGTGCGCGGGCGTGCGGTGGGGCTCATAAGCAACATGGTAAGCACAGGAATGACATAAACCATGCCTAGTCACGGTGGTGTGAACAAAGGATGAACGCGCCGACGTCGTTCAAGTCGCATCGATGCCTACAGTCGTGGCAGAATAGTTCACTGTGCCGGTGAGGCAAGCTCAACGCACATTCCGCCCTGGTGTAATGGCAGCACCCCAGCCTTTGGAGCTGTGGAGTATAGGTTCGAATCCTATGGGCGGAACTCATCAATCATTGAAAATCCCGGTGTTTCGCCGGGATAGAATGATGAGGCCTGGCCCGGCCGGTCCGGCTAGCCAATGTAGCAGGGGAGTACCAATCTTGAGCGTTCACGCCAACGCACCAGCCGCTGTCATCGTTCTCGCCGCAGGCGCAGGAACCCGGATGAAATCGGCAAAACCCAAGATCCTGCATGAAATCGGCGGTCGCTCCATGGTGGGGCACGCCCTTGCCGCAGCTGAGGGGCTCGACCCCGAAACGCTGGTGGCGGTGGTCCGATTTGAACGCGAACGCGTTGTCGAGCACCTCCTGCAGGTCAAGCCGAACGTCGTCATCGCCGACCAGGATGAAATCCCGGGCACCGGACGAGCCGTGCAACTGGGCCTCGAAAAGCTGGACCCGGCATTGGAAGGCACGATCGTGGTCACGTACGGCGACGTCCCGTTGCTGACCACCGAGCTGTTGTCCGAGCTGGTTGCCACCCACGACCGCGAAGGCAATGCCGTCACGGTGCTTACCGCGCTGCTGGAAGATGCCACCGGATACGGCCGCATCCTGCGTGCAGAGGACGGAACGGTGACCGGCATCCGCGAACACAAGGATGCAAGCGACGAAGAACGCGCAATCCGCGAGGTCAACTCCGGAATCTACGCATTTGACGCCGAGGTCCTGCGTTCGGCACTGGCCGAGGTCACGACCGACAACGCGCAGGGCGAGATGTATCTCACCGATGTGCTGGGCATTGCCCGGTCCACGGGGGGACGCGTCGCGGCCGTCGTCACGGAGGACGCCTGGCAGGTCGAGGGCGCCAACGACCGGGTCCAACTGGCCGCATTGGGCAAGGAAATGAACCGCCGCATCCTCGAAAAGTGGATGCGCGCAGGCGTCAGCATCATCGACCCGGAAACCACCTGGATCGATGTCGAGGTGGCACTTTCCAACGACGTGACCATCAAGCCGGGCACTCAGCTGCATGGAAGCACCGCCGTGGGAACCGATGCGGTCATCGGCCCTGACACCACCCTGACCAACACCCAGGTCGGGCGCGGCGCCAAGATCGTCCGCTCGGACGTCACCGAGTCCATCATTGCCGAAGGCTCATCGGTCGGCCCCTTCGCCTACCTGCGCCCCAAGACCAATCTCGGCCCCGACGCCAAGATCGGAGCCTTCTACGAGACCAAGAACATTGTCGTCGGCCGTGGCTCAAAGCTCTCGCACCTGGGCTACGCCGGGGACGCCGAAATCGGTGAATACACCAACATCGGCTGTGGCAACATCACCGCCAACTACGATGGCGTCAACAAGCACCGCACCCTCATCGGCTCGCACGTGCGCACCGCCTCCAACACCGTGTTTGTCGCACCTGTGAGCATCGGTGACGGCGCATACACAGGTGCGGGCGCCATCGTGCGCAAAAACGTTCCGGCGGGGGCCCTTGCCCTGACCGTGGCACCGCAACGAAATACCGAGGGCTGGACGATGTCCAAGCGTCCCGGTTCCCCCGCCGCGGAAGCCGCATTCAAGTCCGCACTGGATTCCGGCGTGACCGCGGAATCCGCGGACCAGGCCAAGTAACCCTCCACATCATTTCCGATCCCCGTCTGAGCGAGAAAGCGATCCCATGAGCGAACTGAGCCATAACGTCGATAAGAAGCTGGTGCTGGCTTCCGGGCGTGCCCACCCCGAGCTTGCCGAAGAGGTGGCAGCGGCCCTTGGGACCGAACTGCTTCCGATGAGTGCCTACGACTTCGCCAACGGCGAGATCTATGTACGCTCCGGCGAATCGGTGCGAGGCAAGGATGTCTTTGTCATCCAGGCCCACCCGGCACCGCTGAACAACTGGCTCATGGAACAGCTGATCATGGTTGACTCCATGAAGCGCGCCTCGGCCCGGCGGGTCACCGTCGTGGCCCCGTTCTACCCATACGCCCGACAGGACAAGAAGGGCCGTGGCCGCGAGCCGATCTCGGCTCGACTGGTTGCCGACATGTTCAAAGTGGCAGGTGCCGACCGCATCATGAGCGTTGACCTGCACACCGCGCAGATCCAGGGCTTCTTTGACGGCCCGGTCGACCACCTCTTCGCCATCCCGTTGCTGGCCGACCACATCCGCAATGTTGTCGGGGACGACCCGGTCACCGTGGTTTCCCCCGACACCGGTCGCGTCCGCGTGGCCGAACAGTGGGCAGAACGCCTCGGCGGGGCTCCGCTGGCCTTCGTGCACAAGTCCCGCGACCTGACGGTCCCGAACCAGGCCGTTTCCAAGACCGTCGTCGGCCAGGTCGCGGGCCGCACCTGTGTCTTGATCGACGACATGATCGACACCGGGGGAACCATTGCCGGCGCCGTGAAGGTGCTGAAGGACGCCGGTGCCAAGGACGTCATCATCGCCGCCACGCATGCCGTGTTCTCCGACCCGGCCGCGCAGCGCCTGGCCGAGTCCGGTGCACGCGAGGTCGTGGTGACCAACACCCTGCCGATTCCGGAATCCAAGCGCTTCGAAACCTTGACGGTGCTTTCGATCGCCCCCTTGTTGGCACGGGCCATCAAGGAAGTCTTCGAAGACGGCTCGGTCACCAGCCTTTTTGACGGCGACGCCTAGGAACCCGTCCCGCGGGACATCGGCTTGATGCCGGACCCCGATGCGCCTCCCACTTGGGAGCCGCGTCGGGGTCCGCTTCCGTTAAGGGTCCAGTCCTGGATCTTGCACGATTTCCCCGGATGCCCGCGCCCTGCTAAAATATCTACTTGTGCCCAGGCGAGGGAACCCCATGCAAATGGGGGTCCGTTATCGACGAGGCTAGAAACGCACTACGCGTCCTTCTCCTTTGCAGGAATCGGATGATGATGCTTCTAGGCCCGAGCGGGGCAGGAACCAATTAATCATCTTCCACAAGGAGAACACCATGAGCAACATCATCACCCTCGACGGCGAACTGCGCACCGACTTCGGCAAGGGCGCCGCACGCCAGGCCCGCCGCGCCGGCAAGATCCCTGCAGTGATCTACGGCCACGGCACCGATCCGGTCCGCGTCCTGCTGCCGGCCGCCGCCACCACCCTTGCAGTCCGTGGCTCCAACGCCCTGCTGAACATCTCGGTTGAGGGCGAAGACACCGTCACCCTGGTGAAGGACATCCAGCGCCACGCCCTTCGCCAGACCGTTGACCACCTTGACCTCCTGATCGTCAAGAAGGGCGAAAAGGTCATCGTCGAGGTTTCCGTCCAGATCCAGGGTGAACTCACCGCCGGTTCGACCCTGTCCCTGGACCACGCGGTCATCGCCGTCGAAGCCGAGGCAGTCGCCCTTCCGGAGCACGTTGTTGCCAACGTCTCCGGCCTGACCGCGGGAACCCAGATCCTCGCATCGGACCTGATCCTGCCGGAGGGCACCGCCCTGGCCATCGAAGGCAGCGTCGTCGTTGCTACGATCGATGCCGCAGTTTCGGAAGCAGACGAGGAATCGGCAGCTTCCGCCGAGTAATTATCTCGATATTGGTTGTCGCATGACTAGCGAAACCTGGCTCGTAGCCGGGCTCGGAAACCCCGGGCCCGGCTACGCGCATAACAGGCACAATGTTGGCCAGATGGCCGTCGACGAACTTGCCGCGCGCATCGGCGGAAAGTTCAAGACCCACAGCTCCCGGGCGCAAATCCTCGAGGGACGCATGGGCATTGGCGGGCCCAGACTCGTTCTGGCGAAGCCGATGACCTATATGAACCTCTCGGGTGGACCCGTGGCCAATCTGGCAAAGTTCTTTGGCATCGATCCCGCACACGTCATTGCCGTGCACGACGAGATCGATATTCCCTTCGACACCGTGAAGCTCAAGCTCGGGGGTGGCGAAGGCGGCCACAACGGGCTGCGAGACATTTCCAAGGCCCTGGGCACCAAGGACTATTTGCGGGTGCGAGTGGGCGTGGGGAGGCCTCCCGGTCGCATGGAGACAGCGGATTACGTGCTCAAGGACTTCTCGAAGGACGAAAAGAAGTCCCTGCCGTTCCTGACCGATGCGGCGGCCGACGCCGTGGAGGAACTGGTGAATCACGGACTGGAATCGGCGCTGCGCAAATTCCACGACTAGCACCGGGATCCGTGGCGCTTCACAGCGAAGCCGTCCGGTCGCCGATTGACGTGCCATTATTGGTCCCAGGAACAAGAGGGGCCGATTGGGGGTGGCCCCCTGAGGCCGGGGGCCACCCCCAATCGGCTGCCGGCACCTTTTTTGGGCCAAATTCCGGGCCGGGGACACATTGGTAAGGGTTGACTTATGTGCCTTGAAGGCCCGAACGTGGGAGAATTAGCGAAGCAAATGATGCCGTAATCACGATCGTCCCACGGAACCAGCCGCACAGTGCGGCGCACAGCCGTTGCGGCGAAGGCGGCATGAAACGAACTTCGGAGGATCCCAACGTGTCCAGTGCATTGCCCACGACGCAAGATACCCTTCCCAAGGCCTTGGATGACATTGAAGTCTCGCGGCTGCGGGCAGACTTCCCCATCTTGGGTCGCAACGTCAATGGAGTGCCGCTGACGTATTTGGATTCCGGGGCCACCTCGCAAAAGCCCAGCTGCGTTTACGAGGCAGAACAGCACTACTACGAGAACTTCAATGCTGCAGTCCACCGCGGTGCCCACTCCCTGGCCGTCGAGGCCACGGACATCTTTGAGCAGGCCCGCACCGACGTGGCGCGCTTCATCGGGGCCAAGGACAACGAAGTGGTGTGGACTTCGAACGCCACCGAGGCGCTGAACCTCATCACCTACTCCTTTGGCAATGCCAGTGCGGGCCTCGGGGGAGATGCAGCCCGTGCCTTCGCACTCGGAGCAGGGGACGAAATCGTCGTCACCGAGCTCGAACACCATGCCAACCTGATTCCCTGGCAGGAGCTGGCGCTGCGTACCGGCGCCACCCTTAAGTACATTCCCGTCGACGAATCAGGCGCCCTGCGCATGGACCTCGCCGGCTCGATCATTACCCCCGCCACCAAGGTGGTGGCCTTCACGCACGTTTCCAACGTCCTGGGCACCGTGACCGATGTTGCGGCACTGGTGGCGCTGGCCCGCAATGTCGGCGCACTGACGGTCCTCGATGGCTGCCAGTCGGTCCCGCACCTGCCCGTGGACGTGAAGGCCCTCGACGTGGACTTCATGGCGTTCTCCGGACACAAGATGCTCGGCCCCACCGGCATCGGTGGACTCTATGGACGTGCCGGACTGCTTGATGCCATGCCGCCCTTCCTCACCGGCGGATCCATGATCACCTCGGTGACGATGGAGAAGGCCGAGTACCTCCCGGCCCCCATGCGCTTCGAAGCCGGAACCCAGAGGATTTCGCAGGTCCACGCCCTGGCCACCGCCGTCGCATACCTGCGCGAAGTGGGCATGGACCGCATCGCTGCATGGGAAGAGAACCTGGGTGAGCGGATGCTCACCGGCCTGGACGGTATCCCGGGGGTGCGCGTGTTGGGCCCTGCCCAGGGCGCGGCACGCATCGGCACCGCCCCCTTCGTCATCGAAGGCGTGCACCCGCACGACGTGGGCCAGTTCCTGGATTCGCGCGGCATTGCCGTGCGCGTGGGCCACCACTGCGCCCAACCACTGCACCGGGCACTGGGCGTAGTCTCCAGCACCCGGGCAAGCACCTACCTCTACAACACCACCAGCGACGTCGACGCCCTGCTCAATGCGGTGTCGGACGTGCGCGGATATTTCGGAGTCGGCAAGTGAACGATCTGGACCAGCTGTACCAACAAATCATCCTGGACCATGCCAAGGCCAGGCACGGCGCCGGGTTGCTCGAGGCTCCGGAAGGGGTGGCCCACGGCGAATCGATGCAACACAACCCCGTGTGTGGCGACCACATCCAGCTGCGTGTCCAGCTTGAGGGAAGCATCGTGAAAAATGTTTCCTGGGAAGGCGACGGCTGCTCGATCTCCATGGCCTCGGCCTCGGTGCTCAGTGAACTGGCCACCGGGATCGAGCGCGACGAATTCATGTCCATCCTTGAGGAATTCCGCGAACTCATGCGCTCGCGGGGCAGCCGGGCCGGGGACGAGGAAATCCTGGGTGACGGCGCAGCGTTTGCCGGCGTCTCCAAGTTCCCCGCCCGGGTCAAGTGCGCCATGCTGTCATGGGTTGCCGCCGAGGCCGCCTTGCTGGCGGCCAACCAGTAGTTCGCACTTCACTTAAGCCGAAAGAGCCGGATTGGCTGCCCCTGGAAATTTCCGCGGGCAGCCAATCCGGCTCTATCTGTATGCGGTGATTCTTCTAGCCGAGGTTTTCCGGCTTCTGGAAGATGTCCGGTATGCCGTCCTTGTCTTCGTCCCTGGCGGCTCGCTCGTTGACCAGGCGGTAGCGGCGATCGCGCGGCCGCAGCCAAATCGTGCCCAGGATGGCGGCCAACAGCGAAGCGGTCAGGATCGCGACCTTGGCGTGGTCATAGTGCGGCGACGCCAGGCCGAAGGACAGCTCGGAGACCAGGAGCGACACGGTGAACCCGATGCCGGCCAGGAACGTCACGCCCAGCAGGTCGCCCCACTTGGTGTCCGGATCAAGGTTCGCCTTGGACGATCTGGTAACCAGCCAGGTGGCGCCCATGATGCCGATGGGCTTGCCGAAGACCAAGCCGAAGACGATGCCCCAGAGCACCGGGTCGCCCAGTGCCGAGGCGAATCCCTCAGCGCCGCCCACTGCCACGCCGGCGGAGAAGAATGCGAATACCGGCACGCAGAAGCCGCTGGAGAGCGGGCGGAAGCGGTGCTCGAGCTGCTCGGCCAGGCCGGGCCTGTCGAATTCGTCCTTGTTCTTGCGCAACACCGGGACGCAGAAGCCCAACACGACGCCGGCAATGGTCGAGTGGATTCCCGAACCGAAGACCAGGGCCCACGTTGCGATGCCCAGCGGCAGCAGGATGACCCAGGGGGCCCACAGGTTCGCGGCAAAGAATTTCGGCCACTGGTGCGTCACGAAGGTATAGAGGGCGATGGGGGCCAGCGCCATCAGCAGGTAGGGCGGGTTCAGATCCTCGGTGAAGACGAAGGCGATGATCACGATGGCAATCAGGTCATCGACGACCGCGAGGGTCAGCAGGAAGATGCGCAGCGGGGAGGGCAGGTTCGAACCGATGACGGCCAGCACCGCAACGGCGAAGGCGATGTCGGTGGCGGTGGGAATGGCCCAGCCGCGCAGGGTTTCCCCGCCGGTGGACGCATTCAGGGCGACAAAGATCAGCGCCGGGACCAGCACGCCGCCAAAGGCCGCGGTCACCGGGACGATGGCGCGCTTCATGTCCCGCAAATCGCCAGCGACAAACTCCTTCTTCAGCTCAAGGCCCACGAGGAAAAAGAACACCGCAAGCAGTCCGTCGGCGGCCCAGTGGCCGAGGGACAGGTTCAGGTCGATGCCGAAGATCTCGAAACCGAAGTGGAAGTCACGAAGTGCGAAGTAGCTGTCCGATGCCGGTGAGTTGGCCCAGATGAGCGCAACGACGGCGCCAATGATCAGGACGAGTCCGCCGACGGTTTCCCTGCGCAGGATTTCCCCGATGCGCAGGTGTTCGGTATAGCTTCCCGGACCGAAAACCGTCTTTGGTTTCGGCGATGGCGTGGGGGATTGGCTCATGGTTCTTCTTCAATTCTTTCGGGGACGCTGAAGTTATCGCCGACCAGACTTCCCGGCACACCAGAGACAACACTATCGCCTAAGGGTGTCCCAGTGCACATCCGGCAGCCTCAGGAGACCAATGGACGCTTCATCTTGGGGCGCGTGGAGGTGCCCTGCGGCGGCGGCCTGCCCGAAAGACAAAGACCGGCGCGTGGCTGACCAAGGTGGTCAGCCACGCGCCGGTCATTGTGCCAAGGTCCGGCACCCGCCGCGGCGGGCGAAGCCTCGGTATTTAGCCGCGTTCGATCCAGGCGGACACCTTGGCGCCCTGCAGCGAGAGTGCCTTGGAGATAAACGGCTCGGCGGCCGAGGCGATCTTTCCGCCCACGAACGGAATGGAGGAGGACACAGTGGCCTCCACGCCCAGGGCCGATCCCGATTCGGTGGCCCGCAGGGATTCGGTGCCGGCCACCGATACCGGCAGGGAACCGACGGTGAGCTTCAGGGTTGCTTCCCGCGATCCGTCGGCGGCCGGTGCCGACCATGACTCGACCTGGGTGACCTCGACCGTCTGGCCCACGAATTTCCGGGCCATTTCCGGGGCGCGGTCGGTCGGCAGGGTGCGGACGGTGGTCAGGGTGAAGGCCGCGGCGGTGTCGCCGGAAATATCGAAGCTCTTGAGCGATCCGCCGACCAGTCCGGTCAGGTGCTCGGCGAAGTCGCGGTCGGCCAGTGTGGCGATGATGGCGTCGGGGGCGTGTGTCAGGTCTGTGGTGGCGTTAAGGGCCATGGGGCAAAACTCCGTAAAATAGATTGGCCGAACCAATATTGATACAACCCCACCAGCGTACCGGGCTTGCCTGCCCGCGGCGGTACGCTTGAATGGCGCACCCCGGGACCCGGCATGGATCTCGGGTACTTGTGTTGTGCGCGCATCAGTCTTCGGAAAGGACCCCAGCCGATGGCGCTTCACGGCCTGCGCACCGCATTGCGAACCGACACCTCCTTTTCCCGCGTCAGATCCAATGCCGCCACCGGGTACGCCGCCCGCGCCAACGAGCTGGAGATCGCCGCCCCTTCCGGGATGCGAGCGGTCATCACCGCGGAAACCGTCGAGGCGCTGCGCTCGAAGGTCGCCGACGGGCTGGTGCTGGCGGTGACAGCCACCGGCCGCGAGACCGAGGAGCTGGTTGCCGCCCTGCACAGCTACCTCCCCGAGGCTGCCGTGGCGGAATTCCCCTCCTGGGAAACGCTGCCCCACGAGCGGCTCTCCCCGCGCTCGGACACCGTGGGCAGGCGCCTGGATGTGCTGCGCCGACTGGAGACCAAGGATCCGACGCTTCAGGTGGTCGTGGCCCCGATCCGCGCCGTCATCCAGCCCCTGGTCGCCGGCTTGGGCAAGTTGGAGCCGGTCCACCTGCAGGTGGGCGACGAATACGAGTTCTCCGCCGTGGTCAGGGCGCTGGCCGATGCCGCCTATGCGCGCGTTGACATGGTCACCCACCGTGGCGAGTTCGCGGTGCGCGGCGGCATCCTTGACGTCTTCCCGCCCACGCTGAACCACCCGGTGCGCATCGACTTCTTCGGCGACGAGATCGAGGCCATGCGCTTCTTCTCCATCGCCGACCAGCGGTCGCTGGAGCACGAGGCACCCACCCGGATCCAGGCCCCGCCCTGCCGCGAACTGCTGATCACCCCATCGGTGATGTCGCGGGCGGCCAAGCTGCAGTCCCAGATGCCCGCGGCGAGGGACATGCTCGCCAAGATCGCCGGCGGCCTGGCGGTGGAGGGCATGGAATCCCTGGCCCCGCTGCTGGTCGATGCCATGGTGCCGCTGCTCTCGGCGCTGCCGGCCGAGTCCATCGCCCTGGTCATGGAACCGGAACGCGTCCGCGCCCGGGCCCACGACCTGGAGGCGACCAACGCCGAGTTCCTGGCCGCCGCCTGGGCCACCGCCTCCGACGGCGGGGCCGCACCCCTTGACCTGTCCCAGGCGCAGGCGCAGGCCGCCGCGGCCGAGCTGGAGGCCGGGAACTTCACCTCGCTGGCCGCCACCCGCAGCGACGCGCAGGCCGCCAAGGTCTCTTGGTGGTCGGTGACCTCGCTGGGCACCGACGCCGAACTGCTGCCGGAGGCCGACTCGATCCGCATCAATGCCCGCGAGCCGCGCGGCTACCAGGGAGACGTCGCCGAGATGCTCGGGTTCATTTCCGGGCGCATCAAGGACGACTGGTCGATCGTGGTGGCAACCGACGGTCCCGGCCCCGCCCAGCGCCTGGCCGAGCTCTTCCACGACGCCGACATTCCCACCCACCGCATCAACTCCCTCGACGAGGCACCCACCCCCGGGCTCATCGAGATCACCACCGCGCAAGCCGGGCGCGGCTTTGCGCTCGATTCCCTGAAGCTCGGCTTCCTCACCGAGGCGGACCTCCTGGGCCGCTCCAGCGCCTACGCCCCGAGCGGGGCCAAGCGGCTGGCCGCCAAGCGGCGCAACGCGGTGGACCCGATGACCCTCACCGAGGGCGACTTCGTCGTGCACGAGCAACACGGCATCGCCAGATTCGTTGAACTGATCGCCCGCAAGGTCGCCGGCGGGGCCGATGCCAAGCGCGAGTACCTGGTCCTGGAGTACGCTCCGGCCAAGCGCGGCGCGCCGGGTGACAAGCTCTTCGTGCCCACCGACCAGCTGGACCAGGTCACCCGGTACGTCGGCGGCGAGGCCCCGACGCTGTCCAAGATGGGCGGCTCGGACTGGGCCGGCACCAAGTCCCGGGCGCGCAAGGCCGTCAAGGAGATCGCCGGGGACCTGATTCGGCTCTACTCCGCCCGCATGGCCAGCCGCGGCCACGCCTTCGGAACCGACACCCCCTGGCAGTCGGAGCTGGAGGAGGCCTTCGCCTACGTGGAGACCCCGGATCAGCTGACCACCATCAACGAGGTCAAGGCCGACATGGAGCGCGAGATCCCGATGGACCGGCTGGTCTCCGGCGACGTGGGCTTCGGCAAGACCGAGATCGCGGTGCGCGCCGCGTTCAAGGCCGTGCAGGACTCCAAGCAGGTAGCGGTGCTGGTTCCCACCACGCTGCTGGCCTCCCAGCACCAGCAAACCTTCACCGAGCGCTACTCCGGCTTCCCGGTGCGGGTGAAGACGCTCTCGCGCTTCCAGACCGCGAAGGAGTCCAAGGACATCATCGAGGGGCTGAAGAACGGCACCGTCGACGTGGTCATCGGCACCCACCGGCTGCTCTCCGACACGGTCCAGTTCAGGGACCTGGGCCTGGTGATCGTCGACGAGGAGCAGCGCTTCGGCGTCGAGCACAAGGAGCAGCTCAAGAAGATGCGCACCAACGTGGACGTGCTCTCCATGTCCGCCACCCCGATCCCGCGCACCCTGGAGATGAGCCTGACCGGGATCCGCGAGACCTCCACGCTGGCCACCCCGCCGGAGGAGCGCCACCCGGTGCTCACCTACGTGGGCCCGCGCACCGACAAGCAGATCTCCGCCGCCATCCGCCGCGAGCTGATGCGCGACGGGCAGGTGTTCTTCGTCCACAACCGCGTCTCCTCCATCGACAAGATCGCCGCTGAACTGCGCGAACTGGTCCCCGAGGCCCGCGTCGAGGTGGCCCACGGCAAGATGAGCGAGTCCCGGCTGGAGAAGATCATCCAGGACTTCTGGGAGAAGAAGTTCGACGTGCTGGTCTCCACCACCATCATCGAGACCGGCCTGGACATCTCCAACGCCAACACGCTGATCGTGGACCGGGCGGACAACTACGGCCTGTCCCAGCTGCACCAGCTGCGCGGGCGCGTGGGCCGCGGCCGGGAGCGGGCGTATGCCTACTTCCTGTGGAATGCGGAGAAGCCGCTGGGCGAGGTTGCGCTGGAGCGGCTCAAGGCCGTGGCCGCGCACAACGAACTGGGCTCGGGCTACCAGCTGGCCATGAAGGACCTGGAGATCCGTGGCGCGGGCAACCTGCTCGGCGGGGAACAGTCCGGGCACATCGCCGGGGTCGGCTTCGATTTGTACCTGCGCCTGGTCGGCGAGGCGGTGGCCGACTTCAAGGGCGAGGCCGACGAGAAGACCGCGGAGATGAAGATCGAGCTGCCGGTCAACGCGCACCTGCCGCACGACTACGTGCCGGGGGAGCGATTGCGCCTGGAGGCCTACCGGAAGATCGCCGCCGCCACCGACTTCGCGGCGCTCGAGGACGTGCTGGCCGAGCTGGTGGACAGGTACGGGCAGCCGCCGGCGCCGGTGGTGAACCTCTTGGAGGTCGCCCGGATCCGCATCCGCGCCCGCGCGCTGGGACTAACGGACGTGGCGATGATGGGCAACATGATCAAGTTCGCCCCGGCCGCCATCGCCGACCTGCCGGATTCGCGCCAGCTGCGCCTGGCCCGGATGTACAAGGGCGCGGCCGACAAGCCGGCGCTGGGCGCCATCGTGATCCCCAAGCCGCAGACCTCCGCCATTGGGGGACGGGACCTGGTGGACGAGCAGATCCTGGAATGGGTCTCCGGGGTGCTGTCCAATATCTTCGAGGTTGAGGCGCTGCGCGCCAAGGCGTAGCCGGCGCGCAACAACGGGAGGCCGGGTTCCTGCCCGCCGATGGGGGGGGGGAGGAACCCGGCCTGCGTGTGTTCGCCCGCCGTTAGGCGGAGGCGGATTCCCCATGGTGGATCAGCACCGGGCACTTGGCGTGCGCAGCCAGTGAGCTGGACACCGAACCCATGACCATGCCCTTGAAGCCGCCGCGTCCGCGCGTGCCCAGTACGAGCATCGCCGCGTCCCGGGAAGCCTCGATGAGGTTGGGAGTCGCCGGTCCCATGACCACCTTGCGCTCCAGGTTTGCCGGGACGTCCTGGCCGAAGGCCTCTTCGATGGACTTCTCCAGCGAGTCGCGGGCGTCCTGCTCGGGTGCCCAAGCGGGAGTGTAGTCCTCCAGTGCAATGCGCGGAAGCCAGGAGGAGAATGCCACCAGGCCGTGGCCCAAGGGTGCTGCCAAGGTGGCGGCGTAGCGCAGGGCGCTAATCGATTGCGGTGACCCGTCAACGCCGACGATGATGGTGCCGTGTGGAGAGTTGTCCATGGTGAAGCGCTCGATTCTCAGTCGGGGGAACGAATCCCTTGCGGGATCCGCTGACCTCATCCTACATGCGGCAAATCCTAATTTTCTACACTCTGTAGAAAATTCAGCGTTGCGCTCCGCGCCCCCTGCCCTCGCGTAGGGTCCTTGGCGGAACCGGCGCGGAAGCGGCATGCAAAAGGGGAGGCGGGCACCGCGTGCAACACGGGTCCGCGGTGTGCGGACGAGCGGTGCTGCGCGGTGGCTGCCTCCCCCTGAAGCGGGAAACGCCGAAGGCGGTTAGTCCTGCTGCGAGGACGTCTTCGCCGGGTCGCGGTCGGACATGCCCAGGATGTGCTGCGGGATGCCGAAGGCCAACATGGCCAGCACCAGGCAGGCAATGCCCGGGAGCCAGGCGTTGTCCAGCGACCAGAACGAGAGCGAGTAGATGGCCCCGACAAACAGGACGAAGAACACCACCAAGGCGATGACGTTCCCGGCCATGTGGCCCTGGCCCGAGTGGGCTACATTCTTGCCGTTCGAGTACACAGCGAATCTCCTAAAATGATCTGGGGTTTCAATGCGCGTGCGGGATACGAGATCAGTAGCCCTCGGCGCCTTGTTCACCCTCCACAATAGCAACTCCGGAGCTGGAACCAAGACGTGTGGCGCCGGCGGCGATCATTGCGTGCGCGGTTTCCAGCGAACGCACCCCGCCGGAGGCCTTTACGCCCAGGTCCGGACCCACGGTGGCGCGCATCAGCGCGACGTCCGCGACAGTCGCCCCGCCGCCGGCAAAACCGGTCGAGGTCTTCACGAAGTCGGCCCCCGCGCGCACCGAGGCGCGGCAGGCCAGGACCTTCTCGTCGTCGCTGAGCAGCGCAGTTTCGATGATGACCTTCAGGATCGCCCCGCCGTCGTGCACGGCCTGCGCGACGGCGGAGATGTCGGCCACCAGCGCCTCTTCGTCCCCTGCCTTGGCTGCGGCGATGTCAATGACCATGTCGACCTCGTTCGCACCGTCGGCCACCACCGTCTTCGCCTCAAAGACCTTGGACGCCGTCGGGGTGGCGCCGAAGGGGAAACCGATGACCGAGCACGTCAGCACTCCGGAACCCGCCAGTGCCTCGCTCACCGTGGCCACCCAGATGGGGTTCACGCAGACGGACTTGAACGAGTGCTTCACTGCCTCGGCGCAAATGCGGGCGATGTCGGTGGCCGCGGCGTCGGGGTTCAGGATGGTGTGGTCGATGTACGAGGCGATGTTCTGGGTGCTCATGGCGATGTTCTGTGGCTCCTGGTCGTGGTGCGGATGAAAAGACGGGTGTGTCGGAGGGACGCTACCGGCGAGGTGGCCGCCGGTCGCGGCTACGGGTTCAGCAGGCCGGCGAGTTCGAGCTTGATGGCCTCGAGACGCGCGTTGCCGGCGGCGCGTGCTGCCGGCAGGTCGGCCGGCGAGGCCACCGAGGCGATGACCTCAAGGTAGCACTTGAGCTTGGGCTCGGTGCCTGAGGGGCGCACGATGACCCGGGTGCCGGCCTCGGTGGCGAAGAGCAGTCCATCGGTGGGCGGCAGGTTGGCACCGAGGGAAAGGTCCTCGAACCCGGTGACGGCCTCCGAACCCAGGCTCGCAGGCGGGGCCGAACGCAGCGAGTGCATCATGGTGTCCAGCAAGCCCAGATCGGCCACGCGCACCGAGAGCTGGTCGGTCTGGTGCAGCCCGTGGGCCAACGCCAGCGCATCGAGCACCTCCGGCAGCGAGGACCCGGCGGCCTTGAGCTCGGCGGCGTAGTCGGCGAGCATCAGCGCGGCGGACATCCCGTCCTTGTCGCGCACCAGCGACGGGGCAACGCAATAGCCCAGCGCCTCCTCATAGCCGAAGGCCAGGTCCGGGACACGGGAAATCCACTTGAATCCGGTCAGCGTGTATTCATGCGCCAGCGAATGCGCGGCGGCGATGGAGGCGAGCATGCGCGAGGAGACGATGGAATTGGCCAGCACCGCGGTGTCGGCGGCCGTGGCGGCGCAGCGGTCGCCCAGCAGCCACCCGACCTCGTCCCCGCGCAGCATCCGCCAGCCGGTGTCGGGGAACTTCACCGCGGCTGCGCACCTGTCTGCGTCCGGGTCGTTGGCGATGACCAGGTCGGCGCCGGTGTCAGTGGCCAGCGCCAGGGCCAGGTCAAGGGCACCTGGCTCCTCCGGGTTCGGGAAGGCCACCGTGGGGAAGTCCGGATCCGGTGCTGCCTGCTCGGCCACCAGGCGCACCCGGGAAAAGCCGGCGCGACCCAGCGCCTGGGCCATGGTGTGCCCGCCGACCCCGTGCATCGGGGTCAGCACGATGCGCAGGTTTTCCCGCGCGGCGGTGATTGCGTCGCCGCCGTTCCCGTCCGTGGCCGGGACGACGCCGGCGATGGCCTGAAGGTACCTGCCCTCGATGTCCCCGGGTTCCCCGGCGCCTGGCAGCACGCCCCAGCCGCCCTCGGCAAGCGCGATCGAGGTGATGGGCTCGTCGTTGTCGATCCGAGCGGCGATCCGTGCATCCACGGGGCTGACGATCTGCGCGCCCTGGCCCCACCCGCTTTCGGCGCGGCCGCCCAGGTAGACCTTGTAGCCGTTGTCCGCCGGCGGGTTGTGGCTGGCGGTCACCATGATTCCTGCCTCCGCACCGAGCGCGCGCACGGCGTAGGCCAGCACCGGGGTGGGCAGGGCTGAGGGCAGCAGCTGCACCTCGATGCCCGCGGCGGTGAGCACCGCGGCGGATTCGCGGGCAAAGACATCAGAGTTGTGCCTGGCGTCAAAGCCGATGACCGCCAGCGGCGTGTAGGCTCCGGCGGCGGCATCGAGCAGGAAACGTCCGATGCCGGCGGCGGTGCGGCGCACGACCATCGAGTTCATGCGGTTCGGGCCAGGTCCCAGCTCGGCACGCAGCCCCGCCGTCCCGAAGGCCAGGAAGGCGGCAAACCTGTCGGCCAGGTCGGCTGCTGCGCCCGCATCCCCGGGGGCGGCGGCGCACAGCTCGCGCAGCGCGGCGGCCGTCACGGGATCCGGGTCCTGGGTGGCCCAGGCCGCGGCGCGCTCGAGCAAATCGGCGTCGATCTGGTGGGTGCTCATCTGCTGTGGGGATCCTTCTGCTGTGCCGGGGCGGGGGGGAGTGCGTGGGCGGGGGAACTAGAGCTTGGCGACGATGTCCGCCAGCAGCGCCGAAATCCGCGGGCCGGCGGCCTGGCCGGCCTCGATGACCTCTTCGTGGCTGAGCGCTGTCGCCGAGATGCCGGCGGCCAGGTTGGTGACCAGCGAGATGCCGAAGACCTCCATGCCGGCGTGGCGCGCGGCAATGGCCTCCAGTGCGGTGGACATGCCCACCAGGTCCGCGCCGATCACCTTGGCGTACTGCACCTCGGAGGGGGTCTCGTAGTGCGGGCCGGTGAACTGTGCGTACACGCCCTCGTCCAGCGACGCGTCCACCTCGCGGGCCAGAGCCCGGATGCGCGATGAGTACAGGTCGGTGAGGTCGACGAACGTCGCCCCCTCCAGCGGGGACGTGGCGGTGAGGTTGATGTGGTCCTTGATCAGCACCGGGGTGCCCGGCACCCAATCCGGGTTCAGTCCGCCGCAGCCGTTGGTCAGCACCAGCGTCTTGGCGCCGGCGGCGGCGGCGGTGCGCACCCCGTGGACCACGGCGCGCACGCCCTTGCCTTCGTAGAAGTGGGTGCGGGCGCCGAGCACCAGCACGCGCTTGCCGGTGGCGGTGAGCACCGAGGAAATGGTGCCGACGTGCCCCGGGACCGCGGCGGCGTGGAAGCCAGGCAGTTCGGTGGCGTCAATGCGGTGGGTGCGCTCGCCGATCAGGTCCGCAGCCTCGCCCCAGCCGGAGCCAAGCACCAGGGCGATGTCGTGGTTCGGGACGCCGGTCAGTTCGGCGATCTTGGCGGCGGCGGCATTGGCCAGGTCAAAGGGGGAGGATTCGTTGTCGATCACGGGGTTAAACCTACCGGCGGAACCCTGCATTGTCAGGTGGAGCTCGGAATGCAGCAGGCGGCGCCGCCGGATGCAGGCAGTTCGGGCTGTCGATGCCGACATCGGACGCTTTTGCCGGGGCCTTCGCCCGCGTGTGCGGTGTGCACTTGTCACCCGGGTAGGGAAGAATGGGTGATCGTGAGTGCACAACGCGATTTCAGTTCCCCCAGGTTGGTAATTCTCGGCGGAGGCCCCGGTGGCTACGAGGCCGCGATGGTCGGCGCCCATCTCGGCGCGCAGGTGACCATCGTCGAACGCGCGGGCATGGGCGGTTCCGCCGTGCTGACCGACGTGGTCCCCTCCAAAACCCTGGTGGCCACGGCCGATGCGATGCGCCGGGTCATCGGCGCGCGCGAATTCGGCGTCGAGGTCGGGGAGGCCGGCACCGAGGCGGTGGCAGATCTCTCCATCATGAATGCGCGCCTGCTGGAACTTGCCCGGGAACAGTCTTCCGACATCCATGTGGGCCTCGAGCGCGCCGGCGTGCGCGTGGTCATTGGCGAGGGCCGGCTGCTTGACGCCTCCACCGTGGAGGTCGTCCGCGCCGACGGCAGCACCGAAAACATCCCCGCCGACGCCCTGCTGATTTCCGTCGGTGCCCACCCGCGCGAACTGCCCACCGCGATTCCCGACGGCGAACGCATCTTCAACTGGACCCAGGTCTACAACCTGAAGGAAATCCCCGAACACCTGATCGTCATCGGTTCCGGTGTCACCGGTGCCGAGTTCGCCTCCGCCTACAACCTGTTGGGCACCAAGGTCACCTTGGTCTCCTCACGCGACCGCGTGCTGCCGGGCGAGGATGCC
Organism: Paeniglutamicibacter sulfureus; assembly: GCF_039535115.1. Taxonomy (NCBI): domain Bacteria; kingdom Bacillati; phylum Actinomycetota; class Actinomycetes; order Micrococcales; family Micrococcaceae; genus Paeniglutamicibacter; species Paeniglutamicibacter sulfureus. Next base: position 4,156,377 of record NZ_BAAAWO010000001.1, read on the forward strand.
GACGCAGCAGAGGTCCTCGAGGAGGCCTTCAAGAAGAACGGCGTCAACGTGGTGGCCAAGTCCCGCGCCGAGGCCGTGGAACGCGTGGGCGACACCGTGAAGGTTACCCTGGGCGATGGCCAGGTCATCGAGGGCAGCCACTGCCTGGTGGCAGTCGGATCGATCCCCAACACCGCCGGAATCGGCCTGGAGGAAGCGGGCATCAAGCTCACCGAATCCGGCCACATCCAGGTTGATGGCGTCTCGCGCACCACCGCCACCAACGTGTACGCCGCAGGCGACTGCACCGGCGTCTTCGCGCTGGCATCGGTCTCGGCCATGCAGGGACGCATTGCCATGGCGCACCTGTTGGGCGACTCGGTGAAGCCGCTGAAGCTCACCGAGGTTTCCTCGAACATCTTCACCTCGCCGGAGATCGCCACCGTCGGGGTCACCGAGCGCATGGTCGCCGAGGGCAAGTACCAGGCGGACATCATCAAGCTGGACCTCGCGACCAACGCGCGGGCCAAGATGATGAACGTGAACCAGGGCTTTGTGAAGATCATTTCGCGCCGCGGCTCCGGCACGATCATCGGCGGTGTCGTGGTTGCCCCGCGTGCCTCCGAACTGATCTTCCCCATCGCCCTGGCGGTGCACAACAAGCTGCACGTCGATGACATGGCGGAGACCTTCTCGGTCTACCCCTCGCTTTCGGGCTCGATTTCCGAGGCGGCGCGCCGCCTGCACGTCCACCTCTAGGTCAAAGGCGCACGAACGCGGCGCCCAACAAGGTGCCCTTCGAACGGCCGCCGCCCCCCGGGGGTGGCGGCCGTTCGCCGTGGTGAGGCCCGGGCGCCGTGCGATCCGCGAGAAGGGCCGGCTACCGGACCCTGGCGCAAATTCGAGGGAATTGAACGCTTCGAAAGCGGGGATCACCTGGGATTGCTGTGGCGTGTATTACAGTTGTCCAAATAGTGGAAGGACTGTCCAAAAGGTGGACGTCCCTCATAAGCTTGTCACTTAGTAACTTATGGCACCCCACCAAGAGAATAACGAGTCATGTCCAACAAGACCACGGTCGTTGCACCGAAAGAAAACACACGCGGACGCGTGCTGTTTGCCAGCCTCATCGGCACCACCATCGAATTCTTTGATTTCTACGCCTATGCCACGGCATCGGTGTTGGTTTTCCCGGCGCTTTTCTTCCCGAACGCGTCGAACGTCAACGCGATCCTGTCTTCGTTCGCGATCTTCGGCGTGGCCTTCGTGGCCCGCCCGGTGGGCTCGGTGCTCTTCGGGCACTTCGGCGACAAGATCGGTCGCAAGGGCACCCTGGTGGCCTCGCTGCTCCTGATGGGCATTGCCACCTTCCTGATCGGTTTCCTGCCGCCGGCCCAGGGCAACTTCGTGGTGCTGGCACCGCTGATGCTGGTGCTGCTGCGCTTCGCCCAGGGTCTGGCCCTGGGCGGCGAGTGGTCGGGTGCCGCGCTGCTGGCCACCGAAAACGCGCCGGCGAACAAGCGCGCCATCTACGGAACGTTCCCGCAGCTCGGCGCCCCCATCGGATTCATCATCGCCAACCTGATGTTCGTGGGCCTGCAACTGGGCCTGTCCACCGAACAGTTCATGTCCTGGGGCTGGCGCGTGCCGTTCATCCTCTCGGCCGTCATGGTGGCCGTGGGACTCTGGGTCCGCCTGAAGCTGGTCGAGTCCGTGGCCTTCACCAAGGTCGTGGACCAGAAGAAGGTCGCGAAGTCCCCGTTCAAGACCACCATGAAGTACCACTGGCGTCCGGTGCTCGCCGGCACGTTCATCATGCTGGCCACCTACGTGCTCTTCTACCTGATGACCGCCTTCACGCTGACCTACGGCACCGCCCCGGCCACCGTTGAGGCGGCCCGCGCCGCGGCCGAGGCCAAGGGCAAGGTCTTTGACGCCGCCGCCGAGGCAGCATTTGTCCCGGGCCTGGGCATTGCCCGTCCGGAATTCCTCACGATGCTCATCATCGGCGTGGTCTTCTTCGGCATCTTCACGCTGGTCTCCGGCCCGCTGGCCGAAAAGCTGGGCCGCCGCAAGTTCCTGATCTACGTCACCAGCGGCATCTTCATCTTCGGTCTGGCCTGGACCCTGATGTTTGGCCCCGGCAAGGCGGCAGCCATGGTCGGCCTGGTCCTCGGCTTCACGTTGATGGGTGCGACCTTCGGCCCGATGGCCGCCTACCTGCCGGAGCTCTTCCCCTCCAACGTGCGGTACACCGGTTCGGCAGTCGCCTACAACATGTCCTCGGTGATCGGCGCGGCCCCGGCCTCGTTCGTCGCCATCGCCCTGTGGCAGTTCGGCGGAGGCAACACCGTCTGGGTTGGCGTCTACCTGGCCCTCGGCGCGGTGCTGACGCTGATCGCCCTGTTCCTGACCAAGGACACCAAGGACGTCGATTTCGAGAACAACGTCTCCTAGTTTCCACCCTGTCACACTGCCCGCCTTCCCCACGGACGGCGGGCAGCGTGCGTTAACGCCGGGGTTACTCGCCCACGGTCCCGTCGAGGCATTCGCGCAGCAGGTCCGCGTGTCCGTTGTGCCGGGAGTACTCCTCGATGAGGTGCACCAGGATCCAGCGCACAGACACCATCCCGTGGTGCCCGGCCCCCACCGCACGCTCCAGCGGCTCCGAACCCAGTGCGGCATCGGCGAAGGCCGCCTCGGCCTTCCATGCGGCGAAGGACAGCTCCACCATCCGGTCATCGGGATGCGGGAAGTCGAAGTCGGTGTCGTTTCCGTCCGGGCGCCAGTACAGCGGCGGCGCCGGGTCGCCGGCCAGACACGTGCGGACCCAGAATCGTTCCACGTCGCCCAGGTGCCGCACCAGGCCCAGCAGGGACAGCCCGGAGGGCGGCACCGCGCGGGTTCCCAGCGCCGCCGCGGTGAGCCCCGCGCACTTGAGCTCCAGGGTGCGGCGCTGGTAGTCCAGGAACGCCAGCAGCGTCTCGCGCTCGCTGGCGCACGGTGGCGGGTCGGCGCGCGGGTCCGGTGCGGGCGCCGTCTTAATTTCTGCCGTCATGGCCACCAGCCTACGACCCGTCACCCGTTCCTAGGCGAAGGACAGCTCGGATGCCCGCCCGGATGACCGCCCGGATGCCCGTTCGGATGCCCGCCCGGATGACCGGCGGGAACCCGGAGCCACCGCGTCGGCCCAAGAAAGGGTGGCCCGGCAACGCAACGGGGCGGCCCGGTCTTCGCATGGAAGACCAGGCCGCCCCGTTCGGTGCGGTGGTGGTGCGGTGCTACTCGCCGATCGAGGCCAGCACGGCTCCGGCCGAGACGGTGTCGCCCGGCACTGCGGTGAGCCCGGAAACCACGCCGTCGCAGTGCGCGGTCAGCGGCTGTTCCATCTTCATGGCCTCCAGGACCAGGATCAGGTCGCCCTCGGCCACGGTGTCGCCCTCGGCAACGGCAACCTTGACGATGGTTCCCTGCATGGGGGAGACCAGGTCGGCGCCCGAGTTGCCGGCGCTCGCGGCTCCGCGGGATCCCGCGGCCCGCTTCTTCTTCCGCGTCTTGCCGTTGGATGGGGACATGGCGCCCAAGGACGCGGGCAGCACGACCTCCAGGCGCTTGCCGCCGACCTCGACGGTGATGGCATTGCGGCCCTCGTCCTCGCCCGGGGTGCCGGCGGTGGCCGGGTCCCAGGCGGGGATCTCGTTGGCGAATTCGGTCTCGATCCAGCGCGTGTGGACGGAGAACGGACCGGATTCCGGGATGAACGCTGCATCGGCCATGACGGCGCGGTGGAAGGGAAGCACCGTGGGCATGCCCTCGATGTGGAATTCCGCCAGCGCGCGGCGGGAGCGGGCAGCTGCCTGCGCGCGGGTGGAACCGGTGACGATGAGCTTGGCGATCATCGAGTCGAAGTTCCCCGAGACGGTTTCCCCTGCCTCCACGCCCGAATCGATGCGCACGCCCGGACCGGTGGGCAGGTTCATGGTGGTGATGGTGCCGGGCGCCGGCATGAAGCCGCGTCCTGCGTCCTCGCCGTTGATGCGGAACTCGAAGGAGTGGCCGCGGACCTCGGGGTCGGTGTAGCCCAGCTCCTCGCCGCGGGCCAGCCGGAACTGCTCGGCCACCAGGTCGATGCCGGTGACCTCCTCGGAGACCGTGTGCTCGACCTGCAGGCGGGTGTTGACCTCCAGGAAGGAGATGACCCCGTCCTGGCCCACGAGGAACTCGCAGGTGCCGGCACCCACGTAGCCGGCCTCGCGCAGGATGGCCTTGGAGGCGGCGTAGAGGCGCTGGTTCTGCTCATCGCTCAGGAACGGCGCCGGGGCCTCCTCGACGAGCTTCTGGTTGCGGCGCTGCAGCGAGCAGTCGCGGGTGGAAATGACCACGACGTTGCCGTGCGCATCGGCCAGGCACTGGGTCTCGACGTGGCGCGGGGCATCGAGGAAGCGTTCGACGAAGCACTCGCCGCGGCCGAAGGCGGCGACCGCCTCGCGGACGGCGGATTCATAGAGCTCCGGAATTTCCTCGCGGTTGCGCACCACCTTGATGCCGCGTCCGCCGCCGCCATAGGCGGCCTTGATGGCCAGCGGCAGTCCGTGCGCATCGGCAAAGGCCAGCACCTCGTCGGTTGATTCGACCGGGTTCTTGGTGCCGGGCACCAGCGGGGCACCGACCTTTTCGGCCAGGTGGCGGGCCTGGACCTTGTCGCCCAGCTGCTCGATGGCGGACGGCGGGGGACCGATCCAGGTCAGCCCGGCATCGATCACTGCCTGGGCGAACCCGGCGTTCTCGGCCAGGAAGCCGTAGCCGGGGTGCACCGCGTCGGCGCCGGAGCGCTTGGCGACCTCAATGATCTTGGCGATGTCCAGGTAGGACTCCGCGGCCGTGGAACCACCCAGCGAGTAGGCCTCGTCGGCCAGCCTCGAATGCAGTGCATCGCGGTCGGGCTCGGCGTAGACGGCAACCGATCCAATGCCCTCATCACGGGCGGCGCGGATGATGCGTACGGCGATTTCTCCGCGATTGGCGATGAGAACCTTCGTCAACTGACTCATGGCAGGGGCTATCTCCTTTAAATATGCTCTTGTGGAGCCTACCCGCGTTTGTGGGATATGCACCCCCAAAACCCCCGGTGTCGGGAGTAAGTCGCGATTTCTTTGTGGGGTTCCTACAATCCGGGACCGGCTAGACCCACAGGTCGGAAATCGACAGTCCGGTCCCCGCCAGCAGCTCGCGCAGCGTGGAGACATTCAGCCCGATGACGGTGTGCGGGTTGCCCTCGATGCCGCGGATGAAGGCGGCCCCGCGGCCGTCGATGGTGAACGCCCCGGCGCACGGCAGTGGTTCCCCGGTGGCGACGTAGGCGGCGATCTCCTCGGCGTTGACCTTCTCGAAGTTCACGGTGGTGGAGGAGACGGCGCCGATGGTCGCGCCGGTGCCGCCGTCCCCGTCCTCCTCGGAGCGGTTGTCGATGAGCCAGTGCCCGGTGTGCAGGATCCCCGACTTTCCGCTCATCGCCTCCCAGCGCTCCGTGGCGACCTCCGCGGTGTACGGCTTGCCGTAGGCGACGCCCTCGAACTCGAAGACCGAGTCGCAGCCCAGCACCACCGCCCCGTCGGCCTCCTCCATGCCCGCCACGTCCTCGGCCTTGGACTTGGCCAGCAGCAAGGCGGTGTCGGCGGCGCCCAGCTCGCCGAAGCGCTCCACGGCCCGGGCCAGGACCGCGTCCTCATCCACCGTGGAGACCTGCACGGCGAAGTCGATGCCGGCGTCGGTGAGCACCTTGGCCCGTCCCGGCGAGGCCGAGGCCAGCACCAGCAACGGCAGCTCATCGGGGCCCTGGACCTCCTCGCGCGGGTCGGTGGCCGTCGCGCCGGTGGTGGTGGAACTGTCGTTGGCATTCACATTCTGGCTCATGCATCCACCGTATCCCGAGCCGGAGGCGCCTGGGTTCCGGAATCCGTCGCGGTGCCGTCCTGCTTCGCCGCGGTGCGCGCGGCGATCTTCGCGCCCTCCACGTCCACGTCCGGCAGGATCCTATCCAGCCAGCGCGGGATGTACCAGGCGCGGTGGCCCAGCAGGTGCATGATCGCCGGGGTCAGCGTCATCCGCACGATGAACGCGTCGAAGAGCACGCCGATGGCCAGCGAGAACCCGATCGCCCGGATCATCGTCAGGTGCGAGAACACGAAGCCGGCGAACACCGCCATCATGATCAGCGCCGCGGCGGTGACCACCGGGGCCGCGTGCGCGAACCCGGAGCGCACCGCGGCGCGGGCCGGCTGCCCGTGCGCAAAGGACTCGCGCATTCCGGCGACCAGGAACACCTGGTAGTCCATGGCCAGCCCGAAGAGGATGCCGGTGAGCAGGATCGGCAGGAAGCTCATGATCGGGCCCGGCACGTTTACGTCGAACACCTCGCCCAGCCAGCCGAACTGGTAGACCGCCACGGTGGCGCCGAACGCCGCGGCCAGCGAAAGCAGGAAGCCGGCGGTGGCCAGCAACGGCACGACGACCGAGCGGAAGACCAACAGCAACAGGATCAGCGAGAGGCCCACCACGATAAAGATGTACGGCGGCAGCGCCTCGGCGAGCTTCTCGGAGACGTCCACCTGCGCAGCGACCTGCCCGGTGACGGCGATGTGTGCACCCGTGGCCTCCTCGATCCCGGGTGCGGCGTCCCGCAGCGCATGCACCAGCGCCTCGGTTTGCGCGCTGGCCGGCCCCTCGGCCGGGATCACCTGGATCGCACCAAGGTTTCGCGACTCGTTGACCGCCACCGGGATCGCCGCGACGACGCCGGGGATCTGGCGCACGGCGTCGGCCACGTCCAGGTTGGCAGTGTCGGCACCGCGTTCATCGAGCCCGGCCGGCAGGTCCGCGAGCACCAGCAGCGGGCCGTTGTACCCGGCGCCGAAGGCGTCGCTCATCTGCTCGTACGCCTTGTAGGCGCCCGAGTCCACCGGTTCGGCGCTGCCGTCGGGCAGCGCGGTGCGCAATTCCAGCGCGGGCAACGCCACGATCGCCAGGACGGCGATGGAAGCGATCGCGGCGATCCACGGGCGGCGGGTCACCAGCGCGCCCCAGCCGCGGTTTCCCGCAGCGTTGGTCGGCGCCGCGGCATCGGCATCGGCCTCCCGGGCACGTGCCCACGCCCGCTTGGAGACCAGCCTCGTCCCGATGATCCCCAGCAGCGCGGGGGTCAGCGTGATGGCGATGAGCACCGCCATCAGCACCGTGAACGCGGCCGAGGCGCCCAGCACGGTCAGGAACGGCAGCCCCGGGACGGCCAGCGCGGACAGGGCAATGACCACTGTCAGCCCGGCGAAGACCACGGCGTTTCCGCTGGTGCCCGTGGCCCGGGCGATGGAGTCGCCCAGCGGGACGCCTTCCAGCAGTTGCCGGCGGTGCCGGTGCACGATGAACAGCGAGTAGTCGATGCCCACCGCCAGGCCCAGCATCAGCGCCAGGGCCGGGGTGATGGAGGCCATCTCGATGACCGACGAGAGTGCGAGCGTCCCGCCCACCCCTGCACCCACGCCAAGCACCGCCATGACCAGCGGCAGGCCGGCGGCCACCAGCGTGCCGAGCATGGCCAGCAGCACCGCCGCGGCCACGGCCAGGCCGATGATTTCCGCAGCCCCGAAGATGGAGGAGAGGTCCTGGATGATCTCCTTGGAGAAGAGCACCTCGACGCCCGCGGACTCCGGCCCGGCGGCAATGCCCTGGATGGCGGCGCGCTGGTCGGTGGTCAGCGAGTCGGTCGCACCGACGAAGGTCACGTGTGCCACGGCGGTGGAGCCATCGGCGGAGACGAATCGCATCCCCTCGGAGGCACCGGCCTGGCGCTCGGCAAAGGCCAGCTCGGCCCGCCCGGCGGCCAGGTCCCTGGCGCCCCGCTCGAGCTTCTCCTCGGCCTCGGGCAGCGCTGCCGTCTTCTCGTCCACTGTCTTTTGCCCGGCGACGAGCTTGGCCTGGCTGGTCTCGATCTCCTGCTGGCCCGCCGACAGCTTGGCGGCGTTGGCGTCGATCTCCGCCTGCCCGGAACGCAATTGGGCCCTGCCCTCGGCGATCTTTGCCTCGGCGTCCCGGAGCTTGGCGCGGTTGGCTGCAAGCTCCCCGGCTCCGGCGTCGAGCTGCTGCTTGGCGGCCGGCAGCTTGGCTGCCCCGGCCTCCAGTTCGGCCTTCTTGGTCTTCAGGGTCTGTTGCCCGGAGGCCAGTTCCTTCGCTCCGGCATCGAGCTTCGCCTTGGCCGCATCCAGCGTCGATAGTCCGGCGGTGGCATCGGCAATGTCGCGCAGGTTTTTTTCCAGGCCCGTCTTGGTCCCGGCCACGGATTTCCTTTCGGCCTCGAGACCCGTGAGCTTCGCGGTGAGTGAGTCCAGCTCTTGTTGGGCGGCTTGCTTCCCTGCTTCGGTGGTGGCACCCGCGAGTTTCTTTTCCGCCGCAGCGGCAAGCTTCCTGACGTGGGCAATGCCGGCGTCAAGGTCCTTGAGGCCGGAGTCCACCCGGGCCAGGCCCGTGGTGGCTTGCTGCTTCCCGGCGGCCAGCTGCTTCTCAACGGAGTTCCGGGACCGGCCGTCCAGGATTTTCTTCATGCCGGCGTCGTATTGCGCCCGCCCGGCCTCCAGTTCCCGGGCGCCGGCATCGAGTCTCGCCTGCCCGGCGGCCAGGGCCTTGCGGCCATCGGCGATCTTCGCGGCACCGGCCCGGTATTCGCGGTTGCCCGCATCCCATTTTTTCTGGCCTGCTGCGAGTTGTTCCCGGCCGTCCGTCAGGGTGGCGGTTCCGTCTTCCAATTCACTGGCAGCGGCATCGAGTTTCGCCTGGCCGGCGGCCAGCTGCCGGCGTCCCTCGGCAAGCTCCTGCTTGGCATTGCCCAGCTGAACGCGCCCGGAGTCGAGCTCCGCCTGTGCGTCTTCCAACGCCACCTTGCCGTCCTCGAGCTGTTTCTTGCCGTCGGCAAGGGCCGTGGCGGCATCATCGAGCTTCGTCTTGCCTTCGGCGAGCTGCGGCTTGGCCTCATCGAGCTGTGCCTGGAGTTCGAAGGGCCGGGCCACCTCGGTGATCGGGGACTGGGCGGCGAGGTCGTCCAGCGAGGAGGCGATGGCCCGGTGCTGCGCGGCCGACAGCTCCGCGCCGTCGGGGGTGCGGAAGACGATGGAGCCGGTTCCGCCGGCCAGTTCGGGCATCTCGACCTTCATCCGGTCCAGCGTGCGCTGGGTTTCGGTGCCGGGGATGGCGAAGGTGTTCGACAGCTTGCCCATGAAAGCGCCGGCGCACAGCCCGATGAGGAGCAGCAGGATCGTCCAGATGCCGACGACGGCCCAGCGCCGGGCGTAGGCCAGGGCACCGAGGCGGTACAGGAAGGAAGCCATGGTCTCCTAGCCCTTTCGGGTGTGCGGCGCACGCTGTTGGAGGGAGGGGAAGCCGTCGCGCAATTGGGCGACGGCCTCGGCCAGGGTGGTGCGCAGCATGTGGGTCCGCCGCGGGTCGGCGGGGTCCGGGTGCTCGCCCAGCTCGCGGGCCCAGGCGGCGAAGGCCGCCTTGCCGGCGCCGATGACGCTGTGCGCAAAGACGGAGGCGGCCAGCGCGGTGCCCTGTGGGGCGCGGGCGGCGATGATCTCGGTGAGCGCCTCGGCACAGTCGTTCCAGGCCTCAAGTTGCATGCGGGCCATCTGCGGATGGGCCGAGGCATGCAGGTACAGATTCGCGATGGGTTCCAGCAGCGCCGGGTCGACGAGGGATTCCACCGCTGTCACCGCGGCGGAGAGCAGATCGATCTCCGGATCCAGCTCGTCGAGCACCGCGACCGAATTCTCCAGCAGCAGCCTGGTCGGCTCGTTGAGTGCTGCCTCGATCGAGGGGAAGTAGTTGAAGAAGGTGCGGCGGGAGATTCCGGCGGCATCGGCCACGGATTCTGCGGTCAGTGCGGCGTAGCCTGCAGTTTCCAGCTGGCCGAGGGCGGCATGCACGATGGCGGTCCGGGTGGCGGCCTTGTTTTTTTCGCGCCGCGAGGGCGGCTGCACGGGGGAGTCGATCACTTTTTATACACTACGTGCAAACTTGCATGACGTGCAATTTTCCGACGATGGGAACCAACGCCACGGGGCGGGCCGCTTCCGCCCCGGGGATGCACTGCATTCCCCGGGAGAAAACGACCCGCCCCGTGTTGGTGTGACTACCCAAGGCGGCCTGGCTAGCCGACGGGCGTCGGCGTCGACTCCCGCGCCTCGGCGGCGGAGGAATCCGCTGCAGATTTGAACTCGTCGTTGAACGGGTCGCCGTGGCGCGGTGCGTTGTACAGCTCCTCGTCCAGGATGCCCTCGCGCTTGGCGACGATGGCCGGCACCAGGGCCTGCCCGGCGACGTTGACCGCGGTGCGGCCCATGTCAAGGATCGGGTCGACGGCCAGGATCAGTCCGACGCCTGCAAGCGGCAGGCCGACCGTGGACAGCGTCAGGGTCAACATGACCACCGCGCCGGTGGTTCCGGCCGTGGCGGCCGAGCCCAGCACCGAGACCATGGCGATCAGCAGGTAGTCGGTCAGGCCCAGGTCGATGCCGAAGAACTGGGCGACGAAGATCGCGGAGATCGCCGGGTAGATGGCGGCGCAGCCGTCCATCTTGGTCGTGGCGCCCAGCGGCACGGCGAAGGAGGCGTAGCCCGAGGGCACGCCCAGGTTGCGCTCGGTCACGCGCTGGGTCAGCGGCAGGGTGCCGATGGAGGAACGGGAGACGAAGGCCAGCTGCACGGCGGGCCAGACCCCGGAGAAGTACTGCTTGATGCTCAGGCCGTGGGCGCGGACCAGCACCGGGTAGAGGCCGAAGATCACCAGCGCCAGGCCGATGTAGATGGCCAGGGTGAACTTGCCCAGCGCGCCGATGGTGTCCCAGCCGTAGGTGGCCACGGCGTTGCCGATCAGGCCCACGGTGCCCAGCGGGGCCAGGCGGATGATCCACCAGAGGACCTTTTGGATCACGGCCAGGGTGGCTGCGGAGAAGTCCAGGAACGGGCGGGCGGCGTCGCCCACCTTGAGTGCTGCGATGCCCACGGTGATGGCAATGACCAGCACCTGCAGCACGTTGAAGCTGAGTGCGGTGGTCGCGTCCCCGCCCTCGGCGATCTTGGTCGTTGCGCCAAGGCCTAGGAAGTTCGAGGGGATGAGCCCGATCAGGAACGCCCACCAGTCGCCGGTGCGCCCGTCGTATTCGGGAGGGGCGCTTTGGCCGGTGCCGGATCCCGGGCGCAGCACGGTGCCCAGCACCATGCCGATGATCACGGAGATGGCCGAGGTGATGGCGAACCAGAGGATGGTCTGCCAGGCCAGGCGTGCCGCATTGGTCACCTTGGACAGATTGGCGATGGAAGCCACGACCGCGAAGAAGATCAGCGGGATGACCGCCGCCTTGAGCAGCGAGATGTAGCTGGAGCCAAGCGTGGCCAGCGTGGTGCCCAGTCCGGTTGGGGTGTCCGCGGTGTGGCCGGTGTACTTGGCCAGCAGGCCAAGGCCCAGGCCCAAGGCCAGTGCGATGATGATTTGCGGGCCAAAGGCGGTGGCCCAGGCGGGGAGGCGCCGTCGCGGCGTCGTGGTTGAAGTAGTCACGGTACGAAGCTAGGCGGTGGAGCCTAGCAAAGGACAGCCAGCATTGAGAAATATTACGAAAGAAACGGGCTGAGTCGCCTAATGCGGTTTATTTGTGACGCGTTGCATATGCAGCTCATCCCGGTGTTAAGATGAGCTTTCAACTAATGTATTTTTCTGTTATATGGTGCTCCCGGAGTGCGGAAATCCGTGCACCGATGTCGGCACTATCTGGGGATGGGGGTGGAGTGCGTGAAGTGGAGACAGGTCGATGACATTCTGCCCCGCCCGCGCCTTGACCAGCTGCTTGACCGCGCTGCGGCCTCCCCCGTTGTCATCGCCAGGGCGCCGCGCGGCTCCGGCAAGCGCACTGCGGTTCGCGGCTGGTTGTCCCGGCGTGACCCCTCGGCCGGCAAATGGTCATGGATCGAGTGCCGCGGGAATACCGACTCGCTGGACGAGTTGCTGGCCCTGACCTATGCGAAGGCCGAGAACCCCGAATCGCACCTTGTTGTACTTGTGGGGTTCTCCCGGCGGTACGACGAGGAACTCCTGCAGGCCGTGCAGCGAACTGCACTACAGCATCCCGGTCGTCGCATAGTCATAGTGACGCGTGACTACCTGGAAGTGGAGCGCCATCGAACGCTGCTTTCCGTTGGCGTCTCGGTGATTCCTCCCCATGAATTTCGCTTCACCGCCGATGAAACCGCACAGTACCTGGAGGGGACGGCGCTTGCGGACTTTGCCGAACAACTGGCCAACGGTCTGTGCGGCACGCCCCAATTGGTGCGGATGGCCAAGCTTCGCGCCGAGACCATGCAGGGGCCTCGCACTTCGGACGTGGCGGCCCGGCGCAGTTGGCCGGTCTCGCCCCTGGGCACCTCGGCGTCCACGCCGCTGGAGCTCGATGCGGAGGCCAAGGATTTTCTGGCCTCCGTCCACCGTGCGGTCGAACGTGACATGAAATTGATGCTGGAAGGCGAGGGCCTGGAGCCCGGGCAGCTGGATTTCCTGGCCGTGATCTCGGTACCCACGACATTGCCGGCGCCCTTGCTGGCGCTTCTGGGCTCGGGTCACGTTGAACGGTGGCTCGCGGATCTTGAGGGCCGTGGCCTGGTGTATCGGTCGTCGCGCAATCCGGACGAGGAATACTGCCTGCACCCCGTGCTGCGCCGAGTGCTCAAGCGTGTCTATCTGGAACCGGAACCGGAACGGTTGGCGGCCCTGCACCGATTGAGCGCGGGGTATGAAATGACCCAGGGTTCTTCGTTCCGCGCGCTGCGCCACGCGTTGGAGGCACCCGATTTTCAATTGGCTTCCGACGTGCTGCGCATGCATGCCGACGAATACCTCGAAGGCGAACTGGGCACGCGCGGTTCGGTGCTGCTCGATGACCTGCCCCTGACGGTCCTGGCCCGGTACCCCCTGTTGGCCATTTGCCTGGCGGTCGCCTACAGCTCCACCGGAAAATTCAAGCTCAAGACCCTGGAACTGCTGGCCCTGGCCGCCGCCGGTGCACGCACCGTGGGTCGCAAGGCCCCGCCGTCGGACCGGCTGATCATGATCACCGTCGAATCCGTGGCGCTGAGATTGAGCGGCATCGGTGAGGCCTCGGTGCGTTCGGCCCGGAGTGGCATCGCGTTGTACCGGGAGATGTCGCCCGGGCAGCGCGACGGGATCGGTCCCTTTGAAGGACCCCTGCTCATTCAGCTTGCACTGTGCCTGCATGCCGGCGGGGTGGACGAAGAAGCCCTGATCGTGGCCGAGATGGGTGTGGCAGCCGACCAGCGCCACAATCGTGACGGGAGCGACCACTATGCCGAAACGGTTCAGGCCTACTTTTACGCGCTCAACGGGGATATTCGCCGAGCCTCCGTAATATTGGCCGAATGCTTGCCGGAGCACTGGTCCAACCCTGCAGCCAACCACTATTTCGCCACGCCCCACAGGGCGGCAGCCTTCCTGTGTGCCATGGAAGAACATCGTTTCGACGATGCCGCGCGGTGGATGGAGCTCTTGCGCATTGAGCAGCACAACAACGAGTTCTGGCCCTCCATCCGGTTGGCCGAGGCGCTCCTCGCGGTGATCCGCGGGGAACCGACGGCCTCCCTCGTCCGGATGCAGGGTTACCTATTGCGTGAACGCGAACAACCGGTGGTGCAGCGGTTCGGCAGGCAAATGCTGATCACTGCATCGTGCCTGTTGAACCTGGCAGTGGGGGACGCCTCCCAGGCATTCAAGGCCGCGACGAAGTTGTCGGATGAGACCTCCCGCTTGTCGTTCCAAGCAAGGGTGCGACTTGCCCAAGGCGACGCAGCTGAAGTGTTGCGCTTGTGTACGGCCATGGGGGCGCCCGTGCAGCCGCGCGGGCGTTTTGAACAAGCGGTCCTGGTGCTCGCCGCAACCTTGCAACAAAACAACTTGAAGGCAGTTGGAGGCGCACTGCGCATGGTGGCCGCGCTGAGTGAGGAATACGGTTTGGGCCTTGCCTTGAACCTCTTGCCCGCCCCGGACCTGGAACGCGTCCTGACCGTGGCCAGGGAAATGCGTATCGAGCTCAAGATCGACCCAAATGCCGTGTCGAACATTCCCGGGGGCTTGGGCCGCGCAGTGCTTAGCTCCCGCGAGCTGGCGGTGCTGGGTGAATTGGTGTCCACGGGGAGTGCCGCGGAAATTGCCGAGCGACAGTTTGTCTCGGTCAACACGGTCAAGAGCCAACTACGGAGTATTTACCGCAAGCTTGGAGTGTCCGATCGGGCGTCCGCGCTCGATGTCGCGCGCGTGCAAGGGCTGGTTCTCAGCAGAGACGCCGAGACGATTGACTAGGAGGTTTCTGTCATTCGCATGATCCACCGGAGGTACTGCGCGCTCGCATGCGCCGCACTACGGGGGATCGGGCTTCCACCAAACCAGACTCGGAAATAATCCCGTTGGCACTGATGCAGCCCCCAAGCATTGCATCCATGCCGTACCGCGAATTCCCCGGCGATAAACGCTTTTGTACGTGAAGTGGAGTTTCCCGGAATCCCGAGTTGTGGTCGCTTCGACGTAATTCGCTGTACCAAGACCTAACTATGGCAGCAAATTCGTTGCCACATCAGCCATTTTGCTCCGATTCACCCTAGCGTTCACCCTCTAATCCAACGCAAAGGCATAATACAGGCGCTTCCGTCTCGAGCTTGGCGGCGAAAAGCCCATTCACAATCCATGTGACCTTCGTCGGCTGTGGTTCGTGTGCGCGTTCGTTGCCGGGGTGCCCATCCCCGGATGAACAGGGATTTTGGCACCCCGGCAACGTCTCCGGATTCGCTCGGGATCAGCCCAATAGTGCCCGACGCAGGGTATCGAGGCCCACCGACCCGACGCCGAGGGCCTGAGTATGGAACGCCTTCAGGTCAAAGTCGGCCCCGCCGCGGGCTTCGCGTTCGGCGCGGATCTGCTCCCACAATCGTTGTCCCACCTTGTATGCCGGTGCTTGGCCTGGCCAGCCGAGGTAGCGCGTGAATTCGAATTCCAGTTGGCCGGACGAGATATCCAGGTTCTTTTTCAGGAACTCGAAGCCGCTCTCGCTGTCCCAGGTCCCCGAGCCCCAGGCCTCGGGGATTTCCAGTTCCAGGTGCACGCCGATGTCGAAGACGACGCGGGCAGCGCGCATCCGCTGGGCATCGAGCATGCCCAGATAGTCGCCTGGATCGGCCAGGAAGCCCAGGTCGAGCATCAGGCGTTCGGCGTACAGCGCCCAGCCCTCGCCGTGCCCCGAGACCCAGCAGGCATGGCGGCGCCAGTCGTTGAGCGTATCGCGGGCCAGCACCGCGGTGGCTACCTGCAAGTGGTGGCCTGGGACGCCCTCGTGGTAGACGGTGGTCAGCTCGGACCACGTGGTGAAACTGTCCTCGCCCTCGGGCACCGACCACCACATGCGTCCCGGGCGGCTGAAGTCCTCGGACGGGCCGGTGTAGTAGATGCCGCCTTCCTGGGTCGGCGCAATCATGCACTCGATCCGGTCCATCGGGGAAGGGATCTCAAAGTGGGTCCCGGCCAATGCGACAAGGGCTGCGTCGGATTTTTCCTGCATCCAGCGCTGCAGCTCGTCGGTTCCGGAAAGTTGCCGGGCCGCATCCCGGTTCAGGATCTCCTTGGCCTCCGCGATGCCGGCCCCGGCGGAAATCTGCTCGGAGACCCGCTCCTGTTCGGCGATGAGGTTCGCCAGCTCGTTCACGCCCCAGGCGTAGGATTCCTCCAGGTCCACCGTGGCACCCAGGAAGCGGCGGGACATCAGCGCGTAGTACTCCCTGCCCACCGCATCTTTCTCCGGTGCCAAGGGCAGCAGCTCGTCCTCGAGCACCTCAGCCAGGCGAAGATAGGCGGAGTTGGCCGCGACGGCGCCGGAGTCCAGCCGTTCGGCGAGCCCGGGGTCGACCTCGGTGCCCGCAGCAGCGAGGCCGTCGAAGAAACCTCCGTCCTTGGCATAGTCGCGCGCCTGCGTGATGACGATCTTCACCTGTCGGGCCGCCGCCACCAGGCCCAGGGCCGCCGATTCGCGAAGCGAGGCGATATATCCGTCCATGGCGGCGGGCAGGTTGTGCATCCGGTCGGCAACAAATGCATAGTCGGCAGCGGTTTCCTGCGGCATGAGGTCGAAGATGGCGCGCAATTCCTGCGCGGGGGAGGCGATGTTGTTCAGCTCGGTCCGCCGGGTTTTCGCGATCTCGATTTCCAGTCCCAGGCGTTCGTTCATGGCGTCGAGAGTGGTCTCATCGACCTTGTCCTGGGGCGTCAGGGGCGCCAGTTTCGCCAGTGCATCGCGTGCGGCCTCGGTCAGGGCTGCGACACCGGCGGGGGAATAGTCGGTATACGCGGCCTCGTTGCCGGGTAGGCCGAGCTCGGTGGCGAATTCGGGGATGAGTTCAAGCAGGCGGGCGAAGTATTCGTTGGCGACGGCGTCGATCGCGCTGGGCGTGCGCGCCGGTGTGGTGTTGGTCATGGCAACAGCCTAGGCGCTTCTGAAAGCGTTGTTGAAGATTTTTGCGGGAAATCTTTTCGCGGGAACGCGAAAGGCCGGGGTACCAACAGGAAAATGCCATCCTGTCGGCATCCCGGCCGAAGCCGCCGGCCACGCAGCATTGCGGTGAGGGGCGGCCTTGCGTTAGTGCCGGCCGACTTTCCAGGGCAGCGGGGAGGCGCTCAGTGCCCGGCGGCGGCGGAGTCGGCCGCGACGCAGCTCGGTGCCTGTCGGCGCCGGAGCGGCGGAGTCCTGGATTGCCAGCGCGGAAACGACGGCGGCCAATGCCGCGACTTCCTCCGCCGTGGGATTGCCGCGGGTGACGAATAGCTGCGTCGCCGTGGCCTGCGCGACGGCCAGGGTGTTCTGGTTGCCGGTCACAGCGGGATGTTCCCGTGCTTCTTGGCCGGCAGTGCTGCGTGCTTGTCGCGCGTGGCACGCAGCCCGCGCACGATCTGCAGGCGGGTGTCGGAGGGAGCGATGACCGCATCGACGTAGCCAAGCTCAGCGGCCTGGTAGGGGTTGAGCAGTTCGGCCTCGTAGCCCTCGATGATCTCGGTGCGCCGTGCCTCCACGTCCCCGCCCTCGGCCTCGACCGCGGCCAGGTCGCGGCGGTAGAGGATGTTGACCGCGCCCTGGGCGCCCATGACGCCGATCTGTGCCGTCGGCCAGGCCACGTTGATGTCCGCGCCAAGCTTCTTGGAGCCCATCACGATGTACGCTCCGCCGTAGGCCTTGCGGGTGATGACCGTCAGCTTCGGCACGGTGGCCTCGGCGTAGGCGTAGAGCAGCTTGGCGCCGCGGCGGATGATGCCCTGGAATTCCTGGTCCTTGCCCGGAAGGAAGCCAGGGACGTCCACGAGCGTGAGGATCGGGATGTTGAAGGCGTCGCAGTTGCGCACAAAGCGGGCTGCCTTCTCGGAAGCGGCAATGTCCAGGGTGCCGGCGAACTGCATCGGCTGGTTGGCGACGATGCCGATGGTTGCGCCCTCGACGCGGGCATAGCCGATCATCACGTTCGGGGCGTAGAGCGACTGCATCTCCAGGAAGATGCCGTCGTCCACGATGTGCTCGATGACCTTGCGCATGTCGTAGGGCTGGTTGGCCGAGTCCGGGATCAGCGTGTCCAGCTCGAGGTCCGCGGCGGTGAGCTCCAGCTCCTCGTCGAACTCCACGGCCGGGGCCTCGGAGATGTTGTTCGAGGGCAGGAACTCGAGCAGTTCCTTGCAGAACTCGATGGCGTCGGACTCGTCGGTGGCCAGGTAGGTGGCGGTGCCGGTGTTGGCGTTGTGCTGGCGCGCCCCGCCCAGCGTCTCCATGTCGACTTCCTCGCCGGTGACGGTCTTGATCACGTCGGGGCCGGTGATGAACATGTGGCTGGTCTTGTCGACCATGATCACGTAGTCGGTCAGGGCGGGGGAGTAGGCGGCGCCGCCGGCGCTCGGGCCCATGATCAGCGAGATCTGCGGGACCACGCCCGAGGCGTGGACGTTGTTGCGGAAAATGTCGGCGAACATGGCCAGGGAGGCCACGCCCTCCTGAATGCGGGCTCCGCCGCCGTCAAGGATGCCGACGACCGGGCAGCCGTTGCGCAGCGCGAACTCCTGGACCTTGACGATCTTCTCGCCATTGACCTGGCTCAGCGAGCCGCCGTAGACGGTGAAGTCCTGGGAGTAGACGGCGACCTGGCGGCCGTCGACGGTGCCGTAGCCGGAGACCAAGCCATCACCGAGGGGGCGCTTCTTGTCCATGCCGAAGGCCGAAGTGCGGTGCACCGCGAGGGCGTCGAATTCGACGAATGAACCCTCGTCCATCAGCATTTCGATGCGCTCGCGGGCCGTGTGCTTGCCCCGCGCATGCTGTTTTTCGATGGCCGCGGCACCCGAGGGGGCCTGGGCGAGGGCTTCGCGGCGACGGAATTCGGCGATCTTGCCTGCCGTGGTCGACAGGTCGATCGAATCCGTTGCGTCGGCGATGCGGCTCTGGGTCATCCCATGGCTCCCTTGAAGTAGAAAAATAGTAGGAAAGGCACAACAACAATGCCACCTTGGCCAGTCTAGTGAGGCTCTGGACCGAATTGTGTGTAGGAAAGCTACAAAATCGCGACGTGTTGGGGGCCAAGTCGTCCATAAAACAAGTTACTCGCTAGTAGCTTTCGCGGCGACAGTTCACGTAATGTGGCTCACATGAGTGAATCGACCCGCGCCGCCATCGCCGCCAACGCCAAGCCCCTGAAGGGCAAGACAATTCTCATGAGCGGCGGCAGCCGAGGCATTGGGCTGGCCATCGCACTGCGTGCTGCGGCCGATGGGGCGAACGTGGCCATCATGGCCAAGACCGCCACCGCGCAGGCGAACCTCGAAGGCACGGTATTCACCGCGGCGCAGGAAATCACCGCCGCCGGCGGGCATTCCCTTGCCATCGTGGGGGACGTGCGCAACGACGAGGACGTGATGGCGGCCGTCACCCAGACACAGGAGCGGTTCGGCGGGATCGACGTGGTGGTCAACAATGCTTCGGCCATCGACCTGTCGAAGACCGAGGAGGTGTCGATGAAGAAGTACGACCTGATGATGGACATCAATGTACGCGGCACCTTCCTGCTCTCCAAGATGGCACTTCCACACTTGCGGGCCAGCGAAAACGGGCACATCCTCACGCTCTCCCCGCCTTTGAACCTGGCGCCGCAGTGGGCGGGGCGACACCTGGCCTACACCATGGCCAAGTACGGGATGAGCATGACGACCTTGGGCCTGGCCGAGGAACTTCGCGACACCGGCATCGGGGTGAATTCGTTGTGGCCCGCCACGCTGATCGACACCGCCGCGATCCGCAACATGCCCCACGGCGTCCAAATGGCCAGCGCCGCGCGCTCGGCGCGCATCGTCGCCGACGCAGCCCATGCGATCCTCACCAGTGACGCCCGAGCCTGCAGCGGCAACTTCTTCACCGACGAGGAAGTGCTGGCCGCCGCGGGCGTCAGCGACTTCTCCGGCTATTCCATGGGCGCCGCCGAAGCCGATCTGGTCCCCGACATCTTCCTGTAAGACCGCATCCGAACTTGGCTGCCGGTAGAGGCTGCCGCCGGGCCCCGAGTGGTTCGGGGCATCGGGCGGGGGGCGGCGGGAGTCGATAGTCTTGGGGGATGAGCATTGAACCGAACCCCGGCCATACCTCCGAACCCGACGCCTCCGCGGGCGCGTCCGAAGTTGGGCGTGCGGCGCTGGACGCGGCAACGCTGCGCCGGATCATGGGGGAGCTGGACGCAGGGGAGCTGTGGATCAGTGAACATACGGGGTCGACCAACGACGACCTCGCGGCGCGCGCCCACAACGCCCCGCTGGCGAACCTGAGCGTGGAAACCACCGAACACCAAAAGGCCGGCCACGGGAGGCTGGGACGCGGCTGGCAAACACCGGCGCGCAGTGCGCTGGCCACCAGCATCTACTTCCGCCCGGCACCCGGATTCCTGCAGTCGGGGCTGGCCTGGCTGTCCATGCTGTGCTCCACCGCCATGGTGCAGACGTTGCGGGAGGATGCCGGGATGGCAGCGGGCCTGAAATGGCCCAACGACGTGGTCGCGGGCGGCCGGAAGGTCTGTGGCGTGCTGGCGCAATTGGTCATGACGGCCCAAGGCCCGGTGGTCGTCGTCGGCGCAGGCCTCAACGTGTCCCTCACCGCCGACGAGCTTCCGGTGGACACCGCCGCCAGCCTGGCGACGCTGGGGGCCGGCACCCTTGACCGGACCGAGTTGCTGGGCGGCTACCTGCGCCGGGTGGTGCACCTGTTCCGGACCTTCGAAGGGGCCGGCGGAAATGCCGCGACGCGCGCGGCGTATGCGCAGGCGGCACCTGAGGCCCCGGCCGACGCCAACTCCCCGGAACCCATGACGCTGCGCGAGCTGGTGCGCTCGGTCATGGTGACGATCGGGCACGAGGTCGACGCGCACCTGCCCAACGGCACGGTGTTGCGCGGCACGGCCATCGACCTGGATGCCGAAGGCTCCCTGAGCGTGCGCGAAGCCGGCGGCAAGGTGCACAGCGTGCTGGCCGGGGACGTCTACCACCTGCGGCGCAGCGACGGCTCCTACGCCTAGCCGCCGGGCCGGGGAACCGGGGAACCGGGGAACCGGGGACCGTGCAGGGCAGATCACGCAACGATTTGCGGCTGCCCACCCAAAGCGTGGGTGCACTGGCTCTACCATTGAAGGAGCAAGACCGGCGCGCACAACCGGTGTGTGGGTTGAAGGAGCCGGGACGTGAAGTTGACATTGGAGAAACGCGAGCGGGTCATCGTCAAGACCCGCGCGCACCGGCGCGTGCTGCGTGGCCCGTTCCTCCGCTTCCTGCTCCTGCTGGCGGGTTCCTGCTATCTGCTGGGCCTGCTGCTTCGCAACGACCTGCCCCCATGGGTCCAAGAGGGACGGCCGTTGCTGGCGGCGTTGCTGGCCGTGGTGTCCGGCGCCCTGTTGGTCATCTGGTGCCTGCGGCCCTGGATCCGCTGGGCCAATACCTACACCTACCTGACCAGCGAACGCATCGTCACCAAGCGCGGACGCCGGGCCGCCGGGCAACATTCCATCGGGTTGTACGCAATCCACGATATTGTTGCGGTGGTAAGGCCCAACGCGCCGGAGAACGCCCCCGGGACGCTGTCCGTCGTATTGGCCGAGCAACGCTTCAACATCCCGCACGTCCCGGCCGTGGCGCGCATGCGCAACTACTGCATCGGGGCCATCACTGCCCTGCCGAACTTCCCACGGGTTGATGGTGTAAACATGGAAGAACGCGTTGACGGGGATCCGCCAACGAGGCCAATGAACGAATCGCACCACCCAGAGCAGCAACAAAGAGAATGGACTGAGCATGAGTGAGCGGTCGCCGGCGACGGGAACCCAACCCGTCGCGCCCACCGCTGCCCGCGACGCGGCACGTGCACAGGCCCAACGCCACCCCTCCGATGTCACGGACGCACCGGCACCCGAGGCCAACGGCGCGCTGCATCCGGAGCCCGCGCCGGCAGTGGAGCTGGCACCGGCGCTCGCCGACCCCCTCGGGGACCTGGTCGAGGCCATGAAACGACCCGAGCAGGTCGGTCGGATCACGCCCGGGCCCGCCCGCGAAGCGGTTCGCGACCTGGAGCGCAGGCTGCTCGGCGCCGATCGCACCATGCGCCGGCGCGAAATGGCCGCAGGGGCAGGCGTCTCGCTGCTTTCCGCCCGCAAGATCTGGCGCGCCCTGGGCTTCCCGAATCTGGGCGACGAAGAAGTCTTCTTCACCACCGTCGACCAGGACGCGCTCAAATCCATTCTTGAGATGGTCCGGGAGGGAGTCCTGACCGAGGAAACGGCGATCTCGCTGACCAGGTCCGTCGGCCAGATGACAGACCGCATGGTGGTCTGGCAGGTCGAGGCGCTGGTCGAGGACATGGTGCAGAACCAGAAGATGAATGATCCAGAGGCCCGCCGCAACCTGGTGAGCCTGCTGCCGGAGATCATCGAGCCGCTCGAGGACTTGTTGGTCTATTCCTGGCGCCGGCAGCTGAACGCGGCCGTGCACCGGCTGGTGCTGCGTGCCGAGACAGGACTGGCGGCCTCCGCCGAGGGCCGCGACGGCTCCGAGGACGACGCCCCGCTGCCACTGGCACGCGCCGTCGGCTTCGCCGACCTGGTCTCCTACACCTCGCTCTCGCGCCGGATGAACGAGCGCACGCTGGCCCAGCTGGTGCAGCGCTTCGAATCCAAGTGCGCGGAGATCATCTCCATCGGCGGCGGCCGGCTGGTCAAGACCATCGGCGACGAGGTGCTCTTCGTGGCCGAGACGCCGCAGGCCGGCGCGCAGATCTCCCTGGCCATGTCCAGGGAATTCGCCGCCGACGAGCTGCTGCCCAACACGCGCGTTGCCGTGGTCTGGGGACGGGTCCTCTCCCGGCTGGGCGACATCTACGGGCCGACGGTCAATCTGGCCGCCCGGCTGACCTCGCTGGCCGAGCCCGGCACGGTCCTCACCGACGAGCTCACCGCCTCCACCCTGGCCGGGGACGACAGGTTCGTGCTTGAGCCCCAGGAAGTCACCGCCATCCGCGGCTTCGGGGATCTCACCCCGGTGCGGCTGGCCCCGGGCACCGGATCGGGACTGGTGCTGGACTAGATGGACTTCGGATTCGGGCAGGTGCGTGCGGCGGCGGCAACCGACATCGGGCTGCGCCGCGCCGTCAACGAGGACAGCGTGCTGGAAGCCGGAACCATATTTGCCGTGGCCGACGGCATGGGCGGGCACGAGGCCGGCGACCTGGCCTCCCGCCTGGGCATCGAGACGCTGAACGAAATCGCCGCCGGATCCGGCGGCACCGGGGAAATCCCGCACGAGTTGCCCCGCGCCCGGGACGTCCTGGCCGTGGTCACCGCCGCCGATGCCCGCATCCGCAAGGCCACCGGCGCCCGCGGCGGCACCACCCTGTGCGCGCTGGCCCTGGTCCGCGTCGAGGAGGATGGCGGGGCATGGCCGGGGGAGCCGGCAGGCCCGCCGGTCACCGCGCAATTGCCCGCCGTGCCACCCTCGGCCCAGGCACCGCGCCTGCCGCTGCCCGCGGTGGGGGAAGCGCGCTACCTGGGCAGCACCCTGGAATCCGGCGACGCCGACCCGAGGGCCGGCCACCGGGCCGATCCCGAACCCACCACCGACGTGCTGCCGCGCGCGAAGGCCGGCGCGGTGCCCGCGGCACCGAAGGGTTCCGCGGCGATGACGATCGCCGGGACCTCGGCCAAGGTCACCCCGATCCCCGGCGCCGACGGCGGCGTGCCCGGCGGGATGGCCGGGGACCACGTGCGGCTGATGCTGCTGAACGTGGGCGACTCGCGCGGCTATCGATTGCGCGACGGCGTCCTGACCCAGCTGACCCGCGACCACTCGGCGGTCCAGGAGCTCATCGACGGCGGCATCATTTCCGAGGCCGAGGCGCGCATCCACCCGCAGCGCAACCTGATCACCCGGGCGCTGGGGGCCGGCGGAAACTCCGTGCCGGACACCCAGTTCCACCTGCCGCGCCCCGGGGACCGCTACCTGCTGTGCACCGACGGGCTCACCGGCGAGGTCGAGCACGCGGCCATGGAGGAGATCCTCGCCCGGACCCCCGACCGCACCGAGGCAGTGGGCAGGCTCATCGACGCGGCCCTGGCCAGCGGCGGGCGGGACAACATCTCGGTGGTCATCATCGATATCGAGGGCCCCGGCGCGTAGGCGGGCGCACCGCCGGACCGACGCGCCACACGCGCACCGTGCCCGGACACCAACTCGGGGCTGTTCTGGGGCAAAATGGAGGGGTGATGCCCCAAGAGCCGACCCCGCAGCCAGAAACCAGCCAGCCCGTTGCCGCCCGCGCACCCGAGGACTCCGGGGCCATGGCGCAGGCCCTTGAGGCCGAGGCGGTCGTCCCCGGCGAGTCGCTGCGCACCGAATACGAGCAGCTCGTTGACGAGGTGCGCAAGCACCGGGCTGCGTACTACAACGAGGACGCCCCGCTGATCTCCGACGCCGAGTTCGACGCGCTCTACTCCCGGCTGCAGCGCCTGGAGGCGGAGCACCCGGAGATCGTCGCCA
The DNA here is from genome assembly GCF_039535115.1 of Paeniglutamicibacter sulfureus. Classification (NCBI taxonomy): domain Bacteria; kingdom Bacillati; phylum Actinomycetota; class Actinomycetes; order Micrococcales; family Micrococcaceae; genus Paeniglutamicibacter; species Paeniglutamicibacter sulfureus. The sequence continues at coordinate 4,180,537 of NZ_BAAAWO010000001.1, forward strand.
ACGACTCGCCCACCCAGGAGGTCGGCGGCGAGGTCTCCGCGGCCTTTGCCCCCGTTGTCCACCTCTCGCGAATGTACTCCCTCGAGGACGTCTTCTCCCTGGAGGAAGTCATCGCCTGGGGCGAAAAGACCCAGGCGAATGCGGCACTGCGCGCCTCCGCGCACGAGCTCAAGTGGCTCTGCGAGGTCAAGATCGACGGTCTGGCGGTGAACCTGCTCTACCGCGACGGCAAGCTGGTGCGCGCCGCCACCCGCGGCGACGGCACCACCGGGGAGGACGTCACGCACAACGTGCTGACCATCAAGTCGATCCCCACACAGCTGGAAGGGGAGAACTGGCCTGCGGAAGTCGAGGTGCGCGGGGAGATCTTCATCCCCTCGGCCGACTTCGCCGCCTACAACGCGGCGCTCATTGAAGCTGGCAAGGCACCGCTGGCCAACCCGCGCAACGCCGCGGCCGGATCCATCCGGCAGAAGGACCCGGCGGAGACCGCGAAGCGTCCGCTGCAGATGTTCGTGCACGGCCTGGGGGTGCGGCCCGGGCTGGCCGCCGCCACCCAGTCCGAGACCTACGCGCTCATGGCTTCCTGGGGCCTGCCGGTTTCCCCGTACTCGCGCGTGGTCGACACCCTTGAAGAGGTCCTGGGGTTCATCGCCCAGAACGGCGAACACCGCCACGACCTGCTCCACGAGATCGACGGGATCGTGGTGAAGACCGACGCCTTCGAGATCCAACGCAACCTCGGTTTCACCTCCCGGGTCCCGCGCTGGGCGGTGGCGTACAAATACCCGCCGGAGGAGGTCAACACCAGGCTTTTGGACATCCGGGTGCAGGTGGGCCGCACCGGCCGGGTGACCCCGTACGCGGTGATGGAACCGGTGCTCGTCGCCGGTTCCACTGTCAGTTTCGCCACCCTGCACAACCAGGACGTGGTCAAGGCCAAGGGCGTGCTGATCGGGGACACCGTGATCCTGCGCAAGGCCGGTGACGTGATCCCGGAGGTCGTCGGCCCGGTGCTGGCCCTGCGCGAGGGCCGCGAGGACGAGCTGCGCGAGTTCACGATGCCCACGCACTGCCCGTCCTGCGGGACGGCACTGGCCCCGGCCAAGGAGGGCGACGTGGACATCCGCTGCCCCAACGCCGAGTCCTGCCCGGTGCAGCTCACCGAGCGCGTCGCCCACCTGGGCGGACGCGGCGCCTTTGACATCGAGGCGCTGGGCTACGAGGCCGCGCAGGCGCTGACCATCGGACCCGGCGAGGACCCGGAACAGAACGGCGGGGTCATCGTCCCGGCCGGCCCGGGCCCGCTGCGCAACGAGGCGGCGATCTTTGATCTGGCGTCCGGCAACCCGGATCCAGCGCTGCGCGAGACCCTGGCCGACGTGCAGGTGTGGCGGGAGATCCGCTCAAAGGGCGCGGGCACCGGAAAATTCCAGTTGGTTCCGTACTTCTACACCAAGGCCACCGCCAAGAAGCCCTCGGGCCCGACCCGGACCACCGAAAAGCTCTTCGAGGAGCTGGAAAAGGCCAAGACCAGGCCCCTGTGGCGGGTGCTGGTCGGGCTGTCCATCCGGCACGTGGGCCCCACCGCCTCGCGCTCGCTGGCAACCCGGTACGGGTCGATGGACAGGATCATCGAGGCGCTTGAGGCCGAGGGCGCCCGCGAGGCCCTGGCCGAGGTCGACGGGGTCGGCGCGATCATCGCCGACGCGCTGATCGAGTGGTTCTCCGTGGACTGGCACCGGGACATCATTGCGGCCTGGAAGGCGGCGGGGGTCTTGATGGAGGACGAGCAGGACGCATCCATCGTGAAGCACCTGGAGGGGATGAGCATCGTGGTCACCGGCTCGCTGCCGACCTACAGCCGCGACGCGGCCAAGGAAGCGATCATCATCCGCGGCGGCAAGGCCGCCGGGTCGGTCTCCAAGAACACAGCCTACGTGGTGGCCGGCGAGGCCGCCGGGTCCAAGTTGGACAAGGCGCTGGCGCTGGGTATCCAGGTGCTCGACGAGGAAGGCTTCAAGCTGCTGCTCGACGGCGGGCCCGACGCGGTCCAGGGGCGCCCCAACCCCGAGGCCTAGGCGCGTGGGGGAGCCGGCGCCCGGATCCCCTGCGCGTCTCGACATCCACCACGGCAAGGAACCTTGCCGTCCGGAAGGCAACAACCGGTTCCACGGCCATCAAGCACGGTCCCCCCAAGCCACCAAGGAGCAGCACATGAGCATGAACCCGAAGCACCTGCAATCGGCACAGGGTGCCGCCGAATCGCCAGTGGACCGGGCCGCGGCGTTGGGCCGCGAGCTGTTGGCCGTGGCGCGCGAGGCTGCGGCGGCCGGCGCCGCAGTGTTGGCCGAACGGGGCCGCGGCAAGGTGGCTGCAGACACCAAGAGCGCCGCGGGGGACTGGGTCACCGACTTTGACCGCCGTGCCGAAATAGCGGTGCGCGACGTGATTGCCGCAGCGCGACCCAACGACGCGATCACCGGCGAGGAGTACGGGCGCACCGTCCCGGCGGAGCCCTCCGGCTATCGCTGGTCGATCGACCCGCTGGACGGCACCGCCAACTTCGTGCGCGGCATCGTCTACTACTGCACCTCGGTGGCGGTGTTCGGGCCGCTCGACGAGGCCGCCGCCTCCGCCACCTCCGCCACCTCCGCCACCTCCGCACCCTCGTCCACCGCGACGCCCGAGGGCAACACGCTGGCCGCCGATGGCGCCGCCATGGATGCGGGAACCCATGGCTGGCTTGCAGCCTCCATCAACGCACCGGCGCTGGGCGTCGAGTATTACGCAGCCGCCGGGGACGGGGCATGGCTCATCGACTCGGTGCTGGCGACAGGGTCCGATGCCCGACGCGGGGGCAGCGCCACCCGGGCGCAGCGCTTGCAGGGCGGCGACAAGGAGGAGGCAGGTCGGCTGCTGGCCACGGGCTTCGGCTACGACGCTGACCGTCGGCAGTTCCAGGTCGCAGCGCTGCTGGGGCTGATGCCGGGCTTCGCCAATGTCCGCCGCATCGGATCGGCCGCGCTGGATTTGTGCCTGGTGGCCGACGGCACGCTCGATGCCTACGCGGAGTACGGCACCCAGGAATTCGACTGGGCGGCAGGCGCCCTGATTGCCGCCGAGGCCGGGCTGCCGGTGCTGCGCCCACGGACCAATCCGGGGTGGCAGGCAGCCGGATACCTGGACTTCGACGCGTTGCCCGCCGAATCATCCTTGGGTGAGGTGCCTGCGGCCGATCAACCGGCATCCGGAGCGCCCGCGGCGAAGTAGCGGCAGTGATGCAAAAGCCCGCCGCGGCCGTGGGGGCGAGTTCTAGCGGTCGTTGCAACACCCCAGATCTTTGGGAGTTGCAACGACCGTGTCGTCTTTAACGAAGAAATCACCAACCGATAAGAATCCTTCAACGCCCCGGAAGTACTCGGCCGAGGACCACGACCGATTCCTGAGTGTCTTGGACCGGACCCGGAACGTATCTGCTGCAGCCGCGGAGCTCGGGTTCAATCCAAATAAGTGCTACCAGTGGGCCCGCGAACTCACCCCAGGCATCAAATCCTCAGTCCATGGCGCCCGCGGCAAGAAGAAGGCCAAATACACCCAGGAGCAGAAAGACCAGTTCTTCACCGCGCTGGAGCGACTTGGCAACGTTTCGGTTGCCGCCCGCGAGGTCGGTATCCCCGCAGGCACCTGTTTCCAATGGGCATACAAGTCCGGAGCGGCCGTGAAGGGGACCCATGCCGGCAAACGGGAAGAGTTCCTGCGACTGCGCGGCACCGGTCTATCTCGCCGGGAGGCTGCCACGTCCGTTGGGGTTCACGTAACCACGTCAAAGGAATGGGACGCCGGCATTCGCAAGACCGGCGACCGACGCTATTACCCGGACGGTCGGGTTGTCGACTACAAACAAGGGGTGACTACTTATAATCCAGTCGAGGGTTCGTCCTTCATGGCTCCGTTTCCAGGGCTTGCCGCGCTGGAGAAACCAATCAGCGACCGCTACCTCTCCCTTTCCGACCGCGAGCAGATCCGAGACCTGCTCGCGGTCGACTCCTCGATGCGTGCCATCGCCAGGGCGCTAGGACGGCCGGTCTCGACGGTGAGCCGGGAGATCCGCCGCAACACCGGTCCCAACGGCTACCAGCCCTATGCTGCGCACCGTGCAGCGGCCAAACGCCGACCACGACCCAAGACCAGCAAGCTCTCTTGCGAGGGAACCTTACGAAAATACGTGGGGGCCAAGTTGCTTCTAGGCTGGTCACCGGAGCAAATCAGTAACAGGCTGAGGAAGATGCTCCCCGACAGGTTGGAGTTTCACGTGTGCGCTGAAACGATCTATCAGGCTCTCTACTTCCAGGCCCGTGGCGGTCTCAAGCGAGAGGTGGCCACAGCGTTAAGGACCGGCCGAACTCGCCGCAAGCCACGCACCGATCCGGAGAAGCGCACCAGCCGGTTCCGGGACCCGATGATCAACATCTCCGAGCGTCCCGCCGAAATTGAGGACCGTGCCGTGCCAGGGCACTGGGAAGGGGACCTGATCACGGGGACGCTGAATCAGTCCGCGATTGCGACTCTGGTCGAGCGAACTACCCGTTTTGTCATGCTCGTTCACCTCGACGGTGATCACACCGCCGCAACCGTTCGCGACGGCCTGATCAAGAGCATGGGTGGGCTGCCCGAGCTGCTGAGAGGGTCCCTGACCTGGGACCAGGGCGCCGAGATGGCGACGCACAAGGCTTTCTCCATGGCCACGGACATGGATGTCTACTTCTGCGATCCAGCCAGCCCCTGGCAGCGCGGATCCAACGAGAACACGAACGGGTTGCTGCGCCAATACTTCCCTAAAGGAACTGACCTCGGCGTCCATGGTCCCGAGGAACTCGAGCGGGTCGCTCGCCTGCTCAACGGACGTCCACGCAAAACGCTCGGCTGGGATACCCCGACCGAGCGCCTGCGTGAACTACTGTTGGCAGCCTAGCCACCTGGTGTTGCAACGATCCCTAGAATTCAAGTGGGGAGGGGACCACGGCGGCGGCGGGCTTTGTCGTCGGCCCCGGGCGAGGAAAGGGGGGACGAAACCGCTTCGGGCTAGATGCCGAATTGCAGCCCGGCGGCCGAATCGTCGTAGTAGCTGCGGTTCTTGAGCCCGGCGGCGGCGGCCTCGTCGAGCACCACCACCGCGTCCGGATGCAACTGCAGGACCGAGCCGGGGCAGGCGGCGGACAGCGGACCCTCGAGGGCGGCGGCAATCGCGGCCGCCTTCTTGCTGCCGGTGGCGACCAGCACCATGCGGCGGGCCTCAAGTATGGTGCCCAGGCCCTGGGTCACGGAGTGGGTGGGGACCGCGTCCGGGCCCTCGAAGAAGCGGGCGTTGTCCACGCGGGTCTGCGTTGACAGGCGCTTGATGCGCGTGCGGCTGCGCAGCGAAGAGCCCGGTTCGTTGAAGCCGATGTGGCCGTTGGTGCCGATGCCCAGGATCTGCACGTCGACGCCCGCCTCGATGATGGCAGCATCATAGGCTGCTGCCTGTGCGCGGATCTGCGCCTCGGAATCGCCGTACCCGTCGGGGGTGTTGAGCCTGGATTCCGGCAGGCCGACCACGTTGCACAGCTCGGTGACCAGGGTCTGGCGGTAGGACTGCTCGTGGGTGCCCTCCAGACCGACGTATTCATCCAGCGCGAAGGCGGTGGTCGTGCTGAAGTCGGCCTCGCCGCGCTCGACGGCCTTGGCCAGCTCCGCGTAGAGACCCAGCGGGGTGGAACCGGTGGCAACGCCCAGGACGTTGTCCCCGCTTCTGCGGCTTCGCAGTCCGTCGAGCACCGCCTCGGCGGCGAACGTGGCGGCTTCCTCGGCGGTGGCGGCGATCAGTACTTCCATGTGTGTTCCTTTGCGCTGGTGCAGGAAGGCCCTGCTGGTGTCGCGGGGCAACGCCCGGGGGCGGCCGGTGAAACCACGGCGGGTCCCGGGCGTGGACCGTTGGAAGGCCCCAAGGTGGCCAACGGTTGCTGCCGCGGCGGTGCCACGGCATAAGGGACAGCGTAGTCCGATCCCTTGTCCGACCCCTAAACCGATTGCGGTTGCATTTGCCCGGCGGCATGCTGCCGGCCACAGCGAGCGGCCAGGGTCCAAGCGCCGGGCCGCCGACGTGGCCGTGTGGGCCGGCGGGGGAGTGAGGTTGGCTACATATGTTCTGCGCCCTGAAGCCCCGGGCCCCGGGGATGCCACACTTGGAGGCAATGACTACAGCAACGCTCGCACCTTCCAGCACCCTGTTGATACGGCCGGCCACCGAATCCGACTACCCCCACATTGCGCGGATCACCGTGGACTCCTACCTGCACGCCGGGCACTTTGAGACCCCTGACCACGAGTACCTGCAGTTCGTGCAGCAGGTTGCCGCGCGCCATGCCGTCTCCGAGATCCTCGTCGCCGAACGCGACGGCGTCGTCATCGGGTCAGTCACTCTGGTGCGCGAGGGCACCGAGTACGCGGACATCGCCCTCGACGGCGAGCTGGAATTCCGCATGCTGGTGGTGGATCCTGCCGTGCAGCGTTCGGGTGCCGGGCGCGCCCTGCTGGGCGCCGTCATCGCCCGTGCCCGCGAGATCGAGGACGTGCACACCGTCTCGCTGACCACCGGCGGCCACTGGGCTGCGGCCCGCGCGCTCTACGAGGCCGAAGGCTTCGTGCATGCCTCCGAACGCGACTGGTACGTCCCGAACACCGAGATCGTGCTGGTCGTCTACACGCTTACACTCTAAAAGCGCTTTTGGTTTTTACTGCAGAGAGCCTCGTCGAAGCTTTTCGGCGGGGTTTTTTGCTGTTTTCGAAGGCAGGTGTCTGAAGCCTGGGGGAAGTACGTTGGTTTCTCTAAAGTGCGCCAGGAAGCTTCGTTTTTCGAGACCCGGTGCTCCCACGGAAAGTGCCAATCCGGCGCGAAGGTACTGTGTCGTTTCGATTCGGCCCACCACGGCCACGGCCCGATATCAGCCGACCTGGCAACGGGCGCATAGCGGTCCGCCGGATGCCTGGGTGGAACCCAAGACCGCCCGGTGGGAAGAGTCTCGTCAAGGTTTCGCGCCAGGTCCGGGCCGTGCTGACGAGCTGTCATGGGTGGAGGGATCGCCGGTGACTGCCCGGGCCTTCCTAGTTGTGGCAAAGCGGTCCCGGAAGCTGGTGGGGGTAGTGTCGAGTTGTCGGGCAAACGCACGTCGCAGCGTCTCGTCGCTGCCGAATCCGCTCAGCTGTGCCACGAGGGTGATGGGATGGCCATCAAGGATGAGCGACCGGGCCGCATCGACGCGCACCCGTTCGAGCCAGCGTGCCGGCGTCGTGCCGGCTTCGGCTTGGAACATCCGGTTCAGGTGGCGTACGCTCACCCCTGCAGATGCTCCCATCGAGGCAACGGTGTGTTCGTAAGCCGGATTGGCCAGGATCGAGTCCATGATGCTCCGCAACTTGCCGGTCTGAACCGGCGGGGTGGTCAGTGCGGTTGAGAACTGCGCCTGGCCACCGGGGCGGTGCATGAACACCACCAGTTCGCGGGCAGTCTCCCGGGCGGTCTGGACGCCGAGGTCCTCTTCGACCATGGCCAGCGCGAGGTCGATGCCGGCACTGATTCCCGCCGAGGTTAGGTAGCGTCCGTCCCGGATGTGGATGACGTCCGCTTCGACGGTGATGCGTGGATACCGTGCCGCCAGGGTGTGTGCATGGCGCCAATGGGTCGTCGCCCGACGGTCATTGAGGTATCCCAGCTCCGCCAGGACGAACGCCCCGGTGCACACCGAGGCGACGAGCCGCGCGCCGCGAGCCAGGGACTCCACGGCATCCAGGAGATCCGGGGGCACCCCGCCGTCCGGGAGGGATGCCCCTCCGACAACAAGTAAAGTGTCCAACACTCCGGCATCGACGGCAGGGATCGTCCGCGAGAGCTCCAACCCCGAGGAGGAAACCACCGGACCTCCTGCGGGCGAGATGCATACGACCTCATAGTGCTGCCGTTCGGGGTCGGCGAGATTGAACACTTCGGCTGGCCCGCTCGCATCAAGCATCGTCATGCCGTCGAAGACCATCATGCCGATTCGAAGACTCATGTCCGAAATCGAGGGAAACTAGGCAATAAAGACATGTCGCCAGCATAGCCCGCTCGGGCAGGATGGAAGAAGCACCATTGGCAAAACGAGTTTTAGAAGGCGGAAAGCACTCATGACCGAAACCATCGCAGGTATCCGGATCCCCGACAGCAAGATGGCCAGCGACGCCACCGAGCTCTTGCGCGAGGTGGCCACCGAGCTCGTGTACAACCATTCCCGACGAGTGTTTGTCTTCGGAGCGCTGCGCGGCCTGGAACAAGGGCTCGACTACGATCCCGAGCTGCTGTACATCGGGGCGATGTTCCACGACCTCGGACTCACGGACAAGTTCGCCCGGACGGACCAGCGCTTCGAGATCGACGCAGCCGACGAGGCACGCCGCTTCCTGGGGGACTACGGCATCACCGGCGAGGCCGCCGACAAGGTGTGGTCGGGCATCGCCCTGCACACCACCCCGGAAATCCCGCTGCACATGGCACCAGAGATCGCGTTGGTCACCCGCGGTGTCGAGCTCGACGTGCTGGGCATCGGCTACGACGCCATCACTGACGAGCAGCGCAATGCAGTCGTAGAAGCACACCCGCGCCCCGACTTCAAAAACCAGATCTTGGCAGCCTTCACCAACGGTCTCAAGGACCGGCCCGACACGACCTTCGGCAACGTGAAGGCCGACGTGCTGGCCCACTTTGTCCCGGGGTTCAAGCGTGGCGACTTCGTTGAGGTCATCCAGGGATCGGCCTGGCCCGAGTAAGCCGACGCAGGACATCCGGTCCACGCAGTCGGGGAACGTGGCGGCCTGCCTCACCGAGGCGGGCCGCCGTAGGCGAAGGTCGGCTTCCGGCTGTCATGCGGGCTGTTCCCGCCCGGGTTATGCATCTCTCCCGCAAAACAAGCGGTAGATGATGACCGAATGCATCATTCGGCAGTCCGGAGATCTGGCTGCTTGACGGGCGCCACCCCGCGGCGATGATGCCCAAAGCCTGGTCCGCGGAGAACAAAACGGCGGTGAACCTGATGGCCAAGCGCTTCGGGACCGGTCCGCCAGCCCCGCCGACGCCCGGCCCGGCCGAGACCTGCGAGGCTTCGGTGAAATCGTTGCATCTTCGCTAGCCGTGGCGACCTTCCCCGGTCCGATCCGCACCAGCCGGACCGGGTCGCTACGCCATGCCCAAGAAGTACCGGCTCAGGGCTTTCCAATGAGTTGTAGCAAGAACCCCGAGAAGTGCTGGTGTAAATGAGAAGGGCACCCCCGCCGGAACGGGGTGCTTGGCAAGCGCTGGATCTACGACGGGACCGGGGAGCCTGTGCGGCAGGCGCAGGGTCGCGCGTTGCTGGCCGGTTAGGTCCAGGCACAGCACCAGAATGAGTCGCACAGTCTCGAGCCGCTGGTCGGCGTGGATCGCGCCGCCGTCGGTGGTTCCGGTGCGGGTACCGGAAACGGCGCGATCACCATGATCCGCCGCCCCGTGGCCGGTGGCGCGGGCGCGTCGGGCGCCGCGGCCGGGCACGGCCCTGCGGGCGGGCCACTCGAAGCCGGTGGCGGTGGCCGGGCGTACTAGACTAGGGGGGAAACCCATCCGCCCACCTAGGGAGATACATGTCTGCCATCAGCCGTGAGGACGTTGCGCATTTGGCGCAGCTGGCCCACATCGAGATGAGCGATGCCGAGCTGGACAAAATGACCGGCGAACTCGGTGTCATTGTCGATTCAATCGCGTCGGTCTCGGAGGCCGCCTCTGCCGATATCCCGGCCACCACGCACCCCATTGCCTTGTCGAACGTGTTCCGCGAGGACGTCGTGGGAACGACGCTCACCGCCGAGGAAGCGCTGATGAACGCCCCGGACTCCGTCGACACCCGCTTCAAGGTGCCGGCCATTTTGGATGGAGAGTAATTCATGAACGAGATCATCCATCTTTCCGCCACCGAGCTGGCCGCCAAGCTGCGCGCCGGCGAAGTCACCTCCGTACAGGCCGTGCAGGCGCACTTGGACCGCATTGCCGAAGTTGACGGCGGGGACCGCGGAATCAACGCGTTCCTGCACGTGAACACGGAAGAAGCACTGGCCGTTGCCGCCGAGGTCGACGCCATCCGCGCCGCCGGCGGAGCAGACGCGCAGGCGCTGCACCCGTTCGCCGGCGTGCCGATCGCCATCAAGGACCTCATTGTCACCAAGGGGCAGCCCACCACTGCCGCCTCGAAGATGCTCGAGGGCTGGATGAGCCCCTACGACGCCACGGTGATCCAGAAGGTCCGTGCCGCGAAGCTTCCGATGCTGGGCAAGACCAACCTGGACGAGTTCGCGATGGGTTCCTCCACCGAGCACTCCGCCTATGGCCCGACCCGCAACCCGTGGGACCTGGATCGCATCCCGGGTGGTTCCGGCGGCGGCTCGGCCGCGGCGGTTGCCGCCTTCGAGGCACCGCTGGCACTGGGCACCGACACCGGCGGCTCGATCCGCCAGCCGGGCGCCGTCACCGGCACCGTCGGCGTGAAGCCGACCTACGGCGGGGTCTCGCGCTACGGCGCCATCGCCATGGCCTCCTCGTTGGACCAGATCGGCCCGGTCACCCGGACCGTGCTTGACTCCGCGTACCTGCACGAGTTGATCGGCGGACACGACCCGGCCGACTCCACTTCGCTGAACGAGCCGGTTCCGGCCCTCGTTGAGGCCGCCGAGCTTGGCGCCTCCGGCGACATGGCCGGCGTGCGCGTCGGCGTCATCAAGGAACTGCAGGGCGAAGGCTACGAAGCCGGCGTTCAGGCACGCTTCGACGAATCGCTCGAGGCCCTGCGTGCCGCCGGTGCGGAAATCGTCGAGGTCTCCTGCCCCAACTTCAAGTACGCGCTGGGTGCCTACTACCTGATCATGCCCTCGGAGGTTTCTTCCAACCTGGCGAAGTTCGACGGCGTGCGCTTTGGCACCCGCGTGCTTCCCACGGAGGGTCCGCTGACCATCGAACGCGTCATGGGTGCCACACGCGCAGCCGGCTTCGGCGACGAGGTCAAGCGCCGCATCATCCTGGGCACCTACGCGCTGAGCGCCGGGTACTACGACGCCTACTACGGTTCGGCGCAGAAGGTCCGCACGCTGATCCAGCGAGACTTCGACGCCGCGTTCGCGCAGGCCGACGTGCTGATCTCCCCGACGTCCCCGACCGTCGCCTTCGAGCTGGGCTCCAAGACCGACGACCCGCTGGCGATGTACCTCAACGACGTTGCCACCATTCCGGCGAACATGGCCGGGATCCCGGGCATCACCGTTCCCGGTGGCCTGTCCGAGGGCTTGCCGGTCGGGATCCAGTTCCTGGCCCCGGCCCGCGAAGACGCCCGCCTGTACCGTGCCGGTGCGGCACTTGAAAAACTGCTGGAAGACAAGTGGGGTGGCAGGTTGATCGACCAGGCTCCCGAGCTGTCCGCCGCCACCACTGGAGGGGTTGCCTAACTATGGCTTCGTACACCGATGAACTGGTCGACTTCGACGTCGCACTGGAAAAATACGACCCGGTATTGGGCTTCGAGGTCCACGTCGAGCTGAACACCAAGACCAAGATGTTCTCCTCGGCACCGAACGTGTTTGGCGATACGCCCAACACCAACGTGACCCCGGTCTGCCTGGGCCTGCCCGGCGTGTTGCCGGTGGTCAACAAGACCGCGGTGGAATACGCGATCATGATCGGCCTGGCGCTGAACTGCAAGATTGCCGAGACCTGCGGATTCGCCCGGAAGAACTACTTTTACCCGGACACCCCGAAGAACTTCCAGACCTCGCAGTACGACGATCCGATCGCCTACGACGGCTGGATCGACATCGAGCTTGAGGACGGCGAGGTCTTCCGCGTCGAAATCGAACGCGCCCACATGGAAGAGGATGCCGGCAAGCTCACTCACATGGGCGGGGCCACCGGCCGCATCCAGGGCGCCGACTACTCGCTGGTCGACTACAACCGCTCCGGCGTGCCGCTGGTCGAAATCGTCACCAAGACCATCGAGGGCGCCGGCAAGCGCGCCCCCGAGTTGGCCAAGGCCTACGTTGCTGCCATCCGCGAAATCGTCAAGGCACTGGATGTCTCGGACGCAAAGATGGAGCGCGGCAACGTGCGTTGCGACGCCAACGTCTCGCTGATGCCCAAGGGCGCCGAGAAGTTCGGGACCCGCACCGAGACCAAGAACGTGAACTCGTTGCGCGCCGTGGAGCACGCGGTGCGCTTCGAGATCGAGCGCCACGCAGCGGTGCTGAACTCCGGTGCAGCCATCGTGCAGGAAACCCGCCACTGGCACGAGGACACCCGCACGACGACCTCGGGCCGCCCGAAGTCCGACGCGGATGACTACCGCTACTTCCCGGAGCCGGACTTGGTTCCGGTCGTCACCACTCCCGAGTGGATCGAGGAGCTGCGCGCCCGCCTGCCCGAGCCGCCGGCCGAGCGCCGCAAGCGCCTGCAGGCCGACTGGGGCTACTCGGATGCCGAGTTCCGCGACGTCGTTAACGCAGGTGTCACCGAGGCGATCGAGGAAACCATTGCCGCGGGCACGAGCGCCGCGGTGGCACGCAAGTGGTGGATGGGCGAGATCGCCCGCCTGGCCAAGAACGCCGATGTCGAGATCCTGGATCTGGGCGTCGAACCGGCCACCATCGTCGAACTGAACTCTCTGATCGAGGGAAAGAAGATCAACGACAAGATCGCCCGCCAGGTGCTCGAGTTCGTGGTCGCCGGCGAGGGTACCCCGACCGAGGTCGTCGAGAAGCGCTCGCTGGCCGTGGTGAACGACGATTCGGCACTGGGTGCTGCAGTTGATGCCGCCATGGAAGCCATGCCGGATGTCGTTGCCAAGGTCAAGGGCGGCAAGCTCCAGGCCATCGGCGCCCTCATGGGTCCGGTCATGAAGGCCACCCGCGGACAGGCCGACGCCGGCCGTGTGCGCGAGATCGTGCTTGAAAAGCTGGGCATCGAGGGCTAGTTCCCCGATATACGGCATCGAGCCCCGGATCCCCGCTTCGTGTGGGGGACCGGGGCTCGACTTCGTTGGGGAGACGGACTGGTTCATGCTTCGCACACCTGTCGACCACGAGGCGGGGAGTGCCCGCCCGGGCGCTTCTGTGTTTGGCAAGCCGGGAAACTAGAACAACGTCGGGTTGCTGTTGAATTGCCGCCAGAAGGTGTTGCGTCGGGGCTTTTGCCCGGGATCCATAAATTTGGGCAGGATGACGGAAAAGAGCCCGTCGGTGTCCCGAACGACGTCGATCAGCCCGGTGTGTTTGGCATGGTGATGCCCGGAACAGAATGGCCGCCCGTCATTGATCTTGGTTGTTCCGCCCTTGGCCCATTCGTCGTCATGGTCGATCTCGCAATGCTCCGGGGGCACAGTGCAACCGGGGAAGATGCAGCCGCCGTAGATGCCGAGGATCGCCACGCGCATGTAGTCGGGGAAGAGTCTTTGCTCGCGGCCGAGGTCCAGGATCTGGGATTTCCCGCTCATGGTGATGGGGATGGCTCCGGCGTTGCACAGCTGCTGCCGCAACTCCGCCGGCGTGAACCGTTGACCGTGTGCCGTGAGTCCCGATTGTTCCGCCTTTCCCTCAAGTTCGGCCAGCGTGGTGATGATGACAAGTTCCGGTGAGGGAAGCCCCGCGGTCTTGGTGCCCTTGGTTGGTTTGCCATTGGTCTTGATCAGGTTCATCAGTCCCTGGAGATGTCGTTGCGGCGGGGTGAAGCCGTCGGCGCCATAGGTGGTGTTGTTCATGGATTCGAGGATGTCGGCCTCCGTCGGCAATGGATCCAGGGTGAGTTTGTTGGCTTCGGCGGGGTCGGTCAGCGGGAGGCCGGTCGCGGGATCGACCAGAAAGTCGGGGAAGTCCGGCAGCGAGGGGGCGGTGCCGGTTTGCGTGCCGTTCCCGGCGTCCATGACGACGGCTTCTGGTGTTTCGGCGGAAACCCCGGAAACTTTGGTGCCGTTAGAGCCGCCGGTGACGTTGGAAGAGCCGGCGGCCTGCTGGGCAAGTGCGTCGCGATCCCCGGCCTTGGTCCGCGGGTTGTCCAACTGGGCGAACAGCGCGAGCAGAAGCTCGGCGTCTGCCGCCCGGACGCGCAACAGAAACTCGGCGATCCCTGCGTTGGTGCCGCGGTAGAAAGCGCCGAGTTTGGTGCGCAGCACTTCCTCGGAGGGCTCCTTGACGCCGTGATCGAGCGCGACCTGGATGGCGTTGAACAGCTTGTTGGTGGTGCGGGGATCTTGTTCCCGCACGGATTCGGCGACCTGGGCCTCCAACCGGGCGGCCAGCTCGTCGGAGTTCGGGTATTGCCTGATCTCCGGCTGCATCCGCTCAAGCTTCTTGGCAGCATCGGCAAGCTGGTGGGGCGAGGCCTTGCCGTCCGCGAGTGCTTGGGCCAGCAACGGGAATTGCGGCGGCTGCTCGATGCCGTGGACATCCGTGCTCGGGAAGAGACGGGCGGCGGCGCGTACGCGATCGCGGGCCTCGACGAAGCCGATGCGGAACGTGGACTGCAGGAACTCGGTGGTGTCCTTGAAGGTGGGCCGTCCCTTCGGCGGGGTGGCGGGCGCTTCGGGCAGGTCAATGGTTCCCTCGATGTAGGCGGGCGGGTCCGCGAGGCACCGGTTGATCCCCAGCAAAGTGTCTTCGGGCAGCTCGCGGACCAGGGTGCGCTGGGCCAGATCGGTGGCAGAGAGCTGGGCGAAGCCGGTGCTGCGGTGGGTTCGTTCGACCACCTGTACGAAGTAGGCAGCGTCCGCGGGCGAGCTGGTGTGCTTGGCGATGCGCGGGGCCAGTTCCTCGAGGGCCAGAGCCAGGGCGGTGTAGGCGCGCAGCTCATCGTCCGGGGTCGCTGGGTACCTCGGATCCTCGCGGTCTCCCGCGAGCAGGGCGATGGCCGCTGCGGTGGTCATGGTTCAAGCATGCGCCGCTGAATGCCGCTGCGCGGGTCGATACGCGGGCATGTGGATAACTGTTGCAGGAGGGACGGAAACACCAGAATCGGGGGATATGCGGCCAATCCAGGAACCCCGAATATTCAACAGGGCAACGAGGACGGGAGATACACAGGAGTCTTGGCCACGGCGCCCCGGCCGTCCTTGCCGTGATAGGCACGGCAAAGGCCGATGCCGCTGTCGGAAAGGCGGTTGCGGATCTGCCGAATTGAATCCGGGGTGAATCCTTCCCATTGCATGTGCATCAGCACGGTGTCGCCGCGCCGTGCCGCCCCGGCCCGGGCGACGGTGGTCTGCTTTGAGCGCACCATCCAGTCCAGGGTGTCGTGGGTCCACGTCCAGATCTTCATGTCCGCCCGGGCATAGGCACATCGCACGTTCGAATTGATCGCACCGTAGGGAGGCCGGCCGTAGTTGGTGCGGACGCCGGTGCCGCGGAGCTCGCGGGCACCCTGCGTGCAGCTGAGCCTGCGCAGGTCGACGTGGTTTGCCGAGTGGTTGATGACCCATTGCCCCTTGGAACGGGCCAGGGCAGCAAGATCCACGCCGTAGCGGCGCTTGAAGGAGACGAGGCAATCGCCCGTGGGTGCCAGCACCAGGCCGATGTTCGACTTGCCCGCGTAGTTGATCACGGACTTGAACGAGGACAAGGTGCGTGGGCAGTCGTCGTAGGTCAAGACCACGCGCGAGGTCTTGTTGGGCCCGCGGTTCTGGTGGGCGAGCGGAATGGAAGGAAGCTTGGGTCCGGATTTGACGGGTTTCCCGGCGGCAAGATATTGGCCGCTGGCCCAGCCGGTGCGCGACTTGTAGGTGACCTTGTACCAGCCGCTGGAGGCACGGGCCTGGACCTTGACGCTCGTCCCCTTCGGGATGGTGATGATAATCCGCGTCCGGGTGCTGCTGCCCGTGCGAAGATTCAGGTTGGCCTGGGTAGTCAGCAGCGCGGGCAGCTTCGCCGTCGCCACCTTCACGGGGCCCGGGACGGCGGGCAGCGCGGCAGCTGGCTGCGCGATCGTCACCGCGGATGCCTGGTGGGCCGTCGGCGGAGCGGCGCCGGCTCCGGAAGCCACGATTGCTGCAGCAAGGATCCCACAAGCCGCACCGCAAATTGTCCTGGACATGCCCGTCAGCTTAGCCATGACGCTTCCCCCAATATCGACCGGCCCCAACCGATCCCCTAACGGGATATTCTCCTCCCCCCGCTGCCACCGGGACAAGGGGTTCGGGAACGCGGGACTTCACGCCCCGCTGTCGATGACCCCGGGGCTCCCGCAGCCACGACGCCGGCCAGTGCCCGGAGCAGCAGCCGCCCCTTGACATGCAAGCAGCGACTTGCCTTAATGGGGAATGTGGAAGAGCTGCTGAAAGCGCTGGCGGACCCGACCAGGGCAGCGATCCTGGACGAGCTGGTGGATCGCACCGGCCAGACGCTCTTTGAAATCTGCAACCGTTTGGCCTCCCGTCACCGCATCAACCCCAGCAGACAGGCGATTTCGCAACACCTGCAGGTGCTCGAGGCAGCGGGGCTGGTCCACAGTGAACGGTCGGGCCGGTATAAATTCCATTACGTTGACACCTCGCCGTTGCGCCGGATCGCAGAGCGCTGGCCACCCGCCGGGCCAGAGGCGGCCCGCCCGGGGAACGCGCAGCCAGAGCGGAAACCTGCCGCGCCGACCCCCGGCACGGAATCCGGCACCCTCACCACCACACCAACCACGGGTACGGGCGCACCGCGCGCCGGCGCTTCGTCGTCGAAAGGAAATGCATCATGAGAATCAACCTTGCCAGCGTGCTGGTCAGCGACCAGGCCAAGGCGCTGGAGTTCTACACGAAGAAGCTGGGATTCGTGAAAAAGAACGACGTGCCGATGGGGGAGTTCTCCTGGCTGACGGTCGTCTCGCCCGAGGAACCCGACGGGGTGGAGCTGGTGCTTGAGCCGGCCAACCACCCGGCCGTGAAACCGTTCCGGGACGCGCTGGTGGCCGACGGGATCCCGTTCACCTCCTTCGCGGTCGCCGACGTGCAGGCCGAGTACGAACGGCTGGTGGGCCTGGGTGTCGAATTCACCCAGCCACCGACCGCCATGGGGCCCGTCACCACGGCGGTGTTCGATGACACCTGCGGGAACCTGATCCAGATTGCGGCGATGATCGAGGACGCATGAGCCCCACCGGCTCCACGCCTCGGCCTGCGGCGGACGTAGGCGTCGATCCGGAGATGGTCGGTACCTTGGTGCGCGCGCAATTCCCGGAGCTGGCCCACCTGGAGCCGGGTTTCGCCGATGACGGCTGGGACAATGCCATCTACCGGCTGGGGCCTGACCTTGCCGTGCGTCTGCCTCGCCGGGCGGCTGCCCATGGGTTGCTGCTGAACGAGATGCGCTGGCTGCCGTTCCTGGCACCCCGGCTGCCGCTGCCCGTTCCGGTGCCGGTGCATCGCGGGAAGCCGGGGGAGGGCTACCCGTACCACTGGGTGATCGTGCCCTGGTTTTCCGGACGCAGTGCTGCATCGGTGCCGGCGGCGGCGCGCGACGGCTATGCCGGGGCGCTGGCTGCGTTCTTCAGGGCATTGCATGTGCCTGCCCCGGCCGATGCCCCGCGGAACCTGGTGCGCGGGGTGCCGCTGCGGGATCGGGACGACGCGGTGCGGTCGCGCCTAGAGGCCGTGGCCAAACCCCTGCGCGGGGCCCTGCTGGCCATGTGGGAGCAGGGACTGGCCGAACTGGAACACGTCGGCCCGCCCCTGTGGCTGCACGGGGATCCGCACCCGCACAACATGCTCGTCCACGACACGGCGGGTGCCGGGGAATCGGCTGCCGGCACCGGGCACGAGCCGGCCAGGCTCAGCGCGGTGATCGACTTCGGCGACCTGACGGCGGGTGACCCGGCCTGCGACCTGGCTGTTGCGTGGTTGCACTTCACACCCTCGGGACTGGAGGAATTCCGGGAGCGGCTGGCCGGCCACGGCCTGTATTCTCCCGGCACATGGGTTCGCGCCCGGGCCTGGGCAGTGAACTACGCGGTGCTGATGGCCGGGCTGCCGTCCGGTGACCCGTTGCATGCCGTTGGCACCCACGGCATAGAACACTTGCTGGGCCCGACGTGAACCCCTGCCTGCCCGATATCCAGGGGATGTGTGGTCCCCGTGGCGTGGCTTCGTGGTGCACTGGAGCCCGGATGGTCAGTCGAGGCTGAGCTCGGCCATGGCCTGGCCCATGGCGGCGGCCACCAGTTGCACGCTGCGCCGGTGCATGGATTCGGGCCGCGCCAGCAGGTCGATGCGCCGCCGGTTGGCGATGCCCTCCAGGGGACGGAGCACCACGGAGGTGCCCAGCGCGGATCCGGCGGTATATCGCGGGATGATACCCAGCACGTCTCCGCAGGCCACCAGCGCCGCGACGGTGGCGTAGTCGTTGATGCGGTGGATGACCCGCGGTGCGTCCCCGGAGACAGCGCTGATGGCCTTGAGCACGTCGGCGGGGGAGTAGCCTTCGCGACTGACAACCCAGCGCTCGCCGACGAGATCCGCAGGGAGCAGGGTCGCACGGGCCGCGAGCCGGTGGTGGGAGGGAAGGGCGATGTCCAGCGGTTCGTGTGCGAGTGCGGAGACAACCACCCGGTCCGCGGGCCAGGGCGGGGTGTAGTCCATCCGGTGGGCCAGCACCAGGTCGTAGCGGGCGGTCAGCGCCGGGAAGTCCTGCTGTGCGACATCCTCGTCGAAGAACTGCGGCACCGGGGCGCCGGGGGCCTCGAGCTTGGCCAGCAGCGGGCCGAAGAGCGCCTGTCCCACGGAGTGGAACCCGGCGACCGTCACCGGCGCGGCAGGGCTTTCCTGGAATTCGCCGATGGCGGCCCGCGCGGCCGCCAACGAGGAGACCACCGAGGCCCCGGCGGCTGCCAGCACCTCGCCGGCCTCGGTGAGCACCAGGTTCCGGCCTTCCTTGCGGGTCAGCGGCACGTGGATGTTGCGCTGCAGCAGGGCCAGCTGCTGGGACACGGCAGAGGGGGTGACATAGAGGGCGCTCGCCACGGCCTTGACCGAGCCAAGGTCGCCGAGTTCGCGCAGGATCTGCAACTGGTGGACTTCCATGTAGACAATCCTAAATCGTTGATTGAGAAACCTGCGTATCTTCTAAGGTATCCACCGATGGCGCAAGATGCCAGACTGGAGTCGAATCGTCCAAGAACGCGCTTGGATCGGCGCAAGTGAGGAAACATCGATGAAGGCACTGTACAAGTCCGGACCCCACGCCGGATTCGAGCTCGTTGAGCGCCCCGAACCCGTCGCCGGCTTCCACGACGTGAAGATTCGCGTGATGACAGCCGGCATCTGCGGCACCGACCTGCACATCCAGGCCTACGACGACGCAGCAAAGGCCATGATCAAGGCGCCGATGATCCCGGGCCACGAGTTCTACGGCGAGGTCGTGGAGGTCGGGTCCGACGTCCACAACGTGCAGGTCGGGGACCGGGTCTCCGGCGAGGGCCACGTGGTCTGCGGAATGTGCCGCAACTGCCGGGCGGGCCGACGCCAGATGTGCATCAACACCGTCTCGGTGGGCGTGCAGCGCGACGGCGCCTTCGCCGAGTACGTCGTCATTCCCGAAGCCAACGTCTGGGTGCACCGGGATCCCTCGATCACCCCTGAACTCGGGGCGATCTTCGACCCTTTCGGCAACGCCGTGCACACGGCACTGTCCTTCCCGCTGGTCGGAGAGGACGTGCTGATCACCGGCGCCGGGCCGATCGGGCTGATGGCCGTCGCCGTCGCCCGCCACGCAGGGGCCCGCAAGATCGCCATCACCGACGTGTCGCCCGAGCGCCTGGAACTGGCCCGCGGCATGGGCGTGGACCTGGCGATCGACGTGTCCAAGACCCGCATCAAGGACGCCCAGCGCGAGCTCGGGATGGTCGAGGGCTTCGACTTCGGCATGGAAATGTCCGGGCACCCCACGGCCCTGCCGGAAATGATCGAGAACATGAACCACGGCGGGCACATCTCGATGCTGGGCCTGCCCTCGAGCTCCATCGACATCGACTGGGGCAAGGTCGTCACCCACATGCTCACGCTCAAGGGCATCTACGGCCGCGAGATGTTCGAGACCTGGTACGCCATGAGCGCCATGCTCACCTCCAACCCGGTTTTGCGCGAGCGCATCTCCTCGGTGGTCACCGACTACCTGCCCGCCACGCAATGGGAAAAGGGCTTCGACGCCGCCCGCTCCGGCCACGGCGGCAAGGTCGTCCTGGACTGGACCGTCTTCTAAACTTCCCCAAGCCTCTTCCACCTTCCGACGCGACTTCCAGGAGAAGCACATGTACACCACCATGAAAGACGAGCTGGCAGCCGAACTCGCGCAGCTGCGCACCGACGGCCTGTTCAAGTCCGAACGCCACATCGACTCCGCCCAGTCCGCCCGCATCTCCGCCGGCGAGCTCGGCTCCAGCGCCAAGCAGGTGCTGAACTTCTGCGCCAATAACTACCTGGGCCTGGCCGACGATGAACGCATCATCGCCGCGGCCAAGGACGCCATGGATTCCCGCGGCTTCGGCATGGCCTCGGTCCGCTTCATCTGCGGCACCCAGGATGCGCACCTGGAACTGGAGGCGGCGGTCTCCAGGTTCCTGGGCACCGAGGACACCATCCTGTTCGGCAGCTGCTTCGACGCCAACGGGGGCGTCTTCGAGTCGCTCTTCGGTCCGGGTGACGCCATTATCTCCGACGCGCTGAACCACGCCTCGATCATCGACGGCATCCGGCTGTCCAAGGCCGTGCGCTTCCGCTACGCGAACCAGGACATGGCGGACCTGGAAACCCAGCTGCAGGCCGCCGCCGCGCTGAACGACGGGGCGGGTGCACGCCGCACCATCATCGTCACCGACGGTGTCTTCTCCATGGACGGTTACCTGGCGCCGCTGGCGGCGATCTGCGACCTGGCGGACAAGTACGACGCCCTGGTCATGGTCGATGACTCGCACGCGGTGGGATTCATGGGCGCCACCGGTGCCGGAACCCCCGAGCACGCGGGTGTCTCGGACCGCGTGGACATCTACACCGGCACCTTCGGCAAGGCCCTGGGCGGAGCCTCGGGCGGATACGTCTCGGGCCGCGGGGAGATCGTGGCGATGCTGCGCCAGAAGGCGCGTCCCTACCTGTTCTCCAACTCACTGGCACCGGCCATCGTCGCGGCAACCTTGAAGGCGCTGGAGCTGGTCGAGGGCTCGGGCGAGTTGCGCGAGAAGCTCTTCGCCAATGCGGCGCTCTTCCGCACCCGCATGACCGAGGAGGGCTTCGACCTGCTCGAGGGCGAGCACGCCATCATCCCGGTGATGTTCGGCGATGCAGTGAAGGCCGCCGAGGTCGCTGGCAAGATGCTGGACCACGGCGTCTTCGTCACCGCCTTCAGCTTCCCGGTGGTGCCCAAGGGTGCCGCGCGCATCCGCGTCCAGCTTTCGGCAGCACACTCGGCCGAGGACATCGAGGCCTGCGTGCAAGCGTTCATCGCCAGCCGCTAAATGCACTGGTCATCATGGTGTGCTCCTGGGCAACAGAGAGCACACCATGATGTGTCTTGTTAACGAATGACGCCCGCTGCATCATCGCCCAAACGCGTGACAAACACCTCTACGGTCGCCGCGGTCTTTTCCTTTCGGCGAGCCCATGGAGAATGGCAGCTATGCGGACAAGTTGGTGACCAAGTGCAGCCTGCGGTCCGCTCGTGGCGCGCCCAAGGCAATGAGCCGGGCATTGATCTCATCGGAACCCAAAGCCCAAGCCCTGGCATCTTCGAGACTTTTCCCAAACTCGGCATGCCGCCGAACCAAGCGGTCGTGCCGAATCGTGGTGGCAGGTTCCAGATACCACGAGGTGTCAAGGCATGCTGCCGCACGACCCCAGACCGAGTCGTCATGTAGTAGGTAGTTCCCCTCGACCACGATCAACGGTGTCCTGTAATCCACCTGCACCGCACAGGCTATCGGCTCTTCGATTTCCCGCCGGAAGATCGGGGCATAAATAAGGGGGTCTTCTCGGGTTTGAGATTTGATCCGCTCCAGCATCAGGGCGCAACCCATTGCATCGAAGGTGTCTATGGCTCCCTTACGGTCACATTTCCCTTGGGCTCTGAGTACCTCGTTGGCCAGATGAAACCCGTCCATCGGCAGCAACGTGGACAGATCTGGACCAAGTGCCCTGACAATTTCCGCGGCCAACGTGGACTTTCCCGATCCCGGTGCGCCAACGATGCCCAGGATGTGCCGGCCCGATTGTCTGGAAAGTAGCTTGGCATGACCCACCAGCTCGTCCAGTCCCACTTGTTCAACGGACATTTTGCGGTACTCCCGTGAGTCGTTGTAAAAAGAAACCTTGTGGGCCACGGCCGTTGCCTACATGGGGTAGTTTTCCAGAGCCTTGAGCCATTCTTGCTGACCCAGACGCTGCACCTTGCATGCTGCCACTTCGGACGCCAATTCCAAGGCAGGAGCGAACGCTAGCTGAAGCTGGGCCACGGCATAAACATATGCGCCGTGAAAGACATCGCCTGCGGCCAGCGTGTCGACGGCCGTCACTGTAGGTACCTGTATTTCACCACCGGTGATTTCACCATCATTTTGTCCACGTTCGCGCCATGCGATGGGGCCGGCACCGTCCGTCACTGCCACCCGCCGCGTGCCCCGGCGCAAGATTTCGTCCATCATGGATTGACGGTCAGTGGTTCCTGGGACGGTGAAATCTGCAGAGCACACGACGTCGTCGGCCAAGGGCAACAGAACTTCCATTACGGGTTTCCATCGCCCCGCGTCGAGAATGACTCGGACGCCCTTTTCGTGGGCCATACCCGCAGCCCAGCGAGCGATCCGGGGATGGTGGCCATCAAGGAGCAATGCCGCACAGTTAGCCAGGTCTGGAGGAATCTCGGGCGGAGATAGATCCATTCCCGTCGCATCGGAGGAAACGATGGCCCGGGCGCCGGTGTCCCCGGTGAGAATGATGCTTGAGAGTGACGGCATGGCCTCCTTCGGAGCCCAATCGTCAACTGTCACGTCTCGTGTTTCTAGGGTGTTGAAAATCGTGGCACCCACAGTTCCGAGACCGAGCCCAGTACCCAGCCGGGACTTGCCGCCCAGGGCGGAGCAGGCAAGGGCAGCGTTGGTAGCAGGCCCTCCCGGTGCGACCTCTTGCCAAGTGGAAGTCACCTTGTCGTTTGGGCTGGGCCAATTTTCGACCCTTTGGATTACGTCCATCGTCGCGAGTCCGACAAACCAAATCCATGGTTCGCTATTGAGGATGTCCCGCGATTCCTGGTCTGTCATGCTGTACCTGATATTTCCCGGTCCGTCGGCTCCAATGCGCCGGTCATCATGGCCACGACCTCGGCCATATTGCGCTTTTTAGGATCTACGACGGCTGCCCGCTTGCCCAGCCGATGGACGTGAATTCGGTCAGCAACTTCGAAGACGTTGGGCATGTCGTGGCTGATAAGAACCACAGGAATTCCTCTGTCTCGGATCTTGCGGATCAGTTCGATCACCATGCCAGTCTCACGCACGCCAAGTGCAGCGGTGGGTTCGTCCATGACGATCACCTGTTTGCCGAACGCCGCGGTTCGGACCACCGCCACGCCCTGGCGCTGTCCGCCGGAGAGTTTTTCGACCGGCTGGCGCACTGATTTGATGCCGATCTTCAGATCGGCCAGGTGCATTGCTGATTCCTCACGCATCCGCTTCATGTCCAATTGTCGGAACACCGAGCCGAGGATGCCGGGCTTACGCAGCTCACGGCCCAGGAAAACGTTGGTTGCTATATCCAGCGCTGGAATCACGGCCAGATCCTGATAGACGGTCTCAATTCCGTGGGCCCTCGCATCCAAGGTGTTCTTGAAATGGATTTCCTTCCCGTCCAAAGCGATTGTGCCTTGGTCCGGAACCAATGCCCCTGTCAGTGCTCGAATCAAACTTGACTTGCCCGCGCCGTTGTCTCCGATGACGGCCAGCACCTCGCCATCGTGCAGATCGAAGTCGGCGCCGTTGATTGCCGTGACACTGCCATACCGCTTGACTAAACCGCGAGCTTGGAGGACCATACGTCTCTCCACGATGTTTTCACTCATGAGCTTCTCCTTCGTGCGAGGGTGTCCAACGCGACGGCAGCGATGACCAGGACTCCAGTGGCAATATTTTGATAAAGGGCATCGACGCCGGCGGCTGTGAGTCCGCTTCGAAGCACACTGACGATGAGCATGCCGAATAACGTTCCGAATACACTGCCCCGGCCACCGAAGAGACTGGTGCCGCCGATGACCACGGCTGTGATTGTTTCGAGGTTCGCCTGTTGAAACGCGTTGGGATCTGCCACCGGGATGCGGCCCATTGCCGCCCATGCAGCCACCGCGGCAATGAGCCCTGCAATACCGTATACATACAGCAAAGTTTTCTTAGTCTTGATACCCACGAGTTGGGCGGCGCCGGGGTTCCCTCCCACCGCGTATATATGCTGGCCAGTTGCAGTCTGCTTGAGCATGTACCAAACCAGTAGATAGACAACGAACATGGCCAGAATCCCGTATGTCACGGTGAACGTGCCGATTTTAAATGAATCACCCAAGAAAGTCTGTAAGCCGTCGATAGCGGCATAGGTTTGGGAACCTGCATACAACTGCGTAGCTGCAAAGAAGACAGTGAAAGTACCCAGCGTGACAATGAATGGGGGCAGCCCCAAAACGGCCACCAGCGCCCCATTGAGCAGCCCGGCCAAAATGCATACGCCCGCCGCGGCTGCAAGCCCAACCCAAGGGCCATGAATGGCACCGATCTTTGCCATGACCAAGGTGCCGAGGATGGCGACGGCTCCAATGGACAGATCGATTCCGCCAGTGAGGATGATCAGGGTCTGTCCAACGGCCAGAATGCCAATGACCACTGATTGCTGTAGGAGCAGTGACAAATTGGCGGTGGAAAGGAAGTTATCGGAAATAAAGCTGAAGACGATGACGGCAATAACGAGTGCCGCTAGGGGGCCAAGCAATGGCTGGCGAATGATTTCCAGCAGTCGGGCGCCGCGGATTGGTGATGCCGGAACGGAATCAGTTAGTGGTGAACTCAAGTTCTTCTCCCAGTGGGGGGTGGAGGCTTAGAGGCCCCCACCCCCGATTTTGGTCGGGTATTGGTCATGACCGGGTGATTAGCCCCAGCAGTTCTCCAGACCCCACGCAGTGTCCTTGGAATCGACTCCGGAGACCGGCGTGTCGGTGATGATGACAGTTCCGGTGTCGGTGAAACCGGTTGGCTTAGTTCCGGACTTGGCGTATTCGACGACGGATTTGACTCCTTCGGCGGCCATCGTGCCAGGGAACTGCATAACGGTGGCGCCGATGATGCCCTTCTTGACGTTGTCGACGCCGGTGCAACTGCCATCAATTGATCCGATGGTGATTTGGTCCTGTTTTCCGGCCGCCTTGATGGCTTGGTAAGCTCCAGCGGCGGCTGGCTCGTTGATTGTGTATAGCGAGTTTGCGTTGGGGACACGTTGGAGCAGATTTTCCATGGCCGTTTGGGCTTTGGTTTGATCGCCATTGGTGTTCTCTTGGCCGCTGATCTCGGGGGCACCTTCGGCCAAGCCCATGCCTTCGAGGAATCCGTCGTGGCGGAAGGTATCGACAGTGCCGCCCGGCGTGCCATCGAGCATGATCAGCGAAGGTGCCTTGCTGCCAAGTGTCGCCTTAACCCAAGTGCCCTGCAGGACACCGGCCTTCAAGTTGTCCGTCGCGAATGTTGCATCAACCGCGTCGGCAGGCTCCGTTGCCGTGTCCAAGGCTACGACGACGACACCTGAATCGCGCGCTTTCTTGATGGCTGAAAGGATGCCAGTTGAGGAGTTCGGGGTGATCAGGATTCCCTTTACGCCTTGGGCTACGAGATTCTCGATGGCGGCGACCTGGCCCTCGTTGTCACCGTCGAATTTTCCTGCCAGCGCCACGACTTCCGCACCTTCTTCCGCAGCTGCCTCTTTCGCGGCTTCGCGGAGCTTTACGAAGAAGGGGTTGGTGTCCGTCTTGGTTACCAGCCCGATCTTGACGGGGGTCGCGGCATCGCTACTCGCGCTGTTGTTCCCGGCTTCCGCCCCGCCGTTCGAACCGCAAGCGGCCAAAGTTATCGCAAGCGTGCCGACTGAAACGACACCCAAGAACTTGCTGAATTTCTTCATGATGAATTCCTTTTGACTTCCTTGTCGCTGGATGGCCATGCAGGCGGTGTGCCCCAAATCTCCTTGGCCGTGAGTCGAGACTAGGCCTGTACAAGCGCTTGCGCAAGCGCTTGTATGAAATTGGTCACAGTGATCTATAGTTGCTATCAACAGGAAATGACCGGAAACGAGAGAGGTGAAATCGTGACGACGATGAACGATGTGGCTCGGATTGCAGGCGTCTCCGGGTCCACGGTTTCACATGTCCTGAACGGAACCAGAGCGGTCAGGGAAACCACTCGGATCAAGGTTCT
Source organism: Paeniglutamicibacter sulfureus (assembly GCF_039535115.1). NCBI lineage: Bacteria > Bacillati > Actinomycetota > Actinomycetes > Micrococcales > Micrococcaceae > Paeniglutamicibacter > Paeniglutamicibacter sulfureus. The sequence goes on from NZ_BAAAWO010000001.1 coordinate 4,207,070, forward strand.
GGCGGCCATTGAAAGCACTGGGTACCGTCGCAATGGACTTGCCCGCTCCTTGGCCATGCAGCGAACCCAAACGCTGGGTCTGGCAATATCAGTCTTGAGTAATCCATACTTTGGCAGTCTCGTGAATACCATCGAAAAAGTTGCGACGACCGCTGGGTACAACATCGTTCTGGCTGACACACACGATGATCCTGAACGAGAGTCCCGGACCATTGGCACGCTGCTCGATCGTCAAATCGACGGGCTGATCCTCGCCCCTGCAGGCGGTTCACACGGCCGCCATGACACCTTAGAAATGGTGCGCGCATCGCGAACGCCCATGGTGTTGATCGACAGGTTCCTAGACTTCCCCTGCGACCAATACGCACCGGAAAACTACGAACCGGTCAAACGACTCACCGCCCATCTTCTTGAACTCGGCCATCGTAAGATTGCGGCCATCATCGGTGCCAGAGGATTGAGCACAACAGTTGAACGAAGGGACGGTTTCTACGCCGCCGTGGCTGAGGCGGGAGTTGAGCGCAGCCAGGTTCTATTTGAAGAGGGACATTCTACCGCTGAAGGAGGCCATGCAGCGATGGCTCGACTTCTGCAGAGCGTCGAGCCCCCTACGGCCATAGTGAGCATGAATAATGCCATGACCATCGGGGTAATGAAGGCGCTGCGCGATGCGGGACTGAGGGTGCCACGAGACGTGGCCCTTGTCGGATTCGACGACTTCGAATGGGCCGATTCCTTCGAACCGCGTCTGACCACTATGGCGCAGGACGTTGAAACCATGGGGGCGGAGGCCGTTCAGATGCTGCTTGATCGCATCGTGGGATCGGATGCCCCGTTCGCGCGCCATAGCATTGCACCCTTCATGCGTCACCGCAACTCTTGTGGATGCGCCGACTAATTCTCCATCCCTACCAACCCGAGGAATGCCATGCCGGTCGCAACTCCGGAGCAGTACACCGCGCTAATCCGCAACGCCAAGAACGAGGGCTACGCGCTGCCCGCCATCAACGTAACCTCCTCCCAAACGCTTAATGCCGCACTGGATGGTTTTGCCGAGGCAGAGAGCGATGGGATTATCCAGATCTCGCTAGGGACGGCACTTTATCTTTCGGGCCAACGCGTGCAAGACCGCGTTACGGGGACATTAGCGCTGGCCGCCTATGCCCATGAGGTAGCGGCGAAATATTCAATATCGGTGGCCATCCATACCGACCACTGCCCGGAAGAAAACCTGGATGACTGGGTCCGACCACTGCTTGCTCATTCGACCGAACGCGTGGCGCGCGGACTGAACCCATTGGTGCAATCTCATATGTGGGATGGGTCGTCGGTCCCGCTCGGGCGAAACTTGGACATCGCGGAGGAATTGCTCGAAAAATCCCGTGCGGCAAGAACAATTTTGGAAATAGAGGTCGGCGTTGTTGGCGGCGAAGAAGACGGCATCGTTGGTGCAATCGACGAAAAGCTGTACTCCACCGTTGGCGACGCCCGGGAGGTCGTCCGGCGCCTTGGTGTGGACTGTTCCGAGGAATACTTGACGGCATTGACCTTTGGCAATGTACATGGTGTATACAAGCCGGGGGGAGTGCATCTGCGTCCTGAGTTGTTGCGAGAGATCCAGGAAACCATCGGCGCCGAAAGCGGAGTTGATAAGCCATTCAATCTAGTTTTTCACGGGGGGTCAGGGTCCTCGGCTGAAGACATAGCCTTGGCTGTGTCACACGGGGTAGTCAAAATGAATATCGATACGGACACTCAGTACGTATTCACCCGTTCACTGGCGGGGCACATGCTTTCCCATTATGATTCGGTTCTCAAGCTCGACGGTGAAGTCGGCAACAAGAAATACTATGATCCGCGCAGCTGGGGCAAGCCAGCCGAACAAGCCATGTCAGCGCGCGTTGTCGAAGCCGCGCAACAACTTGGATCAGCAGGGCAAGCCTTAAAATGGAGTACAGCGTCTTTGTGACCGCCTTCAGCTTCCCCGTGGTGGCCAAGGGCGCCGCGCGCATCCGTGTCCAGCTTTCGGCCGCACACTCGGCCGAGGACATCGAGGACATCGAGGCCTGCGTGCAGGCGTTCATCGCCAGCCGCTAAGCGTAAATCAAAGGATCGCCTGCACTTCCCCAAAATTCGGGAGAGTGCAGGCGATCTTTTTTACGAGAGGTTACAGCCAGCGAATGCGTGTTCAGGCTCCATGTCTGGACGGTGTGGAACGAAGTATCACCCGGTTTAGTGCAGGTGGCTGCCGCCGTTGATGTCCAGGGTTCCGCCGGTGAGGTACGAAGCGTCCTCGCTGGAAAGAAACGTTATGACCGCGGCGACTTCCTCGGTGGTTGCCGTGCGTCCCAGCGGGATGTCACGGGTGATGGCTGCCTCGGTTTCGGCGGTCGATCCGACGCGGATATTGGTGTCGACCGCTCCTGGTGTCACGGCGTTGACCGTCACCCCGCTGTCCTCGAGTTCACGAGCCAGTGCCTTGGTGAATCCAAGAATCGCTGCCTTGGCCGCCGAATAAGGAACCTTGCCGAATACGCCACCGCCGCGCTGCGCGGAGACGGACGACATGTTCACGATGCGTCCCCAGCCGTTTTCAAGCATGTCGGGAAGAAACGCCTTGGTGACGAGGTAGGTCCCCGTAGCGTTGACGGCCATGACCTTGTCCCAGAGTTCCCGCGTGGTTTCCAGGAAGGGGACGGGGGAGGTGATGCCGGCGATATTGGCCAGTGCCCCCACCGGTGGGAGATTGCCGGCAGCCACCTCATCGCGCACCGCGCGGTACGCCGCGTCAACGGATGCCTCGTCCGCCACATCCACGGCATGGCCGAACGCGGCCACATCGTGAGTGGAACCGATTTCCGCGGCGACCTTTGCGGATTTTTCGCTATCCAGGTCCAGCACGACAACGGCCCAGCCGAGGCGGGCGTACCGTTCGGCGACTGCCATGCCGATGCCCTTGGACGATGCGGCGCCGGTGACGACAGCGGTGCGGGGGATATTGCTCATGGTGTGCTCCTTAGTGGGCCGCGGCGGGGCCGCCTCAGGCCAAGCGAATTGATGTGACTCCCAACACCCTATTCCCGTTAACTGTCAACAGTCAACCAAATAATTTGGATAACAGTTGACTGTTGACAATTGTCGGTGGCGTGCATCACAGTAGAGGGCGTAACCTGTTGACTGTTGACACTGGCGCTTCCAAAGTAGGACTCGCCGGTTTGTCCGAAAGGTAAAGACATGACGAACCAAAGCCTTGCGATGCGTGGACACGTCCACGGCACGAAGGACGCCAAGCGCGTCGCCGTCGGCTCCAGTGTAGGGGCCGTGATCGAGACCTATGACTTCATTGGCTTCGGGACCGCGGCCGCGCTCTATTTCGGGACGGCGTTCTTCCCGGGGGCCGATTCGGTCACCGGGACGCTGGCCGCGTTCGCCACCTTGGGCGTGGGCTTCGCCGCACGCCCGCTCGGTGGAATCCTCGGTGGGCACCTGGGCGACAAGTTGGGCCGCAAGCCCGTGCTCGTGGCCTCGTTGATCCTCATGGGCCTGGCGACATTCGTTATCGGCCTGCTGCCGACCTACGAGCAGATCGGCGTCGTTGCCCCCGTGCTGCTGGTGCTCGTTCGTATCATCCAGGGCCTGGCCTTCGGTGCCGAGTGGGGTGGGGCGATCCTGATGAGCTACGAACACGCCCCGTGGAAGAAGAAGGGCAAGTACACCGGCATCGTCCAGGCCGGCTTCCCCGTCGGCCTGCTGCTGGCCAACGTGGTGTTCCTCTACAGCGTTAACCTCGATGGCGACTGGGCCTGGCGTGTCCCGTTCCTGGCCAGCATCGTGCTGGTGGCCGTCGGGTTGATCATCCGGTCGAAGGTCCCCGAATCCCCGGTATTCGAAGAGGTCAAGAGCTCGGGGCAGATCGTCCGCAATCCGATCGCCAAGGTCATCCGCGAGGACTGGCGCAACATCGTGCGCGGCATCGGCCTGCGCATCGCCGAGACTGCCGGCTACGCCGTCTCGATCACCTACATGATCTCCTACCTCCACACCAGCGAGCTGGCCGACAAGACCCAGACCCTCATCGCCCTGTGCGTCGCCTCCGCCATCGGCATCTTCGCCACGATGGCGTGGGGTTCACTGACGGACAAGATCGGCCGCCGGCCGGCTTACATTGCTTCGACTGCCTTCGCTGTGCTCTTTGGAATTCCCATGTTCCTGCTCGTGAACACCGGCTTGTTCGTCTTGATTATTGCGACCGTCGTGATTTCCTATGCTGTTTGCCAGAATTCGCTGGCCGGCGCCCAGGGCGCCTGGTTCCCCGAGCTCTTCCAAGCGAATACGCGCTCCTCCGGGGCTTCACTGGCTTACCAGATCTCGGCGATGGTTTCCGGTTTTACCCCCTTCGTCACCACCCTGCTGTTCATCAGCTTCGGCTGGTTGGGCCCGGCGCTGCTCTTCAGCTTCTACGGAGCCATAGGACTGTGGGCGGCACTCGCCACACGCGAGACCTGGGGCCCGGCCGAGCGCAAGTTCGCCACCGAAGCCGAGGATTCCACTACGGCCAACCACGTGCACGCATGAACCGAGCCACTCCAGCAACCAAAGGACCAGCAACGATGACCACCACCACAACATCCACCGCCACCGCGGGGACCGGCGCGGCTGAGCGCCGCCGCCTGGTCGAAGACTTCGCCTACCGGATGCGGCACCATGCCCTGAACATGGGAGAGGTTCAGGGGCAGGGATATGTCGGTCAGGCCCTGGGCTCCGCCGACATGTTCGCCGCGGTCTACGCCGACCAGCTTGTCTACCGGCCCGAGGACCCGGACTGGGACGGGCGTGACCGGTTCCTGCTCTCCACCGGGCACTACGCCATCGGGCACTATGCCGCCCTCGCGCAGGCCGGCATCGTCCCGATCGAAGAACTCGAGACCTACGGATCCGACGACTCACGGCTTCCCATGTCGGGAATGTCCACCTACACGCCGGGCATGGAGATCTCCGGGGGATCGCTCGGACACGGGCTGCCGATCGCCATCGGCACCGCATTGGGCCTCCGGCACCAGGGATCCCCGTCTCGGGTCATCAACTTCATGTCCGACGGCGAGCTCGACGAGGGATCCACCTGGGAGGCCGCCATGGGCGCCCACCACCACGGACTGGGGAACCTCACCGTCTTGGTGGACATCAATGCGCTCCAAGCCGACGGCAAGACCGACACCGTCATGCGAACCGAACCTGTGGCCGACAAATGGGCCGCCAGCGGCTGGCACGTCCAGCGTGTGGACGGCAACGATGTCGGCCAGCTCCTGGCTGCATTCGACGCCGTCGCGCAAGACGCGGGGCCCGACGCCCGGCCATCGGTCATTCTGTGCGACACCCGCGTTGGCTGCGGCGTCCCGCTGCTGGAAGAGCGCGAAAAGGCGCACTTCATGCGCATTGAAGAACACGAATGGAAAACCTGCCGTGAGCAACTCACCGCGGGCCATGAAGGAGCAACCAAATGACCACCACCCCAGTGAAGGCCCGCCTGAAAACCTCGGCCATGATCGCCTCCTTCGCCGACCCCGGCCAAAAGACGGCACCCGCCCCGTTCGGGCACGCCCTGGTCAAGGCGGCCGAGGAAAACCCCGCGATCGTCGGACTCACGGCCGACCTCGGCAAATACACCGACATGCATATCTTCGCCAATGCCTTCCCCGAGAGGTTCTTCCAGATGGGCATGGCCGAACAGCTCCTCCTGGGTGCCGCCGCAGGCATGGCCCAGACCGGGCTGGTGCCATTCGCTTCCACGTATTCAGTCTTTGCGGCCCGACGCGCCTACGACTTCCTCGCCCTGGACGCCGCCGAGCCGAACCTCAACGTCAATGTGGTCGGCGGCCTTCCCGGACTCACCACCGGCTACGGCCCCAGCCACCAGGCCACCGAGGACATGGCGATCTTCCGCGGCATGCCCAACCTGACCATCGTGGACCCCTGCGACTCCTTGGACATCGAACAGGCGGTGCCGCAGCTGGCAGCCAGTGAAGGGCCCACCTACCTGCGGCTGTTACGCGGCAACGTGCCCACCGTCCTTGACGAATACGACTACACCTTCGAACTGGGCAAGGCGAAGGTGCTGCGCGGCGGCGCCGACGTTGTCTTCGTCTCCAGCGGACTGATGACCATGAGGGCACTTGCTGCCGCGAAGGAACTGGCCAAGCACCACGTGGATGTCGCGGTCGTCCACGCCCCCACGATCAAGCCGTTCGACACCGAAACCGTATTGCGCGAACTGAACACCGACAGACTGGCCGTGACCTTGGAAAACCATTCGGTCGTCGGCGGATTGTTCGAGACCGTGGCCTCCGCCGTGGTGCAGTCGGGCGTCAGCAAGCGCGTGGTGCCCATCGCCCTGCCGGATGAATTCCTGCAGGCCGGAGCACTGCCCACTCTTCACGACCGATACGGACTGTCGGTTGCGCGCATCGTGGAGAAGGTCTTGGGCGAACTTTAGGCTCGGTTCAGGCGGCGGGGCATGCCGCTGATGCCTCATGAGGGGCTAGGATCGGTGGAGAACGTGTAAATGTTGACCGTCGACAACGAAAAGAAAGCGGAAAACCATGGCCGTGGAAGCAATGTCCTTGCTGGGGCTCGAAAAGACCAGCCTTCGGCAGCAAGCGCTCACGGCCCTGCGCCGGGCGATCACCACCGGTGAGATCCCGCCGGGGAAGCACTTGGTCGAAACCGAGCTGTCCGACATGCTCAACATCAGCCGCGGCACCCTGCGCGAGGCGCTGCGTCAGCTTCAGCAGGAGGGTCTGGTCTCCGCCGGAGCGCGGGGCCGGCTCTCTGTCCGGAACCTCGACGCCAAGGAGATCCGGGACATCTTTGCCGTCCGGGCCGCACTGGAGACCCTCGCCGCGCAGCGGCTGTGCACCCTCGAGGACCGCAGTGACGCAGTCGCCCAGCTGCAGGCCGCCTTGAAGCACATGGGGGTCGAAGCCGGACACGGGATCGAACGCGGGATCGAGGCCGACCTGGAATTCCACCGTGTCCTGTGCCGGCTCACCGGCAACGAGCCCCTGTTGCTCTCCTGGGAGCAGCTCGAGGGCAGCATCCGCATGTCCATCATGTGGGGCGGCAAGGAACGCGGCATCAGGAACATGAACGTCGAGCGGCATGCAGAGATCGTCGACGCCATCGCTTCCGCCGACGCGGCCCTTGCTGCCAAGGTCATCAAGGAGCACATGGATACGGCGGCCGACGTGTTGGTCACCAGCTAGGCGCTCCGAGACCGGAACAATCCATAGTACGGACGAGAGCCGGACAGGCTCCTCGCCGGACAATCGGGCTAAGGCGGCGGCAACCGGGATCAACCCGGTGGCCGCCGCCTTAGCCCGTGATGGACCTGCGGATGGATCCCGACGCCTGCGGGCAGCACGCCCACGAGCATCGTCTCGCGTCCTTGTGGTTTCGGGTGACGTTAACCGATGACGCGGTCAAACTGGATGTAGTCCAAGGAGACGTAATCCTGGGCCGTGAAGTGCACGGTGAAGCGGTGGGTTCCGCGCTCAAGGTAGCGCTGGTCCCATTCCTGGCGTTCGAAGTTCCGGTTATGCGTCGTGTTCTTGATGGCGACCGGTTCCTCCCGGGTGGATCCCCAGTCCAGCGTGACAGTGCCGGCAGGTTCGACGTGGGAGGAAACGCGTCCTGAAACGGCGTAGAGGCCCGGCGTGGTGATGTCGACTTCGTAGGTCAAACTGTCCGGCGCCATAAGCCAGGATGCCCGGCACCGGCCGCGCCGCTAGCCGACGATCGGCAGGGCGCGCGGCACGCTGGTCACGCGGACCACGGTATTGGCTGCGGCACTCCTGACTTCGCCGTCGATTTGGTACGGTATCGGCTTGAGCGTGGTGAACTCGTAGTGGTCGGTGCTCGGCTGGTCTCCCAGCCCTTTCGTTGCGGCGCGTGCGGCGGTCAGCAGGACACGCCACTTGGGCTGGTGGGGCAGAATGATGACCTCGAACTTCCCGTCGCGGGGCTGGTCATCGGCCTCGCTGAGCGTGGCGTACTTGGCCATTTCGGGGATGTTCGCGAAGACCAAGCTGTCCAGCTTCAGGTGCTGGCCGTTCGAATGCTGCATTTCAAAGGGCGTGAACTTCGAGAACGTGCGCACCACGGAGACCATTTCCTTCAGCGCTCCCTTGCTGCCCTTTTCCAGGTCGATGGCCACCACCGGAGTGAGTCCGAAGCCGATGTAGGAGTGCGCGTACTCCCCGGTAAGGTCACCTCCCTCTCCCGTGGCGATGTTCAGCAGGTCGATCCTCCGCACATGGCCTTCGGCAATGGCCTCATCGAGGGGCTTGGTGCCGATGCTGGAGCGGTGGTCGTTGGCGTTGCCGGCGGCCATGACAGCACAAACGGCCTCCCGGTTGCCGCTCTGCATGACCCCGTTGACGACTTCGTTGTAGCCCCCGTCCCCGCTGACGGAGACGACCAGCACGTTGGCGTGGTTGGCGGCGGCTTCCCGGGCCAGCTCGACGGCATGGCCTGCATGTTCGGTGGGCTGCAGGCTGATGTCCGCTCGGTAAGGGAGCCGGTCTGCCAACCGGTCCCTCAACTCTTCGGCCAATTTGGGGGCATTCCCCGTGCTGTTCGGGTTGAAAATGATCACGATTGACTCGAAAATGCGCGCGGATTCCATGGAGTGCTCCCCCAGATAGGCGGTGAATGATGACAGTGTGTTCCCCGTGACTGACGCCGACATCCTATCGACCGGGAAATCGGTTGCGATATGAAAAAGACACCTGCACCGCCTTGCTCAGGGGGGCAGATGCCTCTTTCCAACGCTGTTTCCGCTCAGCGAACTGAGCTGCGGCGCCCCGACAGGCCTTCGGCAACGCCGACGAGGAGCACGGATGCGACGACGGCGACGATAAATCCGACCACATTGAGCTCAAAGATGTCGCCTGTGCCGAGCAGGTTCGCGATGACCCCGCCGATGACCGAACCGGCGAGTCCGAGCAGGAGAGTCACAATCAGGCTCAGATTTTGCTTGCCGGGCTTGATGAGTCTCGCGAGGGCACCGATGACTAGTCCCGCGACGATGAATCCGATCATTTTTCTGGCCTTATCTCTTGGTTGACTTGCCGCTAGCTGGCAGCGACGTTGTTTATGAGCCTATGGCATGCCGCTTTGGCGTGCACCCAATCTGCACGGAACCCTTCGTTTTTTCCTGTAGGCCGATCCAGTGTCCCTTTTAGCGGGCGGCAGGCCTCCTGGCCTGCCGCCCGTGACGTCGGTAATTCCGTCGGCACGACGGTGAACAGCCAATCGCCTGCGTCTGACCGGGGTCGATGGGACAACGGTGCCTCCGGACCCCCGCGTCACATTGACTGTCTACGCGACCAAGGGATGCACAAATCGGGACGGTGAGAACCCCCGGTGGTAATGTCCAAATGAACAAACGGTGTAGCAACTGAAGGGTATTTCCCCATGAACAACATGAATTTGGAATTCCAGACGCAGCCCGTGGACATGAACAGCTGGCGGCTGCCCGAGAACCAGCGGTGGGCCTTCCAGCACATGGCCGAGATCCTGCCTACGGCGACAATTTCCCGGGGGGATGGCCAGGTGGCGCAGCTTCCGGAAGGGCACCGCGACCTGGATTCCGTCATTCTGCCGCCGGTCTTTGCCGGAGAAGTGCCCATGAGCGTGGGCTCGGTGATGGCCACCACGGAGACCGATGGATGGATGCTGTTGCACCGCGGCCAGGTGCTCACCGAGCAGTACTTCGGTGGGATGGGCGCCGGGACCCAGCACCTGCTGATGTCGATGAGCAAGTCACTGGTCGGAGCGGTGGCCGGGGCGCTGTGTGACTCCGGAATCCTGGATCCTGAAGGGCAGCTGACCGACTACCTCCCCGAACTCACTGAAACCGGATATGCCGGGGCCACGGTGCGAGAGCTGCTGGACATGCGTTCCGGAATCGACTTTTCCGAGAACTACCTGGACCCTGCCGCCGGAATCCGGAAGCTGGAGGAAGCCATCGGCTGGGCGCCCGCCAAGGCGCCCGGGCCCACGGGAATGTACCCGTACCTGCGGACCTTGGAACGAAAGACCGCCCACGGCGGCGTTTTCGAATACCGTTCTTGCGAAACGGACATGCTCGGCTGGATCTGCGAGGCCGCATCCGGCTCATCGATGGACGCCTTGCTGTCGGATCTGGTGTGGGGCAAGCTCGGTGCCGAATCCGATGCGTCCGTCGGCATCGACCAGTTCGGCACCGCTGTCTTTGACGGCGGGATCAACGCCACGCTGCGCGACATGGCCCGCTTTGGTTCGCTTTTCCTCAACGATGGGCTCTCCCTGACCGGTGAGCGCGTGCTCTCGTCCGAGTGGATTGAGCAGACACTGGCCGGGGCACCGGACTCCCGAGACGCTTTCGCTGACAGCCCTGTCGACAACCTCATGCCCGGCGGGATGTACCGGAACCAGATGTGGTTCCCCTACGAGGGCAGCGACGTCGTGCTTTGCCTTGGCATCCACGGACAAATGGTCTACATCAACCGCCCCGCCCAAGTGGTGGCAGTGAAGCTGTCGACCTGGCCGGTCCCGCAGGATCCCGCCAGGCTGTTCCCCACCTTGCGCGCCTTCGACGCCATCGCAGCGGCACTGTTGGTGGAAGTCGAGACCGCCTCGGCGCCGACGCCTTCGGAACCGGAACCGTCGAAGTAGTGCGCCGTACGGTGTTCAGGCAATAGCCGACGCCAGCTACAACGAGACGGGAATCCGGGGTGAGGGAGTCGCCCCTCACCCCGGACAGGTCCCTTCGCTCAGGGTCTTCGGCGAGCGGGGGGATGAGCGCCGGGGTTCAGACCAGTTCCGCCAGCCGGGCAACGCCCAAGGGAACCTGGGTCTTCAGGCGGGAGAGCGCATCATCCACCTCCGCCAGCCTGCCCTCCTCGGGTGGAACCCGTGCCGGATTCAGCGCCACGGCGTCGGCCCAGGCCTTGATGTCCGGTTCCGACCCAAAGGATTTCGCCGCACGGGTGCCCATGATCTGCATGGTTGCCCAACTGGCAAGTGTGTTGGGATACGGGGTCGATGGGCAGAGCCGGTTCTTTTCCGCGTCGTCGTCGCGGGTCGCTTCCACGTAGCCTGCCAGCGCTGCACCGAAGCACGGGAATCCGGCCCGGATCGGCTGCAGCGTGATCGCCGACCGTCCCCAGATCGGGATGGTCGGCGGGTAGCGCAGGCCAGAGGCGGCACAGTGCACCACGAGCGCGTCCTTGGCCATCGAGACCGTGCCGTCCTCGAGCGAAATGCGCCGCCGTTCCACCGCCCGGACATGTCCGAGCCGCACGACGTGCTCAATGGTGCGCAGTTTCTCCAGTTCCCAGGTCGCCAGCGTCGGAGTCTTGGCCATCGTCGGGGTGACCGACCGGTCGATGCGGAGCATGATGCCGGCGTCTTCCAGCCGGAAAAACAGGTCCTCGAGCGATGTCGCGGCGGCGGATGCCTCCATGGTGTCGGCGGCCATGCCGAGGAACACCGCCGGTTCCGGCTGGACGACAGCGCGGTTGAGCATCCAGGGATCGCGCGGCCTCACCCAGCAGATCGCGTTGGGGTCCACGCCGTGGGCCAGGAGCCAGATGCAGGCATCGGTTGCGGTCTTGCCCGATCCCACGATCACATACTGGCTCGGCGCCTCCATGGTGCGGGCGAGGCTGTTGACCGGAATCACGCGGACATCGTCCGCGACGTCGAAGCGCGGCGGGGTGATCAACGGGATGTCCGGTGCAAGATACCGTGCGTCGACGATCCGGCACTGCGATGGCACCTCGGTCCGCCGGCCGGAGATATGCGAGACGATCTGCCCGTCGGCAACATACTCGCAGTTGTTGAAGAACTCGACCTTGTCGGTGCCCAGCATCCGGTCGGACAGGATGTGGGCGTAGTAGGCGCAGATCTCCGAGACATCGGCCCGTTCGTGAAGGCCGGCTTCCGGACCGTGCTGTTGCACCCGGGAATCGCCGAGCAGCGTGGAGGCGACACCATAAAATGCGGAGGCCTGGTGCAGGCGCGCGAAGGGATAGGCGTCGAGCCAATGCCCGCCGGAACCGTGGCGTCTGTCGACAATGGCCACGCGCGCGTCGGCATGGTCGATCAACGCATCCGCGAATGCCATGCCCATCGCGCCGGCCCCGACCACTAGGTAGTCGGCTTGCACCTTGTGCGTCATGGACCCATTGAAGCACCGCAGTGCAGGGTGTATCCATAGCGGCAGTGAGGCCGGTTAATCCGGCAACGGAGTCCCCGCGCGGTCGTTGCGCAGACGCTGCTTCCCTGAGGTGGGAACCGTGGCCCAAATGCAATGTCGTTTCCATGGTGCCGTCGGTGCCTTGTGACTAGCATGGTAACCACGTTGCACAAGTGGTTGGAGTGGTGCACGGCATTGGGAGTTTCATTTGGGGATGAAATACAACATGATTGGGGGAAGAAACACCATGGTGGATCTCAAGGGGTTCGAGGATGCCCACTACATGACCGTGGCAGAGGTCGCCGAGGCCATGAGGGTATCCAACATGACCGTTTACCGGCTGGTGCATTCAGGGGAATTGCCCGCCGTGCGATTCGGCCGCTCCTACCGCGTGCCTGCCCAGGCAGTGAAGGAATACCTGATCGCCGAGCAACACGCGGCGGCATCGGAGCACCGTCCCGAAACCCACTAAGCGAGCCATCCGGCCGGGGATGCGGAAGCGCTCAATGGGCGTAGGGCAACCGATGTGGGCGCGTCCAGTTCGATGCAGCATACCCGCACGCCACCGGCAGGGTCCGTCGTCTTGCGTTTGCGCCCGTGGGCTTCGCACCGGGTCATGTCGCCACGGATGCTTGAAATGCGGGGTGCGGTTCCTTAGCGTGAGTGGGAGACCGGGATAGCGATCGCACGCACCACCGAACGGAAGGCAAACCTCCATGGGCTTCATCAGCGTTGGCAACGAGAACAGCACGTCAATCGACCTCTACTACGAGGACCAGGGCCAGGGACAGCCGGTGGTCCTCATCCACGGGTACCCACTCAACGGACATAGCTGGGAGCGCCAGACCCGTGTCCTGCTCGACGCGGGCTTCCGCGTCATCACCTACGACCGCCGCGGGTTCGGCCAATCGAGCAAAGTCGGCACGGGGTACGACTACGACACCTTCGCCTCCGACCTCAACACGGTGCTCGAAACCCTCGACCTGAACGACGTGATCCTGGTTGGCTTCTCCATGGGCACCGGCGAACTGGCACGCTATGTGTCCACGTTCGGGCACAAGCGCGTCGCGAAGCTCGCCTTCCTGGCTTCGCTTGAACCATTCCTCGTGCAGAGGGATGACAATCCCGAGGGCGTGCCGCAAGAAGTCTTCGACGGTATCGTCGAGACGGCCCAGGGTGACCGCTTCGCCTGGTTCACGAGCTTCTTCTCCGATTTCTACAACCTCGATGACACCTTGGGGTCGCGGATCAGCCAGGAAGTCGTCACAGCGAACTGGAACACCGCTGTTTCGAGCGCGCCGGTGGCCGCCTACGCGGTCGTTTCCTCCTGGATCGAGGATTTTCGCGCGGACGTCGCAGCGGTGGCTGCCAGCGGCAAGCCGGCGCTCATCCTGCACGGCACGGCCGACAATATCCTGCCCATCGATGCCACGGCGCGGCGGTTCCGGAAATTGCTGCCGGAAGCCGACTACGTGGAAATCGACGGGGCACCCCACGGCCTGCTCTGGACACACGCCGCTGAGGTCAACGCGGCACTGCTCGCCTTCGTGGGGAACGCGCGGAGGTAGCCCGGGGGCGGCCAATCCCGTCCTGTATTTGGCTTGCGTCCCTTCCCTCGCCGGCGGATCCGCGCAGGCCAGGAGCACTCCGCGGTCAGGGAAAACGAAGAACTGCAACCGGTTCTCCGACCGGTACCTCGCCCGCCCTTGACGTTGGTATCAAGGACGGGGGACGCTCGATACAGGTCCTTCGCCACCACGGCCCGACCAGTTCGCGGCACGCCGGGTCCGCACGCGTGCACACCCACTTCAGGAGAGCATCATGAGCCATCAGTTCAATGAGTTACTGACCCGCCAACTGGGCAACGAGTTCGCGGCGTCCCAGCAGTACATTGCCATCGCGGCCTGGTTCGATGGACAGGACCTGCCCCGGCTGGCGAAGCACTTCTACCGCCAGGCCTTGGAGGAGCGGAACCACGCCATGATGATGGTGCAGTACATGCTGGACCGAGGCATCAAGTTCGTCATCCCCGGCATTGGCGAGGTCCGAAACGACTTTGCGACGGCGGAAGATCCGCTGGTGCTTGCGCTTGCCCAGGAGATCGAGGTCACCGAGCAGATCAAGGAGTTGTTCGCCGCAGCCCGGGCCGAAAACGATCCGCTGGGAGAGCAGTTCATGCTGTGGTTCCTCAAGGAGCAGGTCGAGGAGGTGGCGTCGATGTCCACGTTGTTGAATATCGCGCGCAGGGCCAGCAGTCTCTTCGAGATCGAGACATTCCTGGCCCGCGAATCGGTGGGAGATGCCGGGCAGCCCGGTGCGGACGGGGGAGCCGGCGCGCCCGAGGCCGCCGGGGGAACGCTCTAAAAAGTGGCGCGGACGGCGGTCCGGACCAAAACGTCGGTCTGCCAACGACGGTTCCCATCGTCCGTGCAGGGAGGGGTATCAAACAGCCTAGCGAGGTGCTAGTTTCGACACACAGGCTTTGCTTGGTTGCTGGCATTCGACGACGCCGTAGACGGCCCCTCTGAGGGCGCCTCCGGCAGCGGTATGCCAAAACCAGGCAAGGTCCCGGGACCGCCGCCACCGCCGTCCGAAAGAAGGAACACATGACAGTTTCCCCCTTGATTTGGGGCATCACCATCGTCGTTATCCTGGCCTTGCTCGCCTTCGACTATTTCTTCCACATCCGCAAGGCGCACGTCCCCGCGCTCAAGGAAGCCGCCATCTGGTCATCGATCTATGTGGGGATTGCCATCATCTTCGGGATCCTGGTGTTCGTTTTCGGCGGTGCGACCATGGGGTCGGAATACTTCGCCGGCTACATCACGGAGAAGGCCCTTTCGGTCGACAACCTGTTCGTCTTCCTAATCATCATTGCCAGTTTCAGGGTTCCCCGCGAGGACCAGCAGAAGGTGCTGCTTTTCGGCATCGTGTTCTCGCTGCTGGCCCGGACCGGGTTCATTTTCCTGGGTGCGGCGCTGATCAACTCGTTCGCCTGGGTGTTCTACCTCTTCGGCCTGATCCTGCTGATCACGGCCGGCAACCTGCTCAAGCCCGGGGACCACGCGACGGGGCAATCAGACAACTTCATGATGCGCCTGGCCAAGAGGTTCCTCCACACGACCGACCACTTCGATGGAGACAAGCTCTTTACCATGCACAACGGCAAGCGCGCGCTGACGCCTATGCTGCTGGTCATGGTGTCGATCGGCGGCACCGACATCTTGTTCGCGCTGGACTCCATTCCCGCGATCTTCGGCTTGACGCAGAATGTGTACATTGTTTTCACCGCCACCGCGTTTTCGCTGATGGGACTGCGCCAGCTCTACTTCCTGTTGGACGGACTGCTTGACCGGCTCATCTACCTCTCCTATGGACTGGCAGCCATCCTGGCCTTCATCGGCGTCAAGCTGGTGCTCCATGCGCTGCACGAAAACAACCTTCCATTCATCAACGACGGCGAACCCGTCCCCGTCATCGAAATTTCCACCGGACTGTCCCTGGGCTTCATCATCGGGGTGCTTGTCATCACCATTGTCGTCTCGCTGCTGAGCAAGGCGGGAAAGGCACAGACAGCGATCAACAGTGCCCGGCGGCACGCGGTGGACTACATCGACCTCGGCTACACTGCAGACCCCGCCGAACGCGAACGTGTCTACCGGCTGCTGACGATGGAAGAAGCCCAGATCATGGCCATGGAACCGAAGTACCGCAACAAGGCCAAGGACGTCGACAAGATCCGTGCGCAGGTGGCCGAGGCGCATCGGCTCCACGACGAATACACCTAGCCTCGGCCGCGGCCCTGAGCCCCCCTCGAACCATTCCGCACGACCCAAGGAGAAACGGCAATGAGCACCGAAGGAACATTCAACATACCGATCCATACACCGGAACCCGCCCCGGCCGGCAGCATCGTGGTGGGACACGACGGGTCCAAGGGAGCGGAAGACGCGTTGGCCATGGCCCTGGAGCTGGCCCGGAAGCTGTCGGCACCGGTCGTCGTTTCACGGGCGTGGTCCATCGCCACCGCACCGCGGCCGGCCGGGTGGGAATTCGGCTACGTCCCGGCCATGGACGAGTTCACCGCAGCCGTGCGCGAGGAACTGGAACGCGATGCCCACCCTGTTGCCGAAAAGTTTCCCGGGGTCCAGATCACCTATGAACCGGTGCACGCGCCGCCGGCCAAAAGCCTCATCGCGATCTCGCACGACGCCCTGATGATGGTGGTGGGAACCCGCGGGCGCGGCGGCTTGAAGGGCATGCTGCTGGGCTCGGTGAGCGAGCAGTGCGTGCGTCACGCCGCCTGCCCGGTCCTGGTGGTGCGACCGCGCGACTGATGCGGCGCGCGAAAGGTCACCGGCCATCCGGCCGGTGACCGGCAATCTGCGCTAGACCCCGAGGGCGGGGTCCGGTTCCTCGTTGATGATCCGGTAGCCCAGGGCCGCGTCGAATCCGTGGATCTCGCGAGTGTCCAGGGCCTCCATGAAGGAGAGGATCTCCTCGGTGACGACCTGTCCGGGCACCAGGATCGGAAACCCCGGCGGGTAGGGGGTAACGAAACCGGCGGAGACGATCTCCTCCCCGGCGCGCACCCGGTCCGCTAGCTCCCGCGGCATCAAATAACCGCATTTCTCGGTCTTGTAGGTGGTGAAGTACGCGGTGCGCAAATCCCCGTCGACGGTGTCTTCCCCGCTGCGGAAGCGCTGGGCAAAGCGGCTGAAGTCCGGCAGCGGCGGCGGGGAGGAAACCAGCTCGGCGACGCGGGCCTTGCGGGCCCCCAGCGCGGCGGGCGACATGTCCTCGCGCTCGGCGTCGAAGTGCTCCGCGAGCTTGACCAGCACGTCGATGAGGTAGGCGACGGCGCTGCGCGAGGTGCCGATGTTGGTCATGAAGAGCACCGTGTTCCGGGAGGTCTTGTTGACCTGGATCCCGTGCAGGTCCATCAGGTACTGGTGCTTGAACGTGTCCCCGTCCACTCCGGTGTTCCCGATGTGCAGGGTCAGCCTGCTGGGGTCCATGACGAACTCGTCGGTGCGCCAGGCCTCGTCCATCGCCGCGATCCCGTCGCGCAGCGGCATCGGCCGGTCGGTCTGGCGGTACTCGGCCGGGATGAGGTCGCAGGTGCTCAGCACGCGGAAGTACTTCTTCAGCAAGGGGTGGCGCGCCACCGCCTGGGCCACCGACTGCGCCAGGTAGGCCTGGCGCTGGACCAGCTCGTAGCCTTCCAGCACCGCCTGGCGCCGTCCGATGTCCAGCGAGGCCAGGATCTGGTAGTTCGGCGAGGTGGAGGTGTGGGTCATGTACGCGGCCTTGAAGGTCACCTCGTTAAGGTGGCTGAAGTCCTGGTCGTAGACATGGATCATCGACCCCTGTCGCAGCGCGGTCAGCGTCTTGTGCGTTGACTGCGTCGCGTACACGCGCAACCTGGCGATGCGCGGATCCGGCAGCAGCCGCGTGGCCAGCCACACCTCGTCGTCGGCCGGTTCCCCGGTCACCGGGTCGAAGAGCGAGGCCCGCTGGGCGTCGGCGCGCGCCGCGTACTCCGGGTCCCTGAAGCTTTCCTCAAGCGCGGCCGCCGCAGCCATGGCGGTGCGCCGGCGGTAGATCGGGTGGAACCCGGCGAAGGCGAACCACGCCTCGTCCCAGAGGAAGACCAGGTCCGGCTTGATGGCCAGGCATTCGGCCATGACGCGTTCGACGTCATAGACGATCCCGTCGAAGGTGCAGTTGGTCAGCGTGATCATCTTGACCTCGTCAAGGCGGCCGGCGCGGCGGTAGTCAAGCAGCATGCCCTTGAGTGCCTTCAGCGGCACGGCGCCGTAGAACGAGTACTCGTTCAGCGGGTAGGCGTCCACGTAGGCGACCTGCGCCCCGGCGAGCATCAGCGCATAGTGGTGGGACTTGTGGCAGTTGCGGTCGGCAATAACCACGTCGCCCGGGGCCAGGATCGACTGGTGCACGATCTTGTTGGCCGTGGAGGTCCCGTTGGTGACGAAGTAGGAGCGCCGCGCGCCGAAGGCGCGGGCCGCCAGCACCTGGGCGTCGCGGATGGTGCTGCGCGGATCAAGCAGCGAGTCCAGCCCGCCGGAGGTCGCCGAGGTCTCGGCGTGGAGCAGGTTCATCCCGTAGAACTCTCCCATGTCCTTGATCCAACGGGAGTTCACCACCGAGCCGCCGCGGGAAATGGGCAGCGCGTGGAAGACCGCGGCCGGCTTGCGGCTGTGCTGCTGCACGGCGTCAAAGAACGGGGTCTGGTAGCGCGCCGCGACCCCGGCCAGCAGAGAGAGGTGCAGTTCCATGGACTCCTCGCGGCGGAAGAGCCGGGCGAAGCGCCGGTTCGCCGCACCGGCGAGGTCCTCGATGGACACGTCGGCCACCAGGTACAAGTCCAGTTCCGGGCGCAGCTTCTTGAGCTTGTCGGCCATGGTCAGGATGCGCTGTCTGGGGGTCTGGGAGGCTACGCCGGGATCGACGACGCCGTCCAGGTAGCGGCGCAGGTCGTCGCTGGGCCGCTGCCGGGCAGGCACGGTGAAGCCCGGGCGCACGATGCAGGCCTGGATGGTGGGGTTCAGCAGCACCGCGATCAGCGCGTCCTCCAGCGAAGGCACCACGTTGACCTGGTAGATGAAGGCGTCGGTTTCCCGGCGCTGGCCGGTCATCTCGGCGATGAACTCCTCACGCACAGTCGCCGATACGTCGTCGACGACCAGCACCTCGAAGCGCGGGCGGCGGTCGGCGATGGCCAAGCCCGCCGCGTCGAGCGCCTCGGCGTGGGGGTCCGGCTCGACGAGCTTGTCGTCGAGCTCGTGGCGGAAGCGCGCGAACCCGCGCGTCACGGTCTCGATCATCGTCAGCGCCGCAGCGTAGTCGCCTTCCCGCAGGCGGGTGCGAAGCTCGAGCACGTGCGCCTTGCCGGGCACTGCCCAGTAGGTCTCCACGGCCTCGAGGAAGCGCAACTGTCGGCCGACTTCCTCTTTCAGGCCCTTCTCCACGGTGCGTGCGCCGTTGGCGGCATCGGCCATGCCCGGAAGCTGCTTGGCCGCATAGCCCAGATATTCCCAGGCGTCGGTGCGAAGTCTCCACACGTTGGAAGGTGTCGCGTATTGTTCGGTGTCGACCTTCGACAGTACCGCTTTCACTTCTGGTCCATTCATAGGGGGCAACTGCCCTTGCGGGGCGTCACAAATCAGGGGGGGAAATTAGGCGTCCTCGGCCACGGGGTGGGTGCGTGCCGGCCGGATGAACAGGGGAAGGAATTCCTGGAGCGGCACCGGCGGCTGGGAGCCCAGCTCCGCGGCAATCGCGTCAAAGGCGCGCAGCGTGGGGAAGAGCTTGGAGGCGTCCTGCGGCAGCGGCCAGCTGGAAAGCTTCACACCCACCACTTGGGCGGGGCGGTTGATGTAGACCATTTGCCCGTGGATGCCCAGGCAGAGCAACACATCGTTGCCCTCGTAGGGGAACCACATCTGGTTCCGGTACATGCCTCCGGGCATCCGGTTGTCGCCGGGGCTGTTGGCAAAGGCCTCGCGGGAGTCTGGTGCCCCGGCCAGTGTCTGCGCGATCCAGTCGGCCGACAGCACGCGCTTTCCGCCCACCGAGTGCCCGTCGTTCAGGAAGAGCGAGCCGAAGCGTGCCATGTCGCGCAGCGTGGCGTTGATCCCGCCGTCGAACATGCCGGTGCCGTACTGGTCGATCCCGATCACGGCGTCCGCCTCGGCGCCGATCTTGCCCCACAAGAGGTGGGACATCAGCGTGGGCATGGTCGATCCGGAGACCGCCTCGCAGATCCAGCCGAGCATGTCGGTTTCGCAGGATCGGTATTCGAAGACCCCGCCGTGCGCGGTCTTCTGTCGAAGAGTCGACAGGTACGGGTACATGCCGGTGGGACCGGGAACCGCCGGGGGAGCCCAGCCGATCGCCTCCTCCAGCTTCCGCACCTCGGCGTCGGCATCCAGGTAGTCCTCGGAGAACTCGATGCCCGAGCGCATGTCCAGCAGTTGGCGGACCGTGGCCCCTGCGTAGCCGGAATCGGCCAGGGTGGGCACATAGTCGGTCAACAGCGCCTCGGGATCCAGCATCCCCGCGTCATACAGCGCCCCGGCGACGGCGCCGACCAGCGACTTGCTCACCGACATCAGCAGGTG
The DNA here is from genome assembly GCF_039535115.1 of Paeniglutamicibacter sulfureus. NCBI lineage: Bacteria > Bacillati > Actinomycetota > Actinomycetes > Micrococcales > Micrococcaceae > Paeniglutamicibacter > Paeniglutamicibacter sulfureus. The sequence goes on from NZ_BAAAWO010000001.1 coordinate 4,227,452, forward strand.
CTCGGTGTCGGCGGTCATCTCCCCGAAGTACTGTTCGGTAAGCACCGAGCCGCGGTGCAGAAGCATCCACCCGTCGGTGTCGCTCATGCCCATGACCGAGCCCACGCTCATCGGCGCTTCCTCGGGACCGGCCGGGGCCAGCATGATCGAGTCCAGGTCGCGGTGGGCGGCCGGCAGTTTGGAGGCCGGTTCCAGCCCCCGCGAGATCACCGCGGTGGGCAGGAACTCGGCCATGTGCTGGAAGGACCAGCGCAGGTTTTGCGGCAGTTGCCAATTTTGCATGTCCACCCTGGATGGGTGGTGATCAAGGTTCGTGCCGTCCAACGCTGGTTCCTTCCATGGCTGCACCATTGCAGCGTTCTGTTGCCGCATAATGCGGCGTTGTCATTGCTGCATCGGTGCAGCTTTTGGTAACGGCCAGGGCTTGCGCCCTGGTTCTATTGCCGAGCTACCACTGTGTTTTGACTCCGATGCCGGCCGTCGCATCCACTGCCGATTCCCCACCCACCGGTATGCCGGCAAAGCCTGCCCTGATGGAGTCGATGAAGTGCTTGGCCCGGATGGTCAGCTTGGGCGAGCCGTTGCGCTCAAGCTGAAGTCGTCCCTTGGTGACCAGGATGCCCAGGTCGGCACCCTTCCAGCGGTAGTCGCCGGGACCGTAGATGCGCAGGAAGAATGCCTCGGACTCGTTTTGCAGCATGTGCCAGTCCATGGCGGGGCGGCTGAAGACCAGCGCGCCGTTGGCGTCAAGGTAGTACTGGCCCGTTGCCGGGGTGGCGGTGAGCAGCTCGACCGTCTCGGAAGTCTCCTTGATGATCATCTGGCTCCACACGTCGGCACCCGAGAGTGCTTCCCAGCGCGCGTTGATCTCGTCGATGTCCAGGTCGAATTCCACGTCCATGTATTCGAGCAGGTGGAATAGGAACAATGGGACGTCCGCGTAAGCGCCGGCGGTCACGTTGGTGATGGCCGATGCCCCGGAAATACGCGGGTTCAATTCGCCCAGGTAGACCTTGTCGGTGTCGGTGTCCACGAGCACGTCGACCTCGAAGAAGCCGCGGTAGCCTTCTTTGGAAAGCCTGTCGCCCATGCGCTTGACCAGGTCGGTGGCCTGCGCCCGCTGGTTGTCGGAGAGCACGTCCGGGTGCATTTCGTTGCCGCACCAGCCGCCCTTGTACGGGGTCAGGTCGTTGTGGCCGGCCAGTTCGGTGAGGAACGGCCCGACCAGGGTGCCCGAGCGCGTGAGCACTGCCTCGACAGCTACCGGCAGGTTGTTGATCCGGCGCATGATCTTGATTTCCTCGTCGACGATCTCGGCGCTGTGCTTGTTCCAGTCAGCCTCGTTGTTGATGAAGAAGGTGGTCTTGCCCGAGTCGCCGTATGGAGTCTGGACGACCAATTCGTCCCCGAGTCCGGCCTCGTCGGCGGCCTTGCGCAGGGCCTTCCAGTCCGAACCCGTGGTCAGGACGTTCGGGACCGAAGCGACCCCTGCCTCGTTGCCCAACTCGGTGGTCACGATCTTGGAATCCAAGCGGGAGCGCAGCTCGGCCGACGGCAGGATCAGGTCGTAGCCCAACTCGTCGCAGATCTGCTCGGTTTCCTCGTCGAAGAAGACCATGGCGACCTTGGGCCGCGTGCCGGGACGCAGGTCCTTGGTCATGCGGGCGCGGACCTCGGCGTTGAGCAACAGCCAGTTGTTGATCTCCTCGCCGGAGCCGAATTCGCGGTACGGCTTGTGCACGGGGGTGAAGATCCGCGGGTGGGCGCCGTCCCAGGCATCGTAGTAGCTGATGTAGGTGAAGTTACGCACCCAGCGGTCAAGGCCCAGCAGGTTGAAAGGGGTGGCGCCGATGAAGAAGATCGGCACGTCGTTGGTGCGGAAGAAGTGGCGGACCTCGGAGATGTTGCGCACCGTGTGCAGGACCGTCTCGGCCGGCACGGTGGAGGCGAAGGCGGCGTCGGTTCCGACGGTTGCCTCGGGTGCCTCGGGGCCGGACGGGGTGGCGCGCGGCATCGGGTCGGCTGCCGGAGTCGCAACGGTCGAGGCTGTGGCCTTGGAGTCAGGCTTGTCCGTGACGGGGGTCTTGGCGGCTGCAATCGAGGTTGCAACGGCGGGCTCAGCCTTGGTTGCCAGCTTGGCTTCGGTGGTGCCCGTTGTGTTGGCGGATGACTTCGTGTCGGCCGGCTGGGTGGACGGAGCGGTCACGGCTGCTGGCTTGTCAGAGGACTTGACGGGCTTTGGATCGGCGGTGGTCTTGGGTGCGGCGGACTTCGGGGGCGCAACCGGGGCAACAGAAGGGCTTGCCGTGGCAACGGCAGCCGCTGGCTTCGTGGCCGTGGACTTCGCCTCGACGCCGGCCTTGACTGCTGCAGGGGCGGTCTTGGAGGTGGCGGCGGAGGACTTGGCGATCGGGGACGGTGTCGTCGCCGTTCCGAGGGACTTGGGCGCGGCGTCATTCGTCTTCGCGGCAGTGGTCTGGGTGGCGGTGGCCGGCTTTGCCGCGATCGAGGTGGCAGCGGCGGAAGATGTGGCTGCCGCGGGCGCAACGCTCCGGGTAGCAGCTGTCTCGGGCTTCTTCGCGGCCGACTTGGCTGCGGTGGCCTGGGCCGGAGTGGCAGACGTGGATTTTGCGGCGGCGGTCTGGGCCGGAGTGGCAGACGTGGATTTTGCGGCGGTGGCGGGCTTTGACACCGAGGCCTTTGCCGCTGCTGCGGACTTGGTTGCGGGGGTCTTCACCGCGGTTGCAGGCTTTGCCGCCGGCGACGCGTCAGTCGTCGGAGTGGTTTTGGAAGCTGCGGCTGAGGGCTTTTCACTCGCAATCTTGGCCGGGATCACGGCGGTCTCTCGAGCAGACGGAGCAGCCGTGGTCTTTACCGGTACGGACTTTGAAGCGGCAGGCTGTCGAGAGGCGGTTTTCGCAGCGGTTGCAGTCGACGAATTTGAGCTCGCTGTGGTTTTTGCGGGTGCAGCGTTCTTCACGGGTGCAGCCTTTTCATCAACCGATTTTTTGTCTGTCGTCGGTTTGGCCACCACTTTGTTGAGCTGACTCGGCTGGCCGATCTTCTTACCGGTCTTGTTCGCGTGTGCGGTCATTGTCCAACTCCTTTCATCGGGGAGATAGCCGAATCCTGGGGAGGTAGTTGACTCTGGCCGTCGGGGCCGCGCATTTCGTGTGAACACGGTGTGCACTGGGTCCCTGCAACATGAGTGTTCGCCGCCTCCCCATGGTCGGACAACCGCAGGCGCGGTAGACCGACCCATGGGGATTCTTCATTTCCATCTGCTAGTCCAGTAAACGTAGTTGGGAGAAGTGAACACTGCCTAAACGGCAGGTGTTGAAAGGCACGCCGGGCCGGGGGCATCGCCATGAATCCGCCGTAGAGGAGCGGTTTCCGGGTCGTTCCCGGGGGGCAGAACGAAACAGAAAATAATGAAACCCCGCGTAAGGGATTGGGATTTCCGGATCCTGAATCGACATGCTGTGATGTAGGTTACCGATGAGTTTATTTTTTGGCGCATTTTCGGCTTCACCGAGATATTTGAATGGAATCCAAGGCATGCAATAGGGGCCGTTGATTGAGGTTTTAGTGGCGGCTGAAAGATTTCCGAATGTTACCTATGACGTATGATTTGAAGTCACTTGGCCTTCCGGTGATGGCCCGAATGCGCAGGGAACCAGAGGCAAATCGATCGATATTTCAGACGGGTGGTTCAACCCCCTCCAGCGCGACAACAGTCGATCAGGCATCGATAGAAGTTCACCCGGTTCTCGGGCACCGCGGCTCGGCGGGAGTCCCTCAATCCACCGCTTGGAACGACGGTGCCAAGCGCCATTGGCCGAACGGGTCATGCATCATCCGGCCTCGATCGAGCGAATGTTGCAGGCATCCTGAAAACACGCGCAAAGAGCAAAGATCGGGCGTCAGCGGTGATATGAAACTTTAGTCGGCTAGGGATCCCGAAGTTGCGCGAGAAGACGACGCGGTTGGGCGTCCGTGTCGGTGATGCCAAGATTGGCATGGGCGATATTTCCCGCAACCACGATCAGGGTGCTGCGCACCAGTTCGGTGGCCGCGGAAAAGCCGGGATCCGATAGTAGCGGGTAGGTCAAGTGCAAACGCTCGACGGCCTCGGGCTGGTAGTCGGAATCCCGGTTGGAGAGACCGTAAAAACGGTATCCCATGGCCGCGCAGTCGGCTGCAAGATCGCGGAACTCGCACGAGGCGGGCGTCGATTTTGATGCGGGCGGGGCACTAATCCGGAAGGACCTGCCGATCCGGACCAACCACGGGCTCCGTGGTTCTCCGCTTCAGACGCCAGCGAATGAAAGTCGAAATTGTCCACATTAGGACGGTCGCCAGCACTCCGAGCGCGCCGCCAACCCAGGAACCGATTATCAAGCCGATCCCACGCAAATCCAGCCCACGGCCCTCTGAGAGTCCCGGGACATACGGCGGCTCGAAGATCGCGCCGACAACGATCCCGGCGAAGATCCCGTAAACGATCGAGGCAGCGACTCCCAGCACCAGGTACAGTCCCGGAGCCCTGCTGCCTCCGCGCATGTGCACGAGGCTGCCAACTGTGATCGACACCAGTGCTGCAGCGGACGTCAGCACCCAGAAGCCGATGAGGTCGTAGTCGTAGTCGTTGTAGTCCATGGGGCAAATGCCCGCCCTCTATTGGCAATGAAGCAGCCAGTCTATCGGCTTGGCCGTCTGGGGACCTGCGACTCGATTGCCAAGGAGTAGCCAATCCTTGATGCCGTGGGCTAAAGCCTGGCCATCGACCGAAGGCTCCGACTCATGGGTCAACTCGACTGCGGCTTGCTGGTCGGTGATGTAATGAAGGCAGGACGAGCAACCGCAACCCGGGCGGAACCGTGCCAGTCGGAAGGAAAACATGACACCCGCGAACGCCGAGAATCTGGCATTGGTGGGCTTGGACATCGGGGGCACCAAGACCCATGGCGTGCGTTGGTTCAATGGACACATCGTCGCCGAGGCTATGGCAGGCAGCGGCAATGTCCAGAACGTCAGCGTGGAAGTGGCCACCAGGAACATTGGGCGGATATTTGAGGAGCTTGGGTCGGGGCGCATCGACCGAGTCGTGGCCGGGGCCGGAGGCGTAGACACCGCCAAGGATGCACGGCGGCTGAGGGCGATGATCGAGGTGCATGCGCCAGGGGCCGCCATCCAGGTGGTGCACGATTCACGGCTCATTCTTGCAGCCGGCGAGACGGCCACTGGCATGGCAGTCATCCTGGGCACGGGCTCGGCATTCTGGGGGATCAACGCCGAGGCCCGGGAAGCGCGCGCCGGCGGGTGGGGCTATCTGCTGGGGGATGAGGCAAGTGGTTATTGGATGGGCCGCGAAGCGGTGCGGCACACCCTTCGAGAGTTCAACCGGAACCAGCAGCCAGGCATGTTGGCCCGGCTCGTGCTCCAGGCCAACGGTGTGGCATCGCCCGACGAGCTCATTGGGCTGTTCCACGGAGATACCGACAGGCGCTATTGGGCTCAGCAGTCCGACGTGGTCTTCAGGGCGCTCGAGTCGGGGGACCCTGCCGCCGCCCGGATCATCGACGATGCTGTCGCCTACGTGGCCGGGAACCTCGGGGATGTCTCGACCGTCCTCGGGATCCGGGGCCCGGTGATCATCGGCGGTGGACTGGGGATGCACCAGCCGGTTTACCAGCAACGCATTCGCACGGCACTCTCGGCCATGGGCCTGGAGGGCATTCGCTTCCTGGACGTGGATCCGGTCCTTGGGGCGCTCTTCATTGCCCAAGCGCCACGCTCCTAAATCGCAGGAATTTGCGGGAACTTGGCGAGAAAATTGCTGCCGCAGGCGGTGGCGAGTGCCCAAAGTGGGTGTGCCTGGTGGAGACTGGGGGAATCCATTCACGAAAGAAGGCAGCAAATGATCAATCTCAAGCAGGATTCGGACGGAAACGTCCGGATGAGCCGGCACTATCCGGAGAGCCTCACGATCTGCGTCACCTTCGCTGACGGGACGCAGGAAGAGGTCAGCGGGCGCCGGATGAACGAGATCTATGACGCGGCCCTGGCCGAATTCCGGTTGCAGAACAAGATGGATGCCAAGGGCTTCAAGCGCTCGCCGAAGGCCATCCACCGCAAGAACGCCGTCGGATTCGTTCCGGTCAAGCCCGGCCTGAACACCTAGCCGAGGGCTTCAACGGCCCTCGGTCCGTGTCATCACGGCAGGTCGAGGGACACCACGGCCATGAAGCCCCGACCGCTGATGCGCGGGGAGCCCTCCTCCCCGCCGATCACGGTGTCGCGCAGCTCGAGCGGATCCTCCGATTCCCCGCGCAGCACGGTTGCCTTTCCCTGCAACAGAACGCCGAACTGGGCACCGAAGAGATGCTGTTCGCGCTTCTTCGACAGCTCCACGATGCGCACGTTGCCGCGCACCGCACCGGTGCGCGTGATCAGGTTCAGTGCCAGAACGTCTCCCGTGGGCAGTGCCGCGGCCGCGGTGCTGCCGCCGGCGAACTTCAAGGGGCGAAGGGCCTCCATCGCATGCGCTGTGCCGTCGATGGTCAGTTCGAGCAGTTCACCGGCAATGACCGTCAGCGTCCGGTCGAATCCCCCATAGGGGGTGAAGTCCCCGGCGGCCTCGATGGAAGCCACACTCAGGCGCCAATCCCATTCCTTGCCCTCTGCCGGCAACAGGTTCGAGTCGGGTCCCAGTTTTCCGGCGGCGATTTCCCGGACTTCCCCCTGGGCCCATTTCCGCTTGGTGGAGTCGGCCAAATGCAGAATTGTGCCGGTTGCCAAGGACCGGTTCGTCGTCGTCATGACATGAAGTCTAGTGGGAACTAGCGGAATGCCCCGATGAACACCACCGCGCCCATGATGGCCAACGCCGCAGATGAAACGCCTTCCAGCCAGATGCCCACGGTGGGGCTCTTGAACCAGGCCATGGCCCGGGCCGCGATGGCGGTCAGCAACGACAGGTAGGCAAATCCCATGAGTGCGAATATCCCGCCGAGGAGCATCGCCGAACCCAGCATGTTGGATCCGACGGGAATGAACTGCGGCATCAGCGCAAGGAAAAGCAATCCCAGCTTCGGGTTCAAGGCCGCGGAAATCATCCCCGCCCGAACCGACTGGAAGAAGGTGTATTCGGTAGCGGAGGCGGTGGCCGACCGGGTGGTGGTGCGGGCGGTGGCTGCCGCCGCGCGGGCCAGGAACTGGGCCTTGATCAGCGAACCTATCCCGAGGTAGAGCAGGTATGCGCCGCCGACGAGGGCGATTCCCTGGTGGATGGCCGGGTAGGTCTGCAGCAGCGCCGCAACACCCAGACCGGCCAGGGCCGCCCAACCCATGATGGATGTCATCATGCCCAGCGCGGCGGCGATTCCATTGCGGGGGCGATTCAGGGCATAGCGCAGGGCCAGGAAGGTGTCTGGGCCCGGGGCCAACACCACGACAAGCGCGACCCCTGCGAAGCCAAGGAGAGAAGAAGACAGCATGGACACCATTATCTGGCTTGGCCTGCCCCGGCGTGAAACCGGATTCGCCGAATCCATGAGGGTTATTGGAATCCGGGTTGCTGGCGCCGTGGACCGGAAACCAAAACCGGCGAGCTTGAAAATGAACAGTATAAATGCCGAAAGGATGAAGGTCACAACCCATACTGAATCGTCTTGCGCACGGAAAAGCTGTAAATTTTCCATGGACTGCCTGCTGTTCGCAGGCAGGATTCTAGGAGGACAACTTGGCAAGGTATGCAGGCCGTGGACTGTGGCATTTTCTTGACTCACCGGCAATTCTGGCAACAACCTCAAAGATGGGTTTCGGTTGGCACGGGTTGGACATGCAGCATGGCCTGTGGAGTGAACCCCAAATAGTTTCCGCTCTTGCTGCCGCGCCACGTGGCAACATCGCCGTGCGGCTGCGAAGCGGAAGCTACGCAGATATTGGGTTCGCCCTCGATGCAGGTGCCACCCACATCATGGTTCCCATGGTCAATACGGCTGAAGAAGCCCAAGGGGTGGCCCACGCGGCAAGGTACGCTCCACAGGGCGGGAGAAGCTGGGGACCGATGAGTGCGCTGTTCGGGGCACCCGTGCTTAACCCGCAGGAAGCGAACTCTCGAATTCACCTGTCGGCGATGATTGAATCCGCCGAAGGACTGGAAAACCTGGACGCAATCCTTGGCACCCCGGGCATCAACTCCATATTCGTGGGCCCCGTCGACTTGGCAATGAGCCTCGAAACAGACGTCGATTCGTTGCTCGCCGCCAAGGAGTCCCCCCTTGGATACATCGCAAAAGCGTGCCATGACCGCCATATTGAAGTTGGGGCTTTCGCCGGCTCGTCAGTCAGGGCCAGCGCCTTCGAAGCACTCGGCTACGACTGGGTGGCCACCGATACGGACATGGGACTCCTGAAGGCCGGTGCCGCACAAGCCCTGGATGGCTGATTCTGCCGCCGAGGAGTCTGCCTGTGCACATTATCCACTGACCCGCTCAGCGTTCCTCAGATGGGACGGCTTAGGCGGAGCCCAGGCGGCAATCACTTGCCATGAAATCTGGAAGACTCAGCCCATGAATGACAACGGGCAAGCCCATGAACAGCTGGACCTCCTCAACGCCATCCGAGAAGCCTTGGAACGTCGAGAAGAGGTATTCCAAATCATTGATGAGGCACCGGACGAATCAACGGCGCTAACTCGCCTCGCCGAGCTGCTTGATATCGGGGAGTCTGGCTGCCACGCAATACTTCACATGCAGGTCAGTCATTGGCTTGGAACGTGGCGCGACGGTCTCGAAGAAAAAGCCGAAAGTCTCCGTTTGCATCTTGAACGCAACGCGACTCAACCATAGCGCCGCACCACAGTTGATCGCCGACACCGCCATGCGGGGGGTATCCTCAACAATTGGTCGTGGAGAGATCGATGTTAGGCAGCCCTGAGAAGTAATCACTACCCACGCCGGGGGAACCGTCCCGGTACAGGTTCCCTCGGCGGGCGCACCAGCTCAGTGCAGAGAACTTCGGACACCAGCGCAGTCGCCTTCGAAAAATGACAGTCGGGTCACCCCGCCGCCGTTGCGCCAAGGCGCCGGACGCAGTCTGGAGTAGGCCACGACGCTGCCGGGGAGCAATGCCCGGTTCCGTTCCTTTTCCATCAAATGATCCATTTGTTCGGCGGCGGGGGAGCTAGCTAGACCAGTGGGCTGCCGGCGGCCGAGTTCGCGGCGGCCAGCAACGAGCCGTCGGTGATCAGCTGGAATACGGACTCGATTTCCGGGGAGATGAAGCGGTCCGTGCCCGGGCCCTCGACCTTGGTGCGGATCGCCTCGCGCACCGCGGTGATGACGGGAGAGGACTTGGTGGTGGCCAGGCCTCCGTCACGCATGTCCAGGGCGCGGGAGCTGGTGAGCAATTCGATGGCCAGCACGCGTGCGAGCCCGTCGATGCCCTTGCGCAGCTTGAGCCCGGCGTGCCAGCCCATGGAGACATGGTCCTCCTGCATGGCGGAGGACGGGATGGAGTCCACCGAGGCGGGAACGGCCAGGCGCTTGAGCTCGGAGACGATGCCGGCCGCGGTGTACTGGGCGATCATGTGCCCGGAGTCGACCCCCGGGTCGTCGGCCAAGAAGGCGTTCAGGCCGTGGCTGCGGGCGGTGTCCAGGAAGCGGTCGGTGCGGCGCTCGGAGATCGAGGCCAGGTCCGCAACGGCGATGGCCAGGAAGTCCAGCACGTAGCCCATCGGTGCGCCGTGGAAGTTTCCGTTGGACTCGACGCGGCCGTCCATGGTGACCACCGGGTTGTCGATGGCCGAAGCCAACTCGATGGACGCGACGGATTCGGCGTGGGCCAGGGTGGCGCGCACCGCGCCGTGGACCTGCGGGGCGCAGCGCAGCGAGTAGGCGTCCTGCACGCGGGTGAACTTGTGCGCCCCGGCCTTCTGTTCGGCCAGCAGCGCGGAGCCGGCGAGCACTGCGCGCATGTTGGCGGCGGAGTCGATCTGTCCCGGGTGCGGGCGCAGCGCATGCAGGTCGGCGGCGAAGACATCGTCGGTGCCCAACAGGCCCTCGACGCTCATGGCGGCGGAAAGGTCCGCGATGGTCACCAGGTCGCGCAGGTCGGCGGCGGCCATGAGCAGCATGCCAAGCATGCCGTCGGTGCCGTTGATCAGCGCCAGGCCTTCCTTCTCGGCCAGCACGACCGGCTCGATGCCGGCCGCTGCCAGGGCCGCGGAGGCATCGACGAGTTCGCCGGCGGCATTGCGGACCTTGCCCTCGCCCATGACGGCCAGGGCGCAGTGCGAGAGCGGAGCCAGGTCCCCGGAGCAGCCCAGCGAGCCGTATTCGCCAATGACCGGGGTGATCTGTGCGTTCAACAGCGCCGCGTAGGTCCGGGCGACGACCGGGCGCACGCCGGTGCGGCCGGTGGCCATGGTGGAGAGGCGGTTGAGCATGAGCCCGCGGATGACCTCGCGGGGCACCTCCGCGCCGGAGGAGGCGGCGTGCGAGCGGATGAGCGAGCGCTGCAGCTGGGCGCGCAGCTCGATCGGGATCTGCTTGGTGGCCAGTGCGCCGAACCCGGTGGAAACGCCGTAGTGCGGGACCGTGTCGGTGACCAGCGCGTCGATGACGGTACGGGATTCAGCCATGGCGTCGAGCGACTCGGAGGAAAGCTCGACCGGGGCCAGATGGCGGGCGACCTTGACGACATCGTGCGGGAGCAATGCCCCGGTGGAGACGGTGACGGCGCCCGTGGAAATGGTGGCGTTGGGATTCATGGATTTTTCCTTCTGACAGGCGGGGCTTTTGAGATGCCGTGTGATCCGGCTCTCGCAAACACTTGCCAAGGGATGAAATTAGCGTTTCAATAAGTGAAACGCATCACGTGGTCCCGGGGCAAGCCCTGGGGACGGGAATTTTGCCCGGGAGCGCCCAACGGCACCCTCCTGAGAGCGGTTCCACACACCGAATCACCAACATGGAGGAAAACCGTGGCAGAACCGGCAACCCGAACAGTGGAACGAGCCCTGCAACTTCTGGGGGCGGTTTGCGATGCCGGGGCCGTATCGCTGGCCGATGTCTCCCGCGGCACCGAACTCTCGGCCTCCACGGCCCTGCGCCTGCTGCGCACCCTGGAGAACAGCGGTTTCGTGCGCAAGGACGCGGACGGCGAATACCGGCCCGGCCTTCGCCTCGTGCAGCTTGGCGCCCAGGCGCTGAGCCACGAATCGCTGATCCACCTGGCAGCACCGGCACTGCAGCGACTGGTCGACGCGACCGGCGAATCCGCCTACCTTTCGGTGCGCGGACACCAGGGCACGGGAAGCGACCACGCCGTCTACCTGGCCATCGCCGAGGGCACCCACTCGGTGCGCCATGCTTCCTGGGTGGGCCGCAGCGTCCCGCTGGCCGGCTCAAGCCTGGGAGTCGTGTTCGCCGGAAACACCCCGGATGCCGGGTACGTGGTTTCCGACAAGGGAGTCGAGGCAGACGTCACGGCCATCGCCGCTCCGCTGCGGCAGCTCGGGGCACCGGGAGCTGCCCTGGACGGCGGACCCGTTGCCGCGATATCCGTGGTGGCACCCAGCTACCGGATGAACCCGGAGGAGATTCAACGCATCGGGCAGCTGGTTGCCGCCGAGGCCCATGCGCTGCTGGGCACCGCAGTCGGCAGCTAGCCGGAGCACCAACCCCACCCTGCCCCTCGAGCGACCCCGCGACAACCCACAGGGCACCACCAGATTTAGCACCACCGACAAGGAGAACCATTCCATGACCTTCACCCAACACGATCCCTCCCGCGTGATTCGCGCCCCGCGCGGCACCACGCTGACCGCCAAGTCCTGGGCCACCGAGGCCCCGCTGCGCATGCTGATGAACAACCTGGACCCGGAGGTCGCCGAGCGCCCCGAGGACCTGGTCGTCTACGGCGGCACCGGACGCGCCGCCCGTTCCTGGGAAGCCTACGACGCGATCATCAAGACGCTGACGGACCTGGAAGAGGACGAAACACTGCTGATCCAGTCCGGCAAGCCGGTCGGGGTCTTCCGCACCAACAAGTGGGCGCCGCGGGTGCTGATCGCCAACTCCAACCTGGTGGGGGACTGGGCCACCTGGCCCGAGTTCCGCAAGCTGGAGGCCGAGGGCCTGATGATGTACGGGCAGATGACCGCAGGGTCCTGGATCTACATCGGCACCCAGGGCATCCTGCAGGGAACCTATGAGACCTTTGCGGCCATCGGTGCCAAGCGCTTCGGCGGCACGCTGGCCAATACCCTGACGTTGACCGGCGGCTGCGGCGGCATGGGCGGGGCCCAGCCGCTGGCCGTCACGCTGAACGGCGGAGCAGTGCTGATCGTCGACGTGTCCGAGGAGCGCCTGCGCCGCCGCCTGGGCAAGCGCTACCTTGACGACGTCGAGCTGGACCTGGACGCGGCCATCGCCAAGGTCACCGCCGCGAAGAGCGAGGGCCGGGGCCTCTCGGTGGGCTACGTCGGCAACGCCGCGCAGGTCTTCCCGGAGCTGCTGCGCCGCCAGCAGGCCGGCGAGGTCTCCTTCGACATCGTCACCGACCAGACCAGCGCCCACGACCCGCTGTCCTACCTGCCGGTGGAATACACCCTGGAGCAGTGGGACGCCGAGGCCACGGCCGATCCGGAGGGCTTCACCAAGAAGGCCCAGGCCTCCATGGCCCGCCACGTGGAGGCGATGGTCGGCTTCCAGGACCTCGGAGCCGAGGTCTTCGACTACGGCAATTCCATCCGCGACGAGGCTCGCCAAGGTGGCTACGACCGGGCATTCGAGTTCCCGGGCTTCGTCCCGGCCTATATCCGCCCGCTCTTCTGCGAGGGCCTTGGCCCGTTCCGCTGGGTGGCGCTCTCCGGGGATCCGGGGGACATCCGCGTCACCGACGAGGCGCTCAAGGAACTCTTCCCGGAAAACGAGCACCTGCACCGCTGGCTCAATGCGGCCCAGGAACATGTCGAATTCGAGGGCCTGCCGGCGCGCATCTGCTGGCTGGGCTACGGCGACCGCGCGAAGGCCGGGGTGCTGTTCAACAGGCTGGTCGCCGAGGGCAAGGTCTCAGCGCCGATCGTGATCGGCCGCGACCACCTCGACTCCGGTTCCGTGGCATCCCCGTACCGCGAAACCGAATCCATGAAGGACGGTTCGGACGCCATCGCCGACTGGCCGCTGCTCAACGCCCTGACCGCCACGTCCTCCGGTGCCACCTGGGTCTCGATCCATCACGGCGGCGGGGTCGGCATCGGCCGCTCCATCCACGCCGGACAGGTCTCGCTCGCCGACGGCTCCGAGCTGGCCGCGGCCAAGCTGGAGGCGCTGCTGACCAATGACCCCGGCATGGGCGTGATCCGCCACGTGGATGCCGGCTACGAACGCGCCATCGAGGTCGCGCAGGAGCGCGGCGTGCGCATCCCGATGGCCCAATAGAATTCCCCCCTCCCACCCGAAAAAGGACAACTCCCATGTCTGGAACGAACAACACCGAGCTCGATGTCCAACGCACCTCCGCGCAGCCGCGGGGCAAGTGGCGATTCTTCGTCTACAGCCTCATCGGCGTGTTCATGTTCTTCATCCCGATCACCATCGGCGGCAAGGAGACGATCCCGCTGGACCATCTGGTCGGCTGGATCATCGCGGGCCTCGGCGACGCGGTGCGCTTCGTGGCCCTGGCGCTCATCCTTGCCGGGACGATCTACCCCTTCGCCTCCGGGCGGTGGCGCGAGTCGGGCATCAAGAAGGTGTTCGCGTTCCTGAACATCATCGGCCTGGTGGTCGGCACCATGCTGGTGTTCAAGGCCGGCCCGGCGCTGCTTTTTGAACCGGACCTGGGACCCTTCCTCTTCGACAAGCTCGTGATCCCCGTGGGCATGATCGTTCCGGTGGGGGCCATCTTCCTGGCGCTGCTGGTGGGCTACGGGCTGATGGAATTCGTCGGCGTGCTGGTCCAGCGGGTCATGCGCCCGATCTGGCGCACCCCGGGCCGCTCGGCCGTCGACGCCGTCGCCTCCTTCGTGGGCAGCTACTCACTGGGCCTGCTGATCACCGACAGGATGTACCAGTCCGGGCGCTACACCGCCCGGGAGTCGGCCATCATTGCCACCGGGTTCTCCACCGTCTCGGTCACCTTCATGGTGATCGTGGCCAAGACGCTGGACATCATGCACCTGTGGCTGCCCTACTTCTTCCTCTCCTTCGGCGTCACCTTCCTGGTCACCGCCATCTGCGTGCGGCTTCCCCCGCTCAGCCGCATCAAGGACGACTACTACCCGCAGGCCGTCGCCTCCCCGGAGGAGAAGGTCACCACCCGCCGCCTGGCCACCGCGTGGAACGAGGCCATGGGCACGCTCGCTGACGCTCCCTCGCTGGGGCGCAACATCTGGGTGAACTTCCGCGACGGGCTGCTCATGGCCATGGCGATCCTGCCCTCGATCCTCTCGGTGGGGCTGATCGGGTTGCTGCTGGCCCGCTTCACCCCGATCTTCGACTGGCTGGGCTACATCTTCGTGCCGATCACCTGGGCCGTGGGCCTGCCCGATCCGGTGCTGGCAGCCAAGGCCTCCGCCGTGGGCATCGCCGAGATGTTCCTGCCGGCCACCGTGGTGGCGGGCCACGAATCCGAGCACCTGCGCCTGGTCATCGGGGTAGTGTGTGTCTCTGCCATCATCTTCTTCTCGGCCGTGGTGCCGTGCATCCTCGCCACCCGGATCCCGCTGAAGGTCTGGCACCTGGTCGTCATCTGGGCCCAGCGCGTCGCCCTGACCCTGCTCATCGCCAGCCCCGTTGCCTTCCTCATGGTCGGCAGATAGGAATCATGAACGTGCAAACCCACACCGTCAACTCGCTGCTGGCGGCCATCAACGACATCGGTCGCGACAACACCCGCGGGGGCTACTCGCGCCCCGTGTATTCGGACTCCGAGATCACGCTGCGCGAATGGTTCATGGCCGAGGCCCAAGCCCGGTCCCTGGAGGTTTCCACCGACGCCAACGGCATCATCTGGGCCTGGTGGGATACGCCCGGCTCGCCCAAGGACGAGGCCTCTCGCCGCGGCGCCCTGGTCACCGGCTCCCACCTGGACTCGGTGCCCGGGGGCGGGGCGTTTGACGGCCCGCTTGGGGTGGCCAGCGCCTTGGCCGCCTTCGACGTGCTGGCGGCGCGCGAGTCGGATGGCTCGCTGCAGCGGAACCGGGCCCTGGCCCTGACCGTCTTCCCGGAAGAGGAGGGCTCGCGCTTCGGCGTGGCCTGCCTGGGCTCGAGGCTGCTCACCGGGGCCATCGACCCCTCCAAGGCGCTGAACCTGCGCGACGCCGACGGGAACACCTTCGCCGACGTTGCCTCCTCCAACGGCCTTGACCCCGCACGCATGGGCAGGGACGAGGCGGCGCTGGCTAGCATCGGCGACTTCATCGAGCTGCACGTGGAGCAGGGGCGCGGGCTGAACACCGAGGAACACACCGACGCCGCCGGGCGCGGACCGGCGGTGGCCATCGGCAGCTCCATCCTGGGGCACGGGCGCTGGCGGTTGAGCTTCTCCGGGCAGGGAAACCACGCCGGCACCACGCTGATGGTGGACCGCGCCGACCCCATGGTCGCCGCCGCGCAGCTGGTGGTGAAGGTCCGCGAGTTCGCGCGCGCCCAGGCCGATGCCCGGGCCACCGTGGGCCGGCTCGAACCTGTCCCCGGGGGCACCAACGTGATTGCCTCGCGGGTGGACCTCTGGCTCGATGTGCGCCACCCCGATGACGCGGTCACCGCGATGCTGGTGGAAAAGATCCACGGCCAGGCCCAGAAGATCGCCGCCTTCGAGGGCTGCTCGGTGGCGCTCACCGAGGAATCCCTCTCCGGGACAGTGAACTTCGACCCGGCGCTGACCCGTGCGCTGGAAAAATCCGTGCACCGGCTCATCCCCAACGCGCCCCTGCTGCCCACCGGGGCCGGACACGATGCCGGCGTTCTCGCCGCCGAGGTTCCCTCCGGAATGATCTACGTGCGCAACCCCTCGGGCATCAGCCACTCGCCGGAGGAATACGTGGAGCACGACGACGCGGCTGCCGGCGTCGCGGCGCTCGCCGACGTGCTGGAGGACCTGCTGTGAGCCTGCCATCGAACACCGTGCGCGTGCCGGCACCGGTGAACGCGCACTCCCACGCCTTCCACCGGATCCTGCGAGGCCGCACGCACGAGGGCGAACACGGGGGAGCGGGGACCTTCTGGACCTGGCGCGAGCACATGTACGCCTCCGCGCACTCGCTGACCCCGGCCGCCTACCAGCAGCTTGCCACCGCCGTCTTCGCGGAGATGGCATGCGCCGGGTACAGCGCCGTGGGGGAATTCCACTACTTGCACCATCGCAACGACGGGACACCCTACGGTGCGTCCGGCCCGGATTCCGAGCCGCATGCCATGGAACTCGCACTGGGGAGGGCAGCCCTGGCCGCGGGCATCCGCCTGGTGCTGCTCGACACCTGCTACCTGCAAGGGGGCCTGGGGCCCGACGGATCCGTGCTGGAACTCGATGAGACCCAGCGGCGCTTCAGTGACGGGACCGCCGCCGGGTGGCTCGAACGCCACGGGCGCCTGGGCACCGCATTGAAGGACCTTGATGCGGGCGCCGGGCTGCTCACCCTGGGTGCGGCGATCCACTCGGTGCGGGCAGTGGCACCGGATGACCTCGAGTTCATTCGCCACCATCTGGACCGCGAAGAACCACTGCACATCCACCTGTCCGAACAACCCGCGGAGAACCAAGCCTGCCAGGCCGCCTACGGGCTCAGCCCCACCGGGTTGCTTGAAAAAACAGGGCTGATCAAGCCACGGCTCTCCGCAGTGCACGCAACCCACCTGAGCGCGGCTGACATCGAGGCGCTCGGTTGGGGAATGGCAAACATCGTCATGTGCCCCACCACGGAGGCGGATCTGGGAGACGGCATCGGCCCGGCCCGCGAGCTCGCCGATGCGGGCGCCCACATCGCCCTGGGCAGCGACCAGCACGCGGTGCTCGATCCCTACCTGGAACAGCGCGCCCTCGAACACGGGGAGCGGCTGCGCAGCGGAGAGCGCGGGAGGTTCTCTCCCGCGGAGATAGCCGCCGCCGCACGGGAAGGAGGATTGCGTTCGCTGGGCCTTCCGGAGAACCACGACCACCTGGTCGTGGCCACCGACTCGGTCCGCACCGCCGGATCGCGCACCAGCCAGCTTCCGCTCACCGCCACGGCCGCCGACGTCGCCGAGGTACACATCAACGGGGAACTGGTCGCCGGCAACGGCATCCACACCCGACTCGGCGACCCCGCCGAACTCTACGCCGCCTTCTTCGAGACCTACCCGGAGTTTTCATGAGCACCACGCTGATCACCAACCTGTCCGAGATCTTCACCGCGGACGCCACCCAGACCGTCATCAAGGACGCTGCAATCCTCATTGACGGTGAAAAGATCGTCTGGATCGGGGAAGCCGCCGAAGCACCCGAGGCCGACGAAACCATCGACGCCGGCCACCGGGCGGCGTTGCCGGGCTGGGTCGACTCGCACACGCACCTGGTCTTCGCGGGGGACCGCAGCCAGGAGTTCGTCGCCCGCATGGCCGGGCAGGACTACGCGGCCGGCGGCATCGCCGTGACCACCGCCGCCACCCGGGCCGCCAGCGACTATGACCTCACCCGGCTGCTGCTGGGCCGGGCGGCAGAGGCGCTGGCCGGGGGCACCACCTACCTGGAGACCAAGACCGGCTACGGACTCGGCGTCGAGGAGGAGGCCCGGCACGCCCGGATCGCCTCCACCGTGGTGGACCAGGTGACGTTCCTGGGCGCCCATCTGGTGCCTGCCGACATGGACGCGCAGGACTACACGGACCTGGTCTGCGGCGAGATGCTGGAGCGGGTGCGGCCCTACGTGCAGTTCGCCGATGTCTTTTGCGAGCGCGGGGCCTTCAGCGAGGCCCAGTCACGCCAGGTCCTCACAGCGTCCCGGGATGCAGGCTTGGGGCTGCGCGTCCACGGCAACCAGCTGGGCCCCGGCCCCGGGGTGCAGCTGGCGGTGGAGTTCGGAGCCGCCAGCGTGGACCACGTGAACTACCTAGATGAAGCGGATGTGACGGCGCTCGCCGGATCCTGGAAAAATTGGGATGCCGGCTCCCGGAGCGGCACGGCCGGAACCGTGGCGACCTGCCTGCCGGCCTGCGACCTCTCGACCCGCCAGCCCCTGGCACCGGGCCGCGAACTGCTCGATGCCGGGGTGCAGATCGCCCTGGCGTCGAACTGCAACCCCGGGACCTCCTACACCTCGTCGATGGCGTTTTGCGTGGCCACCGCGGTATTGCAGATGCACCTGGGCATCGAAGAGGCCATTGTCGCAGCAACCTACGGGGGAGCACTGGCCCTGGGCGTACAGGACCTGGTGGGCTCCCTCGAGGTGGGCAAGCGGGCGGACATCCAGTTGCTCAACGCGCCCTCGGTGGCGCACCTGGCCTACCGCCCGGGCATGAACCTCACCGGTCCGGTGTTCCGTGCGGGAACGTTGGCGGCGGGACGCCTCTAGCGAAACGCTTCGTGATGGGAGGCACCTTCGTGATAAACAAGGAGCATGGCTATTACTGCACTCAAAGGTACCCCTGTCCAGACCGTTGGCGAACTGCCCGCCGTTGGCGAAACCGCTCCTGACTTCACGCTCACCGGTGCCGACCTCGGCAACGTGACGAGCTCCGAGCTGCGCGGCAAGCGCGTCGTGCTGAACATCTTCCCGTCCATCGACACCGGCGTCTGCGCTTCCTCGGTCCGCAAGTTCAACGAACTGGCCGCAGGACTCGAGAACACCGCCGTGGTTTGCGCCTCGGCCGACCTGCCGTTCGCGCTGGGCCGCTTCTGCGGTGCCGAGGGCATCGAAAACGTTGTTCCGACCTCGACCTTCCGCTCCGATTTCGGCGCCGAATTCGGCCTCACCCTGGGCGACGGCCCGATGCAGGGTCTGCTGGCCCGCGCGATCGTCGTCCTGGACGAGAAGGGCGCGGTCCTGCACACCGAGGTCGTTCCCGAGATCACCACCGAGCCGAACTACGACGCAGCCGTCGCGGCACTGTCCAACTAACGCGTAGGCCGGGGAGGCCGGGCGCGAACCCAGGAATTCTTGGGTTCGCGCCCGGCCTCCTTTTTCGTGTCCGGACGCGCGACACGGTGGCAGGAAACCGGAGGGCGGCACCGAGCTGGTTGCATCGGCCGTTGTCACACCGTGCAACACTTAAGTCATGGATCTGTTGGTGTCGCCCGCGCTCACGATTCCCGCAGCGGAATTGGGCTGGCGGTTCTCACGTTCCTCGGGGCCCGGCGGCCAACACGTCAACACCTCCGACAGCCGCGTCGAACTCTTCTGGAACGTCACCGATTCGTTGGTGCTCACCGAAACCCAGCGGATGTTGCTGGCCACCCGCCTGGAGCGTCGCCTCATTGACGGGGTGATCACCGTGTCGGCCTCGGAGCAGCGCTCCCAGCTTCGCAATCGTGATACCGCCCTGCGCAAACTCGCAGAACTGGTGGCCTCCGGCCTGGCCCCCGAACCGGCCCGCCGACGAGCGACCAAGCCCACCCGCGGTTCGAAGCAGCGGCGTCTGGCAGCGAAGGGCCAGCGCTCGGAAACGAAACGGCAGCGGCGACGGCCTACCGCCGAGTAGATCCCTGACCCGTTTCCCGTGGCCGCACGCCCACACGGACGGCATCCCTGATCGGGCGGCATTCCCGCGAATGGCCCCTGACTATGTCGGTGACCTGAGGCCGAACGCCGTCTAACCGTGGCCGGCTGCCGCTGCCGCTGCGACGAGGCGCGGCCTGATCTTGTCAATCAACGCACCGATGTCCCGGTTCGGATTCAGCGACGCATCGAAGACGCTCTCCAGAGCCATGGCTCCGAGCCACATGCGGACCCGCCATGCCTCTTCCTGGTTCGGGGCAATGGCATCAAGGACGTCCGCGCCGTGCCATGAGGCCAGATATGCGGCGTTCAATGCAGGGTCCCAGGCGGCGGCCAGGTCCCAGTCCAGGACGCCGAGAAGTTCGCCGTCGTGCCAGCGCATGTTGTGCCCGGTGAGGTCCCCGTGCACCAGGGACGCCGGAACCGTTTCAAAGGCAGGGATGGTGTCCAGCACCCGCCGCGCGGCATCGACGAGGTCCGGGGGCAAGGCCTTCAAGGTAGCGTCAATCTTCTGTGTGGTCCATGGCCCCCGATAGGAAAACGGCGGTGCCAGCAGGTTGGCCAACGGGCGCACATCGACGGCAGCGAGTTCCTCGAGAACCGAGCGCAGGCGCACGACATCACCCGTGTGTGGCGGGTACGCGGCACCCGGGACGTAGCGCTGGATGACGGCGGAGAAATCCTTTCCGTGCCACACCTGGCTCAAGGCGGTCGGCAACTGGAAACTGAACGTGCCCGACAGCGCCTGAACCAGGTCCATCCGTCGTTGCATGTCCGCGGCGGCCCCGGCGGTGCGACTCATACGCATGACCGCCTGGTCGCGGGCCACCAGCACGAGGTGGAATTGTCCGCCCTCATCGACTCGTGCTGCCTTCCAATCCGGGCCCGGGAAAAGGGCGTTGGCCAGTTCGTATTCGTGGGGCAGCGCTTCTCGGGTCACACCAACCATCCTTGCAGGTCAACAGGTGTGTGGGTACACAGGATCAACACGTAGGATCGAACGCATGGGTTTGGAAGCGTCGGGAAACACCCGGTTCGGCGAAGTGTTGGGGAGATCGATGACTGACGCCGTTACGCGCCGTGGACTGAAGATCGAGCTGCTTATTGTTCTGGGTTTGTCCCTCGGCCGATCGGGTATCTACGCCATCGTGAACCTCATCGACAAGATGACTCGGGCGCCCCTGGGCTCACAGACGACGTCGCTGAACAACTCATTGAACCAACGCCAGTACTTCGACCTGACTTACCAGCTGCTGGACATCTTTTTTGCCCTGGTGCCGGTGATGCTGGTGTTCTACCTGCTCTGGCGGATTCCCGGAGGAAATCCGTTTGGCAGGCTTGGCTTTGACCTGGTGCGGCCGGTACGCGACCTGGGGTGGGGAATCGGGTTGTTCCTGGTCATGGGCATCGGAACCCTTGGCGTCTATGCGGTGGGCCGTGCGCTCGGCTTGACCACGATCATCGTGCCGGCAGCATTGGACGATTATTGGTGGACTGTCCCGATTCTGGTCTTCTCCGCGATCCGCCACGGCATCCTGGAAGAAGTCATCGTCGTCGGGTACCTCTTTGAGCGCCTCGGGCGACTGGGCTGGGGCAAATGGCACATCATTTGCGCCAGTGCCGTGCTTCGGGGCAGCTACCACCTGTACCAAGGCGTTGGCCCGTTCATCGGGAACGTCGCCATGGGTGTGGTGTTCGGCTACGTGTATTCCAGGAAAGGCAGGGTCATGCCGCTGGTTATCGCCCACGCGTTCCTGGACGTTGCGGGATTCGTCGGTTATGCGCTGGTGGGTACAGCAATCGGGTTGGGTTCCTGAAGCACGGTTTGATTACTTTTCGCCGATGACTGCCGGTTTCCGGCCGGATTGATAGTCTCGAGGAAATCAGGCCCACCGGCATCCCTCACGCCCCGCTTGGCGTGGCGCCGTAACCGTCGGCGGAGCAGACCAGGAATTAATCAATGCGGGGGTGTCCGGATCACCTCCGGACACCCCCACGTTGCTAGTCTGAGGTTACGTTAAGGAATTGCCTCGGAACCGCATGGTTCCGGGGCAATTCCCCTCTTTTGGCCGAAAACTGTAGCCACTAAAGTTTTCACGAAAAGCCTTCCAATCTCCGCGAGCAAGGTGTAATTTGTTGCCATGGAACAAGGCACCAAGGCCATGCATGTAGCCATCAACACATCCCGCAGGGTCAACAAGGCCGGTGTGGAGGTCGAATACCGGTCCGCCCTGGTGCGCCGGACCTACCGCGAGGGCGGCAAGGTCAAGCACGAGACCCTGGGCAACATTTCCTACCTGCCCGAACGCGCCATCCTGGACCTGAAGGCGTCCCTGAACGGCAAGAGAATGGTGGACGCCGATGCCCGGATGCAGATCCTGCGCACCCTGCCCCACGGACACATCGACGCGATCTACGCCATGGCCCGCGGCCTGCGCTTCGAATCCCTGTTGGGCCCCGCCTGCCGGAACCGGGACCTCATCATGGCCCTGCTGGCGGCCCGGATCTGCAAGCCGACCTCCAAGCTCGCCACCCTGAACTGGTTCGCCGACACCACCCTGGGCACCGACCTCGGACCGGCCACCACCGACGAGCTCTACGCCGCCATGGACTGGCTCCTGGAACAACAACCCCGCATCGAAAAGCAGCTCGCCCGCACCCACCTCGGACCCGAACACAACCCCGAGGGCCTCGCGCTCTTTGACCTGTCCTCCTCCTGGGTCACCGGAACCCACAACCCGCTGGCAAAATTCGGGTATTCCAGGGACAAGAAACGCGGCTGCGAACAAATCGAATACGGCATGCTCGCCACCCGCGCCGGACTGCCCATCGCCGTGCGAGTGTTCCCCGGGAACACCGCCGACCCGACCGCATTCATCCAGATTGCCAAGGAGATCCACGCCCTCTCCGGCGTCCATGACCTGGCCATGGTCGGAGACCGCGGCATGATCACCAACGCACGGGTCGAAGACCTCAAAAAAGACACCGACTTCTCCTGGGTCACCGCGCTGCGCAACACCGACATCCAGCACCTCGCCGAGGACAACGGCCCCCTGCAGATGAGCCTGTTCGACCAACAAAACCTCGCCGAGATCACCCACCCGAAATACCCCGGCGAACGGCTCATCGCCTGCCGCAACCCCGCCCTGGCCGCCAAGCGCGCCCACAAACGCACCAACCTGCTCGAGGCCACCGAGGAAAAGCTGGAAACCATCAAGAAAGCGGTGGAGGCCGGCCGCCTCAAGGGCGCCGGAAAGATCGGGGTGAAGGTCGGCAAGGTCGCCGGCAAATACAACATGCAAAAGCACTTCAACCTCATCATCGAAGACACCGCCTTCACCTACACCCGCAACACCGGATCCATTGCCCGCGAGGCCGACCTGGACGGCATCTACGTCATCCGCACCAACCTCCCCGCCGACACCATGGACGCCCCCGAGGCGGTGCGCACCTACAAGTCCCTGGCCAACGTGGAAAAGATCTTCAAGACCCTCAAAACCCGCGACCTGGGCATCCGCCCCATCCGCCACTACACCGAAAACCGGACCCGAGCCCACGTCTTCCTCTGCATGCTCGCCGCCCACCTCACCTGGCACCTGCGCACCGCCCTCGCACCACTGACCTTCACCGACGAGAACCGACCCGTGCCCGAGGAACCCGTCGCCAAGGTCGAACGCTCCGCCGCCGCGGCATCCAAGGCCAGCACCCGGAAACTCGACGACGGGACCACCGCCACCAGCTACCAAGACCTCCTGACCCACCTGGGAACCCGGACCAGGAACACCACCAGCGTCCCGGGCACCGAGCGGACCTTCGAACTGCTTTCCCTGCCCACGCCCCGCCAACAAAGGGCCATGGACCTCATCGACCACCACATCAAAAACCACAGAAAGTAGCCAGAGAACCGGAACCAAAAACGCCAGGATCCCCGACAATCCGGGGATCCTGGCGTTCTGTCTGCCGTAACTTCAGGCTAGTGCTTCCCATGACTGCTTTGTTACAGCGTGATGGGACCCGTGGGAGTTTCAAACGTTACCGAAAGGATTCCCGGCGTCCCGTTCGGCGCTTGCCAATCGACAACAACGTCGCCAACGGGCAACTGCTCGGGTTGTCCGAGCCAGTCGGCGACCCGTTCGCTGGAGCCGGCGATGCAGATTGAGGAAATTTTCCCCACAGGATCCAGTGCCTTCGAGGGGTGCAGATCCTCGGTGCCCTCATCCCAGCGAAGCATGTAGGGAACCTGCGGGTCCGCAATCAGGCCGTTGATGCCGATCTGGCGCCAGGTCAGTTCCCGTCCATCGGGGAATTTCCGGTTTCCCGGTACCGAGCCGCGGCCCAGGCGTGCCTCGGCAGGAGCCAAGTCGTCAACAGCGACGCACCACCCCATCCAGCCACCTCCGAGTTCGGAGCGGGCGCGAACGGCCTGGCCAAACGGTGCCTTGTCAGACGACGGGTGGTTGAGTACTTCGACAACTTCCAGGTACTGGTTGTTCTTCAGCGGGAAGATGACATTGCGCGTACCAAAACGTGGGTGCACACCGCCCTTTACTGATTCGAGTCCAAGAACCGCGCCGATCCTAGCGGCAGTTGCCGCTAGACCGTCGGGTCCACAAGCGTAAGTTACATGGTCGAGCCTCATCATGTGCCCATCATGGCACTTTGTGATCTGGCTCTCGACTTAGGTTGACCTAACTTGCGTTTCAGTTGGTCGTTTTAAACGTCTGCGGCTAGTGCGATTGCCGCCAACTTGTCACAATTTGAGATGTGGTTGCGAACATGTGAAGCCCTGGGCCAGACTTATTGACAAGGTCATGAGTTTCAGCAGAAAGCCCCGGCTTGCTGAACGGCAACCCTCCGCCGCGGTGGGGTGCCCCGGGTGAAGACCAGGCCCCACGTCAAAACGACGTGGGACAAGCGCGGGAATGCCCCTAGCCAAGACACGGCCACCGCCGGAGTCGGCTTCGGGCATACCCCCTAGAATCCTTGAAGGGGAAGATATGTCTAACAACTGGTCCTTTGAAACCCGCCAGATCCACGTGGGACAGGAGCCCGACTCCGCAACCGGTGCACGAGCACTGCCCATCTACCAGACGTCGTCATTCGTGTTTCCGAGCGCCGAAAGCGCCGCTGCACGTTTTGCACTGGCCGAGCTCGAGCCGATCTACACGCGTATCGGAAATCCCACGCAGGACGCCGTTGAGCAGCGCATTGCCAGCCTCGAAGGTGGAGTTGGCGCACTGCTGTTGGCCTCGGGACAAGCTGCCACCACCTATTCGATCCTGAACCTTGCCGAGGCCGGAGACCACATCGTGGCCAGCCCGAGCCTCTACGGCGGAACCCAAAACCTGTTCAAGCACTCGCTGCGCAAGCTGGGCATCGAAGTCACCTTTGTTTCGGACCCGGATGACCTGGAAGGCTGGCGATCAGCCGTCCAACCCAACACCAAGGCGTTCTTCGGCGAAGTGGTTTCCAACCCGCGCCAGGACGTGCTGGACATCGAAGCCGTTTCCGCCATTGCGCATGAGGCAGGTGTGCCGCTGATCGTTGACAACACCTTGGCCACGCCGTTCCTGATCCGCCCGATCGAGTGGGGAGCCGACATCGTGGTCCATTCCGCCACCAAGTACCTCGGTGGACACGGAACGGCAATCGCCGGTGTCATTGTTGACTCGGGCAATTTCGACTTTGCCGCCGACCCGCAGAAATTCCCCGGCTTCAACACCCCCGACGAGTCGTACAACGGCCTGGTCTTCGCCCGGGACCTCGGCGTCAACGGTGCACTAGGCGCCAACCTTGCCTACGTCCTCAAGGCACGCGTGCAACTGTTGCGCGACCTCGGGTCGGCAGTTTCCCCGTTCAATGCATTCCTGATTGCCCAGGGGCTGGAAACGCTGTCGCTGCGCATGGAGCGCCACGTCTCCAATGCCGTGGAAGTTGCACAATGGCTGGAGACACAACCACAGGTGCAGCGCGTCCACTACGCGGGGATCGAATCCAGCGCGTGGTTCGAGCGCGGGCGCAAGTATGGACCCAAGGGCATTGGCGCCATTGTTTCGTTCGAGATTTCCGGCGGGAGCGAAGCGGGCCAGGGCTTTGTCGATGCGCTGACGCTGCACTCCCATGTCGCCAACCTGGGCGACGTGCGTTCGCTGGTTATCCACCCGGCGTCGACGACCCACGCGCAACTCACCGAGGAGGAGCAGGTTGCCGCAGGCGTGTCCCCGGGACTTGTCCGCTTGAGCGTCGGCATTGAGAATATTGCCGACATCATCGGCGACCTGAAGGTTGGCTTCGAATCAGTGGCCACCTCTGCCGATGTTGAATTTCAGGGTACCCGGTGAGTGTGGAGACAAACGTGGTCCTTTATGACGCAGAAACGGCAGCGGCGTTGGACTACGCCCCCGACGGCATCCTGCAGCACCTGAAAACCGGTTCCTATACGTTCGAGACCGGTGCGACGCTGCCGGAAATCGTACTGGGATACGAGACCTGGGGCACGTTGAATGCAGATGCCTCCAACGCCGTCCTCATCGCCCATGCACTGACAGGCGATAGCCATGTCGCCCGTGGAGCCTCGACGGAACCCGGCTGGTGGGACGGATTTGTGGGACCGGGCAAGACGGTGGACACCGATAAATATTTCGTGGTTGCAGCCAACATGGTCGGCGGTTGCTCCGGCAGCACCGGCCCGGCCAGCCTTGACCCGGACGGGGTCCCCTGGGGATCACGGTTCCCCTTCACGACCATCAAGGATTCGGTGCGGCTGGAGGCACGCCTGGCCGACGAGCTGGGTATCGCTGCGTGGCACACGGTGCTGGGTGGATCCATGGGCGGTGCCCGTGCCCTGGAGTGGGCCGTCGAATTCCCCGAACGCGTCAGGAACTGCGTGGTGGTGGCGGCTTCGGCCGAGTCCTCGGCCGAGCAGATCGCCTTCGCACAGGCGCAGACCGCCGCCATCAAGTTGGACCCGGAGTTCGCCGGCGGCGATTACTACGCCAACGAGCTCATTCCGTCGGCCGGGTTGGGGATTGCCCGGCGGATTGCCCACATCACCTACCGGACAGCGACGGAACTCGACGTTCGGTTCGGGCGGATGCCGCAGGGCGACGAACTGCCTGTCTCAAGTCCCGGTCTTGACCGCGGTCGATACCAGGTGGAAAGCTACCTGGACCACCAGGCAAGCAAGTTGGTGGGCCGCTTCGACGCCAACAGCTATTTGGTGCTGACCGAGGCCCTCATGAGCCATGACATTGCCAGGGGCCACGAGTCCATCGAGGCCGCCCTTGCGCGACTGGCAGAGGTAAATGTCCTGGTGGCTGCCGTGGATTCGGACCGCCTGTATTGGCCCGAGCAGTCTGAGCGACTTGCCGCGTTGCTGCCGAATCCCTGCAAGGTCCAGTACATCACCTCGCCGATTGGCCACGATGGCTTCCTCACCGACATCGAGCAACTTGGCGATGCCCTGGGCGAGCGCGTTTTCGTCCGGGAACCCGACATTCAGGCCGACGCCGGGTAGCTCAAGGGGCATGGTCCGGTTGGGAGATGCAAGTCAGGCTGTGCGCGGATCCTGGTCGGTAAGGGACTTCAGGCGCGCCTGCGAATTTTCATCTCGCAGGGTATAGCCGTGGCAACACGCGGACCCTGTCGCCGAGGGGCTCAGATCGCGGGACCGTTGCCGAGGGACGAGTTGGGCGGCTGCTCGGTAAAGGGAGTGGCGAGCGGTCGTTTCGGCAGGACGCCGTCACCGGAGGACTGGTGGCGGAGGCGGCGCAGTACCCATGGCGCCAGATGCGTGCGCGCCCAGATCAGGTCGTCGCGACGGGCATCGCGCCAGTTCTTGATCTCGGCCTCGGACGGTTCGAGCGGTTTCAGCTGGTGCGGGACGTTCAGTGCATCCAAGGCCATTGCCGCGATGGTGTGGTGGCCCAGAGGCGAGAAATGCAATCGGTCATCCGCCCACATGCGCGGTTGGTGCAACTCGCGCAGCGACCACATGTCCGCCACCACCGCATCGTAGCGGGCCGCGATCGTGCGCACGTTTTCGTTGTAGATGGCGACCTTGCCCCGGATTCCGCCCAATACGGGGGTGTCTCGGATATCGGGTCCGGTGAAAAGCAGGATCGTGGCATTAGAGGTGGCCAATACGCGCATGAGCGCGTCGAGCTTGTCGGCGATGGCATCAGGGTCGCCGCCCGGGCGAATCACGTCGTTGCCGCCGGCGCACAGGCTGATGAGGTCCGGCTTCAGCTCCAGTGCGGGCCCCGCCTGCTCGTCAAAGATCTGGGTGATGAGTCGTCCCCGAATGGCCAGGTTGGCATAGGCAAAATCATTGACACCCTCGCTGAGCTGTTCGGCAACCCTGTCAGCCCAGCCGCGGTAGTTCCCGGGGCTGCGGGGGTCGTCATCGCCAACGCCTTCCGTGAAGGAATCCCCCAGGGCGACGTAGCGACTCCACGGATGCCTTCCGGTGCTCGGTGGGGTCGAAGCTGCGGAAGGTGTTTCAATCACGTTGTTCACGAAGATCTTCTTATCAAAGAATACGTAAGTTACCTAAGCGTAGATTTCTTGGTGGATCGCCGAATGCTGCTATCTTCTGCTTGACTGGTCTGGTGAGCGAAACAAGTTGGAACCCCACTGTCATTTGGTCCCGTCCGGAATCCGAACGCGCCGGCACCCCGCTGCTGGTGCTTTTGCACGGCTACCTCTCCAATGAAGAGGACCTCATGGGGTTGGCCCCCATGTTGCCCGAGGAATTCACCATTGTCTCGGTTCGGGCCCCGCAGTCCTTGGGTCCGGGATACACCTGGTTCCCGCTGATGCAGGACCTGGATTATTCATTTAATGCCGTCAAGAACTCCATCTCCGACTTGTGGTCTTGGCTTGAGCCGGTCAGCAAGCAGCATTCATCGGTGAGCCTACTGGGATTCTCCATGGGCATGGCCGTGGCCACGTCCCTGCTACGGCACCGACCCGATGCGATCTCCACGGTCATCGGCCTTTCCGGTTTTGCCGTGCCGGAAGAGGGCGAGGGATTCTTCCACGACGAGAAGCTCAAGGAAATGCGGAAGCCGGTGTTCTGGGGCAGGGACCAGGCCGATCCGGTCATCACCCAGGACAAGATCGAATACACGCATGCCTGGGCGACTAGTGACGTCCACGTCACCAAGGTGCTTTATACCAACATGTTCCACTCGGTGAACGCGCAGGAAATGTCCCATGTGCACGAGTTCCTGAGCCATGTCGTGCTCAAAGGGGCAAAAATCTAGGTTTTTTGTACCTTCCCATTGACACAAGAAGCGGCCACCTGTTTGTATTACTTTATTGATACAAGCGGGTGGCTGTTTGGCTCCCGGTCCAACAACGGGAGCCACCATGATCAACGGATTCGCCCTACTGCTGCTCCTTGGCTTCTCGGTCGGCATCGTCCTGCTGGTCAGACGAAACATCGTCAGCCAGAAACGCTCCGACTTGCTATCGCTTGCCGCCGCCGGCACCTTCGTCGAGCGGGCCAACGCAGGCAGGGTGCTGCGGAGCCTGCGGGCACGCACCGTCGCTGCACTGGCGGTGATGGCCTTGGGCGGCGCCGCGGCGTTGGTCCTTCACGCGGAATACCCTGGTGCGGCCGGGCTGCCCCTGGCCGCCGCCCCCGCATGCATGTGGATCCTGGCCTCCTTGGTCTTCGTGGCCTGGCGCCTCCCGCACGAGTTCTCGGACATCTCCCCGGAATCGTCGCTGCACACCAGCGCCGAACTGACGCCGCGTTCGACTGGAATGTTCGGCCCGGCATGGGGGATCGTGATGCCGGCTGTGCTGCTCGGGGCATCGGCCGCGGGTCTCATCCTTGCAGGGATCCTGTCGGGACCGGACGAACGGGGGCGCTTCCGCAACCTCCCGTATGTATCGGCCGGTGGCGCGGAACTTGACCAGAACATGGTCGTGGCCCAAGTCCAGCTGGGAGCCGGATCGATTGGGCCCTTTCCGGGGTGGTACTACGGA
The DNA here is from genome assembly GCF_039535115.1 of Paeniglutamicibacter sulfureus. Taxonomy (NCBI): domain Bacteria; kingdom Bacillati; phylum Actinomycetota; class Actinomycetes; order Micrococcales; family Micrococcaceae; genus Paeniglutamicibacter; species Paeniglutamicibacter sulfureus. The sequence goes on from NZ_BAAAWO010000001.1 coordinate 4,257,150, forward strand.
CTCCCGGTGCTGGCGCTGCTGTTGTTGGGAGCCGGGCTGGGCCTGTGGGCACTGAGTTCCAATGCCCGTCGCCCGCGGATGCGCGGGCTGCGACTGCGTGCCTTCGACGATGCGGTGCGGACCAATGTCGGCTACGTCATCAGCACGGGCTTCAGCGCGATGCTCTGCTTCCAGGTCGCGCCCTTGCTGCTGTTCGCGGCCTCGGCCCTGCACGGATCCGGAATGAACGCGCCCTACGTCGTGGGCCAGGTCCTCGACGAAGGCCGCGTGCCCGGCATGACTGCGGATCCATTGCTGAGCGCGCTGGCGATGGCCATGGCTGTGGTCGCGTTGTTGCTGCTGATTGTTGGCGCCGTCCTGCTGGTGCGGTTGCTGGGGTGGGTGGGGGCTACCGTGCGCCCGCTGCGGTTCCCCGCGACGGCCGGGGCCATTGCATGATCACCCTGGACGCATCGCATCCCAGCGGACCCGCCGAACAGGTCCGTGCGCAAATAGCGGCGCTGATCCAGTCGGGGGAGCTGGATGCGGACGAACGGTTGCCGTCGGTGCGCCAGTTGGCCGGTGACCTGCGGGTGGCGGCTGGAACGGTGGCCAAGGCCTACAAGGAACTGGAGGCCGCAGGACTGGTGCGCACGGGACGCGCCAACGGTACTCGCGTGAATCCCGGCCAGTTGCTCGACGCCCCGGCTTTAAAAGAAGTTCGGCGTCTTGTGGCAGCCGCGCGGAATGCGGGCATGAGTTTGGATGATGTGCAGGGAATCGTGGCGGTTACCTGGAACGCATGATTCCGGTCGCCCGCCCGCCCGGGGCAGACTGTTGCTAGGCGGACTCCACGCGGACGGACTCGCCGTTGACGGTTACGGTGTCGCCATTGCGGATCTGGGCGCCGCGGCGCGTCTCGATTTCGCCGTTGACCTTCACCAAGCCATCCTCGATCAGCTGCTTGGCGTGTAATCCGTCGTCGGCCAACGATGCCAGTTTCAGCAGTTGACCCAGTCGAATCGACTCGTCGCGGATTTGGATGGGGAATGTTTCGGAATTTGCCATGTATCCATCATGGCGCATCGTTCGACCGCATATGCACGAGGAGAGGGTGGCAGGCGGGTTTTGTGGTGTTGGCGACATAATGGCGCTGTCTCGGGGGCTTCGCAGTAGGTTGCACTAGTAGGAAACCCGTCCCCAAGGAGATCAGTGGCACGCCCCGAATCGCAAGCACATGCAGTCCCCTTGGCGCTGGCCGCGTCGGCCGGGATGCTGATGCCCCTGCAGGCCTTGATCACTTCCGAGGGCGCAGGGTTCCTCGGCGGGTACCTTTCAGCGGCTCTACTCAGCGCGCTCACGTCCCTGGCCTGCCTCTTGGTGGCGAGCGTGGCGATTCCCGGGGCCCGTGCGGGGTGGAGAAAATTCGGTTCCGTGTGGCGCGACCGCACCATCCCGAGTTGGTTCCTGCTTGCCGGACTGGTCGGCTCGTATTACATGGTTGCCCAGGCCATGAGCGTGGGCAGCATCGGCTTGGCCCTATTCGCCGTCGCGGTTGTCGGAGCCAGGACACTGTCGAGCATCGTCATCGACATGATCGGGTTCAGCCCGGCGGGGAAGCAGCCGGTGACCCGCATCCGACTCCTTGGCGCGGGGCTCTTGGTCATTGGCGCGGTGATTGCCGCCTGGGGTACGGGAGCGCAGGCGGCCGAATCGCCCCAGGCACTTATTGCCCTGGCCGTCGCTGCCGGGGCAGGACTCCTGGTCAGCTTCCAGCAATCCATGAATGGCCGTGCCGGGAAGGCCTATGGCTCCACCACCACCGCGACGGCAATCAACTACTTGGCAGCCGCTGCCGGGTTGCTGGTGGCCATGGCACTCGCGGCCGTTCTTCAGATTGAATCATTCGGGTTCTCCCATGCGCCGCTGTGGTGGATGTACTTTGCCGGGCCGCTGGGCATCCTCTTCGTTGTCACAGGTGTCACCTTGGTTCCCCGGCTCGGTGCCCTGCTTTTGGGCATGGGGCTGGTGACGGGGCAATTGGTCGGTTCCCTCGTCATGGACCTGGTCATATCGCCCGAATTGGTTGGCGCCAACGAAATCGTCGGAACCCTGGTCACGCTGCTGGCTGTCCTGGTGGCCTCGTGGCAACCCAACGGGCGACCACGCTGGAAGACACTGAAGTCATCATGATTTCATCGCCGGCTCACGCACCGCGCAAGGAACGCTCCCTGGCGCCGCTCTATGTGGCGACCGCCGTGGTGGCCGGGTTGGCGATGCCAATCCAGAGCCGCATCAACGGCGCCCTGGGGCTCCGGCTGGGGGATCCGGTGGCCGCCTCGCTGGTCAGCTTCACCACCGGACTCATCGTGCTGGCCATCGCCTCGCTGCTGTTGCCCGGTGCGCGCGCCGGGGCCATGGCGATCCCGCGCGCCCTGCGCGAGAAGCGCTTCCCCCTCTGGTACCTGGCCGCCGGCTGTGTCGGCGCGTTCGTGGTGATCTCCCAGACGCTGACGGTGCCGCTGCTGGGCGTCGCCCTGTTCACTGTCTCCATTGTCACGGGCCAGACCATGGGTTCATTGCTGGTTGACGGCATCGGCTTCGGGCCAGGCGGGCGGCGGCGCATCAGCATGCTCCGCGCGCTCGGCGCCGGATTGACCATTGTCGGAGTCATCTGGGCCGTGAGCCCCAGGATGGGGTCGGCCGGGTCCATCGCCTCCTTGCTGCTTCCGATGGCCATACCGCTGGTGGTCGGCTTCCTCATGGGGTTCCAGTCCGCGGCCAATGGCGTCCAGGCGCAGGCCTACGGGACACCGGTGGCGGCAACGCTGGTGAACTTCTTCGTCGGCGGGGCCATGCTTGCGCTCCTGCTGCTGGTGCGCATGCCGCTGGTCGGGCTTCCGGAGTCCCTGCCCGCCCAGTGGTGGTACTACCTGGGCGGCCCGCTGGGATGCGTGTTCATCGGACTTTCGGCGTTCCTGGTCAGGCACCTGGGCGTGCTGCTGACCGGACTTGGCATGATCTGCGGCCAACTCGTGGGATCGCTGCTCATCGACGTTCTCGTTCCCGCGCCCGGAGCCGTGATCAACGGCGCGACGATCGCCGGGACGCTGTTGACGCTTGCAGCCGTCGCGCTGGCCTCGATCCCCTTTGGCAGAATGCTCCGGGCGCGGAAATAACCGCACCCGCCGTCACCCTGGCGGCGAGGGACCCGACAGGGGATGCCCGGAAACTTGGGGCATCGGCCCCATGTGCCTGCGGGGCCGACCGTTCTAGGATCGCGCCAACAGGGAAAACGGAACGGGCATGGAAGCGCGGCCGAATCCCTGTCGTTGGGAACCGGGAGGCACCACGCCATGAGTATTCTTCACACAGCCGGCGAGGACGAAGTGCAGGGCGCCGTCGCCGCTGCGTATGCCGCCGATCGCTCCGCCTTGGGGTACGTCCCCAGCCACACCAAGGTCCTGGCCATTAATCCCGAGGCCTTCGAGGCATGGAAAGCCCTGCAGGGGTCGATCGCGAAATCCATGGGCATGCGCCGCTACGAACTGGTGACCCTGGCCGCGGCGCTGGGCATCGGATCTCGGCATTGCCGTCTGGCCCACGGAAACAAGTCACTGAAGTACTTCGATGAGCAGGAACTGCTGCGCATCGCCAGGGACTACCGCACCGCCGGCCTGGAGGACGCCGAGGTCGCCATGATGGACTTCGCCGTGAAGCTGAGTACCGATTCGGCCGCCATGGGGGAAGTCGACAGCCGGCGACTGCGCGATCTCGGCTTCTCCGACCGGGAAATCGTTGACATCACGCTGGCGGCGGCGGCCCGGAACTACCTCAGCCGGATCCTGCAGGCCCTGGACGTGGACGTCGACGTGCCGCCGACACTCAGCAAGGAAATGCGCGGCGCCCTGCTGGACCCGCTGGATACTCGACTGCCTGTTGCCGACTGATTCTGCCCCCGACGGGGACCTCGATGTCGGGGAATCCGCGGCGGTGATTCGCTATGTGCACCCCGCGGCCGAAGGGGTCCCGGACCTCATCCGGTGCGGGAGTGCAGGGGTGGCCCGCATCATGGGCCGTCGGCCATCGGGACGCTCGAACTTCGCAACCCAAACACGTTAGGCTGGGCGAGTATGTTTTCGCCCAACGGACCGCAACCAGCGGCCTCGTGAACCATTGGAGTTGTTATGGCGCCTCAGTCCAAGCTCGATCAAGTCATCTCCCTCGCCAAACGGCGCGGCTTCGTCTTCCAGGCCGGTGAAATCTACGGCGGATCCCGCTCCGCATGGGACTACGGACCCCTGGGCACCGAACTGAAGGAAAACATCAAGCGCGAATGGTGGCAGACCTTTGTGCGCGGGCGCGAGGACATGGTGGGCCTGGATTCCTCCATCATCCTGCCCAAGGCCGTCTGGGAAGCCTCCGGCCACGTCGCCACCTTCACCGACCCGCTGGTCGAGTGCACCTCCTGCCACAAGCGCCACCGCGAGGACCACCTCATCGAGGCCTTCGTGGCCAAGAAGAAGCGCCAGCCGGTCGACGGCATGAGCGAAATCGCCTGCCCCGATTGCGGCACCAAGGGCCAGTTCACCGAACCCCAGCTCTTCTCCGGCCTGGTCAAGACGTTCCTGGGCCCGGTCGACTCGGCCGCCGGCATGCACTTCATGCGCCCGGAAACCGCCCAGGGCATCTTCGTGAACTTCAACAACGTGCTCACCGCTTCGCGCAAGAAGCCGCCGTTTGGCATCGGCCAGATCGGCAAGGCCTTCCGCAACGAGATCACGCCCGGAAACTTCATCTTCCGCACCCGCGAGTTCGAGCAGATGGAAATCGAGTTCTTCACCGCCCCCGAGGACGCCCCGGCGTTCTTCGACAAGTGGGTCGAGGACTGCTGGGCCTGGTTCCTGGATTTGGGCATCAACGAGGAGAACCTGCGCCGCTTCGACGTCCCCGAGGACGAGCGCGCCCACTACTCGGCCGGCACCATCGACTTCGAGTACCGCTTCGGCTTCCAGGGTTCGGAATGGGGCGAGCTCATGGGTGTCGCCAACCGCACCGACTACGACCTGACCAGCCACTCCAAGGGCTCGGGCACCGAGCTGAGCTACTTCAACCAGGCCACCGGCGAACGCTACACCCCGTACGTGATCGAGCCGTCCTTCGGCCTGACCCGTTCGATGATGGCCTTCCTGGTCGATGCCTACGTCGAGGACGAGGCCCCGAACGCCAAGGGCGGGGTGGACAAGCGCACCGTGCTCAAGCTCGATCCGCGCCTGGCCCCGGTCAAGGCCGCGGTGCTGCCGCTCTCGCGCAACGAGGACCTGTCCCCGAAGGCCAAGGCGCTGGCCGCCGAGCTGCGCAAGACCTGGAACATCGACTTCGACGATGCGGGTGCCATTGGCCGCCGCTACCGCCGCCAGGATGAGATCGGCACCCCGTTCTGCATCACCGTGGACTTCGACACCCTCGAGGACCAGGCGGTGACCATCCGCGACCGCGACACCATGACCCAGGAACGCGTCGCCCTGGACAAGGTGCGCACCTACCTGTCCGAGCGCCTCAACGGAGCCTAGGACCATGTCGACACTCCAATTCCGGCCTTGGCGTGACGGGGACGACCTGGCGCTGCTGGAGATCTTCGGCGACCCGGCATCCCCGCATGCCCACCAGGACCGGACCATGTTCCGGGCCGATTCCGACGCGCCGTTCAGCCGGGCGCTGGTGGCCACCGACGAAGGGATCGCGGTCGCGGCGGGCGTGGTCTTCGCCTCGACGCTGCACCCGACGCGCCTGTGGCTCTACGTCGAGGTGGCGCGCGAACACCGGCGCACCGGGGTGGGCACCGAGCTGGTGGCGCGCCTGCGCGCCCTGCTGCCGCCGGGGCACCCGGCCGAGCTCAAGGCCCGCTACACCCGGACCGCCGGGACCGACGCCGTGGCTGCGGCCGGGTTCTGCGCGTCGCTGGGCATGAAGGAAATCCAGGTCGCCCGCGACGTGGTCGTCGAGCCAGGCGGGTTGAAGCTGCCGTTGTTCGAGGACGACGGGCTGACCCTGGACGACATCGCCACCGGCAGCGTCGAGCTGACCCAGCTCGTCGTCAAGTTCTACAACGCGACCCATCACTGGGACCCGGCAAACATGACGCTGGGCAGTGCGCAGAAGATGCTGCTGGACGACGCGACCGGCGCCCAGGGCGTGATCGTGTTCCGCGACAAGCCCAAGGCCAAGGGCGGGAAGATCCTCACCTTTGCCATCAGCTACACCCCGGCGCGCGCCGATGCGCCCGCGGACGTGCTGCTGGGCTGGAACCCGGAGCTGGGCCTGGACGAGTCCGCGGAGCCGATCCGCGGGATGCTCGCCATGCTGGCGCACCAGTACCCGGTGAAGTTGGAGGTCGACGGTTCGATGGTGGTGCTCTCCTCGCTGGTTGACGCGCTGGTTCGAGCCGACCATGCAACGGTCACCGCAACCACGCACATCGTGGCCACCGCGTAGCTTCACCGCAGCAACGTCGATGGCGTCGGATGCGTCCCCTTGAGGGGGGAGCATCTGGCGCCATTGTCACGTTCGGGAGAAGTTTGGTTGCATCTTGTGTCAGGACCTTGACACAAGATGCAACCCCCCTGTTGTATTGTCCCAGTGGTACAAGTGGACGGGGAGTTGCCCGTCCCGGATGCTTGGGGTGAAAGGTGGGGAACAGACGTGGCGATTGCACATGAAGGCCGTGGTTCCCTCGAACCCGCGATTTCGCCGTCGGCGGGTCAACTGGATATCGGCACAGTTGCCGTTGACCCGGCCAGCCCCACGGGGCCGGCCGAACAAGTCCGCAGCCAACTCACCGCATTGATTCAAAGTGGTGTGCTGCCTGCCAACGCGAAGCTGCCCACCGTGCGCCAGCTCGCGGGGGACCTGCGTTTGGCCGCCGGCACGGTGGCCAAGGCCTACAAGGAATTGGAATCAGCGGGGTTGGTCCGCACCGGCCGGGCCGCCGGAACCCGGGTCAATCCGGGCCGGGGCCTGGCCGAACCGGCACTCGCCGAGGCACAGGTCTTTGCCCGGGCTGCCCGCACCGCGGGCCTGAGCCTCGAGCAGGCCCAGGGATTGCTGGCCGTGGGGTGGGATCGCACGGCCAATTGAGGATTTCGCATCATCTCCGCCACCACCTGCCGGCGTCCGCACGCCAGGTGTCGGGACATCGACACAGCGTCGAAGGCTGCGGATGACGGACCCCTGAGGGTCCCTGCAGAAGGTCGGATGAACGATGGAACTCTCAACGACGACGGTTCTTATTCTGGTTGCGGCAACAATCCTGTTGGTGGCCCTCCTCTGGGTCCTGATCCGCGCGGTGCCGCGCACCCGCGGGAAGCTGCGGGCGGAAACCTCTCGGCTCGATGTTCCCTCCCGGAGAGTGGCGGCAACGCTCCTGGCCGGATGGGGCACCGCCGCCGGCTGGGCGCTGGCGGCCGGCATTGCCGTCTATCTGGTGCTCCGCGTGGGCATGGAAGTGTGGACCCGCGGGGTGGCAACGGCAGCGCATGCGCCGTATTTCGAGGAAACCGAAGAACACTTCCAGGGATTCATGGCATGTCAACGTTTGCCGGAGTCGAGTCCGGGGGCCACCGAGGCGGACGTGGAAAGATGCTACGACGCGTTGGGTGAAGCGCCCCTCGCTCCGCCGCAGGCCAATGACGCGTGGCCGCTCTTGCTGGGGTTGCTGGTGCCGTTGGTTGCGGTGATGGTGACCCTGGGATTGCTGGCCCTGCTGGTCGCCCGGAGGAAGAACCCCGAAGCTGCGGGCGCCACGGCGGCATCGGCGCACGTGCAACCCCGTGGATTCCTGAGCTTCGGGCCGCGCTGGGCCATGGCAATTCCCGCGGCCGCCGCATTGTTGCTCTGCGGATGGCTGGTGGCCACGGGGCTGGCCTCGAGCAAGGATGCCTACGGTCGCTTCACCAGACTTGTCGTCCAGCGAAACTCTGCCGCAGACGACCCCGAGGTTGGTTATGCCCTGCCGCTGACCCCCGGGCCGCAATCGGTCGATATCCACGGCTGGTTTTTCGGGGTTCCCGTGATTGCCGCGGCGCTAATTCTGCTGGTGATTGCCGTGCTGTTGCTGCGTTCGTTGGCCCAAGCCCCGCGGCCCAGGGATCCGAGCCTGTTCGGGGTCGATGACCTGGCCCGGAAGCTGAAGGCAAAATTCGTTGCCGGTGTGGCAGGTGCGGGAATGCTCGCGGCGCTTGCCCCGGTGGCAGTCCACACCGGTGGTGCCATGCTCACCGTGGCCGGCGACGTGCGCGCGGTCGGGGAGAACGTCGAATTCTTTTACCACGACACCATGCTCAGCGGCGCCTACAGCTACGTCGCCGGACTGCTGTTCACTGCCCTGGCCATCCTCATGCTGGTGCTGTCTGTTGGGGCGGCCGTTGAGCTGGTCGCTGCGCGAAAACTGGCCGTGGCACTTGCCCTGGACGAGGAAAAACAGGGCTCGGGTCCGGAATTCCGATAGGCCTTCGAGCAGCAAGTGCGCTTGGCGTTCCGGTCCCCAGATATGGGGGGCGGGACGCCAACGGCATGGGACAGGTCGACTACTTCTTCCAGCCCAGCTCGCGCGCGATGTTCGCGATCTCGGTCATCACGTGCGCGTTGTAGTCAACGCCGAGCTGGTTCGGCAGGGCGAAGAGCACGTAGTCGGCCTCGGTGATCGCGTCGTCGTCCAAGAACTGCTGCGCGACCTCCTCGGGGGAGCCGGCATAGGTGGGGCCCGAGCGGGCCACCGATCCGTCCAGCACACCCACGGAATCCCCGCGCTCGCGGCGCCCGAAGTAGATCTCGTCCGTGTCGGTGGTGATGGGGAACGCGCTGCGGGTCACCGCGGTCAGCCCGCCGGTGCTGTGTCCGCTGGCGGCATAGGCGTCCTTGTATTGGCGCAGCTGGTCGGCCTGCAGCACGTGGAAGGGCCGCCCGTCGTCCTGAAGCAGCAGCGTGGAAGAGAGCAGGTTCATGCCGACTTCGCCGGTCCACAGCCCCGATCCGATGGTCGCGGCACCCCACCAGATCCGGTTTTCCAGGCCCGGGGAGACCGGGTTGATCGGGAGCAATTGGTCCTGGTCGTGGTGGCGTTCGGGCATCGGGTGGGCCATGCCTTCCCCGGCGATGGCTGCACGAAAGCGAGCCGCCCGTCGGCGCGTTTCATTCGCCCAGTTGTTCCCCGGTTCCAGGTCGTAGCCGAACTGGTGCTGCCCGTCGCGGGCGGATTCGGGCGAACCACGGCTGATGCCCAGCTGCAGGCGCCCATTGCTGATTGCGTCGGTGGCCCCGGCCATTTCGGCCATGTAGAGCGGGTTCTCGTAGCGCATGTCGATCACCCCGGTGCCGACCTCGAGCGTGGTGGTCTTCGCCGCCATGGCCGCCAGCAGCGGGAACGGGGTGGAGAGCGAATTGCCGAAGTGGTGCACCCGCATCCAGGCCCCGTCGAACCCGGATTCCTCGGCCGCGACCGCCAAGTCGACCATCTGGCGCACGGCATCGGCACCGGTGGGCACCGGGGAGTTGCTGGAACCTCCCGAGTGGCCGAAGGTCAGGAACCCAATCTTTTTCACGCCTCGTCCTTTGCATGCAAACGTATGTGTAATGGGTACATCCTTGCGAGGCCACCCATTATTCCCGGTGTGATGCACAAGTTGGCGCCCGGCGCCCACGGATTTGGATCTATTTGAGAGAATGGGTTAGTGACTGCAATTTCCGACGTAACCCAGACCGGCGCGCCCTCGACAGCGAAACTTGAGCTGCCCCCGCTCCAGCTGGGAAAACACACCATTGACACTCCGGTGATCCTGGCCCCCATGGCCGGCATCACCAACAAGGCCTTCCGCCGGCTTTGCCGTGAATACGGTGGTGGCGTGTACGTCACCGAAATGGTCACCTCCCGCGCGCTGGTGGAACGCAATGCCGAGTCCATGCGCATCATCTCCCACGACCCGGACGAGGAACTGCGCTCGGTGCAGCTCTACGGCGTGGATCCCAAGACCGTCGGCGCCGCCGTGCGCCTGATCGTTGAGGAAGACCGCGCCGACCACATCGACCTGAACTTCGGCTGCCCGGTTCCCAAGGTCACCCGCAAGGGCGGGGGAGCGGCCCTTCCGTGGAAGACCGACCTGTTCACCTCCATCATCAAGGCGGCCACCACCGAGGCCGCCCGCGGGGACGTGCCCTTGACCATCAAGATGCGCAAGGGCATCAACGAGGACCACCTCACCTACATCGAATCGGGCAAGATCGCCCGAGACCACGGCGTTGCCGCGGTCGCCCTGCACGGGCGCACCGCCAGCCAGTACTACTCCGGCAAGGCCGACTGGGACGCCATCGCGCGCCTGCGTGAATCCCTCCCGGACATGCCGGTGCTGGGCAACGGCGACATCTGGAGCGCCGAGGACGCGGTGGCCATGGTCAAGCAGACCGGCATCGACGGCATCGTCGTGGGCCGCGGCTGCATGGGCCGCCCCTGGCTCTTCGGGGACCTGCAGGCAGCCTTCGAGGGCACCGACAAGCGCTACACCCCGGGCCTGGCCAAGGTCGCCGAGACCGTCTACCGCCACGCGGAACTGCTCACCGAGTACTTCGAGGACGAGTTCAAGGGCCTGCGCGACATCCGCAAGCACATGGCCTGGTACTTCAAGGGCTACCCGGTCGGCGGGGACATCCGCTCCGCCCTGGCCCAGGTGCCCACCCTCGAGGTGCTGCGCGAACTGCTGGACCAGCTGGATCTGTCCATGCCGTACCCCGGCAAGGACGCCGAGGGCCAGCGCGGACGCGCCGGATCCCCGAAGAAGACCCACCTGCCCGACGGCTGGCTTGCCACGCGTGAGATGGACGAGAAGCACAAGGCCATGATTTCCGCGGCCGAACTAGACGTTTCCGGCGGCTAAGGAGCCCAATGTTGCAGATTCGCGGCTACACCGAGGCGGACGAGGATCGATGGGTACCCGAACCGCCCAAGAAGGCGTACCGGACGGCGTTTGAGCGCGACCGCGCCCGGGTACTGCACTCCTCGGCGCTGCGCCGGCTGGGGGCCAAGACCCAGGTCGTGGCGCCCTCCTCCGACGACTTTGTCCGCACCCGGCTGACCCACTCCCTCGAAGTGGCCCAGGTGGGCCGCGAGCTCGGCGCCACCCTCGGCTGCGACCCGGACGTGGTGGACACCGCCTGTCTGGCCCACGACCTGGGCCACCCGCCCTTTGGCCACAACGGGGAGAAGGCGCTGAACGAGCTGGCCGGCGACATCGGCGGCTTTGAGGGCAACGCGCAGACCCTGCGACTGCTCACCCGGATCGAGACCAAGACCTTCAGGCACACCGGTGCCTCCGCCGGGCTGAACCTCACCCGCGCCTCGCTGGATGCCGCGTGCAAGTACCCGTGGCTGCGCGAAGACGCCCCGGAGAAGAACGGCAAGAAGACCTCCAAGTTCGGGGCGTACGTCGACGATGCCCCGGTCTTCGACTGGCTGCGCTCCGGCTCCGGCGCCCAACCTCGGCAAACCTGCATCGAGGCACAGGTCATGGACCTGGCCGATGACATCTCCTACTCGGTGCACGACGTCGAGGACGCCATCAACGCCGGACGCTTCCAGCTGCGCTGGATCAAGGACAAGGACCAGCGGGCCCGGGCGATCACCTTCACCCGGCAATGGTATTTGCCGCACGTCGAGGACGGCGTCATCGATGCCGCCTTCGCCCGGCTCGAGGCCACCAATGAATGGGTGCCGCACGCCGATGGCTCGCGCCGTTCCATGGCGGCACTGAAGGACATGACCAGCCAGTTCATCGGGCGCTTCTGCCAGTCGGCCATCGACGCCACCCGCGAGCAGTTCGGGCCGGGGGAGCTGACCCGCTTCAACGCCGCGCTCATCGTCCCCGAATCCACCGAACACGAGATTGCCGCGATGAAGGGCCTGGCCACCGCCTATGTGATGACCAGCGACGAACGCAAGCCCATCTACGCGCGGCAAAGCGAAATCCTCACCGAGCTGGTGGCCCTCCTGGCCGAGACCGGCGACAAGTACCTCGAGCCGCTCTTTGCGGCCGACTGGCGCGACGCCGCCGACGACGCGGGCCGGCTGCGCGTAGTCATCGACCAGGTGGCCTCGCTCACCGACGCCTCGGCCATCGAATGGCACGCCACCCTGGTGTTGGGCAAGAGCTTCAACGAACGGCTCTTCTAGGCCGGCAAGCCCGATCCACAGCCCGCAGCGGAACGGCGCATTCCATCCTCGAATCGTCACTAGACTGGGTGTATGGCAGGCCTGATTAAGCGTGAAGATATCGACGAAGTCCGCAACCGCACGGACATCAAGGAAGTCATCGACGGATATGTGACGCTGAAGTCCGCCGGTGTCGGCTCCTGGAAGGGCCTGTGCCCCTTCCACGACGAACGTTCCCCGTCTTTCCACGTGCGCCCGCAGGTCGGTTCCTTCCACTGCTTTGGCTGCGGCGAGTCCGGCGACGTGATCGCCTTCCTGCAGAAGATGAACCACGGCACCTTCTCCGAGACCGTGGAGCAGTTGGCCGGCCGCGTCGGCATCGAACTGCACTACGAGGACGGGGGCACCGGCCCGCGCCGCGAGGAAACCGGCCGCCGCCAGCGACTGCTCGACGCCCACAAGATCTCCGAGGAGTTCTTCCGCGAACAACTCACCACCCCCGGAGCCGCGGCCGGGCAGAAATTCCTGTCCGAACGCGACTTCGACGCGGAGGCCGCAGCGCACTTTGGCGTCGGCTACGCGCCCCAGGGCTGGGACGCGCTGCTCAAGCACCTGCGTGGGCGTGGCTTCCAGGACGAGGAACTCAAGCTCACCGGCATCTTTTCCGAGGGCAACCGTGGCATCTACGACAGGTTCCGCGGCCGCCTGATCTGGCCCATCCGCGATCTCACCGGAGCCACCATCGGCTTCGGAGCGCGCAAGCTCTACGAGGACGACCAGGGGCCCAAGTACCTCAACACCCCCGAAACCCAGCTCTACAAGAAGTCCCAGGTCCTCTACGGTGTCGACTTGGCCAAGAAGGAAATCACCAAGACCCGCCAATTGGTCGTGGTCGAGGGCTACACCGACGTGATGGCCTGCCATCTTTCGGGCATCGGCACCGCGGTTGCCACCTGCGGCACCGCCTTTGGCACCGACCACATCAAGATTGCCCGGCGGCTCTTGCGTGACGACGGATCCGGCGGCGAAGTGGTCTTCACCTTCGACGGCGACGCCGCCGGCCAGAAGGCCGCCCTGCGCGCCTTCGAGGAAGACCAGAAATTCATCGCCCAGACCTACGTCGCCGTCGAGCCGACCGGAGCGGACCCGTGCGACCTGCGGCAGAAGCGCGGCCCGGAGGCGGTGCGCGAACTCATCGATTCCAAGCGCCCGCTCTTCGAATTCGCCATCAAGGCGGGATTGAAGAACTACAACCTGAATACCGTCGAGGGCCGGGTGCAGGCGCTGCGCGTCAGTGCCCCGATTGTTGCCGAGATCCGTGATTCGGCCATTCGCCCGGCCTACGCACGTGAACTTGCCGGTTGGCTCGGCATGGACATGGAGGACGTCAACCGGGCCGTGGGGGCCTCGGTGCGACGCAACCGGATGCCCAAGGCGGAGGAACCGGTCCGCGGAGGCGCCGGCCATGCGGCACCGGAGCAACCTGCCGCCCCGGTCTACTCCCGACCCGATCCGCGCGATCCGGTATCCCGGATGGAACGCGAGGCACTGGAAGTCGTGCTGCAGCAGCCGGCGCAGCTGACACCGGAGCAATGGCAGGCGTTCTATGACGCCCGCTTCATGGCCCCTGCCCATGCCGCGGTGCACGATGCCGTGCGCGCTGCCGGAATGGCAGGTGCCACCCCGTCGCAATGGGTCGAGGCCATCCGGCAGGAAGTCCCGGAACCCTTGCGATCTTTTGTCTCCGAACTGGCAGTGACTCCGTTGCCCGCAAGCACCAGCGAGGCATTGCTGCGCTATTGCAATGACATCATCAATCGTCTCTTTGAGCTGCAAATCACACACTTGAAGGCGGAGAAGATGGGTGAGCTGCAACGCATGGATCCCGCGGGGGATCCGGAGGGCTTCCAGCGCATCAATCGCGAGCTGTTGGAGCTGGAATTGCGCCGCAGGGCACTGCGCCAGGACTAGTTGCAGCCGGGTGTGGGCGACGATTTTTGTTTTCCCGAAACCTTGTGTAGAGTATTTCTCGTTGCATTCCTCCGTAGCTCAATTGGCAGAGCATTCGACTGTTAATCGAAGGGTTACTGGTTCAAGTCCAGTCGGAGGAGCCAAAACAAAAGAATCCGCATTTTCTTCACAGAAAATGCGGATTCTTTTGCGTTAACCCACCATGGCCGGGAGGGTGCCATTGAGGAGCGCTCCAAGGCGGCGTTGGCGAGGATAACGACCCAGTGCGTTGCACCGGATTTGGCCCGGCTCAGTCTGGCAAGCAGACAGGCAGGCGCTTCTCGCCTATGGCCCCGTTGGCAGGGCATGGCCGCCGTGTCCCGATGAATCTAAGCTGATGCCATGGAATGGCTGGCGGCGTACGACTACGGCCTGGCCCGCGAAATCCTGCAACGCGGGGTTGCGCTGATCTACCTGATTGCCTTCATTTCCACCCTGAACCAGTTCCGGGCCCTTGCCGGCGAACGCGGCCTGCTGCCCGCGCCCCGGCTACTTGGCGGACCCGGCGCCCGCCGTCCTACGATATTTAGCAGGATCGGGTACTCGGACCGGAAACTGGTGGCGGTGTGCGCCGCAGGGTGTGCCATTTCCGGGGTACTGGTCGTCGGGCTTCCCCAGGCTGGACCTCCGTGGCTGCCGCTCTTCGCCTTCCTTGCCCTCTGGGGCTTGTACATGTCGATCGTAAACGTGGGGCAGATTTTCTACGGTTTTGGCTGGGAAATGCTGCTGTTGGAGGCCGGGTTCACGGTGGGCCTGCTCGGTTCCCGGCAGGTCCCGCCACCGCTGACCATTCTGTTGCTGATCGCCTGGCTGGTGTTCCGGCTGGAGTTTGGAGCGGGCATGATCAAGTGGCGTGGGGACCCGGCCTGGAGAAACCTCACGGCCATGTACTACCACCACCAAACACAGCCGATGCCCGGGCCGTTCAGCCGCCGGGCCCACCTGGCCCCAAAATGGTGGCACCGCTGCGAGGCGGCGGGCAACCACGGCGCCCAACTGGCGATCCCGTTCCTGCTGTTTGCGCCCCAGCCACTGGCCTCCATCGCGGCGGGCATCATCATTGCCACCCAGCTGTGGCTGGTGGCCACCGGCAACTTCGCGTGGCTGAACTGGATCACCATCGTGCTGGCTTTCTGCCGGGTCAGCGACCCGGTGCTGCGACGGCTCATCCCCTGGCTGCCACCCGAAAGCAGCGCGCGAGCGGAGGCACCCGTCTGGTGGACCGTGACCGTGCTGATCGGCACGCTGTTGTTGGCCGTGCTCTCCGTTCCGGCGCTGCGCAACCTGTTCTCATCCGATCAGCGCATGAATGCGGCCTTCAACCGATGGCAATTGGGCAACGCCTACGGTGCCTTCGGCTCGGTCACCAGGGAGCGGATCGAAGTCGTCATCGAGGGCACCGAGGACGAATCACCTGTCGAGGCCACCTGGCTAGAGTACGGGTTCAAGGGGAAACCGGGGGACGTTTCCAAGAGGCCGCGCCAATTCGCGCCCTATCATCTGCGCTTGGACTGGATGATGTGGTTCCTGCCGCTGGGATCCTTGAACCAGCGCTGGTTCCATGCGCTCTTGGTCAGGTTGCTGGAGGCCGATGCCCGGACACTGGCACTGTTGGGCCATGACCCGTTTTCCGGCAGGAAGCCGCGCTTCATCCGAATACTGACCTATCGCTATCGTTTCGCCACCGATGCCCAGCGCAGGGACACCGGAGTCCATTGGGTGCGCGATAGGCGGCAGCTGGAGTTCGGTCCGCTCGAACTTCAATAACCGGCCGCAACCGGTTCGCGACTTCACTGACAACTCGCGCCACGGATCCGACAAAGTTCGGTGCGCGACACCGGGTACAAGTGGCCGGCATCCGCCCGGTGCACGACTACGGGGAACACGCTGGACTACACCGGGGGACCTTGCCGGGGTCTCGGGGTGACCCCGGTGGGGCTCCAGGCCGGGACATCAGTAGGATGGGAAGGTGGCTCATATCGACGTATCCGACATCCATTACTTCCTCTCCGACGGAACCCAACTCCTGGGCGGCGTGACCTTCAAGGTCACCTCGGGATCAAAGACCGCTCTGATCGGCCCCAACGGCGCGGGAAAGACGACGCTCTTCAAGATCATTGCCGGGGACCTGAAATCGGATGAGGGCGCTGTCAGTCGATCCGGGGGCATGGGCATCATGCGGCAGTTTGTTGGCCAGGTGCGCGACGAGTCCACCGTGCGCGACTTGCTGGTTTCCACGGCTTCGGCGGACCTGGCGGCAGCCGCGAAGGCCGTGGATGAAACCGAGCTGCTCATGATGGAATCCGACGACGAGAAAATCCAGATGCGCTATGCCCAGGCCATCATCGACTGGGGAGATGCCGGCGGCTACGAACTGGAAACCGCGTGGGACAAGGTCTGCATGGCGGCGCTCGGCGTGCCCTTCGACCGCGCCGCCCACCGCCTGGCATCAACACTTTCCGGCGGCGAGCAAAAGCGGCTGGTCCTTGAGGCCCTCTTCGAAGGCCCCGACGAGCTGTTGCTGCTTGACGAGCCCGACAACTACCTCGACGTCCCGGGCAAGCGCTGGCTCGAAGCCATGCTCAACGCCTCGCCGAAGACCGTCCTGTTCATCAGTCACGACCGCGAACTGTTGAACAACGCAGCCAACCGCATCGTCACCCTCGAACCCGGCCACTCCGGCGCCACGGCCTGGATCCACGGCGGCGCGTTCGGTTCCTACGTCGACGCACGGCGCGAACGCAACGAACGCTTCGAGGAACTGCGCAAGCGGTGGGACGAGGAGCACGCCAAGCTCAAGGAGCTGGTGAACATGTACAAGAACAAGGCCGCCTTCCGCTCGGACATGGCCAACCGGTACCACGCCGCCCAAACGCGCCTTGCCAAGTTTCTCGAGGCCGGTCCGCCCCAGGCCATCCCTCTTGAACAAAACGTCAACATGCGGCTCAAGGGCGGGCGAACGGCCAAGCGCGCCATTGTCGCTGAGAAGCTTGAGCTCACCGGGCTGATGAAACCCTTCAGCAACGAGATCTGGTTCGGGGACCGCGTGGCGATCCTGGGCTCGAACGGTTCGGGCAAGTCCCACTTCCTGCGGCTGTTGGCCTCGGGCGGAACCGACCCGGAACGCGAACACCTGCCGGTCTCGGAGGTCGAGATTGCCGAGGTCCCGCACAACGGAACGGTGAAGCTTGGGGCACGCATCCGTCCCGGGTTCTTTGCCCAGACCCACAGCCGACCCGACCTCCTGGGCAGGACGTTGCTGGACATCCTGCATCGAGGCGACGAACACCGCTCGGGCATGGCCAGGGAAGCGGCCTCCGGAGCGCTTGACGGTTACGGCCTGGCCGGCCAAGCGGAGCAGAAATACGATTCCCTCTCCGGCGGACAGCAGGCACGATTCCAGATCCTTCTGTTGCAGCTTTCCGGGGCAACCTTGCTGCTGCTTGACGAGCCGACCGACAACCTTGACCTGCATTCGGGGGAGGCGCTGGAGAGGGCCATCGAATCGTTCGTCGGTACCGTGCTGGCGGTGACCCACGACCGCTGGTTCGCCAGGTCATTCGACCGGTTCCTGGTCTTCGGTTCCGATGGAAAGGTCTACGAGTCAGCGGAACCGGTCTGGGACGAGAAGCGGGTACAGCGCCAGCGGTAGTGGGGACCTGCTCCGGGCGTGCGGGCTGATCAACCAGCTTTCGATTTGGGGTTCCAATCGGCGCTCTGGTAGTGTTTTACCTGCTTCATTCCTCCGTAGCTCAATTGGCAGAGCATTCGACTGTTAATCGAAGGGTTACTGGTTCAAGTCCAGTCGGAGGAGCGCACGTAGGAAACCCCGTTCTCCATTGGAGGGCGGGGATTTCTTGTCTCAAGTCGATCTCATACCCTGGGTGTACCCCTGCAGGTTGAGCCGTTTAGGCACGTCCGGGTGATAGTTTTGGGTTGAGCGGCCCGGGCCTAGGCCGCATGAAACGGAGAGACCATGTCTGGATCGGAATCGACTGGAAACCAATACCAGTCAACGCCACTAACCATCAAGGGACAGGTAAGCGGACTTAGCCACCTGATCCCGAACCAGGTGGCTGACGAAGCACGCATCGCCGCCATCGTCCTGAAGTCAAAGGGCATTGGCGTTGGCATTGCTGCAGGTGCCGGTATCGTGGCCCTGGCCTTGCTGGCCTTCATGATAATTGCCTTGGTCGTGGCCCTGATCATGGGAATCGGAACGGTCATTGAACCTTGGCTGGCAGCACTGCTTGTCGCTGCCGGATTCCTCGTTCTGGCACTGATCCTTGCCGCATTCGCCTTCTTCAAGTTCAAGAAGACCATGCCGCTGCTGCCTGACGAAGCGATTCGCGGGATCCGGCACGACCTTGGCGTGGTCAAGGACGGCAGCGCCTTCGATGTTTCGACGCTTGACGAGCCGAAACCGTCCAAGAAGAAGGACGAGCAGGACGAGAAGGAAGCCAAGAAGGACGATCACGAGGCAAAAGCCGAGAAGCTTACGCACAACGAACTGATCATCCGCACCCGGGAACGTCGCGAAAAGATTGCCTTGCACCGCGACGGCCTGGGACAAAAACTCGAGGTGCCACTCCACCTTGGAGAAAAATTCTCCGGCGCGGGACAAGCCGCCGGCGACGCGGTGTCCAAGGCCGCCGGCCAGGCCAGGCACCTGGCGGACACCGCATCGGGGAAGTTTTCCGAAGGCATGGAGCGGGCAACCGAAAAGGTGGGATCCCTCAGCGGTTTTGAAGGCGAAAACACCAAGGAGGCCCTGCGCGAGCGGTGGCAACCCTTGGCGATCATGGCCGGCTCGGTGACGATGTTCTTTATCTTCCTGCGCAAGCTACTGAGCAAGTAATCAATAACCCGGTGCGGCCAGGCTGAAAACCCTGAACCGCCGCACCACCGGTCACGACTCCCGTCGATCAACCCGATCAGGGGACGGGGAAGCGCGAACCACATGCCACGTGAATAGTCCCACCAGTCCATGAGCACGGAACAGACCATGAAAGAGGAGGGCATGCGCATTTTTGGAGCGGGGACACGCGACAACTTTGAATACCGCGAGCTCGCCACCTTCTGGACGGTGCCGAACCTGATAACTGTTCTCAGGTTCCTTCTGGTGCCGGTGTTCGTCTGGCAGACGCTCACCATGCATTACGGCTGGGCTACGCTCACGTTGGCAATCCTGGGTTCCTCCGACTGGATCGATGGATTTGCGGCCCGCCGCCTCGATCAGATCTCAACCGTTGGCAAGTGGCTGGATCCCGTGGCTGACAGGCTGGCGCTGATTGTTGTCGCCACGACCTTTGTGTCGACAGGAATAGCCCCGGCATGGCTGGTTTTTTCCATCGTGGTTCCCGACGCCGTCTTGATCATCAACGCATGGGTGCTCTTTCGGGGCAATCCCAATCTGCCGGTGAGCAACCTCGGAAAGTTCCGTACCGCGTTGCTTTTGGTCGGGACTCCGTTGCTGCTGCTGGGAAACACGGATTGGGGCAAGGGAAGCATTCTGGGGGACATCGCGACTTGGGCACTGGCGCTGGCCTGCGTACTTCACGTGATTGCTGCGATGCAGTATTTTGTACAGGCGCGGAGCAAGGCCAGGGCACTGAGGTCGGGAACTGAATGGTCTGGCTAGCGGTCACGGCGGCGATTGCCGGGGCATTCTTTCTGGCCTTTGGCACGCAGCGACAATCCAGTGTGGTGCGCGCCAGCGCCGGCGGACTGGACGTGACCGGATGGGGGATGCTTCGTCTTTTTAGGACTCCCCGCTGGGTCCTGGGCTTGGTCCTGCTCGCCATGGGGATGAGCCTGAATGTCTATGCCTTGGCGAGCGCTCCATTGACCGTGGTCCAGCCCATCGGTGCAATTGCGCTGGTCATCACCACGGTGGTCAATGCCCGCGAGCACCACATCAAGATGAATCGGCCCACGATCCTGGCGATCATTGCCTGCATGGTGGGAAGTGCGGCCTTCGTCTTTCTGGCCATCGAGGTCAGTGCCGAGGAGCACAAGATCACGAGCGGGCAGGAACTGCTGACCATCCTGATCCTGGCGATCGCCGTTGCCGTTTTCGGCGGGGCCGTTGTGGTCTTCCCACATAGACTCGGCGCGTTCTTCTACATTCTGGGTGCCGGGGTCCTCTTCGGGTTCGTGGCGGTGCTGGTGCGCACCATTTCCGTGTCGCTGCTCGATCCAAACGGGCGGTTCCTGGCCAACGTTTCGTGGTACTCAATCCTGGCGGTGGTGGTTGCCGGCCTGCTCGGTTCCTACTTCGTGCAGAACGCATATTCGAAGGGCCCGCCGGACCTGGTCATTGCCGGACTGACGGTGATCGACCCCATCGTCGGCATCTCCATCGGCATCGCGATCCTGGGTGAGCTGGATCCCAATGTCCAACCCGCCATCGCGCTAAGCATGGTCGGTGCCGGTTGCATTGCTATCGTAGGGGTGATCGCCTTGTCGCGACATCACCCGGACGTGCTTGAACGCAAGGCCGAAGCCAGACGGCGGACCAAGGTCACCGATGGCAAATAGAGCTTGCCGTAGTCCTGCAATTGCCCAACAAGACAATGAAACGACAACCGTGGCCTCGATAGCGGTCATGTCAAGGAGTGAACGCACCACGTGACGGGCGAGAAACCATTGAAAATCGTGATTGCGGCGGATACCTATCATCCGGACGTCAACGGCGCAGCAGTCTTTTGCTATCGACTGGCCACGGCCATGACAGAGCGCGGGCACGAGGTGCACGTCATGGCCACCCGGCCGGACAAGGGGCCCACTGTCACCGAGGTCCTGCCCGAAGCCACCGTTCACCGGCTGCGGTCGCATGCCGTGCCGACGCACGAATACTTCCGTATTTGCTTCCCCTGGGAAGTCAACCCGGAGATCAAGCAGCTGCTCGACGAGATCAAGCCGGATGTGGTCCACGCTCAATGCCACTATATGATCGGCCAAGGCGCCCTGGCCTTTGCCAATAAACGCGGTAGCCGAACCGTGGCAACGAACCACTTCATGCCGGAAAACCTGGACCCGTTCCTGCCTTTTCCCCAGTGGTTCAAGAAGATCGTGGCGCGGAACTCTTGGCGCGACATGGGCAAGATCATGGGCAAGGCGAATGTTGTCACCACGCCGACGCCGCTGGCTGCCCGCGCGATGACCCAGTATGCGCGCTTGGACAAGGTCTTGCCGCTGTCCAACGGGATCGACTCCAGCAACTATGAGCT
Source organism: Paeniglutamicibacter sulfureus (assembly GCF_039535115.1). NCBI lineage: Bacteria > Bacillati > Actinomycetota > Actinomycetes > Micrococcales > Micrococcaceae > Paeniglutamicibacter > Paeniglutamicibacter sulfureus. The sequence goes on from NZ_BAAAWO010000001.1 coordinate 4,278,567, forward strand.
TGGCGCAGCGGAGTCGATCGACCGGAATCCATATCCCACGATCCTATTCGTGGGCAGGCTGGCGGTTGAGAAGAACGTCAACGAACTCATCGAGGCGCTGACTTTGATGAAGACGGTCCCCGATGCCCACCTTGAGGTCATCGGCGGTGGCGAGCAGCGCGCGCCGTTGGAAAAGCTTGCCCGTGAAAAGGGGGTTGCGAGCCGCGTGCACTTCCTGGGCCATGTCGACGACGAAGAACTGCGCAGAGCGTACCTGCGCTGCGATGTGTTCTGCCAGCCCGGAACCGCTGAGCTCCAATCCCTTGTGACCCTGGAGGCGCTCTCGGCGTCCAAGCCCGTGGTGTTGGCCAATGCGATGGCCTTGCCGCACCTTGTTGATGACGGAGTCAACGGTTACCTATTCGAGCCGGGGGACCTGGCTGGACTGGCTGGCAAGCTGGATTCGATCCTGGGCATGACAGCTGCGGAGCAGGCGGTGATGGGCAAAGCAGGGCATGCCAAGGCAGCCCTGCACAGCCACAGCAAGACCATGGACACCTTCGAGGCGATCTATCGCGGTGCCGTCGCGGAGGATTTTCTTCCCTGATACTGACGCCAGTCAGAGTTTCCCGGCAAGGGAAGATGAAAACCTGCGACGGAATCCATTAGGATAGCTGGGGATGTTTGGCCAATTGCCGCAGTTGGCGGTGATTCGATCGAACATCCATGTTGGGGCGGTAGCTCAGTTGGTCAGAGCAGGGGACTCATAATCCCTTGGTCGTGGGTTCAAGCCCCACCCGCCCTACACGTCAACGGCCTAGTCAGAAAATCCTTGCAGGGATTCTGGCTAGGCCGTTTTTCGCATTCGGGGTGGTAGTTGCGGGAGAAGTCAGCAGACAACCAGATTCCCGCGAGACGCCCCGCCACGTCTTTGGGTGGTGGCCGTCCCTTATCTATTAGGCTCGAATTACCTGATCGTCAGGAAACCTGGCGCCTCTCGCGTGGGCATGCTCTGCCTGCCGCACCTTCAGCTTCACGCCCGACCGCAGAAAGGACGAGCCCGGTCAATGCATTGCGTTATGTTTGTCGACCAGCACCCCGACACCCTGGGTGGCATGCAGACCTCCGTCCGGCTGCAGCGGCGGTTTCTTGAGCTGGCAGGACACCGGGTGACGATCGTTTCACCCAAGTACCGCGGCAAGCACATCCCCGACCAGGCCGTCATCGAGCTGCCTTCCTTGCCCCTGGGACCGGGGGAGTACTCCATATCCATCCCCGGCAAGGTCAGCGACAAGTTGTTGGCCAAGGCAATGACCGAGCGCGGACCGGTCGACGTGGTGCACGTCCAGGCAGACTTCTGGCAGGCCATCATTGGCTATCGGTTCGCCAAAGACAACAACCTTCCCGTCGTCCACACCATGCACAACCGCCTCGATGTGGGGATTGCCGCGACTATGCCGCTGCCGGGTCTGGTCCAGCGCGGGTTCGGCCTTGCCCAGAAGGCATTCCTGGGCACGGGCAAGCCGGTGGCTGCCGATGCCTGGACATATCTGCAGCGGTTCACCGATCACGCCCAACGCGTGACCGCGCCCTCCAGCCATTTCGCCCGCCTGCTGGAGGACGAACGCGTTTTTGCGCGAGTCGACGTCGTTCCCAACGGAATGGACGATGGCCTCGCGTCGGATTTGCTGGCCCAGCCATCCGCAAAACCCAACACGCGGCCGAGGCTGGCCTGGGTGGGAAGGTTTAGTGCGGAGAAGCGACTGCTTCCCTTCCTCGACGCCGTGGCACTCTCCAATATCGACGCGGAGATCCACGTTTTTGGCGACGGAGCGGACCGGGCCAAAGCCGAAGCCAAGGCCCAGGCCATGGATAGGCCAACAGTGGTCATCCGCGGCAAGGTCCCCTACGGGCAAATGCTTACGGAGCTCCGGCAGGCCGATGCACTGGTCCAGACGTCCCAGGGATTCGAGACCCAGGGCATGACGGTCTACGAGGCGGCAGCCCTGGGCACACCTTCGCTGCTCAGTGACCGGAATATTGCCGAGGACTTGCCCAAGGGCGTCTACTGGCTCACCGAGGACGATACGGTTGCCGCGCTCGCCACGGCCCTGGAAGATTGTGTCGACCAGGTCAAGGCGGGCCACGGTCCGTTGACATCGTCCTTCGACCCTGCATCATTCCTGCAAAGCCGGCAGACCCAACTCATGATCAAGGTCTACGAGGACGCGGATCGCGAATTCAGGTCCCGAAGCCTGCCGAGCGGCTAGTCCAGCGGCAAGAGAATCGAGGGGCGGGTGTCGATGATGGTGAGCAGCGGGTCGATGTATTCACCGTCCAGCCGCAAGCCCCAGTGCAGGCAGAGCGCGTCACAGTGCGCACCGGCCCCGACCATGCCGATCTCGTCGCCCTCCGAGACGATGGCGCCGACCTCCAAGGTGCTTCGCACCGGCTCGAAGCTGGAGAGCAAACCGGAGCCGTGGTTGATGACAATGACCGGCCGGTCCACGATGTGCCCCGCGAAGGAGACTATGCCTCCGGAAGGTGCGCGGACGGTGTCACCGGGGGCTGCCTGAAGGTCGGCGCCCCGATGGCCGCTGAGCCAGCGTTGGGCCGGAGGGTCGAATCCGCGCACGAGTCGCGGCACCGGGGGCAATGGCCAACTCCATGCACCGGCCGGGACCAGGCCTTGGCTTGCAGGGCGAGGGGCGGGCGGGGAAGCACTGGCCGGGGCCAACAGCACGGCGGTGCCAATCATTAAGCCTGCCAGGGACGAAACCATTTTCATGACCCCAAGCATGGGTCCGTACGGATGGCCCCCGGCCCGATCTTCACCGCTTTGTGGAGGTTTCCGGCGTGTGATGCACGTCCCTTGTCCTTGTGCGGATGTGTCAATTTTGGCGCCACCTGCCTGTAGTACACTTGAGCATGCGGTTCCCTGTGCCCTCTTGAAGCATGCGCTGATTGAGGGACTACAAGAAACCGACTTCGCGTATGAGTCATCCACACCTGAAAATCCCACTTCCGTGGCGATCTGTTGCGTGTGCGACTGGCAGGCCCGCGGTCCGAATACATTCGGGAGGGGCCAGGCCAGGAACGGTTTGCCGTTCTGCTCATGCCAGGGGTCGCGTCCAATACCGGATGCGCACCATCAACCGATAACAATGGCAGTTACCGCGGCCCAGTGATGGGCCGGCCAGCTACTGCCGGAAGGAGTTGCGACATGCCAGTCGTAACCATGCGCCAGCTGCTCGACAGCGGCGTTCACTTTGGACACCAGACCCGTCGTTGGAACCCGAAGATGAAGCGTTTCATCTTCACGGAGCGCAACGGCATCTACATCATTGACTTGCAGCAGTCGCTGTCGTACATCGACCGCGCCTACGAGTTCGTCAAGCAGACCGTTGCCCACGGCGGCACCGTTCTGTTCGTTGGCACCAAGAAGCAGGCTCAGGAAGCAATTTCGGAGCAGGCTACCCGCGTTGGCCAGCCCTTCGTCAACCAGCGCTGGCTCGGTGGCATGCTCACCAACTTCCAGACCGTTTCCAAGCGCATCTCGCGCATGAAGGAACTGGAAGAGATCAACTTCGAGGATGTTGCCGGTTCGGGCCACACCAAGAAGGAGCTGCTGCTGCTCAAGCGCGAGCTGACCAAGCTTCAGACCAACCTTGGCGGTATCCGCAACCTGACGAAGACCCCTTCGGTCCTCTGGGTTGTCGACACCAAGAAGGAGCACCTGGCCATCGATGAGGCACGCAAGCTGGGCATCCCGGTTGTTGCCATCCTCGACACCAACTGCGACCCGGACGAAGTCCAGTACCCGATCCCGGGCAACGACGACGCCATCCGCTCCGTCAACCTGCTCACCCGCGTCGTTGCCGACGCCGTTGCCGCTGGCCTGATCGCCCGCAACAACAAGGCTGCAGGCAACACCGAAGCTCCGGCCGAGCCGTTGGCCGAGTGGGAGCGCGAACTGCTCGAGGCCGGCAAGGCCGAGGCACCCGCTGCTGAAGCACCCGCCGCCGAAGCTGCTCCGGCAGCCGAGGAAGCACCCGCCGCTGAAGCTGCTCCGGCAGCCGAGGAAGCACCGGCCGCTTCGGCCGAGTAGTCACAAAACCAAGGTCCCTTGTTGTCGGCGCTCCCCTTTTGCGGGGGAGCGCCGACAACCGGAGACAAACCGCGGGACGGGCCACATTCGGCCCGTCCTTCGGCGAAAAAGCTCAAAACCACTTATGAATGGGGTTGCACGTGGCAAACTACACCGCTGCTGACATTAAGGCACTGCGCGAGCGCACCGGCGCTGGCATGATGGACGTCAAGAAGGCGCTCGACGAGGCCAACGGCGACGCCGAGAAGGCCATGGAGCTCATCCGCATCAAGGGCCTGAAGGGCGCGACCAAGCGCGAAGGCCGCTCGACCTCGGAAGGCCTCGTTGCCGCCAAGGTTGTCGAGGGCACCGTCGGCGTCATGATCGAGCTTTCCTGCGAGACCGACTTCGTCGCCAAGAACGACAAGTTCATCGCCCTGGCCGCCAAGGTCCTGGACATTGCCGTGTCCTCCGGCGCAGCCGACCTGGAGACCCTGCTGGCAGTCGACGTCGAGGGCAAGACCCTTGCCGACGTCGTCACCGAAGAGGGCGCAGTCTTGGGCGAGAAGGTCATCGTTCGCCGTCTGTCCCGTATCGAGGGTGCATCGGTTGATGCCTACCTGCACAAGACCTCCAAGGACCTCCCGGCCCAGGTTGGCGTTCTCGTTGCAGTGGACGGCGCCGGCGAAGCCGCAGCCACCGTTGCACACGACGTTGCAGTGCACACCGCTGCAATGGCACCGACCGTGCTTTCCCGCGATGACATCGACGCCGAGATCGTCGAGTCCGAGCGCCGCATTGCCCAGGAGACCGCTGTCGCCGAGGGCAAGCCGGAAGCCGCCATGACCAAGATCGTTGAAGGCCGCCTGACCGGCTTCTTCAAGGAGCAGGTGCTGGTCGACCAGGCATTCGCCAAGGACGCCAAGAAGACCGTGGGCAAGGTGCTGGAAGAAGCCGGCGTCAACGCCACCGCCTTCGCACGTTTCCGCGTCGGAGCCTAATTAGCTTCAACAGCAGGTAAATTGGTTCTCGGCGCCCCGGCACCGGTAACCATTTGCTTCACACCAAGGTAGAGGGGGTGGCCACTTCAACGTGGCCGCCCCTTTTTCCTGCCAGCTCCCGGGCCATCGAGGACCGAGGGCCGGCCACACCCCCAACAGCTACAACGTGGGCCCGCACCGACCCGCACGCAGGAGGAATGACACCCATGGACGCAACCCCCGAATCGCATGATCACACCCAGGCCCCGCGTCGCCGCAGGGTCTTGCTGAAGCTTTCCGGAGAGGTCTTCGGCGGCGGCAAGCTGGGCGTCGACCCGGTCACCGTGCGTGGCATTGCCGAGCAGATCGCCGCAACCGTGGGCAAGGTGGAGGTCGCCATCGTGGTTGGCGGCGGCAACTTCTTCCGCGGCGCCGAACTTTCGGCCTCGGGCATGGACCGCTCGCGCGCCGACTACATGGGCATGCTCGGCACCGTCATGAACTGCCTGGCCCTGCAGGATTTCCTGGAACAGGCCGGCGTTGACACCCGCGTCCAGTCCGCGATCTCCATGGCCCAGGTCGCCGAGACCTATATTCCGCGCCGCGCCATCCGCCATATGGAAAAGGACCGCGTCGTAATCTTCGGCGCCGGGGCAGGCCTGCCGTACTTTTCCACCGACACCGTGGCAGCCCAGCGCGCCCTCGAGGTCGACGCCGACGTGGTCTTGATGGCCAAGAGCGGTGTCGACGGCGTGTACACCGCGGACCCGAAGAAGGACCCGACCGCCACCAAGCTTGAGCACCTCACCTACGAAGAGGCCCTCATCAAGGACATCCGCGTCATGGACCAGACCGCCATGACCATGTGCAAGGACAACAAGCTGGAAATGATGGTCTTCGGCATGGAAGGCGACGGAAACGTCACCCGCGCCATCCTCGGCGAGAAGATCGGCACCCGCGTCACCATCTAGGTGCCCCGCGCCATGCCCTCCCGTGGCATAGGATTGTTCACAAGCCCAAAATTACCCGGCCACCCATCGATTGGGAGCCGATTCAAAGGAGTAGACCGTGATTGAGGAAATCCTCTTCGAGGTATCCGACAAGATGGACAGCACCATCGAGAACGCGAAGGAAGACTTCTCCGCGATCCGCACCGGCCGTGCGCACCCGGGAATGTACGCCAAGGTCATGGTGGACTACTACGGTTCCCCGACCCCGCTGCAGCAGCTGGCATCCTTCGCCACCCCGGATGCCCGCACCATCCTGATCAGCCCCTACGACGTGACCGCCCTGCGTGAAATCGAAAAGGCGCTCGGCGACTCCGAGGTTGGCGCGAACCCGTCCAACGACGGCAAGACCATCCGCGTGATCATGCCGGTGTTGACCCAGGAACGCCGCAAGGAATACGTCAAGGTCGTTCGCGGCAAGGGCGAAGACGCCAAGGTGGCCCTGCGCAACCTGCGCCGGAAGGCCAAGGACGGCATTGACAAGCTGGTCAAGGACGGCGAAGTCGGCGAGGACGAAGGCGCCCGCGCCGAAAAGGAACTTGACGCACTGACCAAGTCGCACGCCGAAAGCATCGACGACTTGCTCAAGCGCAAGGAAGCCGAGCTGCTGGAAGTCTAATGGCCAATCCCACCGAGCCGAGCGAAGGAGCCGCAGGTTCCCCTCCGGAGCCGACGCCGGATCCCGGAGGGCTTGATGCCATGACCCGGCGAAGCCGCAAGTCGACGCGCACCCAGCCCTCGCGGGCAGGACGCGACCTCCCCGCGGCAATCGTCGTCGGGCTGGTGCTGTTGGCCGTGGTGCTGACCGGGCTGTTTTGGTTGCCGCTGGCGTTCGTCGCCACGGTGGCGATCTTCGGAGTCGTGGGCAGCTGGGAAGTTTCACGGGCACTGATCGGCGGGGGAATCGACACCCCGCTGGTTCCCCTGGCCGTGGCCGGGGTGGCCCTGCCGTTCTCCGCCTACTACGGCGGTCTCGAGGCCTTGGGCATGGCGTTTACCGCCAGCGCCCTGCTGGTCTTCCTGTGGCGCATCATCGAGGGGCCGGCCAAATCCGTGCCCTCGATCGTTGCAAGCATCTTCGTCTTGACGTGGGTGCCGCTGCTGCTGAGCTTTGCCGTGCTGCTGCTGAACGAACCGGACGGGCACTTGCTGGTGACAACGATGTTGTTGCTGGTGGTCTCCAACGATACGTTCGGGTATCTGGTGGGCGTGCTGTTCGGAAAGCGCCCGATGGCTCCGAAGATCAGCCCCAAAAAGTCCTGGGAGGGCTTTGCCGGGTCGGTTGCCGGGGCCACGGTGGTGGGCATCGCTGCGGCGGTGTTCCTGCTGGATGCCCCTTGGGGGGTGGGCATCCCGCTGGCGGTTGCGACGGTTGTCGCCGCAACGGCCGGGGACCTGGCCGAGTCGATGGTCAAGCGGGAACTGGGCATCAAGGACATGAGCAACATCCTGCCGGGCCACGGCGGGGTCATGGACCGGCTGGATTCGGTGCTCTTCGCCATCCCGGTGACGTATATCCTCACCATTTTGCTGATGCCCGGCGCGCTGTAGGCCGCGGGTGCCAAAGCATCCCTAAGATGGACATGCGGGTTGGTGCCGCCGCGCCCCGGTTGAACCCGGGCAATCGCACCACCCGCAGCAACAAGGTGCCGGTCTTCCGGTACGCAATACCAACACCAAGGAAAGAATTGTGAGTCAGGACAAGGCACAGCCGGCACCCAGCCCCTTTGAGCGCGTGGGGGAAAAGGAATTCGGCTACAACACCAAACAGGTGGATGTGTTCCTCGCCCGCGCCCGAGCCACGTTCAATGGCGACGGCGACGATGATTCGATTGTCACCAGCCACATGGTCCGCCGCACGGTTTTCCCTGCCCAGCGCGGCGGCTACAGCGCCCGCGAGGTGGACGGTGCGCTGGACAGGCTCGAGGACGTCTTTGCCCAGCGGGAACGCGATGCACTGATCCACGCCGATGGCGAGGACGCCTGGCTGCAGCAGGTCGGCCGGCTCTCGGCGATCCTGCGTGGACGCCTGCACCGGTCCCCAGGCGAGCGCTTCCGCAGGCCTTCGCGCTCCAGCGCGTCGAGCTACAACGTCCAGGACGTGGACAAGCTCTGCTCCCAGCTCATTGACTACTTCGAGAAGGACGTCCCGATGAGCGTCGACGCCGTGCGACGGGCGGAGTTCCGCCGCGCCGAGGGCGAGCACGGCTACGAGGAGTCGCAGGTCGACGCGTTCCTGGATCGCGTCGTGGAGCTCATGGCCTCGATCGACTAGCCTTTCGGCTCCGTCGAAGTCTTCAATGCGGTTGGCCTGGTGTCTGTCACCAGGCCAACCGCATTCTTTATGCCCGCATCAGGGGCCGTGACGGTCCCAGGCGTCAGGGCAGCGTTCCGGCCTGCGCCTCGGGAACATGCAGTCGGGCCATGACCTCGTCGATGCGTCCGGGCGGGCGGCGCCTGGTTGCCAGGGACACGAAGATCATCACGAGGAATGCCAGCGGCACGCACCAGGCGGCCGGCTGCGCCAGCAGGGCATGGAAGGACTGCGGCTCGTTGGGCACCGCTGCCGCCAGTACCAGGGACGCGCCGCAGCACACGGCGCCGGTCACCATGCCGGAAATCGCCCCGGCAACGGTGAGCCCGCGCCACCAGATCCCCAGCAACAGCAGCGGGCAGATGGTTGCCGCGGTGAAGGCAAAGACCGAGCCGATGGCACCGGCCAGCGCCAGGCTGGAGGTGCCCATGGCCAGCAGCAGCGGGACGGCGGTGGCGATGAGCGTGGAGATCCGGAATCCGCGCACCGTGCCGCGGAACAGGTCCTGCGAGATGGTCCCGGCCAGGGAGACCACCAGGCCCGAGGAGGTGGAGAGGAACGCGGCGAAGGCACCGCCGATGATGATCGCCGTCAGCGCATCCCCGGCGGTTCCGCCCACGATGCGCCCCGGCAGCAGCAACACCGTGGCATCGGCGTTCCCGCTGGTGGCAAGTTCCGGGGTGAAGGCCCTGCCCAGGATGCCCAGCACCGTGGGGAAGAGGTAGAACAACGCCAGCAATCCCAGCACGATCGCGGTGGTCTTTCGGGCCGAGGGACCATCCGGGTTGGTGTAGAAGCGCACCAGCACGTGGGGCAGTCCCAGCGTGCCAAAGAGCAGCGCCACCAGCAGCGAGATGTTGTAGTACAGGCCCTGGTTCGCCGCCGGGTCGCTGGCGTGATCGAAGACGGCACCGCCCAGGGTCGCCGATTCCCCGGCCAGGCCCAGATGCAGCAGCAGGAAGACGGCGGGGATCGCCAGGGCCGCGAGCTTGAGCCAGTACTGAAACGCCTGGACGAAGGTGATCGAGCGCATGCCGCCGGCCAGCACGGTGAGGCACACGATCCCCATGACCAGTACCGAACCCATCCAACCGGGAAGCCCGGTGCTGATGCCCAGCGTCAGCGAGGCTCCATGCAGTTGCGGGACGATGTACAGCCAACAGATGACCACCACCAGGAAGCTGGTGAGCCTGCGCAGCCTCATCGAGCCCAGCCGGATCTGCGCAAAGTCGGGGATGGTGTACGCGCGGGAGCGGCGCAGCGGCGCCGCCACAAAGAGCAGCAGCATCAAGTAGCCGGCGGTGTACCCGATGGGGAACCACAACCCGTCCTGCCCGGAGACCACGATGAGCCCGGCAATGCCCAGGAACGATGCGGCCGAAAGGTATTCCCCGCCGATGGCGCTGGCGTTCCACCAGGGCTTGACGGTGCGCGATGCCACGTAGAAGTCCCCGGTGGTGCGCGAGAGCCGCAGCCCGTTGACGGCAATGAGCACCGTCGCCAGGGAAACCAGCAACACCGAGAGCAGGGCAACGGCCGGATTGATCATTTGGCGATGCTCCGGTACTTGGCCTCGTTGCGCGCCGCCGCCCGGTTGAAGAGGAAGGCACAGAGCATGATCAGCGGGTAGACGCCCACGCCCAGCAACCACCACGGCAAGGGGATGGTCGCCAGGCGGATGTCGTTGATCTGCGGCCAGGTGAACACCATGACGGCGAGGCCCACCAGCACCAACAGGAAGCCCAGGGCCACCGAGGCGGCCAGGCGCAGCTGCGAGCGGATCAGCGAGTGGACGTAGAAGGTGTCGGCGGCATCCGGGGCGGAACGGCGGACGATGTTCAGCATGGTGCCGGCGGGTGCGCTGACCCGCACGCGGGCTCCGGTGGGTGCCGGGAGCCCGTCATCGGGAGCCTGGACCGGGTGCGGACCGGGGGATTCGCGCGGCGGCTCGGCGGCGGCGCCGGATTCGCTCACAGCGGCCGGACTCGATTCGCGGCCAGCTTCTCGCGCAGGTAGGGCAGGGCGCGGCGCGAGACGGGGAGCTCGGTGCCGCCGATGAGAACCACGGCCTTGCCGGTGGCCAGCTTGACGGTGTCGATCTTGTCCATGGACACCAGGTAGGAGCGGTGGATGCGGACGTAGCCTGCCGCCCCCCACTGCTGCTCCAGGTCGTTGAGCGGGACCCGGATCAGGTAGCTGGCATCCTTGATGTGCAGCCGCGCGTAGTCGCCCTGCGCCTGCACGTAGAGGATCTCGTCGCGGCGGATCATCTTGGTGATGCCGCCCTTTTCCACCGTGACCATGTCCGGCTTCACGGTGTCCTCCTCGGCCAGCTCGCAGATGCGGCGGACCGACTCGGCCAGGCGCTCGGGGCGCACCGGCTTGAGCACGTAGTCCACCGCGGCCAGCTCGAAGGCCTCCAGCGCCTGGTCCTCGTCGGCGGTCACGAAGACCACGGCCGGGGGACGGGTGAAGCGGGAGATGACCCGGGCGATGTCCAGCCCGGAGAGCGCCGGCATGTGGATGTCCAGGAAGAGGGCGTCGACCTCGAACTCCTCCAGGGCCTTCAAGGCCTCGGCCCCGGAATTGGCCCGGTGGATGGTGCCCACCCGTGAATCGAGCGACAACAAATACGCCAGTTCCGCAACGGCAGGCAGTTCATCGTCGGCAACGACCACGTTAATCATGCACGTCATTTTACCCGCACCCCGCGGGGGAAGGCGGACCCGGCGCGCTATCGGGCGGCGATGCCCGGCGCGGTGGGCTCGACCCCGGGGCGGAACTTGGGGATGCGCATGGTGATCAGCGTGCCGGCACCCGGGGCGGTGTCGATGACCAGCCCGTGGGCGTCCCCGTAGACCTGACGCAGTCGCACATCGACATTGCGCAGGCCCACATGGATGGACTCGGTGGTCCCCGCCAGCACCGCCGCCAGGGCCACCGGGTCGATGCCCACCCCGTCGTCCTCCACGGTGATCAACGCGTATTCGCCCGAATCCGAGGCGCTGATGGTGATCAGTCCGCCGCCGGGCTTGGATTCCAGGCCGTGGCGCACGGCGTTTTCCACCAGCGGCTGCAGGCTCAGGAACGGGATGGCGGTGGCCAGCACCTCGGGGGCTATGGCCAGGGAGACCTTGATGCGGTCGCCGAAGCGCGCCTTTTCCAGCAGCAGGTACCTGTCGATGGCGGTGAGTTCCTCGGCGAGCGTGGTGAAGTCCCCGTGGCGGCGGAAGGAATAGCGGGTGAAGTCGGCGAACTCCACCACCAGTTCGCGTGCCCGGGCCGGGTCGGTGATGATGAACGAGGCGATCGCGTTCAGCGAGTTGTAGATGAAGTGCGGGCTGATCTGGGCGCGCAGCGCGCGGACCTCCGCCTCCATGAGCAATGCACGGGAGGCATCGAGCTCGGCCAGCCCCACCTGCGCCGCGACCCAGGCGGCGACCTCGGCCACCGCGCGCACGAACCCGGCACCGGCGCGCGGGATGTACGCGCAGACGGTGCCCACCGGGACGTCCCCGACCATGATCGGGGCGCAGACCATGTCCCCGGTATCCGAGCGCTTGACCTGGGTGCGGGTGGCGGAGAGCGCAGCGGCCGCAAGTTCCAGCGCCGCGGCGGTGCCCCGGTCCCCGGTGTCCGGGATCGTGCCGTCCACCGCGAGCACCGCCGAGGTGTCGGTGATGACCAATCCCTGGGCAGCCAGCAGCGCGCGCAGGTGCTTCCCTGCCGTGGCGGCACCTTCCGGGGTGAGGCCCTGGGCCAGGTGCGGGGCCGCCACCGAGACCCGGTGAAGGGTCTCAAAGGTCGCCTTCTCGGCGTCGGTCCCCAGGTCCCGGCTGGAGCGCGCGATCTTGAACGCCAGATAGCCCACCAGGGTGCCGCCGACCACGACGGTGGCGACAATCAGGGTCATCTGCAGCGCGGTGGAGAGCATGTTCCCAAGCCTACGCGGCGCCCGGACGGGCATGCCGTTCGTCGTCGTCAGGTGCCGCTTGGCGCATCCGGGGGACCGTTTGCCGGATGCCGCACCCGGCCCCCTTCCCGCGTGGAGGGTCCATGGCGCAGGGTGATCTTAGTCACCCTGCCAGGTGGCGTACCCCACAAGGCCGGCCTGATCGGACGGCTCGGGCAAGGTACCGCTCCTGGCGCCTTGAGCCCCTTGTGAAGGAGGAGTCATGAGCACCACCGAAGAGTCGGACCTTGGAACCGGCATTGATTTTGAGAAAGAGCAGGACTCGGAAGAGTTCCGCGAGCTGCGCAAGACGCACCGCAGCTTTGTTTTCCCCATGGCAGTCATTTTCCTGCTGTGGTACTTCGCCTACGTCCTATTGGCCGACTATGCGCACGAATTCATGTCCATCAAGGTATGGGGCAACTTCAACGTGGGCCTGCTGCTGGGCCTGCTGCAATTTGTTTCCACCTTCGGCATCACCGCCGCCTACGTCTCCTACAGCAACAAGAAGCTTGATCCGAAGGCAACCGCGATCCGCAAGCGCCTCGAAGCACAGGAAGGGGAGTAGGCCATGAACGTCCTTACTTCATCGGTCCTCGCCGCGGCCGCCGAATCGACCAAGGTCGGCAACCCGTGGGTCAACATCGGGATCTTCGGCATCTTCGTGGGCATCACCCTGATCGTGGTGCTCAAGGCCTCGAGCAACAACAAGACCGCCGCCGACTACTACGCCGGCGGGCGTTCCTTCACCGGGACGCAGAACGGCACCGCGATCGCCGGGGACTACCTCTCGGCCGCATCGTTCCTGGGCATCGTGGGGGCCATTGCCATCAACGGCTATGACGGCTTCCTCTACTCCATCGGATTCCTGGTCGCCTGGCTGGTGGCCCTGCTGCTGGTCGCAGAGCTGCTGCGCAACACCGGCAAGTTCACCATGGCGGACGTGCTCTCCTTCCGCCTCAAGCAGCGCCCGGTGCGCATCGCCGCGGCCATCTCCACCCTCGCGGTCTGCGTGTTCTACCTGCTGGCCCAGATGGCCGGTGCCGGCGCGCTGGTCTCCCTGCTGCTGGGCATCGATGACAAGATGGGCCAGTCACTGGTCATCGTCGTCGTCGGCGCGCTGATGATCGTGTACGTGCTGATCGGCGGCATGAAGGGCACCACCTGGGTGCAGATCATCAAGGCCTGCCTGCTGATTGCCGGCGCGTTTATCATGACCATCATGGTCCTGGCCAACTATGGCTTCAACTTCTCAGCCCTGCTGGGGGCGGCGGTGGAAAGCGCCGGAACCCCGGAGATCCTGAACCCGGGCCTGCAATACGGCAAGTCGGAGACCTCCAAGCTGGACTTCATCTCCCTGGCCCTGGCCCTGGTGCTCGGCACCGCCGGCCTGCCGCACGTACTCATGCGCTTCTACACGGTTCCCACCGCCAAGGAGGCCCGCAAGTCGGTGGTCTGGGCCATCTGGCTCATCGGCGGCTTCTACCTCTTCACCCTGGTGCTGGGCTACGGTGCCGGCGCCATGATCGGTGCCGACAAGATCAAGGCCGCCCCGGGCGGCGTGAACTCCGCGGCCCCGCTGCTGGCCTTCGAACTCGGCGGCCCGCTGCTGCTGGGCCTGATCTCCGCGGTCGCCTTCGCCACCATCCTTGCGGTGGTGGCGGGCCTGACCATCACCGCGGCGGCATCCTTCGCCCACGACGTCTACGCCTCGGTCATCGCCAAGGGCAAGAGCACCCCGGAGAAGGAAATGAAGGTGGCACGCCGCACCGTCATCGTCATCGGTGTCTTCGCGATCCTCGGCGGCATCGGCGCCCAGGGGCAGAACGTCGCCTTCCTGGTGGCCCTGGCCTTCGCGGTGGCGGCCTCGGCCAACCTGCCCACCATCCTGTACTCGCTGTTCTGGAAGAAGTTCACCACCCAGGGCGCAGTCTGGTCCATGGTTGGCGGCCTCGGCTCCGCGATCCTGCTGATCGTCTTCTCCCCGGTGATGTCGGGTCTGCCGACGTCCATGATCCCGGGCGCCGACTTCGCGATCTTCCCGCTGGCCAACCCCGGCATCGTCTCGATCCCGCTGGCCTTCTTCCTAGGTTGGTTGGGCTCGGTGCTGGATAAGAATTCCGAGGACGTCGTCAAGTCTGCGGAAATGGAAGTACGCTCGCTGACCGGTGTCGGTGCCGAAAAGGCCGTCGACCACTAGCAGCCGGGCAAGATCCGCGGTGCGGGCGGGCTGCGGCCCGGCTCCACCGAGGCACATGGGCGGCGTCGTTTCCTTCCCCCATAGGGAGACGGCGCCGCCTTTGTCGTGCTCCGAAGATCGCTGGCAACTATCACGCGCCACCGGGGTGGACGTATGTACTGGTTTGGGAAGTCGCCGATCAGTCGTCGGCGTCCGGGCCGTTCCCCGCGGACTTGGTCCCAGGGCCGGAGGCCAGGCGCATCTGAATCAGGGCGGTGGTGCGGTGCGGAATCAACTCGGCCATCGACAGCGAGGTGTCGGCACGTTCCACTCCCTCGATGGCCAGGATCTGGCCGTTGACGCGGAAGAGCTCCTCCGCGCTATCCGCCACCACGCGCGCCAGGATGTCGGCGGATCCGGTCACCCCGTGCGCCTCGATAATTTCCGGGATCGCGCGCAGCCGTTCCACGATGTTGCCCAGCAAGCGCTGGCGCACGTGGATGTGCACGAAACTGACCAGCGGGAAACCAAGGGCAGCCGGGTTCACGCGCTGTTCGAAGGGCAGCAGCGCGCCGTTGGATTCCAGTCGCACCAAGCGGGCCTGGACGGTGTTGCGGCTGAGTCCCAGTTCGCTGGCCAGCGCCACGGCGCTGGCCTTGGGGCGGTGGCACAGGGCCGAAAGGATCCGCAGGTCGGTGGCATCAAGTTGCTGCATAATGCGCAAGATTAGCACCGCGTGACCTCTGCGAATAGTGCAAGCTGCGCAATGGGTCGTCCAAGGATTGTGCGCCCTGCATAACGTGAGTAGCATCACAGATAGGTGGCGGCGATGAGGCCGCACCCGCAGGAACGGCACGTCCCACCGGAATGCCAATCCTGATTCGCCATCGACGCAAAGGATGCTGACCGTGTCCCCCACGTTTGACCCGAAGGCCCCCGAGGGCCCCGATACCTACCTCCAGGTGATTTCCCCCGACGGCACCCGCCACCCATGCCCCGAGCTCGATGAATGGGTCGGTGACATCGATGTTCCCGCGCTGGAAAAGCTGTACATCGACATGGCCTGCATCCGCCGCCTGGATGCCGAAGGCACCGCCTTGCAGCGTCAGGGCGAGCTGGGGCTCTGGGCCCCGCTGCTGGGCCAGGAAGCCGCGCAGATCGGATCCGGCCGCGCGCTGGAAAACGACGATTTCATCTTCCCCTCCTACCGCGAACACGGGGTCGCCTATTGCCGCGGAGTGAACCCGCACGACCTGCTGCGCATGTGGCGCGGGGCGGCTCCCAGCGGGTGGAACCCCTACGAGGTCAACATGGCCAACCAACAGATCGTCATCGGGGCGCAGACCCTGCACGCCGCCGGCTACGCCATGGGGCTGAAGTTCGACGGCTCGGCCGCCGCGGCCATCACGTACTTCGGGGACGGGGCCACCAGCCAGGGCGATGTCAGCGAGGCCATGGTCTTCGCCGCCAGCTACCAGGCGCCGCTGGTGTTCTTCTGCCAGAACAACCACTGGGCCATCTCCGAACCCGTCGCCAGGCAGACCACCGGGCACATCGCCGACCGGGCAGCAGGCTTCGGCCTGGCCACCTGGCGGGTCGACGGCAACGACGTTCTCGCGGTCATGGCGGCCACCCGCGCGGCCCTGGCCCACGTGCGCACCGGCAGCGGCCCGGCATTCATCGAGGCGGTCACCTACCGGATGGGCGCCCACACCACGGCGGACGATCCCACGCGCTACCGCGATGCGCTGGAGCTGGAGGAATGGGCTGCGAAGGACCCCCTGGATAGGGTCGCCGCGCACCTGGACAGCCTGGGCGCGGACCTGGGGGAGCTGAAGAAACGCTCCGAGTCCGCGGCCGACGAGCTGGCCGCCGGCCTGCGTGAGGCCATCACCACCATGCCGGACCCCACCGTGGACGACCTCTTCGCCCACGTCTACAGCCATCCCCATCAGGGGCTGGAGGAACAACGCGAAAACTACTCCAACTATCTCGCCGGCTTTGCCGTCCAAGGGCAGGGAACCAAATGAAAACCCTCACCTTCTCACAGGCCCTGAACACCTCCTTGCGTTCGGCCATGGAACACGATTCCAAGGTCGTGCTCATGGGCGAGGACATCGGCAAGCTCGGCGGCGTCTTCCGCATCACCGACGGACTGCAAAAAGACTTCGGCCAGCACCGTGTCATCGACACACCGCTGGCCGAATCCGGCATCGTCGGCACCGCCATCGGCCTGGCATTCCGCGGCTACCGCCCGGTGGTGGAAATCCAATTCGACGGCTTCGTCTACCCGGCCTTCGACCAGATCGTCTCCCAGCTGGCCAAGATGCATTTCCGTTCCCGCGGCAACGTCAAGCTGCCGGTGACCATCCGCATCCCCTTCGGCGGCGGCATCGGCTCCCCGGAGCACCACTCCGAATCGCCCGAGGCCTACTTCGCCCACACCGCCGGTCTGCGGGTGGTCTCGCCGTCGAACCCGCAGGACGCCTACACCATGCTCCAGCAGGCGATCGCCGACGACGACCCGGTGATCTTCCTCGAGCCCAAGCGGCGTTACCACGTGCGCGGGGAGGTTGACACGGACCTGGTGCCGGATCCCGGCTCGCTCTACAACGCGCAGGTGGTGCGCGAGGGCGCGGACCTGACGCTGATTGCCTATGGTCCGCTGGTGAAAACCGCCATGGATGCCGCTGCAGCGGCACAAGACGAGGGAATCGACATCGAGGTCATCGACCTGCGCAGCATCGAACCGGTGGACTTCGTCACGCTTTCCGCATCCGTCCGCAAGACCGGCCGGGTGGTCATCGCCCATGAGGCCTCCAAGTTCGGCGGCATCGGCGCGGAGCTTGCCGCAAGCCTCACCGAGCGCTGCTTCGACCACCTGGACCACGCCCCGGTGCGGGTCACCGGATTCGACATCCCCTACCCGCCCTCGAAGCTGGAACACCACCATCTTCCGGATCTTGACCGGATCCTTGATGGGGTCGACAGGGCCATGCGACGCACCGGCGACCTGCTGGGAGAGGAAGGATGAACACCACCATGGAGAAACTCTTCAAGCTGCCCGATCTCGGTGAGGGCCTGACCGAATCCGAGATCCTCTCCTGGCGCGTTGCCGAGGGCGACACCGTGGAACTGAACCAGGTCATCGCCGAGGTCGAGACCGCCAAGGCGATCGTGGAACTTCCCTCTCCGTTCAGCGGGGTCGTGAAAAAGGTCTATGAGCAGGTCGGCGCCGTCGTGGAGGTCGGCAACCCGCTCATTTCCTTCGACGTGCCCGACCATTCCGGCACTTCCGGGCGGGAAGCCCGGGACGGGGGAGATGAGCCGGCCAAACGGCAGCCGACCCTGGTGGGATACGGAGCTGCCGTCGAAAACAGCGGGCATCCGACGCGCCGGGCCCGCAAGGCCCAGGCACCGCGGCAGGAACCGGCGCACACAGCTCCGGCTTCCGCCGGCCGGGGTGCCGGCGGTTCATCCGAGGCGAAACCCGCTTCGCCGAATCCCGGGCTCCGGATGGTTGATGCCGGTGACGAGGTGCCGCGGGGGATCGGCCACCTGCGGGCCACCCCGCCGGTGCGCAAATACGCCCGGGACCACAACATCGACCTGGGCTCGCTCAAGGGCACCGGCACCAACGGGCTGATCACGCGCGAGGATGTCGTGCGTGCCTCCGAGGGCGTCGGCGTTGAGGCGGAACCGCAGCGCGAAACCGCCGGCACCCGGGGCGAAACACGCACCCCCATCAAGGGCGTGCGCAAGGCCACCGCCGCCGCCATGGTGGCCAGCGCCTTCACCGCTCCCCACGTGACCGAATTCCTGAGCGTGGATGTCACTGAGACCTTGGCGCTGCTGGAGCGGTTGCGCACCTCGCCGCGGCTTTCCGGCGTGAAGATCACGGTGACCACCCTGGTGGCCAAGGTGGTCGTCCTCGCGCTGGCCCGGCACCGCACGCTGAACTCGCACTGGGACGGGGAAAACAACGAAATTGTCGAGTTCGGCCACGTGAATCTCGGGATCGCCGCGGCGACCGATCGCGGGCTGATGGTTCCTGTCGTCCACGGCGCCCAGGGCATGGACCTTGCGGAGCTGGCACGCGAAATCGGGGAACTGACTTCCGCGGCGCGGGACGGACGGATCACCCCGGCCCAGCTCGGTGGAGGGACCTTCAGCATCAGCAATGTGGGTGTCTTCGGCGTGGATGGAGGCACCCCGATCCTGCCGCCGGGCCAGGCAGGAATCCTCGCCATGGGCCAGGTACGCAAGATGCCGTGGGAACACCGGGACGAGATTGCCCTGCGACACATCATGGTGCTCTCACTGTCCTTTGACCATCGCGTGGTCGACGGGGAGCAAGGCGCCAGGTTCCTAGCGGAAATCGGACGGGTCCTTGAAGACCCGTCGATGCTGATGGGTTTGTTGTAGGGGGGACTGGTCGATGTCAGGGTCCCCACAATGAATGAGGTGAAATGTCATCCAGTCATAAGTTGCAGAATCATTAAGATTCTGTTTCAGGGCAGTCGTTCATTAGTTGTTTCAGAGATTTATGAGTAGTCTCACATGTGAGTGATGAGACTCACCCTGGTTTGGCGGTGCTTAAACAGGCACCCACGCCAACCAACAAACTCGTTGAGGAGAAAGAATGCGTTACAACCGCACCTCGAAGGCCCTTGTGCTTTCCGCAGCCCTGGCCCTGACCCTGACCGCCTGTGGTGGCGGCGGCGGAGGAAACGAAGCCGACGAAACCACCGGCGGAGACCCGGCGAAGGTCATCACGGCAAACTCGACCGAACCGCAAAACGGTCTTTTGCCGGCCAACACCAATGAAGTCGGCGGCGGACGCGTGATGGATCTGCTCTTCACCGGGTTGGTCAGCTACGACATCGACGGCAAGCCGGTCAATGAGTTGGCGGAGTCCATCGAGACCACCGACGCCATGAACTACACCATCAAGATCAAGTCCGGGCAGAAGTTCACCAACGGCGAGGCCGTTACGGCCAAGTCCTTCGTGGATGCCTGGAACTTCGGTGCAGCCGCCAAGAATGCCCAGCTGAACTCGTACTTCTTCGAGTCCATCAAGGGCTATGACGAGGTCAGTGCCGAGGGTGCCACCGCGGAGACCATGGAGGGCCTGAAGGTCGTCGACGACACCACCTTCACCGTCGAACTCAAGCGCGCCGAGTCCGACTTCCCGCTGCGCCTGGGCTACACCGCCTTCTACCCGCTGCCGGCCGCCGCATTCGAGGATCCCAAGGCTTTCGGCGAAAAGCCCGCAGGCAACGGCCCGTACAAGCTGGCCGAGGACGGCTGGAAGCACAACGTCCAGATCGACCTGGTTCCCAATGCCGACTACTCCGGTCCACGCACCGCAGCCAACGGCGGCGTGTCGTTCAAGATCTACAGCACCTTTGATGCTGCTTACCAGGACCTGTTGGCCAACAACCTGGACGTGCTGGACCAGATCCCACCGAGCGCCCTGCAGAACTACCAGGACGACCTCGGCGACCGCTGGGTCAACCAGGCCTACGCGGGCAACGCGACCATGACGATCGCCAGCTACCTGCCAGAGTTCAAGGGCGAGGCTGGCCAGCTTCGCCGCCAGGCCATCTCCATGTCCATCAACCGCCAGGAGATCATCGACAACATCTTCTTCGGTGGCAAGCAGGTCGCGAAGGACTTCACCTCCCCGGTGCTCGACGGCTACTCCGATGCCCTCCCTGGCAACGAAGTGCTGACGTTCAACGCCGAGAAGGCCAAGGAACTGTGGGCCGAGGCCGAGAAGATCGATCCGTGGCCGGCCGACAAAACCTTCACCATCACCTCGAACATCGATGGAGCGGGCAACAAGGAATACATCGAGGCCATGGCCAACCAGATTTCCAACACCCTGGGAATCAAGGCCGAGCTGAACCCGATCCCGACGTTCAAGGAAATGCGTGAACTGGTGGTCTCCAAGGATCTCAAGGGCGCCTCGCGCGCCGGCTGGCAGGCTGACTACCCGTCGCTCTACAACTTCCTTGGCCCGCTGTACGGCACCGGTGCCGGTTCCAACGACGGCGACTACTCAAGCAAGGAATTCGACCAGAAGCTGGCCGAGGGCCTTGCCGCCACCTCCGTGGAGGAAGGCAACAAGATCTTCAACGAGTCCCAGGAGATCCTGCTCAAGGATCTGCCTGTCATCCCGCTGTGGTACCAGGCGGTCCAAGGCGGATGGAGCGAAAGCGTCTCCGATGTGAAGTTCGGATGGAACGGTGTCCCGGTCTACAACGCCATCGTCGGCAAGTAGCCCGTCCCGCTGCTGATCCACCACGTGAGAAAGGGGGACCCGCCCTAGGGTCCCCCTTCTTGCGTCAACCGGCAAAGCATCCCCGCCAGCCAACCTGAACTTCCTTACAAGGAGTAGTCCCTTGATCGATTCGATCACCCCCACAACACCCACGGTGGCAGTTCCATGATCATGTTTACATTCAAGAGATTCCTGCAGTTGATCCCGGTATTCTTCGGGGCCACCCTGCTGGTGTATTTCTTGGTCTTTGCCACCCCCGGCGATCCCATCGCCGCACTGTCCGGCGGCAAGCCGATGAGCCCCGCGGTTGAATCCGCGCTGCGTGCCCAGTACAACCTAGACCAGCCGTTCTGGGTCCAGTATTTCCTGTACCTCAAGAACCTGGTGACCTTCGACCTGGGCCAGACCTTCTCCGGCCAGCCAGTGGCGGACGTCATTGCCCGGGCCATGCCCGTGACCGCGCGCCTGGCCGTGATGGCCCTGGCCATCGAGGCCTTCTTCGGCATCATCTTCGGCGTCATCGCCGGCCTGAAAAAGGGCAAGCTCTTCGACTCCACGGTGCTGGTTGCCTCGCTGATCGTCATCGCCGTACCCACCTTCGTCCTGGGTTTCGTGCTGCAGTTTATCGTCGGAGTGAAGCTCGACTGGGCCAAACCGACCGTCGGTTCCACGGCTCCATGGGGTGACCTGATACTGCCAGCTACCGTCCTCGGGCTGGTTTCGCTGGCCTACGTGCTGCGACTGACCCGCACGTCGATCATCGAGAACAAGCAGGCAGACTATGTGCGCACTGCAACCGCGAAGGGCCTGAGCCGCCGCCGCGTGATCATGGTCCACATTCTGCGCAACTCGCTGATTCCGGTGGTCACCTTCCTCGGTGCCGACCTCGGAACCCTCATGGGCGGCGCCATCGTCACCGAAGGCATCTTCAACGTCCCGGGGATCGGCAATCTGGTGTACCAGGCCGTACTCAAGGGTGAAACCCCAACCGTCGTGGCAGTCGTCAGCGTCCTCGTAGTTGTTTTTGTTATCGCTAACCTCGTCGTTGATTTGCTCTACGCGTGGCTTGACCCAAGGATCCGCCTTGTCTGAGAATCCAACTCCCGAAATCATCGAACCGACCACGCAGGCTCCCCGCGTCCGCGCCGGAAAGATCTCCAGTCGCCACATCGAGCACTATGTGGCACCGCTGGAGGAAACCCCGCTGCAGTCCGTGGACAAGGTGGACGAAACCGCGCAGCCGTTGAGCATGTGGGCCCAGGCCTGGCGCTCGTTGCGCACGCAGCCGCTGTTCATCATTTCCGCTCTGCTCATCCTCCTGGTGATTGCCGTGGCTGCCTTTCCCGGGCTGTTCACCAGCACCAGTCCAACAGCCTGCAGCCTCTCCTTTGCCCGCCAAGGGCCCTCGGCCGGGCACCCGCTGGGCTTCACGTTCCAAGGCTGCGACATCTATGCGCGCATCATGTACGGCGCCCAAGCCTCGGTGCTGGTCGGGTTGTTCACCACCATCGCGGTGGTCGTCTTTGGCGGCATCCTCGGCGCCCTGGCCGGCTACTATGGCGGCTGGCTCGACGCGGTACTGGCCCGACTGGCCGACATCTTCTTTGCCTTGCCGCTGATCCTTGGCGCCATCATCATCATGCAGCTGCCGGCATTCAGGGAGAACCGCAGCATCTGGACCGTCATCATCACCTTGGCGATCTTCGGCTGGCCGCAAATGGCCCGCATCACCCGCGGCGCTGTCATTGAGGCCAAGAGCTCGGACTACGTCATGGCCTCGCGCTCGTTGGGCCTGTCCAAGTTCAAGACCCTGGTCAAGCACGTGGTGCCTAACTCCCTGGCACCGGTCATCGTGGTTTCGACCATCTCGCTGGGCATCTACATCGTCGCCGAGGCGACGCTGTCGTTCCTGGGCTTGGGGCTGCCGCCGAGCATCATGAGCTGGGGCAATGACATCGCCTCCGCGCAGATCTCCGTGCGCAACAACCCGGAGATCCTCATGTGGCCGGCACTGGCCCTGTCCATCACGGTGTTGAGCTTCATCATGCTCGGTGACGCCGTGCGCGACGCACTCGATCCAAAGTCACGTAAGGGCTAGCACCATGAGCGAATTATTGAAGAAACCCACTATGTTCGACTCGGTCCGGGACGACCTTCCGCTGCTTGAAATCAGGGACCTGGCCATCACATTCACCACCCCCGAGGGGCCGGTCAACGCCGTGCGCAAGGCCCACCTGACGGTGATGCCGGGCGAGACCGTGGCCATCGTGGGGGAGTCCGGTTCCGGAAAGTCCACCACCGCGCTGTCGGCCATCGGCCTGCTGCCCGGCAACGGCAAGGTCACCGGCGGCCAGATCATTTTTGACGGCGAGGACATCACCCACGCCAACGAGAAGCGCATCATTGAGCTGCGCGGCAGTTCGATCGGCATGGTTCCCCAGGACCCCATGTCCAACCTGAACCCGGTGTGGAAGATCGGCTTCCAAGTCCAGGAAACCCTGAAGGCCAACGGCCTGGCCGGAAACAACTCCAAGGAACGCGTCGCCCAGGTACTCTCGGACGCAGGGCTGCCCGATGCGGCAAAGCGCGCCGGGCAGTACCCGCACGAGTTCTCCGGCGGCATGCGCCAGCGCGCACTGATTGCCATCGGCCTGGCCTGCCGCCCGCGGCTGCTGATTGCCGACGAACCAACCAGCGCCCTCGACGTGACGGTGCAGCAGCAGATCCTGGACCATTTGGACACCATGACCAGCGAGCTGGGCACGGCCGTGCTGCTGATCACCCACGACCTGGGTCTGGCGGCGGAGCGCGCCGAAAAGATCGTGGTGATGTACAAGGGGCAGGTCGTTGAATCAGGGCCGGCCCTGGAAATCCTGCGCAACCCGGTCCACCCCTACACCCAGCGCCTCGTTGCCGCGGCTCCGTCGCTGGCCTCCAAGCGGCTGCAATCACAGCCGGCGGAGGTGGCCGAGGAAGTCAATGCGGTGGTCAAGGCCGAGCATGAGATGACAGACGACGACGTCCTGCAGATCAAGGACCTGACCAAGGTCTTCAAGATCCGCAAGGGACTGGGCCGCAGCGAGGACTTCACCGCTGTGGACAATGTGTCCTTCTCCGTCAAGCGCGGCACCACCACGGCGATCGTGGGGGAGTCCGGCTCGGGCAAGTCCACGGTGGCCCAGATGGTGCTGAGCCTGTTGAAGCCCACCTCCGGATCCATCAGCTTTGACGGCCAGGACATGACTGACCGGTCCGAACGCGACCTCTTCAAGTTCCGTCGACGGGTGCAGCCGATCTTCCAGGACCCCTATGGTTCCCTGGATCCGATGTACAGCATCTATCGAACCATTGAGGAGCCGCTGAGGATCCACGGAATCGGTGACGCCAAGTCCCGGCAGCAACGGGTCAAGGAACTGCTGGAACACGTATCGATGCCCTCGTCCACGATGCACCGGTTCCCCAACGAGCTTTCCGGCGGGCAGCGACAGCGCATTGCCATCGCGCGCGCCCTGGCGTTGAACCCGGAAGTGATTATCTGCGACGAGGCCGTCTCGGCACTGGACGTGTTGGTGCAGGCGCAGATCCTGAACCTGTTGAACAAGCTGCAGGAGGAGCTGAACCTCACCTACTTGTTCATTACCCACGACCTGGCCGTGGTGCGGCAGATCGCCGACGATGTTTGCGTGATGCAGTACGGCAAGATCGTGGAGCACTCCACCACGGACGAGGTGTTCAACAACCCCCGGAGCGAGTACACCAGCAACCTGCTCCGCTCGATCCCGGGGTCCACCTTGAGCCTGTAGTTGAGTGAGGAATTGCTGACAATTCGGCAGTAGGAGATGCGACGTGGAGGGGTGAACCGGAAGGTTCGCCCCTCCATTGACTTAACCCTGTCTGCCCCTGAAACAAGCCGCTCCGGATGGCGCGGAGCGCCATTCGCGGCCGTGTTTCCAAACTGTTATAAATCCGGGCGGACCACCGCCACCTACTTGCGGGTAGTAATTGGCAAACCTCAATGTGAAGTGAATCCTTGATTTTTCGCGGTTGTAGCGCCCGTCACATCGGAGTTCGGCGCTAAGCGCGGCACGAGCGGCCAAGTGGCGGCACGGATGGCAGGTAAATATGAAGGGGTGTTTTTATATCCATACGTTGAAATCGGGGCTATGGTTCTAAATTGTGGGGCATCGCACACTGCATGGACCGCATCCGGATTAAACCCCCGGCTTCATCTAGATCAAGCTAATTAGGAGGAGAAATGCGTTTCCAACGTATTTCCAAGGCTGTCGCGGTGGGTGCTGCGCTCGCACTCGCGCTAAGTGCATGTGCCCCTGGCGGCCCCAGTGAAACAGCCTCGTCCGCACCGGCGGCAGGAGCCAGCGGCAAGTTCAGCGTTGAACCGGCAGACACCGGCCTTGCCGACCTCGGCGATATCACGACCAAGGACGACTCGGTCAGCTACTCGGTCGGCGCCGAAGACTTCATCAGCTACAACGGCCTGACTCCGCAGTCCTACAGCACCTACAACTCCGCCGTCACCGACAGGCTCTTCGCCAGCTTCACGTACTTCGGCACCGACGGAAAGGTCTACCCGAACGAGGACCTCGGCTCATACGAGGTCATCAGCGAAGACCCGATGACCGTCAAGTACACCATCAATCCCGAGGCCAAGTGGTCCGACGGCACCGACATCACCGTCGCCGACTCGGTGCTTGCCTGGGCCGTACAGAACACGAATCTCGCCGATGGCGACAAGCCGCTCTTCGACTCGGTCTCGCAGGACCTGGGCCAGACCATCCCCAAGGGTCCCGAGGGGGATCCGGCCGGCAAGGAATTCACCGTCACCTACGCGAACCCCGATCCGGACTTCGCCATCCAGACGATGATCTACAGCCCCGCACACATCGTGGCCAAGGAAGCCGGCATGAGCACCACCGAAATGGTCGATGCCATTCGCGCGGGCGACTCCGATGCCCTGAAGGAGGCCGCAAAATTCTGGAACACGGGTTGGAACACCTCCCCGGGCACGCTTCCGGCCGCCGACCTCATTCCCGTTTCCGGCCCGTACAAGCTGGGCAGCTGGGAAGCCGGACAGTCCATCACCTTGGTGGCCAACGAGAACTACTACGGCACCCCGGCGGCAACCAAGGAACTGGTCATTCGCTTTGCCGCACCGGACACCATGGTCCAGGCCCTGCAGAACGGCGACATCGACGTCATCGAACCGCAGCCCACAGTCGACACGCTCGCACAGCTCACCGCCCTCGGTGACACGGTGCAGGTCCACCAGGGCGACACGCTCACCTGGGAGCACCTCGACTTCAACTTCACCAAGGATGCGCTCTTCGCCGACAACCTGGAGCTTCGCAAGGCCTTCGCCATGTGCGTCCCGCGCCAGCAGATCGTCGATAACCTGATCAAACCGCTGAACCCGGAGGCCCAGGTCATGAACACCCGCGAGGTCTTCCCGTTCCAGGAAAGCTACGGCGACGTCGTGTCCGCGGCCTACGCCGGACAGTACGACAACGTCGACATCGAAGGCGCCAAGAAGATCCTCGAGACCGAAGGGGTCGACAAGCCGGAGGTCCGGATCGGATACTCGGCCCCGAACCCGCGCCGCACCGAAGAAGTGGCCATGATCAAGTCCTCCTGCGACCAGGCTGGCTTCAACATCGTCGATGCAGGCGACCCGAAGTTCTTCGCCCCGGGCGGCACCCAGGAGCGCGGCGACTACGAGGTGGCACTGTTCGCCTGGGCCGGATCCGGCCAGATCACCTCCGGCGAGAACATCTACGCCACGGGCAAGCCGCAGAACTACGGCAAGTACTCCAACACCGAGGTCGACGCGGCCTGGGAACGCCTAACCACCACCCTGGACACCAACGTCCACGCGGAGGAAACCAAGAAGATCGAGAAGCTGCTCTGGGATGACCTCTTCGGCATCCCGCTCTTCGCCCACCCGGGACTGGGGGCATCCGCCGAGGACGTGCTGAACGTCCGCAAGACGGCCACCCAGAACGGTCTGGTCTGGAACGCGGAACAGTGGGTCCGCGCCGAATAGCCGACTGACGGAAAACGGCAACAACGTGGGGCCTGGCGCAACCAGCGTCGGGCCCCACGTGTCCGTCGGCCCACGGGCCGCGGACACATCGGCTAGAAAGGTAGCTACTTGCAGTGTTGAGATTTATTCTCCGCAGGCTGGGCGCGTCGATAGGGATCCTGTTTGCGGCCTCGCTCCTGCTCTACGTCCTCGTGATCAACTCCGGCGACCCGCTGGCGGAGCTCCGGGAAAGCAACGCGGAAAACCGCGAAACCCTGATGCAGCAACGCATCACCTTCATGAACCTGGACATGCCCTGGTACCAGCGCTACTGGACCTGGCTGGTGGGTGTGGGCAAGTGCTTCGCCCTCCAATGCGACCTGGGCACCAGCCGCCAGGGCGTGGATGTCGGGGCGCTGCTGAGCCTGGCCGCCAGCTCCACGCTGCGCCTGGTGCTGCTGGCCACGGTACTGGCAGCGATCCTCGGCATCGCCATCGGCGTGCTGACGGCGGTCCGCCAATACTCGGGACTGGACTACGGCGTCACCTTCATGACCTTCCTCTTCTTCTCTCTTCCGGTCTTCTGGGCAGCCGTGCTGCTGAAGGAATACCTGGCCATTGGCTACAACGACTGGATGCGCGACCCGGCCTTCTCGCCGCTGCAGATAGCGGCGATCGCGCTGCTGGTCGGCTTCCTGATGCAGATCTTCCTGGCCGGCCCGCTCAAGCGGCGCATCATCACCTTCGCCGTGGCAGCCGGATTCGTTGCCGTCGTCATCCCTTACCTCACCTGGCTGAACTTCTTCCGCTTCCCGCAACTGGGATTCGGCGGAGTGCTGGTGCTGGGGCTCGGCGTGGCACTGAGCGGGACCGCCATGACGGTGGGCCTGCGGAACACCAAGGTGCTCTACCCGGCGCTGGCGACGGTGGCGCTGGGCGCGGTCGTCTACTACCTGGCCTTCGGCGTGCTGGAGAACCCGAACTGGTTCGTCCTCGTCGGCGGCGGCATCCTGGCAGTGCTCATCCCTGCCCTCCTGGGCAAGTACATGGGGGCGCACCTTCGCGGTCCCGCCATGGGCGTCTCGGTGGCCACCGGACTGGTCATGGCCGGGCTGACCACCCTTGACCACATTTTCCGTGCCTGGCCCGGCTTCCTGCTCCTCAAGCCTCGGCCGATCGCCACCATCGGTTCGCAGACCCCGAACTTCGCCGGGACCTTCTGGGAGGACTTCCTGGACAAGGGGACCCAGTTGCTGCTGCCCACCATCCTGCTGGCCATCATCTCGCTGGCGAGCTACAGCCGCTACACCCGCTCCTCGATGCTGGAAGTCGGACAGCAGGACTACATCCGCACCGCCCGGTCCAAGGGATTGAGCGAACGCACGGTGATTTTCCGCCACGCCTTCCGCAACGCCATGATCCCCATCGCCACCATCGCCGCCTTCGACTTCGCCGGGTTGATCGGCGGGGCGGTGATCACCGAATCGGTCTTCGGCTGGAAGGGCATGGGCGAATTGTTCCGGACCGGCCTGCTGCAAGTGGACCCGGCCCCGGTCATGGCCTTCTTCCTGGTGACGGGAACCGCCGCGGTCGTGTTCAACATGCTGGCCGACATCTTCTACGCAATTCTGGATCCGAGGATCAGGGTATGAACCAGCACACGAACCACCACAACGCACGGGAGGGCCGGCGATGACCATCGAGAAAGAACCGACCGAAACCCCGGCCGTCCTGCTGGCCGAGGCCGAGGACGCGGCGTTGGCGCGCAAGGACAGCGTCTCGCTCAGCCAGGGCCAACTGGTCCGCCGCCGCTTCTTCGCCCACCGGGCCGCCATGATATCGACGGTGGTGCTGGCCTTCATTGCCGTCATGGCCTTCACCTCCATCGGCTATGCGGGCATCCCGGGCTGGTGGGACAAGGACTACACGCTGGCCGGATCCGTCGTCGACGGGGGACGTCCCACGCTTTCGCTGATCCCGGGCTGGCTCGGCGGGGAGGGGCTGCGCTGGGGCGAGAACCCGTTCGGCCAGGACTCCACGGGCAAGGACTACTTCGCGCTGGTGATGCGCGGAACCCAGCAGTCGATCATCATCGCCGTCATTGTCGGGTTCGTGGCCACCGTGATCGGTGCCGTCGTCGGCGCCGTGGCCGGATACTACCGCGGCTGGGTCGATGCGGTGCTGATGCGCATGACCGACCTGTTCATCGTGATTCCGCTGCTGGTCCTCGCCGCCGTGCTGGGCCAGATCGCCTCGCGCTCGGGCAACACCACCGTGGCCCTGGCCCTGGTGCTGGGGCTGGTGACCTGGACCGGCCTGGCCAGACTGGTGCGCGGCGAGGTGCTCTCGCTGCGTGAACGCGAATACGTCGCGGCCGCCCAGTCCATGGGGGCCAAGACCAGCCGGGTGATCTTCAAGCACCTGCTGCCCAATACCATCGGCGTCATCGTGGTGAACGCGACGTTCGCCATCGCCGGGGCCATCCTGCTGGAGACCTCGCTGTCCTACCTCGGCTTCGGGGTGAAGGCCCCGGACTCCTCCCTGGGCCTGCTCATCAGCCAGTACCAGAACGCCTTCACCAACCGCCCGTGGCTGTTCTGGTGGCCGGGCATGATCATCCTGGCGATCGCGCTGAGCGTGAACTTCCTGGGCGACGGGCTGCGCGATGCCTTTGACCCGCGCCAGACCCGCAAGGCCAGGCGCCGCAAGCAGAAAGACGAGGTTTCCGAATGAGCATCTCCGCACCATCGGCAGGCGATCGGTCCACGGCGCTGAGCTTTGAGAACCTGTCCGTCTCCTTCGAGACGGAGTTCTCCGACGTGCACGCCGTCAAGGGACTTTCCCTGGAGGTATACCCCGGCGAGGTCGTGGCCCTGGTGGGTGAATCCGGCTCCGGCAAGTCGGTCACCTCCACCGCCGCCATCGGCCTGCTGCCCTCCAACGCCTACATCACCGGCAGGGCCCTGGTGGGCGGGGTCAACGTGGTGGGCCTGGCGGAGAACAAGATGCGCAAGATGCGCGCCACGGACATTGCCATGGTCTTCCAGGAACCGATGACCGCGCTGAACCCGGTGCTCACCATCGAGCGCCAGCTCACCGAATCCCTGGAGCTGCACGGACTGGCCTATGGCAAGGATGCCACCCGTCGCGCCATCGAACTGCTGGAAATGGTCGGCATCCCCGATCCGGCCAAGCGCATCAGGCAGTACCCGCACCAGTTCTCCGGCGGCCAGCGCCAACGCATCGTGATCGCCATGGCGATCTCTTGCGACCCGAAGGTCATCATCGCCGACGAACCGACCACCGCCCTGGACGTGACGGTGCAGGCGGAGATCCTTGACTTGCTGCGCGAGCTCAAGGACAAGCTGAACACCGGCATCCTGCTGATCACCCACAACATGGGCGTGGTCGCGGACCTGGCCGACCGGGTGGCGGTGATGTTCCACGGGTCGCTGGTGGAAACCGGCACCGTGGACCAGGTGCTCAACCACCCGGAACACCCCTACACGCAGAAGCTGCTGGCCTCGGTGCCCAGGCTGGAGGCGGTGGACGTGACGGCGGAGTGGGTGCCCGAGCCGGAGGCACCCCTGGACGCGGACCGCGAGCTGGTTCTCGAGGCCAGGAACCTGGTGCTCGAATACGACATGCGCGGCACCAAGTTCCGGGCCGTGGACGACCTGTCCTTCGAGTTGGGGCGCGGACAGATCCTGGGCATCGTGGGGGAGTCGGGCTCCGGAAAGTCGACGGTGGCCAAGGCCGTGCTGGGGTTGCTGCCCGTGGCCTCGGGGGTGCTGGCCGTCCAGGGAACCAACCTCGCGACGCTGCCGCCCAAGGCAGCGCGGGCCATCCGCGCGAAGATCGGGGTCATCTTCCAGGACCCCGCGGCATCGCTGAACCCGCGTTTCCCGATCGGCGACTGCATCACCGAACCCATGGTGGTGCACAAGGTCGGCAACCGCGCCGAGCGCATCCGGCGCGCCTCCGAGCTGCTCGAGGCCGTGCACCTGCCGCGCACGGTGATCAACCGCTACCCGCACGAGCTCTCCGGCGGCCAGCGCCAGCGCGTGTGCATCGCCCGGGCGCTGACCCTTGACCCGGAGCTGCTGATCGCCGACGAGCCGACCAGTGCACTGGATGTCTCGGTGCAGGCGGCGGTGCTGGAGATGATCCAGGAACTGCAGGCCCGCTACGAGTTCGCCTGCCTCTTCGTCAGCCACGACCTGGCCGTGGTGGACCTGCTGGCGCACCGCGTGGTGGTCATGAAGGACGGCAAATCGGTGGAACAGGGCAGGGTGGCAGACGTGTTGCATGCACCGCAGCACGACTACACCCGCCGGCTGCTGGCCGCGGCCCCGGTTCCGGAGCCCGGCGAACAAGCTATCCGCCGGGAGGCGCGCCGCCTGCTGCTCGAAGTGGAGACCCCGGGGAAGTAGGGGGTCATCCGCACATGCCAACGGCCGGGTCCCCCCCGAAGAAGGGGAGAATCCCGGCCGTTGCCGTGCCCCCGGCGGGGGCGAAGACTGCGGGGAGGAGCTAGCTGAGCTCCATGATGAATTCCTTCACGACCGCGGCGCGGGCGTTGGAGAAATCGGCAGACTCCTCGATGACCTTGAAACCACGCCGTTCCAGGACCTTGATGGAGCCGATGTTGTCCTGCGGCACGCGGGCGCGCAGCGGACGTGCCGTGTATTCGGCCAGGAACGCGTCCACGGCCGAGGTGGTGATGCCCTGGCCCCAGTAACGGCTGGCGGTCCAGAAGCTGATCTCCGGGATGGTGTCGTTTTCGAAGACCAGGATCGAACCGGCGACTTCTCCGTTGTGTTCGATGGTGCGCACAATGACCTTGGGATCGTTGATGATCGAACCCCAGTGGTGGTCGAAGACCCCGCGGTCCGCCGGGTTGCGGGCCGTGAAGGCAGCCATGAGATTGGCTTCGGGGTCCTGCTGGTGTTCGAAGAACTGGTCCAGGTCTTCGGGCTGCAAAGGCCGTAGCTGCACGGTCACTGCCTCTCTAGTTGTGGTGATCGTCTAGGTCCTAGCCTACCGGTGTGAACAGGGCGGATGCCGCCATCTGGTTCAGCAGCCTGCGCAATCCCGCCTTGGAGGTGCGCGGGGAGTGCGCGGAATGCGCTGTTGAGTTGAGCAATCCGAAGGCGGCGTGGGCCCGGAAGCGGATGACGGCGTTGGTCTCCTGCGGGTGGATCCGGTGCAGTTGCTCGGTCCACAGGGCGATGTATTCGCGCTGCAGTTTGCGCACCAATTGCAGTTCGGGGGCCGGCAGGGTTTCCAGGTTCCGGTCCTGGACCTGGATGATGTCCGGACGGGCCAACGCGAAATCCGTGTGGAAGGCAATCAGCCGCTTCAACGTCTCGGCGGCGGTGTCGCCGGTGGCGGCAACCTCCCGGCCGCCGTCCAGAAGGTCCTGGCTGACCCCCACCAACAAGGCAATGAGGACCGCCGGCTTTCCCGAAAAGTGGCGGTATACGGCGGGGCCGCTGATGCCGCAGGCGGCCCCGAGGTCCTCGAGCGAGACCCCAGCGTAGCCGTGGATGGCAAAGAGCCGGGTTGCCTCGGACAGTAGGTCTTCGCGTCGCTGCGCCTTGGCGCGTTCGCGGTCGGTCGCCGTGACGTCCTTGGGATGTGAACTCACGCTCCACCGCTCCTTCATGCTTCTGCCAGGCCCGCCAAAGGCCGCTGATACTACTTGTCCGGGAGGCTGGACAAGTGTGCCGTACGCCACTAGCCTCGGACTCAGTTAATGATCACTAACAATACGTGGTCAATGGACAAAGCCCAAGCGGCGCGCAACCGCGCACCGTTCGGCGGTGCGGCCCACCCGGCCGCCGGCCACCGGGCATCCACGCCTACCAGCGAAAGGGGCACCGGGGAACATGATCAACCTGGAACTCAACGAGGACTACGCGGAACTCGCCAAGACGGTGCGCGAGTTCGCCAACGAGGTCGTGGCGCCGGTATCGGCCAAGCACGATGCTGCGCATTCCTTCCCCTATGGGGTGATCGCCCAGATGGCGCAGATGGGCCTGTTCGGGCTGCCCTTCGGCGAGGACGTGGGCGGCATGGGCGGGGACTACTTCGCGCTCTCGCTGGCCATCGAGGAACTGGCGCGGGTCGACCAGTCGGTCGCCATCACCCTGGAGGCGGGAGTCAGCCTGGGCGCCATGCCCATCCACCGCTTCGGCACCCAGGAGCAGAAGGAACGCTGGCTTCCGGCGCTGTGCTCGGGCCAGGAACTGGCCGGGTTCGGGCTGACCGAAGCCGGTGCGGGCTCCGATGCAGGGGGCACGGCCACCACCGCCGCCCTGGCGGACGGGTCATGGGTCATCAACGGATCCAAGGAATTCATCACCAACTCCGGCACCGACATCTCCACCCTGGTGACGGTCACCGCCGTCACCGGCACCATGAAAAAAGCCGACGGCTCCATCGCCAAGGAGATCTCCACGATCCTGGTGCCGCGCGACACCGCGGGGTACACCGTGGACCCCGCCTATGACAAGGTCGGGTGGCGCGCCTCCGACACCCACCCGCTGAGGTTTGAGAACGCCACGGTGCCCGAGGAAAACCTGCTGGGGGAGCGCGGGCGCGGCTACGCAAACTTCCTGTCCATCCTCGACGAGGGACGCATCGCCATCGCGGCGCTGGGCACCGGGGCGGCCCAGGGCTGCCTGGACGAGGCCACCGCCTACGCCAAGACCCGGACGACCTTCGGGCGCTCCATCGGTTCCAACCAGGGGATCTCCTTCAAGATCGCGCGGATGGCCGCCCGGGTGCACACCTCGCGCCTGGCCTATTATGCGGCGGCGGCCAAGATGCTGGCGGGCCAGGATTTCAAAACCGAGGCGGCGATAGCCAAGCTGGTTGCCGGGGAGGCCGCCATGGACAACGCGCGCGATGCCACGCAGATCTTCGGCGGCTACGGGTTCATGAACGAGTCACTGGTGGCCAGGCACTACCGGGATTCGAAGATCCTGGAAATCGGCGAGGGAACCACCGAGGTCCAGTTGCTGCTCATCGCCCGCTCGCTGGGATTGTAGGGATCACGGCCGGCGGGCCGGGAAGTTTGTAGGATGGCAAGACAAAGGGGATTGACCGGCGCCCGCGGGGCCGGTCAACCGCACACAAGCACGAGGGGTGCGTGAGGTACATGTCGGAGCAGGACGAAGTGCGCGAAATCCATGAGCGGGGCCTCTACTTCGAGGAACTGGATGCCGGGGCCGTCTACGTGCACTCGCCCGGACGCACCATGACGGAGGCGGACAACGTCCTGTTCACCACCTTGAGCATGAACACCCAGGCGCTGCACCTGGATGCCGCCTTCGCCGCGACCCAGCCCTTCGGGCGGCGGGTCATGAATTCGATGTTCACCCTGGCCACCATGGTCGGCCAGTCGGTGTCGCAACTGACCCAGGGGACGCTGATGGGCCAGCTGGGACTGACAGACGTGCGGTTCCCGCACCCGCTCTTCCCGGGGGACACGCTCTACACCCAGACGCACATCGTTGACCTGCGTCCCTCCAACTCCCGGCCGGGGCTCGGGGTGGCAACCTTCTCCCACGTGGGCAAGAACCAGGACGGAATCACGGTGGCCGAGGCCACGCGCGTGTGCCTGATGTTCACGCGCGAGGCGCACCAGAAGCTGCAGAACGGGTCCTTCGGCGAGGACGACTGGCTGTAGCGGGGCCGCGGCTCAGGCCCCGCGCCGGCTGTACCTGCGCTCGGGACGCCCGCCGCCATAGCGCAGGTGCACCTGCGCCTGGCCGACCTCGTTGAGGTACTCCAGGTAGCGCCGCGCGCTGACCCGGGACAGGCCCAGCATCTCGCCGACCTCCAGCGCGGAGAGATCCGCCTCCGCCTCGCGCAGGATGCCCTGCACCCGCTCCATGGTCTCCGCCGCGCAGCCCTTGGGCAGCGGCTTGTCGGCCCCGGCCATGCCGAAGACAGCATCGACGTCGGACTGCTCGGGGGTGGCTGCCGAACCCAGCGAACGATAGGTGCGCCGGTAGTGCTCCAGGCGCTGGTGCAGGTCCTCCTGGGTGAACGGCTTCATCAGATAGTGCACGATGCCCCCGCGCAGCGCCCGGCGCACCGTCTCGGCCTCGCGGGCGGCGCTGATCACCAGCACGTCAAGCTCCGGGACCTCCGCGCGCAACTGGCCCAGCAGCTCCAGCCCGTAAATGTCGGGCAGGTGGATGTCCAGCAGCACCAAATCGGGCCGCAGGCGGCGGGCCTCGGCCAGGGCCTGGGCCCCGGTGCGGGCGACCCCTGCAACCTCGAAGCCGGGCATCTGCGCCACGAACCCCGAATGGATTCGCGCGACCATGAAATCGTCGTCGACGATGAGCACCTTGATCATGGCTGAACCCTTTTTCCCAGGCGGGCGGTGAAGACCGCCCCCTCGTCGTTGGCGACCGTGACGTCGCCGCCGCGGCGCAGGCACACCAGGCGGGTCAGCGCCAGGCCGAAGCCGCGCCCCGCCTCGGAGGCGGAGGCCTTGGTGCTGTAGCCCTGCACGAAGATCTTAGCAACGTTCGACTCGTCGACCCCCTCGCCCGAGTCCTGCACCGTGACCACCACCGTCCCGTCTTCCTCGGCCAGCCGGACCTTGACCTGCGCGTCGGGGCGCCCCGCCACCGCGTCGATGGCGTTGTCCACCAGGTTGCCGACCACCGTGGTCAGGTCCCGCGACAGTGCCTCGTCCACCCGGCCCAGCTGCGAGGCCGGATCCAGGTCGATGCCCACGCCCCGCTCCGAGGCCAGCGCGGACTTGGCAATGAGCAGCGCGGCCACCGTGGGGTCTGCCACGCGGTGGGTGACGTCGTCCAGCAGCCGGGTGCGGCTGAAGCTCACCCCGTCGACGTAGGAGAGCACCTCGTCGTATTCCTCCAGCTGGATCAGCCCGGAGATGGTGTGCAGCTGGTTGGCGAACTCGTGGGTCTGCGCGCGTAGCGTCTCGGTGGTCATGCGCGTGGCCCCCAGTTCCTTTTCAAGGGTCGTCAGTTCGGTGCGGTCGCGCAGCGTGGTCACCGAGCCGACCAGCCGGCCGCGGGCCTCCATGGGGCGGCGGTTGAACACCACCATGCGCTCGCCGACCAGCACCAGCCGGTCGGCCTCGGCCTGTTTCATGGTCAGCACCTCGCGCAGGGCCGCGTCGATGGCAAGGTCCGCCAGGGTCCGGCCCTCGCAGTCCTCGGGCCAGCCCAGCAGCCTGCGTGCCGCGTCATTGGCCAGGGTGATGCGCTCGCGCAGGTCGATGGCCACCACGCCCTCCTTGACCCCGTGCAGGATGGCCTCGCGGTGTTCGACCAGCCCGGTGATTTCCGCCGGCTCCAGGCCCAGGGTCTGGCGCTTGACGCGGCGGGAGAGCAGGAGCGAACCGAGGGTGCCCAGCGCCACCGAGACCCCCAGGTAGACCAGCAGGTTGGGGGTGGCCTCCAGCAGGCGCTCCAGCAGCGAGGGATAGCTGCGCCCCATGGCGGCGAATCCCACGAGCCGTCCGCCGTCGTCGAGCACCGGGACGTGTGCCTCGAGCATCTTGATGCCGCCGCGCTGCGTGGACCCGGTCCATGCGCGGCCCTCCATGACCTCGGATTCGCCCAGCGGGAACTTCTCACCGAGCAGGGCGGGATTTGAGGCTGTCACCACGGTCCCCTCGGCGTTGACCAGCACCGCCTCGCTGCTGCCGGAGACCGAGCGCACCGACTCGGTGATCGAGGGCAGGGCCGAGCCGAAGCGGGGCCTGGCCTCGGGCAGCAGGGCGCGCACCAGCGGGGTCGCGGCGAGGTTTTCGGCAGCGGCCAGCGAGCGCCGGGACTCGACGCGTTCAAAGGTCTGGGTGGCCTGGGCCAGGGACATGGCCAGGACCCCGGCCATGACGGCGAGCAGGATCAACAATTGCAGTCCCAGGAACTGGCCCGCGAGGCTCAGCCGGGCGGTGCGGCCCCAACGCGGGGCGGGGGAGTGGCCGGACACCGGCGGTCCTTTCCGTGCCATGACGCACCCGGCGCCAATCGCCCGGTCCGGCATGCGCCTTCGGCGTGAACTCTACCGACATCGCGCACCCGCACCGAATGTGACCGTGAACACTATGTACACAACTTTCTTTGCGACCACAAGAATTGCCCGGCCTTGGCGGCGGCCTAGTGTGGTGCACATCATTCACTCGCATTTGAGATGGGAATCACCATGGGACGAACCAATATCTTGAAGCTGGCAGCGGTTGCGGCCGGCATCATGCTCGCCGCCACCGGCTGCGGGGTCACCGGCAATGACGCCGGCGCCTCCGGCAGCGCGGCCGAATCCGGCCCGGTGACGGGCCTGCGGATCATGGTCCCCAACAGCCCCGGCGGCGGCTACGACACCACGGCCCGCGTCGGCGCCAAGGTCATGGAGGAAGCGGAGATCGCCAAGTCGGTGGAGGTCTTCAACCTCGCCGGCGCCGGCGGCACCGTGGGCCTTTCGCGCATCGTCAACGAAAAGGGCAACAACGACCTCGGCATGCTCATGGGCCTGGGCGTGGTGGGCGCGAGCTACACCAACGACACCGACGCCCGGCTGACCGACACCACCCCGATCGCCCGGCTGATCCAGGAGCCGGGGGCCATCATGGTCTCGAAGGACTCCCCGTACAAGACCATCGAGGACCTCGTCGCGGCCTGGAAGAAGGACCCGTCCAAGCTGGCCGTGGGCGGCGGCTCCTCGCCGGGCGGCCCCGACCACCTGCTGCCGATGCAGCTGGCCCAGGCCGTGGGGATCGACGCCAAAAAGGTCAACTACGTCTCCTACGACGGCGGCGGCGACCTGCTGCCGGCGATCCTGGGCAACAAGCTGGGATTCGCGGCCTCCGGTGCCGGGGAATTCCTCAAGCAGATCCAGTCCGGCGACGTCCGCGTGCTGGCAACCTCCGGCGCCGAGCGCCTCGAGGGCGTCGACGCCCCGACCCTGAAGGAATCGGACATCGACCTGGAGTTCAGCAACTGGCGCGGCCTGGTGGCCCCTCCGGGCATCAGCGACGAGGCCAAGGCCCGCTGGATCGCCACGATGGAGAAGATGCACGCCTCCGAGGAATGGAAGGCGGCACTGAAGACCAACGGCTGGACCGACGCCTTCATCACCGGCGATGAGTTCTCCACTTTCCTCACGGATCAGGACAAGCGGGTTTCCGACGTGCTGGCCGCCCTGGGATTGGCATGAAACCAGTAGCCGTTTGGCTCAAGGACCGCTCCGAGCTGGGCTTTGCGGCCCTGCTCGGGGCGGTCGGGGCCATGGTGGTGATCGATGCCATTGGCTTGAATGTGCCATTCCAGCAGTCCGACGGGCTGGGTCCCAAGACCGTTCCCTACATCGTGGGGACCCTGCTTTTGGGCTGCGCCATCCTGCTCGCCGTGAACATCCTGCGCGGGGGAGCGGCGGAGCCTGAGGACGGCGAGGACATCGAGCTCGGAACGCCCATCGACTGGAAGGTCGTCGTTCCCCTGATGCTGGTCTTTATCCTCAATATCGTCTTCATCGACCTGGTGGGCTGGCCCATCTCCGGAACCATCCTCTTTTGGGGCAGCGTCCTGGCCCTGGGCGGGCGCAACTACATCCGTGATGGACTGATTTCCGTGGCCCTGGCCGTGGGCACCTTCTACGGCTTCTATCTGGGGCTGGGCATCCACCTGCCGGCCGGCCTGCTCGAGGGAGTGCTCTAAGTGGATACATTCAACCTGCTGATGCAGGGGTTCGCCACCGCAGTGACCCCCGTCAACCTGCTCTTCGCCGTGATCGGCGTGCTGCTGGGCACCGCCATCGGCGTGCTGCCGGGCATCGGCCCGGCCATGGCCATCGCGCTGCTGCTGCCGGTGACCTACGGGCTGGAACCCACCAGCGCCATGATCATGTTCGCCGGCATCTACTATGGCGGCATGTTCGGCGGCTCGACCACCTCCATCCTGCTGAACACCCCCGGCGAGTCCGCCACGGTCATCACCGCCATCGAGGGCCACAAGATGGCCAAGGCGGGGCGCGCCGCCCAGGCACTGGCCACCGCGGCCATCGGCTCGTTCGTCGCCGGCACCATCGGCACCGCGCTGCTGGCCACCATCGCCCCCTGGGTGGTGAAGTTCGCCGTGTCCCTGGGCAACCCGAGCTACCTGGCCATCATGCTGCTGGCGCTCATCGCCGTAACCGCCGTGCTGGGTACCTCCAAGCTGCGCGGCTTTGCCGCCCTGGGGCTGGGCCTGGCCATCGGCCTGGTCGGCCTGGACCCGGTCAGCGGACAGGGCCGGCTGGTCTTCGGCCAGCCGCTGCTCGCCGACGGGCTGGACATCGTGGTGGTGGCCGTGGCGATCTTCGCCATCGGCGAGGCACTGTGGATCGCCGCGCACCTGCGCAAGACCCGGAGCCAGACGATCCCCGTGGGACGCCCCTGGATGGGCAAGTCCGACTGGAAGCGCTCCTGGAAGCCCTGGCTGCGCGGCACCGCGTACGGCTTCCCCTTCGGCGCCCTGCCCGCCGGCGGCGCGGAGATCCCGACGTTCCTGTCCTACATCACCGAGAAGAAGCTCTCGAAGCACCCGGAGGAATTCGGCCACGGCGCCATCGAAGGCGTCGCGGGTCCCGAGGCGGCCAACAACGCCTCGGCCGCCGGCACGCTGACCCCGATGCTGGCCCTGGGCCTGCCGACCAACGCGACCGCCGCGGTCATGCTCCTGGCGCTTATGCAGCTGGGGGTCCAGCCCGGCCCGCTGCTCTTCGAGGAGGAACCGAAGCTGGTGTGGGCGTTGATCGCCAGCCTGTTCATCGGCAACGCGTTGCTGCTGCTGGTGAACCTGCCCATGGCGCCATTGTGGGCCAAGCTGCTGCAGCTGCCGCGCCAGTACCTCTACGCCGGCATCCTGTTCTTCGCCACGCTGGGCGCGTACGCGGTGAACCTGCAGGCCTTTGACCTGGTCATCCTGCTGGTGCTGGGCACGCTGGGCTTCGCGATGCGCCGCTTCGGCATCCCGGTGCTGCCGCTGATCATCGGCGTGATCCTAGGCCCCCGGGCCGAGGAAGAATTGCGCAAGTCCCTGCAGCTCAGCGGCGGGGACCCGGCCGGCCTGTTCAGCGAGCCGATCGCCGTGGTCGTCTACGTAATCATCGCCCTGGTGCTGCTCTGGCCGCTGCTGGCCAAGGCGCTGCGCCGCCTGTTCCCGAAGGCCGCGGCCGAGGTCGGGGAACTGGTGGAGCCGGTGGAGGTGGTGCCCGAGGCCGGGACCGCCAACGGCGAGAACGAAGAGCCCGCCGACGTTCAGGTCATGGACATCCACGGCCCGCGCCACAGCGGCAAGACGCGCCGCTAGCCGCGCACGTGCCATCCGGAAGTGGCCCCCGATTCCCCCTTCACGGAGGGAAACGGGGGCCATTCCCGGTTAAGGGCGGCAGCGCGTACCGCGACGTTGCGCCCGCCGCCCATTGGGTAGGCACAGGAAGAGCGGACATAATGGGTCAGGTGAACATTGCGCAGTTTTCCGCCCCCCGCCCGGCCACGGCCTTCACCGCCCCGCTTCCCGGCACGATCCGCCGCATCACACTGATCGGCTCCACCGGATCCATCGGCACCCAGGGCCTGGAGGTCATCGCCGCGGCGCCCGAGCGCTTTGCCGTCGCAGCCCTTTCGGGCGGCAGCAACCTGCCCCTGCTGGCAGCCCAGGCCGTGGCCACGCGGGCCGCCGCGGTGGGTTGCGCCCACCCGGATATCGACGCGCTCTCCGCCGCGATCGCCGCGGCCAAGGACGCCGCCGGGCTCCAGGGCTACGACCCGCAGCTCTTCGCCGGGCCCGACGCGGCAACGCAAATCGCCTCCTTCCCTGACGCGGACGTGGTGCTCAACGGCATCACCGGCTCCATCGGCCTGGCCCCCACGCTCGCTGCGCTGAATGCGGGCCACCTGCTGGCCCTGGCCAACAAGGAATCGCTGATCGTCGGAGGCGCGCTGGTCAAGGACGCCGCCGCACCCGGACAGCTGGTTCCGGTGGACTCCGAGCATTCCGCCCTGGCCCAGGCGCTGCGCGCCGGCACCCCGGATGAAGTGCACAAGCTCATCGTCACAGCTTCCGGCGGACCCTTCCGGGGCTGGGACCGCGGGCAGCTGCGCGAGGTCACCCCGGAACAGGCCTTGGCCCACCCGACCTGGGACATGGGCAAGGTGGTGACCACCAACTCGGCCACCATGGTCAACAAGGCCCTGGAGGTCATCGAAGCGCACCTGCTCTTCGACGTGCCGCTGGAGAGCATCGAGGCGGTGGTGCACCCGCAGTCCATCGTGCACTCCATGGTCGAATTCATCGACGGCTCCACCATCGCCCAGGCCTCCCCGCCTGACATGGCCCTGCCCATCGCGCTGGGCATCGGCTGGCCCGCCCGGGTGCCGGGGGCCACCGCCCCGTGCGACTGGTCCACGGCCGCCTCCTGGACCTTCGAGCCGCTGGATGCCGCTGCCTTCCCGGCCATCGAGCTGGCCAAGGCCGCCGCGGCCGCCTCGCCCACGCACATGGCCGTGTACAACGCCGTGAACGAGGAGGCCGTCGAGGCATTCCACGCCGGGGCCATCCGCTTCACCGACATCGTCGAAACGGTCGACGCCATCCTGCAGGGCTACGACCCCGAGCCCGGCACCCTGGACCTGGATTCCGTGCTGGCCGCAGAGTCCTGGGCACGAACAGAAGCCGCCAAGCGTTTGGAATCACTGTGAGCACCCTCCTTTTCATCCTCGGCGTCCTGGTCATGGTCGTCGCCATCGCCTTCTCCATCGGCCTGCACGAGGTCGGGCACCTGGTCCCGGCCAAGCGCTTTGGCGTGCGCGTGCCCCAGTACATGATCGGCTTCGGCAAGACGCTGTGGTCCTTCAAGCGCGGGGACACCGAATACGGGTTCAAGGCCATCCCGCTGGGTGGCTACATCGCCATGATCGGGATGTACCCGCCGGCCAAGAACAAGGGGGTCGTCGGCGCCACCGACGCTCCGATCCTGCGCAAGTCCTCCACCGGCATGTTCCAGCAGATGGCCGACGAGGCCAGGCATGCAGCCGCCGAGCAGCTGCAGCCGGGGGACGAGAACCGGCTGTTCTACAAGCTGCCGGTCTACAAGCGCATCATCATCATGCTCGGCGGCCCGGTGATGAACCTGCTCATCGGCGTGGTCATGATCGGCATCGTCACCGTCGGGTTCGGCATGCCCTCCCAGACCAGCACCGTCGAGGAGGTCTACCAGTGCGTAGTGCCCCTGGGCGAGGAATCCTCCCGCGACTCCTCGGTCAACAACGGCTGCCTGCCCTCCGACGCCCCCGGCCCCGCCTACGCCGCGGGGCTGCGCCCCGGGGACACCATCACCTCCTTTGACGGCGCGCCGGTGGGCACCACCGACTGGGTGGAGCTGACCCAGGCCATCCGCGGCCACGCCGGCGAGTCCGTCCCGCTGACCTACGAGCGCGAGGGCGTGGAACACTCCACCACCATCACCCCCTACAAGACCGAACGTCCGGTGATCAACGACCAGGGGCAGCTCGTCACCGACGCCGCAGGGAACCCGCAGACCGTTGAGGTCGGGTTCATCGGCATGGGCTCGGACGTGCGAAACATCCAGCAGCCGGTTTCGGCCGTCCTTCCTGCTGTCGGACAGCAGGTGTCGGGTGTCGCGGCGGTGGTGCTCGATCTGCCCGCCCGCGTTGCCGCGGTGGGCAAGGCGGCGTTCTCCGACACCCCGCGCGATCCCAACGGACCGATCTCCGTGGTGGGCGTGGGCCGCATTGCCGGCGAAATCAGCGCCATGGAGCAGATCGGGGTGGCCGACAAGGCAGCCAGCCTGATCTCGCTGATCGGCGGGCTGAACATCGCCCTGTTCGTCTTCAACCTGATCCCGCTGCTGCCGCTGGATGGCGGGCACATCGTCGGCGCACTCTTCGAATCGGTGCGCCGGTTCTTCTCCAAGATCTTCCGCCGCCCCGATCCGGGGCCGGTGGACATCGCCAAGATGCTTCCGCTGACCTACGTGGTCGCGGTGGGCATGCTGGTGATGGGTGCGGTGCTGATCTACGCAGACATCGTCAAGCCGGTGTCGATCTTCGGGTGATTTATTGCTCCTCGAAGCGGCCCCGTCCCACCACCCCATGCGAGGGGAGTGGAACGGGGCCGCTGTTGCTTTGACCGGCGACCGGATCTTGTCGGCGAGGCTGAAATCGTATCGATATGCCATTCGCTTGGGTTTTCGGTTCTTGGCATAAGCTGTTTGTGGTGCTGTGGATCGCGCCGGTTTTGGAAGTAATTCCTTCCACATTTGGAGCTACCTGCTCCGTGCCTGAGGAGACTGCAGTGGACGACCAAATCGAACTAATCGGTGATGAAAACGGCATGGCGCTCATCGGCGATCCATTAGCGATAGAGCGCTTTCTGGCCTCTGAAAACTTGCCCTCCAAAGACCTCGGAATACAGAGGCTTGGGACGGCATTCAGCGCAGGGGCCGGAGTAGCGCAGGCTGGCTCCGAAATTGCTGCGAATGCTGGTCGCTGGGTGAAGCTAACTGAGAAATCAGCAAAAGCGCTCAAGGCCAATGACCTTATGAAAGGTTCAGAGGAAGGGTT
Organism: Paeniglutamicibacter sulfureus; assembly: GCF_039535115.1. NCBI lineage: Bacteria > Bacillati > Actinomycetota > Actinomycetes > Micrococcales > Micrococcaceae > Paeniglutamicibacter > Paeniglutamicibacter sulfureus. Next base: position 4,322,006 of record NZ_BAAAWO010000001.1, read on the forward strand.
TCGCCGAACCGTTGTCATGAAGAATGGAAAGATCACTGGACTCCTCGAAATAGTTAAGACTCCGACGCAGATTCTGACAAACCCCGCGGTGCTGACGGGAGTCGCCGGAATCATGTCGCAGGTTGCTATGCAACAGTCGATGGATGAGATTACCGACTACTTGGCGATAATCGACGAGAAGGTCGACGACATCCTTCGTGCCCAGAGGGACACCGTATTGGCCGACATGATCGGGGTTGGACTAGTTGTCGACGACGCAATTACTACGCGCGATACGGTCGGGCGAGTTTCGGAAGTTACGTGGTCGAAGGTGCAAGCGGCTCCACTGACAGTTGCAAGCACCCAAATGTACGCGCTGCGTCAGCTGGACGCACTCGCGGAGAAGATCGAGCGCAAGTCAAAAATGGGAGATCTGGCCAAGATAGTCCTCGAAGCAGAGCCGAAGGTTCGAGAGTGGATTGCCGTCCTGGCTCGTTGCTTCCAACTATACGATTCGCTAGCGGTGCTTGAACTTGACCGTGTACTGGATGCCTCGCCTGAGGAACTAGACGACCATCGTCGTGCCCTTCGTGTTGCTCGGCAAAACCGACTGAACCAGATCACTCAAAGTACTGAACAGCTGGTTGCACGGATGAATGCTGCCGCGGGATGGGCCAATACGAAGGTGCTCCTTCACCCTGCATCTGCACGTACCGTGGTGCATTCGAGTAACAGGGTTGAAGTTTCGGTGGGTGATTTTCACAAGTGCCTAGGAATTGAGGATGGCCAGCAATCTGTTGAAGCCAAACGTTGGGTAGAAGCAGTCGACGATGCTCGGCACAAGGTCATCGAAACCGGCGCAGATGGATTCGACGCCACCAAGCGCATCGGCAACGATGCGCGTGACCTAGCGAAGAGCACAACCAACAAAGTGCTCGAATCAGGAGCCGGCGGTGTCGATGCGACGAAGCGCTTTGGCGCTGAAGCATTAGCCTTGATCCACCGATGAGATTTGGGAGCTGCTCGGCGTTTTAACCACGAAATGCCCGTCATATCAGGGAAAATTGAACTTGCGACAGTAACAACATTCCTGAAATGAAGGGCATCTCGTAGATGCAAGTTTCCCACAAACCCTCCGCCGTGTCAGTTTCCTTCGACGAATCGAACCTCGTGTCCACCGCCGGGTTGCTGCCGGCCATGGTCCTGGCCCGGGACTCGGGCCTGCATGAACTGGCCGGCCAGTGGCTCAGCGTGCCCACCGACAAAGGCGCCAACGCCGGGTTAAAGATTGCTTCTCTCGTGGCCGGGATGGTGGCCGGCGCCGACTCCATTGACGATATGGTGTTTAGGCGGAGCTTTCGGTAGCGCATGTGGAACGAACCGGTAGCAAAAATGTAAGTATCCGGTAGCGCTTCGGGGGATTCAGAGTCAGGATTGCTTTCACCCACGGCAACAGGTCGTGGACAGTGAAAGGAAACCGACCGTAGTGGCTGATTACAAACAAATCATGGCCCTGCTGGTGCAGGGCAATTCGTATCGGCAGGTCCAAGCGCGAGCCGGTTGCTCGCATCGAACGATCTCCAAGGCCCGCCAGGTCCTTGACGACCAGAAACTGACCACCCTTGATCAGGTCGGTGCGCTTAGCGATGAGGACCTTGACCGGCTTTTCAGCGATGGCCGCAAGAACGTGTCCAGCGAGTTCGTTCCCGTCAACATCGATGCCGTGGTGAAGGCCCGGATCGGCCGGAAAAAGCCACCGTTAAAGGTCATGTGGGCCCGCTACCTGGACACCCCGCACACGGGCTCCGCCCGGTTTTACGGGTATGAACGGTTCTGCCAGATCGTTGCCGAGCACGTGAAGGCCAACGACCTGACCAGCCCGCTTACGCACGAACCCGGACGCACGATGCAGGTCGACTGGGCCGGGACCAAGATGCAGCTGACCGACCCCATCACCCGGGAAACCACGAAGGTCTCGGTCTTCGTGGCGTCGTTGCCGTATTCGGGCATGATCTTCGCGTACGGGTCCCTGGACGAGAAGCTTCCAGCGTGGTGCCAGATGCACCGCAGGGCCTTTGAATATTTTCAAGGCGTGACCCAACTGGTCATTCCCGACAATGCCTCGACCGCCTCGAACCAGATCAGCCGCTATGAAAAGGCCCGGGACGTGAACCAGTCCTATGAGGCTTTCCTGGAGTATTACCAGAGCGCGGCAGTCCCGACCGGATCCTACAAGCCGCAAGAGAAAGGCCACGTCGAGGCCGGGGTGAAGATCGTGACGAACTGGATCATCCACTATCTTGCCGACCGGCGCTTCACGACCCTGGATGAGCTCAATGAGGCCGTGGCCGAACAGATGGACATGATCAACGAACGGACGCCCTTCCGCGGTGAGCCCCGCTCCCGGCGTGAGTGGTTCGAGGAAGCCGAGCGCCCCGAGTTGATCGGCCTCCCGGATGAGCCGTGGCGGGAAGTTCAGTGGCGCAAGGCGAAGGTCTCGCGGGACTGGCACGTGCAGGTCGACACGATCAAATACTCGGTTCCGCACCAGCACGCCGGGCAGACCCTGGACGTGCGGGTGGTCGGTGAGCAGGTCACGATCCTTGCCGGCGGGGCAGTGATCGCTTCGCACCAGCGTGGGGCGCGGCGTCATTCCTACGTCACCGACGCCGACCATGCGCCGCACGGGTATGAGGACACCTCACTGCTATGGACCCGGGCCTATTTCATCCGGCAAGCGACCAAGGTCGGCCCCTACACGGTCCAGGCTTTGACCCGGTTGCTGGAGCGGAAGAAGATCGAAGCCCAGGGCTACCGGTCGTGCTTGAACATCCTCGAGCTGGGGAAAGGCAACAACCGCAGCCTGTTGGAACAGGCCTGCCACGACCTCTGCGTGCACGACGCGAGGAACCCGATCAGCTATACCGCGGTCAAGCATCGCATCGCCGTCCTGCGTGCGGACCATGCCGGGCGTCCTGCAACTCTCGCTCCTGGCCCGGGGCCGTCCGCTGCGACGGGGAGAACGGTGGGCGTCCGGGATACCAGCCGTGCCCACCTGGACGGGATCTCGCAGTTCAGTCTCGAGGCGCTGACCAACGCAAGCCTGACCGAGCCGACGACGGGGGAAGGCCGTGCTTGACCACCACCTGACGGAAGATGACATGGGGCTGTTTACCAGGTTGCGGATGACCGCGTTCGGCCAGGCTGTCATCGACATGGCCAACGATCCGGCCTATGACGAATGGACGTTCTCCCGCAAGGTCCGTCACGCCTTGGACCAGGAGACCACGGCCCGGGCCCAGCGTCGGGTGGTGAAACTGCTCAAGGAGTCGAAAACGCCCAACCCGGCCGCTTGCATTGAAGAGATCCACTATCTGCCCGATAGGACGCTGAACCGGGAGGTCGTGGCACGGCTCGCGTCGTGCCAGTGGATTGAGCAGACGACGAATCTGGTGATCCTCGGGAAATCAAGTGTCGGCAAATCGTATTTGGCCCAGGCCTTGGTCAACGCGGCTTGCCGGCACGACCACACGGCACGCTACTTCCGGCTTGATGACCTGGCCAATAAGCTCGCGGTCTATCATCGGGCGGACTCCGAACGGCTGAAGTTCCTCGGAGACCTGCACGACTGCGATGTCCTGGTCCTGGATGATTTCCTGACCACGCCGATCAGCCCGGAGACTGCGAGCGAACTGCTCAATATCCTCGCAGGACGTGAACACCGGGGCGCCACGGTGGTGACGTCGCAGTTCGATCCCGAGGACTGGTACAAGTCGCTGCACGATGCGGTGATCGCCGAGTCAATCCTTAACCGCATTGTTTCCAGCAGTGAACTGATCCAGCTTGACGGGCCGAATATGCGCCGGCGCGCCCACGCCGATCAAGGAGCTGAGCCTGCAAGCTAAAGCGGTGGGGTGCTGGTGCGAGGGTTCGGGCACTACCGGGTCCTCGCACCAGTGCTACCGGTTCGTTCCACAGGCGTTACCGAAAGCTCCGTCCATACAGATATGGCCCTGTTGCGGCACGGGGCCATGAAAAAGGTCTTCACCGCCTGCTACGCCCCCTCCACCCTGGGGTCCTTCCTGCGATCCTTCACCTTCGGGCACGTGCGCCAGCTCGATGCCGTGGCCTCCCGGTTCCTGGTGGGCCTGAACCGCAAGGCCCCGCTGCTGGGAAACCCCGGGGAGAACGAGTTCATCTTCCTTGACGTCGATGACACCATCATCGAGGTCCACGGATACCAGAAGCAGGGCTCGGGCTACGGATATTCCGGGGTGCGCGGGCTCAACGCCTTGCTGGCCACAGCATCCACGAAGGACGCGGTGCCGTTCATTGCCGCCCAACGCCTGCGCAAGGGCGCAGCCAACTCCGCCCGCGGAGCCAAGAAGTTCGTCACCGAGGCACTGGGCACGCTCACACGTTGCCAGCCCGGATCGAAGGTGTTGTGCCGTTTCGACTCGGCCTACTACGGCCACGGGCCGGTATCGGCGGCCATGAAGGCGGGCGCGCAGGTCTCGGTGACGGTGCGCATGGACCCGGCCGTGAAGCGGGCGATCGCCACGATCCCGGAGACTGCCTGGGAGACCATCCACTACACCGATGCGATCCTTGACGAATCCACCGGGGTCTTGGTCTCCAGCGCCGAGGTCGCCGAAACCGGCTTCACCGCGTTCACCTCCCGCAAGAAAGCCGAACGGGTTCCCGGGCGCCTGGTGGTGCGCCGGATCCCGGAACTGAACCCGAAGAAGGCCGCCGGGCAAGGCACCCTCTTTGACACCCACCGTTTCCACGCGTTCTTCACCACCGTGGATTCCGGTGTCCTGGACACTGTCGCTGCGGACAAGACCCACCGCCAACACGCGGTCATCGAACAAGTCAACGCGGATTTGAAGGACAGCGCACTGGCCCATATGCCCTCAGGGCACTTCGGCGCCAATAGTGCATGGCTGGTGGCCGCGGCCATCGCCTACAACCTCACCCGCGCCGCCGGGATCCTGGCCGGCGGCACCTTCGCCAACGCCAGGAGCGCAACGGTCCGGCGCAAGCTCATCCAGGTTCCTGCGCGCATCGCGCGCAGCGCCAGGAAAACCAGGCTCCGGCTTCCGCTGGATTGGCCCTGGCAACCCGAGTGGGAACGGCTCTTCACTTCCGCGCACGCCCCACCCCAAATCGCCTAGAACCGTTCACCGAGCCCTCTGCGGCGCAACCAGGAAACCATCGTGGAACACCCGCCGACAGCGAGGCCGGCACCCTTCCCGTGCCCAAAAACGAAACCGCCCCCGTCCGTCGCCAGCAGACGACGACCGGGGGGCGGATCGGTGGATCAAGGATTAGGCAAGGCCCGATCCGCAACGGACAAGGTCTCAAGTGGACTCACTGGGCGGGTACTTCGTCGGCGTGAGGGCGCAAAAGATCCTCGCGATTAATCCTAAGCTCGTTTGTCGCACGAACGATGCTCGACGGTGACATTGGCGCTGACGGCTTTGGCATCCCTGGCGGGCGGGCGGACGCACGCCGTAGGCGGCGACGAGAATTTCGCCCTTAAGTAAGAAATTATCGTGTATCGGTCCGAGTCAGGCGTTCGAGCAACGACTCCAGCAGATGTCGAATCAGGTACGTCTACTGGAGGAGTCGATCGGCGACGTGGCCGGTGACGCCCGCTGCCCACCGCAGCAGCCTCCCACCGTACTCGCCATCGTTTGGCAAGCGATCCTCGGCGATGTTTTCGCGGATCTCAGCATCGTTTGATCGTAGTAGTGATGGCCGAGTTTGTTTCGTGCCGGGGAACTCGGCTCAACCACGGAAGACACCGCTGGCCTCCAACTCGGGTTGAATGTGGCGTGCACGCTGAGGATCCGTGAAAGGTATTTGTAAAGTCTTTTGTGATAACCTGCAGGGGTGGGCGGGATTGCTCTGTTTGCTATGTGCCCTTGCGTGCGTTGTGCTCCTGAAATGCAGGCCTGTCAGTGAAGGTGGTCCGATTGAAGACCGCGGTGAATTCGCGAGGGCAGGCCCGGTCATCGCGAATCGCTACGACATGTTTAAGTGGGTAATAAAATGGTCCGAGCACGCTGTGCTACGGCCCTGTTAATACTGTTGGTGGCGCTTACCGGGTGCACGTCCGGGGCAGCGACCGGCACGACCGAAGCCGAAAAGAATTCCCCCGTGGAGTCCGAGTTGACCTGGCAGGACGCCAAGGCCAAAGCCCAGGCAATGGAGCTGGAAATCGCCGGCCTAATTCCCGAAGGTAGGGTGGCCAAGATCGAGCAGCGGGAGACTGGCCTGCTGTTTAGTTGCTCCGGGAATCGACACAATTGGAGCGGGTCAATCAATGTCACCTTAACCAAGGGGACCGAGGAAGAAGCAATCTTAAAGGCGATTGAGGCGCATTACCGGGATGGTCCCTTCGCCATCAAGACCGATCTCGACATCGTCGGAGACTATCGGGTGCAATTACGCTCACGAGACAGCGCGGAAAGCTAGCTCTTCGGCATATATGAGCCCGGAACGATCCACATTGCATCAGGGTCTGCCTGCTTTACACTGCCGGAGGGTGTGGATCCAGGAGATGACTTCTAGGCTCTGACGCTTGCGGTGAGCGCTCACGAGGTGGCCCAGACATATGGGGTGTCTGGTTTGATCTAGCTGATCTTCGGTCGCACGAATAATGCACGCAATACCTCGACAATGCTGCGATGCAGTTTGCCGCCGTTGGCACGATAGGGGACATCCGCGTACTCCGGCTCCTGCCCCGGGCTGCCCCGCTGGGCGCGAGTGTGGCATCTGCAGGTTAGGGTTCGGCGTGTGGCGCGATCCGACAGCGCCCTCCGATGGAGGTGTGACCCGTTTGGCTTTCGCAAGCATTAGGCTGTAGCTCATGAGTGTTTTTGCAGTCGAATATGTATACGCAGCCGGTTCCGATGCCATCCGTGATGAGCACCGCCCCGGGCACCGCGAGTTCCTATCCGGATTGGCCGGCGAAATCTCGCTGGTCGCCTCCGGCCCCTACGTGGACGGATCCGGCGCCCTGTTGCTGTTGTCGGCGCCGAGCCAGGCGGCACTGGCCGAAACCCTGAAGAACGACCCGTTCGCGGTCAGCGGCTCCATTGCAGCTCTGCGGATCACCGAATGGAGCCCGGTCACGGGTGAGCTCAGTCACCACGCCTAGGTAGCAAACCCGCGTGATCACGGCACTTTGATGTCGCGGACGCGCGTCCGGCTTCGCCCTGCGAGATTACGGCCCCGCGGGCCGGGTTGCGGGGGGATAATGGAAAAAGCTTCCATTCTCTACACCTCGGAGGAAATCTTGACCTCGATCCCGGTCAGTCTCGGCATGCCATCGACGCCACCCCCGGTCCTCACCCCGCGGCGCAAGACCCGACAGATCAAGGTCGGTTCCGTCGGTGTGGGTTCCGACAGCCCCATCAGCATCCAGTCGATGACCACGACGCCGACCACCGACATCAACGCGACGCTGCAGCAGATTGCCGAACTCACGGCCACAGGCTGCGACATCGTGCGTGTTGCGTGCCCGTCGGCCGACGACGCGCTGGCGCTGCCGATCATCGCAAAGAAGTCGCAGATCCCCGTGATCGCCGACATCCACTTCCAGCCGAAGTACGTCTTTGCCGCCATCGACGCCGGCTGCGCCGCCGTCCGCGTCAACCCGGGCAACATCCGCAAGTTCGACGACCAGGTCAAGCAGATTGCCGAGGCCGCCAAGGCCGCCGGCACCTCCATCCGCATCGGAGTCAACGCCGGTTCGCTGGACCCGCGCCTGATGGAGAAGTACGGCAAGGCGACCCCCGAGGCGCTGGTCGAATCCGCCGTCTGGGAAGCCTCGCTCTTCGAGGAACACGACTTCCACGACTTCAAGATCTCGGTCAAGCACAACGACCCCGTCGTCATGGTCCGTGCCTACGAGCTGTTGGCCGAACGCGGCGACTGGCCGTTGCACCTGGGCGTCACCGAGGCGGGACCCGCCTTCCAGGGCACCATCAAGTCAGCCACCGCCTTCGGCGCGCTGCTCTCCAAGGGCATCGGCGACACCATCCGCGTCTCGCTCTCGGCCCCGCCGGTCGAGGAGGTCAAGGTTGGAGCGCAGATCCTGCAATCCCTGAACCTGCGCCCGCGCAAGCTGGAAATCGTCTCCTGCCCGTCCTGTGGACGCGCCCAGGTCGACGTCTACACGCTGGCCGACCAGGTCACCGCCGGGCTGGAGGGACTTGAGGTCCCGCTGCGCGTGGCAGTCATGGGCTGTGTCGTCAACGGCCCGGGCGAGGCACGCGAAGCCGACCTCGGTGTTGCCTCGGGCAACGGCAAGGGGCAGATCTTTGTGAAGGGCGAAGTCATCAAGACGGTGCCCGAAGACCAAATTGTTGAGACACTGATTGAAGAGGCGATGCGCATCGCCGAGGAAATGGGGAACGTGGATGGAGAAAATCCTGTCCAAGGTGGCCCCGTGGTTACCGTCAGCTAGACGCAACCCGGGCGCCGGAGAGTCGCTCTCCGCAAGTATCCGTGTCCTCGATGACGCCGATACCGCGGCTCTCCGCGCCCTCGTTTCCACCGATCCGGTCGCCAACATCTTCATGGATGCGCAGCTGGCCGTCACCGGATCCGCCAGGCCGGGTCTGGGCGGATCGCTCATCGTGGGCCGGTTCGACGGGGCCCTGCTGGTCTCGGCCTGCTGGATCGGTGCAAATATCGTTCCGATCAATGTCACCGCCGAGGACGCCGAGGAATTCGGGCACGTGGTGAAATCGTTGAACCGGAGTTTTGCTTCCTGCTTCGGCCCGGCCGATGCCGTCATGGGGATGTGGAAGGTCCTCGCCGAGGGGCCGCAGCAGGCCTTCAGCGTGCGGCCCAACCAGCCCTTTATGACGCTCTCCAAGGCCCCCGCCATCGAGCCGGAGCCCTCCCTGCGGGCCAGCCACGCGGGGGAGTACGACCTGGTGCTGCCGGCCTGCGCGCTGATGTTCGAGGAAGAGCTGGGTTACTCCCCGCTGGTCAATGGGGGGTCGTTCTACCGTTCGAGGGTCCGCTCGCTGATCCATTCGGGACATTCGCTGATCGCCCTGGACACTGAAGGCGCGATCCGGTTCAAGGCCGAACTGGGAACCGTCACCACCCGGGCCACACAGATCCAGGGGGTCTGGATGAACCCCGAGCACCGCGGCGGCGGGAAGGCTGCCGGCTACATGGCCGCAGTCGCCGACTACGCCCTGCGAATTGCCCCCACCACCAGCCTCTATGTCAACGACTACAACGCACCGGCCCTTGCGACCTATCGCAAGGTCGGTTTCGAAGAGGTCGGCGAGTTCGCCACCATCCTCTTCTGACCTTCCGGCGGGTGCCGGAACCATCCACCACGGCCACAGCGTGCCCCTTGAGGACCGCCGACCTGAAAGCTAGACGTGACGTCCCATATGCCAAGGACCAACGAAACCATTCGCAGGACCTCCACCGCACTGGCGGCAGCAGGCCTGTTGCTGGCCCTTGCCGGTTGCACCGATGCCCCGGTGCCGGGCCCGAGCGCATCATCGCCGACCGCCGTCGAGGTGCCCGTCACCGAGTCGGGCTCCGCCAGCCCGACCGCTGGTCCGTCGGACAGGGCCGAACTGGGTTACCTGGATGCCGTTGCACTGAAAAGCGCTGTGCAGCAATGGGCGGCAGCGACCCCCGGAACAGTCGTCAATGACCAGGAAGCGCTGCGCAAGCAACTGCCGGAGGCGCAAAAGTGGCTTGAGGGTGTCACAGTGGTTCCTGCCGAGTGCGGACTCTACGGGGTGGGCAGCCTGACCGACCAGCTGGACCAGGCAGCCATGGCGGCAGCCGTCCTGCCGCAAAACGCCGGCGGCGACCTGACAATTGCCTCCTACCGCGACCGTGCCGGCCTGGTGGCCAACGTGGCGGCGCAGCAGCACCTGGACCAGTCCTGCAGCACCTACGCTGTCACCGCGGGCGGCCAAACGATCACCTCCAAGCTGACCCCGCTTGAGGTCACGAGTTCCGCTCCCTTCACCACGGCCACCATGTTGGAAAGCGTGAACGGGGATGCGAAGAACAAACAGGTGTCGGTCCGACTCATTGACGGCAGCCTGATGCTGACGGCTACCCGCGCCGTGAAGAGTACCCCCGAAGCAGCCACCGCGCAGGCGCTGAAGGATGCCGAGGGCCTGCTGGCGATCCTGCGCGCGGCACCGCCCGCGGCCACTCCCGCCCCGTAACCCGGCCGGGCGGCCCCACGCCACGCAGGGAACCCCGGGTCGCAGCGGAAATGCCCGTGGGGTTTCGCTAGGCTTTCGCCGCGGCCTCCGCGGTCCGTTCCGCGGAGGAGGCCAGCGCTTCGGGCAGCGGCCCGTTGCCCAGCGGGATGACATGGGGGCGTCCGGCGACCGGGTCGGTGACGATGCGGGCGCTCAGCCCGAAGATCTCGGCCAGCCCGCGCTCGGTGACGACCTCGGCGGGGGAGCCCGCCGAGTGGATCCGGCCCTGGCGCATCGCGACCATGTGGTCCGAGTAGCGGGCGGCCAGCGAGATGTCGTGCAGCACCATGACGATGGTGCGCCCGTGCTCGGCATTCAGCCGCTGCACCAGTTCCAGGAGCTCGACCTGGTGGGCCAGGTCCAGGAAGCTGGTGGGCTCGTCGAGCAGCACGATGTCTGTCTCCTGGGCCAGCACCATCGAGATCCAGGCGCGCTGGCGCTGCCCGCCGGAGAGCTCGTCCATCGGCACGTCGGCCAGCGCGGCGATGCCGGTGGCCTCCAGCGCCTCGGCGACCACGCGCTCGTCGCCGACGGAGAACTGCTGGTACCAGCGTTGGCGCGGGTTGCGTCCGCGCGAGACCAGGTCCGCCACGGTCAGTCCGGCCGGGGCCGTGGGGTTCTGCGGCAGCATGCCCAGCCGGGTAGCCACCGAACGGGTCGGCTGGCGGTGCAGCGGCTCCCCGTCCAGCAGCACGCGTCCGGAGCGCGGCACCATCAGCCGGGCCATGGCGCGCAACAGGGTGGACTTGCCGCAGCCGTTGGGGCCGATGATCGAGGTCACCGCGCCGTCGGGCACGGCCAGGCTGAGCTGGTGCACGATGTCGTCCCCGTCGTAGCCCAGGGTGACCTCTTCCACACAGAGGCGGGATGCGGCCGGGATCATGAGGTTCTCCGTTGGTGTTTGAGGATCAGGTACATCAGGAACGGCGCGCCGAGCACCGCGGTGGCCACGCCCACCGGCAGCGGGATGGCCAGCAGGTTCGCCGCCGCCACGTCGGAGAGCAGCACGAAGAGCGCCCCGACCAGGGCGCTGGCGCCCACCGGGGGCAGCGCCGAGCCGCAGAGCAGCCGCGCGATTTGCGGGGCGGCGAGGGCCACGAAGGCGATCGGTCCGCCCACCACGGTGGCGACCGCGGCCAGCAGCACCGCTAGCAGCAGTGCCACGGTGCGTACCGTCCCGATCCGCGAGCCCAGGGCGACCGCGACGTCGTCGCCCAGGCTGGACAGTGCCAGCCAGCGGCCCATGCCCAGCGCCGCGAGCAGCAGCACCGCCGCGGCCACGGCCAGCGGTGCCACCAGCGTCCATTCCTTGCCGTTGAGCGAGCCCATCATCCAGGTCAGGGCCAGCCCCGCGCTGGTGACGTCGCCCAGGGTCAGCATCCAGGTGGTCAGGCTGGCGGCCAGGCCGGAGACGCCCAGCCCGACCAGGATCAGGCGCTGGCTGTCGAGGCCGCGGCGGTAGGCCAGCAGGTACACCGCGCCTCCGGCCAGCAGCCCGGCCGCGAAGGCCGCCGCGGGCATGCCCAGCATCGCGGCGGCGCCGCTGAGCCCGGCATGCCCGCCGCCGGCCAGCACCAGCACGCCCACCGCTCCCACCGCGGCGCCGGAGGTCACCCCGAGCACGTCGGGGCTGGCCAGCGGGTTGCGGGCCACGGTCTGGGTCAGCGCCCCGGCCGCGGCCAGGGCGGCGCCCACCAGCACGGCGGCTGCCATGCGCGGGGCGCGGAACTCGGTGGCGGCCAGGTGCACCAGGGGATTGGAGTCATCGCCCAGCAGGGCGCGCACCACCTCGCCGAAGGCCAGCGGGGTGCCGCCGCAGGCGATGTGCAGGGCCGCGCCGGCCAGCACCAGCGGCAGCAGCAGTGCCGTCACGGCCAGCGTGCGCGGGTCGGTGCGCAGCGACACCGGCCCCAGGCGCAGCGCCCGCACCGAGGCAAAGCGCGTGCCGGTCCCCGTCGTCCCGGCGCTCACAGGGCCACCAGCCGCTTGCGCCGGGCCAGGTGCACGAAGAGCGGCGCGCCGATCACGGCCAGCACGACGCCGACGGAGAGCTCGCCGGGCCGGGCCACGACTCGGCCGGCGGTGTCGGCCAGCAGCACCAGGGTGGCGCCGGCCAGCAGCGAGAAGGGCATCAGCCAGCGGTGGTCCCCGCCCATGGCGGCGCGCGCCAGGTGCGGGATGACCAGGCCGGCAAAGGCGATCGGGCCGGCCAGGGTCACCGCCGAGCCGGAGAGCAGCGCGATGGCGGCAATCCCGACGATGCGCGAGCGCAACACGCCGGTGCCCAGCGCGGTGGCCGTGTCCTCGCCCAGGGCCAGGGTGTTCAGCGCGCCGAGGTTTGCCAGCGCCAGCAGCAGGCCGGCGAGGATGAAGGGGGCCACCAGGTCCAGGCCGCCGTCCCGCCCGGCCAGCGAGCCGATCTGCCAGAAGCGCAGCGTGTCCAGCGCCTCCTCGTTGAGCAGCACCAGCCCGGAAACCAGGCCGTGGCACAGGGCCGTCACCGCCGCCCCGGCCAGCACCAGGGTGATGGGGGTGGCCCCGTGCCGACTGGCGGACCCGAGCAGGAAGACCAGGATGCTGGCCGCCAGGGCGCCGGTGAAGGCGAGGGTGGCCTCGACGCCGGCGGTCTGCTGGCCCCAGAACGTGGTGGCAGCAACGATCGCCAGCGCCGCGCCCTGGTTGATGCCCAGCAGCCCCGGATCGGCGATCGGGTTGCGCGTGTGTCCCTGGACCAGCGTGCCGGCCAGCCCAAGGCAGGCGCCCACCACGATCCCGGTCAGCGTGCGCGGCCAGCGCAGCTCGCGAATCGTTACGTCCATGACGGTGCCGGACGGGGTGGCCACGGCGTGCCAGGCCTCGGCCAGCGAGGAGGGCTGGCCGCCGATGCAGATGCTGGCGAGCACAGCCAGCAGCAGCGCCGCCGCGGCCAGCCCGAGGCGGCGCAGGCGGCGGGCCCGCCCGACGGGACGGCCGCCGGTGCGCGGATCCGCAGCGGGCGCCTGCGCGGCGGTGGCGAGGACGGGCACGAGGACTCCCTTTTTGATTACGAAACAATTTCGTGCCCTATGTATCGGCACTGTGCTAGTGTACTGCCTTGGCAAGGCAACCCTAACTTTTTGTGCCCCTGCCGCGTAACTTCCCACTCGCTGAAAGTACCCGCCCATGAAAAAGTCGACCGTTCGCCGCGTGGCCGCCGCCCTTGCCGGCATGGCCCTGCTCGCCACCTCCGCTTGCGCCGCCCCCGCGACCGAAGCCCCCGCGGCGTCCCCGGCCGCCAACGCCGCCGGCTACCCCCTGACCATGGACCACATCATGGGCTCGACCACCCTGGAGACGCAGCCCAAGCGCGTCGTCGCCCTGGACCCGAGCTACATCGACGCGGCCCTGCTGCTCGACGCCGAGTTGGTCGGCTACGTCCAGTACCGCCAGGACCCCAAGGACCCCTTCGCCCCCTACCTGGGCGACGTGAAGGAGGCGACCGCCGAGTCCGTCAACGTGGGCACGCTCGCCGAGCCGAACCTCGAGAAGATCCTCGAACTGCAGCCGGACCTCATCGTCTCGGCCAAGGTGCGCCACGAGGCGCTCTACCCGCAGCTCTCCAAGATCGCGCCGACCATCTTCTCCGACAGCACCGGCCCGACCTGGAAGGAAAACGTCGTCTTCCTCGGCGAGGCCCTGGGGGAGAAGACCAAGGCCGAGACCCTGGTGAAGGAATACGAGGACCGCGCCGCCTCCGTCGGCAAGTCCATCCTGGCCAAGGACCCGAAGCTGACCTACTCGCTGATCCGCTTCTCCGGCGGCGACACCGCCCGGCTCTACGCGACCGACTCGTTCATCGGCGAAATCATGGCCGACATGGCGATCCCGCGCCCCGCAGGCGGACTTGACTCCACCGACTCGATCTTTGCCCCGCTGGGTGCGGAGCAGATCCTCGAGGGCGACGCCGGCCTGATCATGGTCAGCGCCTGGACCCCGCCGGGCGCCGAAGGCGACGCCTCGCGCGCCCAGAAGGCCGAATACGAGTCCAACCCGCTCTGGAACCGCCTCGAGGGCGACAAGCTTCCGGTCGACGACTCCATCTTCCTGGCCTCGGTCAGCATCCAGGGCGCCCACGCGGTGATCACCGAACTGGCGAACCACTACGGCGTGGACCCGCAGCTGCCCAAGCAGTAACACCCCGCATGCTCCACCGGCACGGCCGGGCCTCCCGTCACGGGCGGCCCGGCCGTGCCGCGTTTCGGGGCCGCCGGGTTCCGTGCGGATTCTTCCTCCCGCGGCTGACTCCAATGGGTAGGCCATGTTGCCCATGGCCGCCGGGGCCGAGCGCGCTGCAAGTAACTGGCCGACGGAAGTGTCGCCACCGCTCCGTGCAGGCAGTATTCATGAAGTGGGGCCAGAAACGCCGGGCCGGGTCCAACAGCAGCAATTTATCCCGCGTCATACGATCAGTTCGCAAGGGGCCTCGGACACGCCTTGGTCATTGCCGCTCGGCCAAAGCCACATTGCCCTCGATGCCAAGGGGCACCGGGTCGGCAAAGTAGGATGGGACAAGTGCCTTGCGGCGCCATGCCCCGACGCGGAACCCCGTGCACGGAACCGGCTGCCCGCCCGGGGCGAAAGCCGCGGCACCAAAGATTTGCACCCCACCACTATGTTGTGGCCTGGAATATGGCCGCGGAAATGGAAAGTTAGCGTGGTCCTAAAGCTCTCCACCCTGTTCCTGCGCACGCTGCGCGAAGATCCGGTCGATGCCGAGGTCGCCAGCCACAAGCTGCTGGTTCGCGCCGGGTACATCCGCCGCGCGGCACCGGGGATCTACACCTGGCTGCCGCTGGGCCTGCGCGTCCTGGGCAAGGTGGAAGCCATCATCCGCGAGGAGATGAACGCCATTGGCGCCCAGGAAGTCCATTTCCCGGCGCTGCTGCCGCGCGAACCCTATGAGACGACTGGCCGCTGGACCGAGTACGGCGACGGACTCTTCCGCCTCAAGGACCGCAAGGGCGCCGACTACCTGCTGGCCCCCACCCATGAGGAGATGTTCACCCTCCTGGTCAAGGACCTGTACAACTCCTACAAGGACCTGCCGGCCTACCTCTACCAGATCCAGAACAAGTACCGCGACGAGGCACGTCCCCGCGCGGGCCTGCTGCGCGGACGCGAATTCATCATGAAGGACTCCTATTCCTTCAACATCGACGACGAGGGCCTGGAAGAGGCCTACCAGGCCCACCGCGCCGCGTACCTGAAGATCTTCGGCCGCCTGGGCCTGGAGATCCTTCCGGTCTTCGCCACGGCCGGAGCCATGGGCGGATCGAAGTCCGAGGAATTCCTGCACCCGACTCCTGTCGGCGAGGACACCTTCGTCCGCTCTCCCGGAGGCTACTACGCCAACGTCGAGGCGGTGACCACCGTGGTGCCCGAGGACATCGACTTCACCGATGCCCCGGCCTTCGAGGTCCTGGACACCCCGAACACCCCGACCATCGATACCCTGGTGGCCTGCGCCAACGAGATCGCCCCGCGCGCCAACGGCGCCTGGAGCGCCATTGACACCCTGAAGAACGTCGTGCTGGCCGCCACGCTGCCCACCGGCGAACGCCAACTGGTGGCCATCGGCCTGCCCGGGGACCGCAACGTGGACCTTAAGCGCGTCGAGGCAAACATCTCCGCGCACCTGGAAACCGGCGGCGAGGTCGGCCTCGAGGCCGCGACCGAGGATGACCTGAAGAAGCACCCGACGCTCATCAAGGGCTACATCGGCCCGGCGCTGGGCACTGATGCGGCGGTCCTGGGCCTGGAAGGCGCTTCCAAGATCCTGTACCTGGTTGACCCGCGCGTGGTTGCCGGCACCAGCTGGGTCACCGGCGCCAACGAGGCCGGCAAGCACGTCTTCGGCCTGGTCGCCGGACGCGACTTCACCTGGGACGGCACCATCGAGTGCGTCGAGGTGCTCGCCGGGGACCCGGCCCCGGACGGATCCGGCCCGCTGGAAACCGCCCGCGGCATCGAAATGGGACACATCTTCCAGCTCGGCCGCAAGTACGCCGAGGCCCTGGACCTGAAGGTGCTGGACCAGAACGGCAAGCTCAAGGTCGTCACCATGGGCTCCTACGGCGTGGGTGTCACCCGTGCCGTCGCCGCCCTGGCCGAGTCCAACCACGATGAGAACGGCTTGGTCTGGCCCCGCAACGTGGCCCCGGCCGACGTGCACCTGGTGGTCACCGGCAAGCAGGCAGAACTCTTCGAGGCGGCACAGAAGATCGCCGACGAGCTGCACGAAGCCGGTGTCGAGGTCATCTACGATGACCGTCCCAAGGTCTCGGCAGGCGTGAAGTTCTCCGACGCGGAGCTCATCGGCGTGCCCACGATCGTGGTCATCGGCCGCGGCCTGGCCGACGGAGTGGTCGAGGTCAAGGACCGCGCCACCGGGGAACGCACCGACGTCTCCGTCGACGAGGTTGTCGCGCAGCTGATCGCCCTCGCCAAGGGCTAGGGATGATCGAGGCGGCGACCCTGCTTGATGGTTCCGGGCTGCAGGGAATGGAGCCCGGAACCATCGCCTTGATCGTGCTCGCAGGATTCGCCGCGGGCTGGGTCGATGCGGTGGTCGGCGGCGGGGGACTGCTCCAGCTCCCCGCCCTGCTGTTGGTCCCGGGGATCTCCCCGGTGCAGGCGCTTGCCACCAACAAGCTGGGATCCGTCTTCGGCACCACCACCAGTGCGGTGACCTACTACCGCCGTGCCCATCCGGATCTGAAGACCGCGATCCCGATGGCCACGGTGGCGCTGGCGGGCTCCTTCGGCGGGGCGATCCTGGCCACGCTGCTGCCCGAAGAAGTCATCAAACCCGTCATCATTGCCGCACTCATCGCGGTGGGCCTGTTCACGCTCTTCAAGCCCACGGCAGGGGAGCTGACGAACCTGCGCCACACGGGCTCCCGCCACTATGCGGTGGCAGGCGTGATCGGGCTGGTCATCGGCGGCTACGACGGGCTGATCGGCCCGGGCACCGGATCGTTCCTGATCATCGCGATGGTCGCCTTCATGGGCTACAACTTCCTGGCCGCCAGCGCCAAGGCCAAGATCGTGAACATGGCGACCAACCTGGGCGCACTGGCGTTCTTCCTGCCTTCCGGGCACCTGTTGTGGGGGATCGGCCTGGTGCTGGGGGCGGCGAACATGGTTGGCGGCTACCTCGGCGCGCGCATGGCTGTGTCCAAGGGCAGCAAGTTCATCCGCATTGTCTTCCTTGCCGTGGTGGGCGCGCTGATCCTCAAGCTGGGCTACGACGTGTTGTTTCCAGCCGTTTAGAAGGGTCCCCGTTTTGCCCCGGACAGCCACTTTCGCGGGCGATGGTGTCTGTAATGCGCTGTGCGCCTTACAGACACCACGTCTTTCCGGGGCTCAGACCAGGCATCGGCGAGCTCCACATGTGCGCCATGCTCCGGGCCGCCGCGGTGGGTCAATCCCTCTCTTCAGGTTGCCCTCGGGTCAGAGCGCTAAAGGCCAGTTTTGCTGACCCCGTGCGCCGTCCATTTCCGTGAGTAGCCCTCGAAAATCAGCTGATCAATCAGCCCTCGGAGGGAGACCTGTGTCGGTAATGTCCTGGATTTCCAACGGGTGCGGCGCCCATAGAGGCAGAGCCTGCCCATGGCGATGGGCCTCCGATCGCGCCTGGTCATCGACGGCGCCCTTGCCTGACGGGTTTTCCGATTCCGCTCCCAACCGGGAGCAACGATACGCACATCGCCAATATTTACGCGCGGAAGATTCGTCTGCTGCGATGTTCCCTTTCTTGCGGAGATTTCTTTCGCGCGACTTGCCATTGCCTTGCATCTCCCCGTACGCGGTGTAAGACTGACCCAATGATGCGACTCCATATGGAGAAGTCGCGGCCGGTTCCGGGGGGACTACCGGCCAGTGATACCGTATTCGCTTGAATTGAATGAATCGTCTCATTCGGCTGGGGAGCCGAATCACGGCCATGACTTGTCATTTGCAAGAATCTTGGGGCCGGGAAAAACTAGTAATTCTAGTGACAGGAAATTCCCATGCAATCGGACACTTGGCCTGCTTGGAGGCTTCGTGAAAGCCTGATCATCCAAAAATACAGTAGTTCCTCTGTAGCAGACCACAGAGGAATTCAGCGGGTTGCGCGAAGGATCGTGGATACGCAACGCGCGGGATTTTCGGTGGTGGTGGTGCTACCCGAGATGGAAAGTGCCACGAATGAATTAGCGACCCATCCAGCTGGACTCGCCCCGTCGGGTGAATCAGGTGGGTTGGACCTTGCGGTGGGTCGGCGTAAGCAGATCTTCGAGCCTTCGCTGGAAATGGCCATTTCCAAGCTTGGTGCAGCCTCCCATGTGTTTACGGGCGGAGAAGCAGGGCTGATCACGGATGGCATCCACGGCAAAGCACACATAGTTGGCGTGGATCCACTGGCCGTGGCGGCTTCCCTTGCTCGCAGGGAGATCCCCATCGTGGCCGGCTTCCAGGGAACAAACCGCGAGGCCAATATGGTCACGACCATGGGACGAGATGGATCGGACCTGATGGCGGTTGCTCTCGCCGCCTCCTTGAATGCATTGGTTTGTGAAATCTATTCCGACTTTGACGGCCTGTACACGGCAGATCCACGCATCGTTCCGGCAGCTCGCAAGGTCCAAACGATTACAAGCGTGCAAATGATGGAACTGGCCGCTGCAGGAGCCAAGGTTCTGCCGCGGCGGTGCATTGAATATGCGCGCCGCCTTGGAGTAACGATCCATGTGCGTTCACCGTTTAATCCGGATGAGGGGACGAGGGTCGTTTCCGGGCTCGAGGACGAGCCCGGCGCCGAGCATTCGGCGACCTTGGAAGAACCGCTGATCATGGGCGTCATCCAAGACCGGACCCAGATCCAAGTCACCGTGGCCGGTGTCCCCATGGGGCCAGGCCCGGCGCAGCTGTTCGGTGTCACCGCGGCTTTAGGTGTTTGCCCGGACATGATCACTCATAAAAATGACGTGGTGGACGGGTCTACGGACATTTCATTCATCTTGCCCGCCGACCAAATCCCCCCTGTGGTGGCTGCTGTCTCGAAGGCTCAGGAGACCATTGGCTTCCAGTGGTTGAAATGCGAAGAAGTGGGCAAACTTTCGCTGTCGGGTTTCGGCATGCGTCTGGAGCCTGATGTGCTCTGCCGGTTCTTGGGTGTGCTTTCCGATGCCGGCATCAAGATTCGGCTATTTTCCGACTCTTCGGTTTGCCTATGCGCCGTAACGGACCTAGAGATGCTGGGGCTTGGGGTCCGGGCAATGCGCGAAGCGTTCAACTTATCCGATGACTTGGGGAAAGGGTATAGGGCAAAACATATGAATCAATCCGTCAATCACAAAGGCTAGGAATCTTGATTACGATCAAGAAATAGCCGATTAATTCCAGCTTGGGCAGACAGTTTATGTGAAGTAGCGATGGAATCAGGGGACTTGGGGCTTGGGGCATTTTGATCGGCCGAGGGTACATCTGTGCAATTTACGAGCCCACCGGAGACGTCGGCCTGCAGGGGCATCCGTGCTAATGCCGTCGATTGCTTGGGAAAGCGCCGGATTTTGGCCAATATCGACGATATTTTTCGGTTCCGAATCTCCTCTAAACAATTTCCCCGATTCCAGATTGCCTGCCTCTATTTCTTTGATGAATGGAGATTTCAATGACAAATAAAACGGAACTCGCGGACTGGACGGGTCCGCTCGTGTCAGGCCCGATACCGGGGCCACAGTCCGCCGCCTTTTTGGCGCGTCAAGAAGCCCGGGAATCCAACGCCCGGACTTACCCACGCCATTTGCCGATTGCGATCGCCGAAGCCGCAGGGAGTTTCGTTCGGGATGTTGACGGAAATGTGTTCATAGACTTCCTCAACGGGGCAGGGGTGCTCCCGTTCGGGCACAACCATCCGGAATTGGTACGTGTTGCCGCCGACCAAATGCTGGTTGAAACCCACGGCCTGGATTTCCCGACGCCGGTAAAGGACGCCTTCATCGATACCCAGCTCTCAATGCTTCCCGTGGATATGCAGGACCGGATGAAGATCCACTTCTGCGGACCCACCGGCGCCAATGCCGTAGAGGCTGCGATAAAGCTGTGCAAGACGGCTACCCGTCGCGGAGAGATCATCAGCTTTCAGGGAGGATTCCATGGGAGCACTGCCGCGGCAATGGCCCTCACCGGACTGGTGGCACCAAAAAGTCACGTGCAAAATGGCATGCCAGGGGTCCACTTCTTTCCCTATTCATACTGTTCGCAATGCCCTCTCGGCATGAGCCCCGCCACCTGTTCCACGAACTGCGCGACTTTCCTGGAGCATTCGCTGAAGGACGATCTCAGCGGAATTCCGCTGCCCGCCGCCGTAATTCTTGAGCTCGTTCAAGGCGAGGGCGGATCAATTCCCGCCACAATCGAGTTCGCCCAGCGAGTGCGTGCAGTGACCCGAGAACTGGGGATCCCGCTGATCGTCGACGAAGTGCAAACGGGCTGCGGACGTACCGGTACCTGGTTCTCGTTTGAGCAGTACGGAATCGAACCAGATGTCATCGTTGCCTCGAAGGCACTCAGCGGCATGGGTCTGCCCATCGCGCTGATCATGTACGACAAGGCGATGGATGTCTGGGAGCCCGGCGCACACATCGGTACCTTCCGTGGCAACCAGCTCGCCTTCGCCACCGGTGTCGAAGCAGTGAAAATATTCCAACGCGACGACATCCTGGGCAACGTCCGGCGCCGCAGCGAACAATGTTTTGGCCTTCTGGCGCCGCTGCAGCAGCATCCGTGGGTTCGGGAAATCCGCGGGAAGGGATTGCTTGTGGGCGTCGAGCTCATGGATCCACGAACCGAAATGCCGGCGGGAGATTTAGCCGCCGAAGTGCAGAGCGAGGCCTTGAACCGGGGGCTGATCCTGGAACTCGGCGGCCGCGACAGCAGCGTCGTGCGCCTGCTGCCTCCGCTCAATATCACCGCGGAAGTCATGGAGACCGCTTGTCACATCCTGGTCGATTGCATCGATCGGTTGGCATCGATGCTCGATGTGCCCGCGCCGTAATCACCCGGCTCGATTGGTTGGAACACACATGACCAGAGAGGTCGCTTTGAGCAAGCAAGTTGATACGCGGGAAAACCTTGCCTATCCGGGAAGACACAGGGCACTTAGCCTCATGCACGGGCCTGTATTGCACTCCGTGGAGGTGGACCAGACAGCCGGATGGGTCCCGGGGGAACGCCTGGATCACCTCTTTGAGGGACAGTGCGATCTGTTGCGCAAGACCGGGAAAGGATTGCATCTGGCTGTGGACACGGGTGCGGTCAGGCTCACCTATGATCAGTTGGACGCCAAGGCCAACCAACTGGCCCGGTACTTGATCGCCCACGGGTGCAATCCCGGGGACAGGATAGCGTTGCTTTTCGACGATCCGGTTCGTTCCCTGGTGGGGATGCTCGCGGTGTTGAAGATCCACGCTGCGTATGTGCCCCTGGATGCCGGTTATCCCGCCGACCGGATCGCTTACATCATCGCCGATGCCGATGTCGCCCAGGTCTTGACGCTGTCGCATTTGAGGGATCGTCTCGTGGATGTCATGGCTTCGGTCCGCTGCCTCGATGAGGAGGACCCAAGGATCGAGTCGATGGATTCCGCGCGACTTGCAGCGGAGGAAAAGGGATCCCCCAGCGACCAGTTGGCCTACATCATTTACACGTCCGGAACGACCGGTCGGCCCAAGGGTGTGGCAATTGAGCATGCCAGCATCTGCAATTTCGTGAGAGTGGCTGCGCTCTCCTATGGGTACGAGCAGCAGGACAGGGTTTATCAGGGCATGACCATAGCCTTTGACTTCTCGGTTGAAGAGATTTGGGTTCCGTGGATGTCCGGGGCCACCCTGGTTCCCAAACCCAGCGGCACCGCGCTGCTTGGACTGGAGCTGGCAGAGTTTCTGGTTGCCCACAAGGTCACGGCCATTTGTTGTGTTCCAACGTTGTTGGCGACACTCGATGAGGATATTCCATCCCTCCGCTTTCTTTTGGTCTCCGGGGAAGCGTGTCCACGTGACCTGATGGTGCGGTGGCATCGGCCGGGTCGTCGCTTCTTGAATGTGTACGGACCCACCGAGGCCACTGTCACGGCAACCTACGCGATTGCCGATCCCACACGTCCTGTCACCCTGGGAGTGCCATTGCCCAGCTATGCCGTGGTCATCCTCGATCCCGACGAACCCAAGGCGCTGCCGGCCGGCACCCAGGGCGAGATCGGCCTGGCAGGCATTGGGTTGGCCAAGGGCTACGTCAAGCGTGACGACCTCACAGGGAAGGCCTTTATCCCGGACTTTCTGGGGATAGACAACAACCCTTCGGGCAGGATCTACCGCACCGGCGACCTGGGGCGGATCAATGATATGGGTGAGATCGAATATTTTGGCCGTATCGACACCCAAGTGAAAATCCGCGGTTACCGGATCGAACTCACAGAGATCGAATCGGTGCTGTTGCAGGTGCCCGGAGTTGCCCAAGCGGTCGTTGACACCTACGAACGGGAACCCGGTTTTACCGAGCTGGTGGCGTACTACAGCCTGAGGAAAGACACCCCTGAAATCGATGCCGTGGATCTCAGGAAACGGCTGCAATCCCAGCTTCCCAGCTATATGGTGCCGGCGTACTTTGAGTGCCTGAAAGCCATTCCGATGCTACCCAGCGACAAGGCCGATCGAAAAAACCTGCCCCCGCCTTCCACACCCAGCCCCAATGCGGGCGGCCAGGAATATGTGGCCCCGGCAAATGAGACCGAGGAACAGCTGTCGCTGGCCTTGGCGCAGGTGCTCCACGTTGAGAAGGTATCGACGCGAGCGAATTTTTTTACGGATCTCGGGGCCAATTCCCTTTTACTTGCACATTTCTGTTCCCTGACCAGAAAGAACACCGACCTGCCCCCGCTGGCCATGAGGGATGCCTACCAAAACCCGACCATTGAAAAGCTGGCCGGGGTGCTCGAAAACAGCAGCGCCGCCACGCCGCCGACCGCGTATCCCGAGACAATGGAAGTCAGACTGGCCAGCACCCGCCAGTTCGTGACGACAGGCGTTCTGCAAGCCCTGATCTTCTTGGCGTACACCTACGGGTTGACGGTCCTGGCGGTCGCCGGATATCACTGGGCAGCTGCGGCAACGGACGCCATAAAAGTTTGGGAACGATCCCTCATTTTCACCGTCGCGATGTTTGTCGCGTTGTCAGTGATACCCATTGTCCTGAAATGGGTAATTGTCGGGCGGTGGAAGGAAATGGAAATTCCTGTCTGGTCATTGGCATATGTCCGCTTCTGGTTCGTGCGGGTGCTCATCAGCAGCAATCCACTTCGAATGTTTGCCGGGACACCGTTGTTTAACGTCTATTTGCGGGCGCTGGGGGCCAAGATCGGGCACGACGTTGCGATCTTCTCCACTTCAGTGCCGCTGTGCAGCGATTTGCTCACCATTGGTGACGGCACCGTGATCCGAAAGGACTGCGTGTTCAAGGGCTATCGCGCCCAACGGGGAATCATTCAAGTAGGGCCGGTGACCCTGGGCAAAAACGTCTGGGTGGGTGAGCAAACGGTCATCGACATCTATACGGAGATGGGAGACAACTCCCAGCTTGGTCATTCATCGTCGCTGCATCGTGGGCAGACGGTACCGCCCAATGAAACATGGCATGGCTCGCCCGGGCGGCGCTGCGATTCCAATTACAAGTCTGTCGACCCTGCGCGCGTCACTATGAGAAGAAAGGTCACCTACAGTTTCTGGGTCGTGTGCCTCAGCATTGCCGGGTTCGGGTCCCTCGTTACCTTCCTGATTGCGTTGTTCCTGCCGGACTACCTCTCGTCAGGTTTGCTCTGGAACGAGACCGGTGGGTTCTATGCCGACTTGATTATCATTTCCTTCGGCCTGACAATCGGCGGTATTGTTACCGGCCTGGTGGCAGTGGGCGTCGTACCGCGGCTGCTATATCTTTTCCTGACCCCCGGCAAGGTCTATCCCCTTTACGGATTCCACTATGCCCTTCACCGGACGGTCACGCGGCTCACGAATATCCCGTTCTTCGCAAACCTCACAGGCGACAGCTCGCTGATTCTCTATTACCTGAGCTATCTCGGGTATCACCAGCCGAACCCGGTGCAAACGGGGTCCAACTTCGGACCCGCAGTCAAACACGACACACCCTATGCGGTTACCGTCGGCTCCGGAACGATGGTGTCGGATGGTCTGTCGATGATTACCGCAGAGGTATCGAACACCTCATTCCGCATCGCACCCAGCACCATCGGTGCCAAGAACTTTTTGGGCAACGCCATCACCTATCCACCTGCGGGGAAGACCGGCGAGAACTGTTTGTTCGGAACCATGACCATGGTCCCGATTGACGGTCCCGTCCGTGAAGGAGTCGGACTCCTGGGGTCCCCGCCTTTCGAGATCCCGCGCTCGGTCCAGCGGGACAGCGCCTTCGACGAGATGAAGACGGCAGAGCAACTCAAATTGCGGCTTCCAGCAAAGAACCGCCACAACGGCCTCACCATTGCGCTGTTCCTTTTGCTCCGTTGGTTCGAGGTCTTTGTCTCCCTGTGGTTCGCATCGGTCGTCCTGACCCATTTTGAAGAAGTCGGCGCACTGGCCGTCATGATCGGCACACTGGCCCTGGGTGTGGCGTTGGAAGGACTCACCATTGCGATCGAACGCATCACCCAGATCCGCCACAAGCTTGTCCCGACCTTCTGTTCCATCTATGAGGTCTACTTTTGGGAGCACGAGCGTTTTTGGAAGTTCATCGGTGGTGCAGCACTTGGCCTGTTCAGCGGCACGCCCTTCAAATCGATCATTTTGCGACTGTTGGGTGTGCGCGTGGGCAAGAGGCTTTTCGATGACGGATGCGCAATCCCGGAGAAGACAATCGTCTCCATAGGCGATGATGTGACCCTGAATTCGGGGAGCATCTTCCAATGCCACTCGATGGAAGACGGGGCCTTCAAGCTCGAGCCCATCTCGATCGGCTCCAGGGTCACGATAGGTGTCGGCGCGTTTGTGCACTACGGCGTGACCATGCAGGACGGGGCGGAGCTCAAAGCCGATTCGTTCCTGATGAAAGGTTCCGACGTACCCGAGGACAGCCTATTCGGCGGCAACCCGGCACAGGAATTGTCGACCCGTGGCCTGCGGAACGTGGCCTCCGGCTGAACGCGGCCAGGGGGTGCCGTGCTGTTCCCTGCGTCATGGGCCTCGCCGTTGCCCCCCGTCCTTCGCCGGGAATGGCGCTGCTCCGCCGAAAACCGAACCTGGAAATCCAGTGTCGGTTTTCGAGGGAGCAGCGCACCGTGCGGTTGGGCCCTGCCCGCGTGGCTAACGCGCCGGCTTGAGCACCATGGCCGAGCCGCCACCGCGACGCGTCGGTTCTGCCGCCGCCGTCATCGATCCATCAGGGCCGAACTCGATTGCCTCGAGCGCGCCGATCTCCGCCTGCGGTGTAAACGAATCGCCCGAGGCGACGAACTCATGGCCGAAGGCTTCCAAGCCGGCCCCCTGGGATTCGATAAACTCCGGTTCGGCAGTGACCTTGGCCGAATTGCGCTGCGAGGCACGCGGTGCGGCAATCGCCTCGGGCAGGCTCATGCCAAGGTCCACGCGGTTGACCAAGGTCTGCAACACCGTGGTGATGATGGTCGAACCGCCCGGCGAGCCCAAGGCCAACAGGGGCTTGCCGTCGGAGAGGACGATGGTCGGGGCCATCGACGAGCGCGGACGCTTGCCCGGTTCGATCCTATTGGGGTCGGCCGGGTCGTAGACCGTGGAGAAATCGGTCAACTCGTTGTTCAGGAGGAAGCCGCGGTCCGGAACGACGATGCCCGATCCGCCGGTCTGCTCGATGGTCAGCGTGTAGGACACCACATTGCCCTGGGCATCGGCCACGGACAGGTGGGTCGTGGAGATGTTCTCGGTGTCGGTTTCCACCGCCGGTGCGGCGGTGGCAGCCGGGCAGAGACCGTCATAGTCGGTGACATCGCCGGGGGCCACGGGCTTGGTGGCAGCCTGCTCCGGGTCCAGCGCGCAGGCGCGCTCGGCGCCGAAGAGCGCATCGGTCAAGGTGCTGGTGGGAACGTCCACGAACGCCGGGTCCCCGAGGTACTTTCCGCGGTCCGCATAGGCCAGCGCGCTGGCCTCAAGGTAGTGGTGGATGGCGGCCGGGCCTTCCATGGCGGAGAGGTCGTAGTTTTCCAGGATGTTCAGGGCTTCCCCGATGGTGGTTCCGCCGCTGCTGGAGGGAGCCATGCCGAAGACCTCCAGCCCGCGGTAGTCCACCTTGGTGGGAGCCTGGTCGATCACGGCGTAGTCGGCAAGATCCTGTGTGCTCAGGTGGCCAAAGGGCACGGGAAGCTCGGTGTCATCGGAAATCGGCGGCGCCTGGACGGCCTCGGCGATGTCCTCCGCCAGCGCCCCGTTGTAGAAGGCCTCGATACCGTCGCGGGCCAACAGCGTGTAGGTGCGGGCCAAGTCCGGGTTCTTGATGGTGCTGCCGACCTCAGGGGCATCGCCTCCGGGCAGGTAGAGCTCGCTGGTGGAATCAAACGCGGCGAAGCGCTCCTTGTTGTCCAGCGTTTGTTCGCGGAATGTCTCATCCACGACGAAGCCGCGGGTGGCTGCCTTGATGGCAGGCTGCAAGGCCTGCCCAAGGCTGAGCGACCCCCACTTTTCCAGGGCCCGCTGCCAGGTCGCTGCCGTGCCGGGAACACCCACGGATACGCCGCTGGTCACCAGTTCGGGGGTAAACGGGTAGGGTTCGCCGGTCTCGGGATCGATGAACGCGTCCGTCGGCATGGTCGCCGGAGCGGTTTCGCGTCCGTCAATGGTGCTGACTTTTCCCGATGCGGCGTCGTAGTAGAGGAAATACCCGCCTCCGCCAATGCCGGCGCTGTAGGGTTCGGTGACGCCCAGGGTGGCCGCCGCGGCGACGGCGGCGTCCACCGCGTTGCCGCCCTTGCGCAGCACGGCGATGGCGGCCGCCGAAGCCTCGGCATCGACGGTGCTCACCGCCCCTCCGGTGCCGGTGGCAGTGGCCTGTTTTTCGGTTTGCCGCGGTTCCGCGACGGCGGGGGCGGCAGTGATCGCTCCGGCGACCAGCGTGAGTGCCGCGGCGCAGGCCGAGGCATGAATAAATCTGCGTGACACAGGGTTTCTCCTTGATGGCTGTGCGAGTGGGACACTGCCAACGTATGGGCGCGGCAGCCGTCAGACCTGCCGTGACACGCCTCACATGGGGGTCTGGTTTGGGGAGGGCGCTCCTGGGCGTGGCATGGGCAGTGGAATCCGAAAGGCGCCAAAAGTCTCGCTGGCTTGGGGCGATTCCATGTGTCGCCACGCTGCTCATCGGCCAACGCCAGGAATTGCAGTTCCCGGCCGTCTATCCAACGCCGATCGCGATCGACGCTCCGCACCGGGCGGCTAGGCGAAGCCTGTCATGCTGGTTCCGGCATGACAGGCTTCAGGCAATTGCCGATTGGGACGGCGCAACCATGAGGAGTCCCGAGACAGCGGACTGCGACATTTGGCGTAGGAACCTACTGTCGGTCAGAGAGCTAGAGACCTGTCTTGCCCACGCCGTACTCTGCCTGCTTCTTCGTGTAACCCTCGTAAACGAGCTGTTCAATCAATCCCTTGCGCGAGAAGGCGGTGAATTCAAGGTATTGTTCGGCGGACTTGGCAGCCTGTTCATTCCAGTCAACCGTCACACGGTCGACCGCCCACGTTGCATCTTTGGTTGAGTAATCCTCGAACTCCAATTGCGAAATCAGTCCGGTGCGCGAGAATGCCGAGAATCCGAGGTAGTTCTCCGCGGACCGAAGCGCGTTCTGCTGACTGAGCGTTCCGGCTTCGGCTTCTGCCTTCGCTTCGGCCTTGGCACTGGCTTCCGCCTCAGCGTCTGCTTCTGCCTTGGCGCTGGCTGAGGCGTCAGCGGAGGACACTACGGGTGCCGCTGCGGCTGTCTCGCTGGGAGACGAGACTGCCGACTCCGTGGCTGTCGGAGCGGAGGACGGTTGCTCGTCGCTGCCACCACAGGAGCCAATGATTATCGAGAGCACGACAAGACCGGAGACGCCGATCCCAATTTTCTTGCCCCGGCTCATTGGCTTCTTCGGTTCTTGGTTTCCGGGGACCGAAAATCCTGCGACTGGTGGACGGCCGCCTGCGGATCCGATGGA
Source organism: Paeniglutamicibacter sulfureus (assembly GCF_039535115.1). NCBI lineage: Bacteria > Bacillati > Actinomycetota > Actinomycetes > Micrococcales > Micrococcaceae > Paeniglutamicibacter > Paeniglutamicibacter sulfureus. Next base: position 4,350,500 of record NZ_BAAAWO010000001.1, read on the forward strand.
AGGTGAGGCATGCGCTCCAGCTGCGATGAATGCGGGATCACCGGGCATCACTGACATGTACAGATACGGGTTGGCGGAGAACTCTTCCGGAGGCAAGGCCGGGTGGCCATTCTCCGAGTGAACCCACATGGGCCAGCCGGCTGGCGGGGCGCCCCACGAGGTTTCCGGCACCCACGACGGTGTGGGTTGGAAACCGGCAGGAAGGTGTTGCAGCCAAAGCGGTGGTGTATTGAAACGGACAGACATGATTCCCCCTAGTGACGATTGCGAATCGGAACTCCCAAACTTCCCCCGGCAGCCCCTACGCAGATCGTAGCCAGAGGCACAGACGATTTGGGATCTGTAGTGACAAAGCACTTCTTCGATGCTGTGGCGGACTCTTCCGCCCCGTCCTGCCGGTGCCACGGATGGCCACGAACGTCATTGGGCAGCCCCGAGTCGCTTCCGGCATCGCCGTTTCAGGCCCGATGAGATACAGATCCACACGAGGCAGCCGGAGTCCGGTGCGGACCCCCCTCGGGGGTAAAACGGTGTGCCCCTGGACGCTACCCGGCCGAAGGTGCGGGGGATGGGGACGTAGTGCCGTCGACCTGGGTGAAGTCCGGCGCGACGCCGGTGACCTGGCGGGCGTGTAGCGCTTGGGCCCAGGCGGCCTTCAACAGGTATGCCCGGGAATCCCCGGTCTGGGTTGCCGCGGCGTCCCGCAACAGCAAGGCCAATTGCGCCTCGCCGCTGCGTGCCGCATCCATGGGGTTCTGCGCTGCGTCGGCCGGCAGCTGGTAGGCGGGCTGCCGCAGGGGTTCGCAGTCGAGCTCTTCGGCGAACTGGCCTTCCACCGCCTGCGCGAAGTCCACCAGCAACCCGGACCTGTCCCAGGCGGCGGTGCGCAGACCGGCGCTGGTCCGCGCCCCGGCAACGTCGTAGGCGTAGCCCATCCGATAGGCGGCGTCGGCTACCTTGCCCAGCAGCTGGCCGGAGTCAGGTGCCTCGGGATTCGACGGTGCGGGGGAGGGGCAGGCGGAGGCGGCGAATTCGGGCATCGTTGCCAAGGCGGCGCGGTGGGTGGTGGCGCCGTCGGCGGCCGGCGCGGATTCGGTGGAAGAATCCTTCGTTGCCGTCGCAACCGCTGCGGACTCTTCGGCGATGCCGGGAGCGGGGAGGGCATCGAGGGCCGCCTGCGTTGCCCCGGAGGCGGAGAGCACGGTGCGGGCCTGGACCAGCAGCTCAATCCCGGCCCCGGAAAGCCTGCGGGCTTCCTGTTCGGGGGCCCCCAGCGACTGGGTCAGCAGGGCGTTGCCGGTCTGCGCCAGGCGCCGGGAAAAATCGGCGGCATCCAGCGGGACCGCAGCCGGATCGTTGGCCGAGGCCTCGGTTCCGTCACCCTCGGCGGCTGCCTGCGAGGCCGCCGGGATCCCTGGTGTGAGTAATTCGACATGCTCCGCCAGCATGGTGCGTGTGCCCTGCAGCGCGGTGGCCAACCTGGCGGTTCCGGAGACCTCCGGGGTGGCCGCCATGTTCTCCAGCGCATCAAGCAGGACGGGCAGGTCCGCGGCCGGATCGGGGGCCGCCTCGATGACCGGCTCGGTGCCCAGGATCGCCTGCCATGTAGGGGAATCACGGTTCAGGTAGACCGCCGTGCCGAGCGTTCCGGCGGCCACGGCAAGCATCGCCGCCAAGGCCACCAGGAGCCGCCGGGCGGCACCGCGGCGGGGTCGGCGGGAAACGCGATCACTGGGGTCAATTGGGTGCTGATCCATCACCTTGATCATCCCATGGACCCGGCCGTGGGCATGCCCGTGATGAATCGGGCAGACGGATGACCCCAAAAGTCGCTACCCTAGGATTCACAACATCGAATAATGTGGGAGGACTTTCATGACCGGCAAGCCGGCAGACATCCAGCTCGAGGCGGCCCGCCTCACCGAACTACTGGAGCCCACCGTTGCCTCCCACCAATTGGTGCTTGAAGAAGTCGAGGTCCGCCGTGCCGGGGACCAGCGCATCGTGCACGTGGTGGTCGACGTTACCGAAGGCACCGAGGGCATCCTGCTCGACCAGGTGGCCGAGGTCTCCCGCTCCATTTCCGAGGCCCTGGACAAGGACCCGCACGACACCGCCGACCCCTACGAGCTCGAGGTTTCCTCTCCGGGCACGTCCCGCCCGCTGACCCTGCCGCGCCACTGGCGCCGCAATGTCGGGCGCATGGTGAAGGTCAACGTGATTGGCGAGGACAACCTGCTCGGACGCCTCATGGAGGTCACCGAAACGGGAATCACCATCGTCCCGGAGATCACCGTGAAGAAGGGCATGAAGCCCAAGGTCGGCGAACCACGCACCATTGAATTTGGATCGATCCGCCGCGGCAACGTCGAGGTGGAGTTTGCCCGTGCCGAGAGCGCGGACCTGACTGAATTAGAACTTGACGACGAAGACGACGAAAACGTGGAGGCCTGAGTTGGACATTGATATGAGCGCGCTGCGCATGCTCGAAAAAGAACGCGAAATCCCGCTCGAGGTGCTGATCCCCACCATTGAGCAGGCACTGCTCATTGCCTACCAGAAGTCCCCGGGCGCGATGCCTCAGGCACGCGCCGAGGTCGACCGCCGCAACGGCCACGTGACGATCTTCGCCACCGAGACCGAGGAAGACGGCACGGTCATTGGCGAGTTCGACGACACCCCCACCGGGTTCGGCCGCATCGCGGCCTCGACCGCACGCCAGATCATCCTGCAGCGCCTGCGCGATGCCGAAGACGACAACGTCGTGGGCGAGTTCAAGAACAAGATCGGCGAGATCGTCTCCGGACAGATCCAGCAGGGCAACAACCCGATCATGATCCAGGTGAACCTGGGCACCGTCGAGGCCCTGCTGCCGCCGCCGGAGCAGGTACCGGGGGAGAAGTACACCCACGGCAACCGCATCCGCTGCTACGTGGTGGACGTCAACCGCGGCCCCAAGGGCCCGGCCGTCACGCTGTCGCGTTCGCACCCGAACCTGGTGCGCCGCCTCTTCGAGCTTGAGGTCCCGGAGATCGCCGACGGCGCCGTGGAAATCATCGCCCTGGCCCGCGAGGCCGGACACCGCACCAAGATCGCCGTGCAGGGCAACATCCCGGGCGTCAACGCCAAGGGTGCCTGCATCGGCGAGATGGGTTCGCGCGTGCGGGCAGTCATGAACGAGTTGGGCGAGGAGAAGATCGACATCGTCGACTTCAACGAGGATCCGGCGAAGTTCATCGCCTCGGCACTCTCCCCGTCGAAGGTCGTCTCGGTGACCATCACCGACGAGGCAACCCGTTCGGCGCGCGTCGTGGTTCCCGACTACCAGCTTTCGCTGGCCATCGGCAAGGAAGGGCAGAACGCCCGACTGGCTGCCAAGCTCACCGGCTGGCGCATCGACATCATCTCGGACGCGGTCGACGCCAAGTAGCCGCACCCCCCCCGCAACAGGGCCGTCGCGCCCCGTGGACTTTCGGCACCGCCTGGGTGCCAAAAGTCCACGGGCCGACGGCCTTTTGCTTCCTGGTTCCCGGCCCGGCAGGCCCGACCCGGGAGCCGGTCCATAGTGTTCCACGGCACGCTCCACGGATTGACGAAACGCGCTAGACTTGTCTGTGGTCCACTATGCATCGTGGTAAATCAATGTCGGAAGAAGAACCAACGTGTCATTGCAGCAACAGCCGCAGCGCACGTGCATTGGTTGCCGCGTGGTGGCGGACCAGAACCAGCTGGAGCGCTGGGTGTTGAGGGCAAGGGACGGAAAATTCGTTCCGGTTCCCGATCCCACCCGGAGCTTCCCCGGTCGGGGTGCTTGGCTGCACCCCCATCCGGAATGTGCCCAACGCGCCGTGCAACGCGGGGCATTCGCACGGTCCTTTCGGACCAACGTGGATGTTTCCGCACTTGTGGCGGAGCAGCGGGCCAAGGCAAGGGCCCAACCTGGGAAACCTGCCTGTATAAACGTCCAACCTGAAAGCGGGTCAGAAATCTGATGGAAACCCGATGAGTTCCAAGCGATGAGCGCCTAACGATGATGAATCGGTTATGCGTCGCAGCGCCTGTGGCATCCGTTTTGGATGCTGGGCTAGACAGCAAACGTTGGTTCGTGCCAGAAACTTTTTAGAAGTGGTGCGGACCTTCAGACAGGAGAAATGTGGCTAAGGTCCGCGTACACGAGCTCGCCAAAGAGCTCGGAATCACTTCAAAGGATGCAGTTGCCAAACTGCAGGAAATGGGCGAATTCGTCCGTTCCGCATCCTCAACCATCGAGGCACCGGTAGTGCGCAAGTTGCGCTCCGCGTTCCCCGACGCTGCCCCGGCAGCTCCAAAGGCAGCACCGGCAGCGAAGGCTCCGGCCGCAGCGCCTGCAGCCCCTGCCGTTTCCGCACCCAAGCCGGCCGGCACCACGCCGAGCCCGGCCCCTGCCGCTCCCGAGGCACCTGCTGCTTCGGCCCCGGCGGCCCCGGCCGCTCCGGCAGCCTCGGCTCCGGCCGCACCGCGTCCGGGTGCCAAGCCCGGCGCACCGCGTCCGGGCAACAACCCGTTCTCCTCCCAGCAGGGCATGCGCCCGGCCGGTGAGAACGCACGTCCCGAGCGCACCGAGCGTACGGACCGCCCCGAGCGTTCCGATCGTTCAGCAGCCCCGCGTCCGGGTGCCAAGCCCGGCGGACCGCGTCCGGGCAACAACCCGTTCGCATCCCAGCAGGGCATGCGCGCTGCAGGTCCCGGCGCCGGAGGCCCCCGTCCGGGCGGTCCCCGTCCCGGTGGCCCGCGTCCCGCGGGAGGTGCCGGTGGACCCCGTCCCGCAGCAGGTGCCGGCGGTCCCCGCCCGGCAGGTGCCGGTGGACCACGTCCGGGCGCACCGCGTCCGGCCGGTGCCCCCGGTGCAGGCCCGCGCACCCCGGGAGGCGCTCGCGCTACTCCCGGCATGATGCCCAACCGCACCGAACGTCCGGCTCCGGCCGGAGGACGTCCGGCAGCGGGCGGCCGCGGCGGTCCGGCACGTCCGGGCGGCGCCCCGGGCGCAGCTCCCGGTGCAGCCGGTGGCGGCGGCGGTTACAAGGGCGGCGGCGGTCCCAACCGCGGTCGCGGTGGAACCCAGGGTGCCTTCGGCAAGGGCGGCGCAGGCCGCGGCAAGCAGCGCAAGTCCAAGCGCGCAAAGCGCCAGGAATTGGAGCAGATGAGTGCTCCGAGCCTGGGCGGCGTGAGCGTGCCCCGCGGCAACGGAACCACCGAGATCCGTCTGCGTCGTGGTGCCTCGATCACCGACTTCGCCGACAAGATCAACGCCAACCCGGCAGCATTGGTCACCGTGCTCTTCCACTTGGGCGAAATGGCTACCGCCACCCAGTCCCTGGATGAGGCGACCTTTGACGTCTTGGGTGCCGAGCTCGGCTACGTTGTCACCGTCGTGTCCCCCGAGGACGAAGAGCGCGAATTGCTCGCCTCGTTCTCGATCGACTTTGACGCCGAGCTTGATGCCGAAACCGAAGACATGCTTGAGGCACGTCCGCCGGTGGTCACCATCATGGGTCACGTCGACCATGGTAAGACCCGCCTGCTCGATGCGATCCGCAAGTCCAACGTCATCGAGGGCGAGGCCGGCGGCATCACCCAGCACATCGGTGCGTACCAGATCCACCACATCCACGAAGACATCGATCGCGCGATCACCTTCATTGACACCCCGGGCCACGAGGCGTTCACCGCCATGCGTGCCCGTGGTGCCAAGGTCACCGACATCGCCGTGCTCGTGGTTGCAGCGGATGACGGCGTCATGCCGCAGACGGTTGAGGCGTTGAACCACGCCAAGGCCGCCGGTGTTCCGATCGTCGTCGCAGTGAACAAGGTCGACAAGGACGCGGCGAACCCGGACAAGGTCAAGGGCCAGCTGGCCGAATACGGCCTGGTTCCGGAGGAATACGGTGGCGACACCATGTTCATCCACGTCTCCGCCCTGCAGAAGATGGGCATCGACGAACTGCTCGACGCCGTGCTGCTGACCGCCGACGCCGCGTTGGACATGCGTGCCAACCCGGACAAGGATGCCCGCGGCATCGCCATCGAGGCGAACCTGGACAAGGGCCGCGGTGCGGTTGCGACCGTGCTGGTCCAGTCCGGTACCCTGGCCGTCGGCGACACCATCGTCGCCGGCACCGCACACGGCCGTGTGCGTGCCATGTTCGACGAGAACGGCGAGAACCTCGACGTCGCACTGCCCTCGCGCCCGGTCCAGGTCCTCGGCCTGTCCTCGGTGCCGCGTGCAGGCGACACCTTCTTGGTGACCGACGACGAGCGCACCGCTCGCCAGATCGCCGAGAAGCGCGAAGCAGCGGACCGCAACGCGGCCCTGGCCAAGCGTCGCAAGCGCATCACCCTGGAAGACTTCGACCAGGCTGTTGCCGACGGCAAGATCGACACCCTCAACCTCATCCTCAAGGGTGACGTTTCCGGTGCCGTGGAAGCCCTGGAAGACTCGCTGCTCAAGATCGACGTGGGAGAAGGCGTGCAGCTGCGCGTCATCCACCGCGGCGTGGGTGCGATCACCCAGAACGACGTCAACCTGGCGACCGTTGACAATGCCATCATCATTGGCTTCAACGTCAAGCCTGCCGAGCGCGTTGCAGACATGGCCGACAAGGAAGGCGTCGACATGCGCTTCTACTCGGTCATCTACGGCGCCATCGATGACATCGAGCTGGCTCTCAAGGGCATGCTCAAGCCGGAATACGAGGAGGCCCAGCTGGGCACCGCGGAGGTCCGCGAGGTCTTCCGTTCCTCGAAGTTCGGCAATATTGCCGGCTCCATCGTCCGCTCGGGCACCATCCGCCGAAACACCAAGGCACGCGTCCTGCGCGATGGCAAGGTCATCGGCGAGGGCCTGACCGTGGATTCGCTGAAGCGGTTCAAGGACGACGCCACCGAGGTCCGCGAGGGCTTCGAATGTGGTATCGGCCTGGGCTCGTTCAACGACGTCAAGGACGGCGACACGATCGAGACCTACGAGATGCGCGAAAAGCCGCGCGCTTAGTCATTATCAAGCGCTGCTCATCGACGGTGGGGGCCGCAACCTCACAGGGGTTGCGGCTCCCCGCCGTCGAAGCGCATTAAGCGGCACCCTTGGCGGGTGCCGGGAAAAGGAGTGAACGTGGCTGACTCAGCTCGCGCCGCAAAACTGGCCCAACGCATCAAGGTGGTCGTAGCCCAGGCCCTGGGCAAGGCCGTCAAGGATCCACGCGTGGAGGCCATCACGGTCACCGATGCGCGCGTGACCAACGACCTGCAGCACGCAACCATCTACTACACGGTCTTCGGCGACGACGAGGCGAAGGCCGATGCGGCAGCCGCCCTGGAGAAGTCCAAGGGCGTCCTGCGCAAGGAGGTCGGCAAGAACGTGACCGTTCGCCTGACCCCCACCCTGGAATTCGTTGCCGATGAGATCCCTGTCAACGCCTCGAACCTCGAGGCGCTGCTGCGGGTGGCCAAGGCCAAGGACGCAGAGGTTGCAGCACTGGCCGCAGGCAAGAACTTCGCCGGCGACGCAGATCCGTACAAGCACGATGAGGAAGACGAAGACGCCTAGGTCTTCCGTCTCTTCCGCCCGGAGTCCCGGGCACGAGGAAACCCCGTTGTGGTGCCCTGTTTCGACAGGGTTCCCGCTGCGGGGTTTCCTCGTTGTGGCTACTTGATCCGGGCGATCACCAGCTTTCCGGAGGGCATCAGTGCCTCGACGTGCGATCTCAGGTGTGGTGGAGTCCCGGAAGGGGACCGTCCGGCACCACACGGTCATGACAGGCGGCAGTGGCCTCGGGCGGAACGGGTGGGGCGCCGGCGGGCCTGGCATTGCTGATGCCCAGGGCCGAGACAATGCCGGAACCGATCATGAGCAACGCGGCCACCCATACGACACGGTGGAAGGCCGTGTAGTCCAGCACCGGGCCCGCGATCAGGCCCACGGCGGCAATGGCCAGCAGCCCCGCCACCCGGGACACCGCATTGTTGATGGCCGAACCGATGCCGCTCTGCGCCGGATCGACCGCACCGAGGATGGCGGCGGTCAGCGGGGCAACGGTCACCGCGAGGCCAAGCCCGAACACCACGACACCGGGCAGGATCTGCCGCCAGTAGTCCACCGGGTCCTCGGCGGCGAGCATCAGCAGGAAGCCGATTCCACCGATCACCGGTCCCACGGACATGAACAGCCTTGGCCCGTACTTGCCAGACAACGTCCCAAAGAATGCGGAGAGGGCCAGCGACATGAGTGTCAGCGGGATGGTTGCCATCCCCGCGGCAAACGCGGTGAAGCCCGCAGCCTCCTGCAGGAAGACCGGAATGATGAACGTCCCGAGCGTGATGCCGGCATAAAACGTCGCGGTGGCCAGGTTCCCGATGCCGAAGTTCCGCTCCCGGAACAGATGCAACGGCATCATCGGATGCGGGATCCTGGCCTCGCGCCGGATGAAAGCGGCAAGGCACGCCAGGCCCGCAACGAACGGCACATAGACGATCGGATCTCCCCAGCCCCGCTCGTGCTGGAAGATCAAGGCAAACACGGTTCCGCCAAGCCCGAAGGCCGCCAACAGGGCGCCGGGGATGTCGATTGACCTCCGGGTGCCATCCCCGGCGGGGTCGTGAAGCCTGGCCAACAGGAGCATGGTGAGGGTGATCGGCAGGACGTTGATGGCGAACACCAGGCGCCAGGAGACGGTGTCCACCAGCAGCCCGCCAAGGAGCGGACCGGCAACAAACGCGGTGCCCGTCCACCCGGTCCAGTTCCCGATGGCCCGCGCCCGGGGTCCCTCCTGAAAGGTGGAGGTGATCAAGGCCAGCGAGCTGGGGACCAGCAACGCTGCGGCGGCACCCTGCAGCAGGCGCGCTGCAATCAACACGGCCCCGGTCGGCGCCGCGGCACACAGGAGCGAAGCGATTCCGAAAAAGATCAGCCCAATCCGCAGAATCCGCACCCGCCCGAAAATGTCTGACAGGCTTCCGGCGACCATGATCAGCGAACCGAGAGTGAGCAGGTATCCGTCAAGTACCCATTGCTGGGTGGTGATGCCTCCTCCCAGCTCCCTGGCCATGGCCGGCAGGGCCACATTGACGATTGAGCCGTCCAGGAAGGCGACAAAGGATGCAAGGACGGCGACCCACAGCACGGTGCGCTCGTGCCCACTCATGATCTCCATCCCCCTTGTGATTCCCCGGCATCCCTTGCCCCGACGGTAGGGGCCGGGCCCAAGGCAAGTCAATGCCCCCCCTGGATCGACTACGGGGCCGGGCAGTGCGACATTGCGGGCGGGCCTTCATGCGAGGATGGTTTCATGAGCGAAAACAGCAAAGAACTTCGACAGATCAGCCTCGAACGACTCTCCTCCATGCACTACCGCGCGACGAACCCCGAGGGAGCCACCGTCGAGTTCGGGCAGGGCGAGGGGCTGATGACCCCGGTGGAGCTGCTGTTGGCGGCCATTGCCGGCTGTTCCTCGATCGACGTTGACGCTGCCACGACGCGCCGCACCGAACCGGAGCGCTTCGTGGTGACTGCCCAGGGGGACAAGATTGTCGAGGACGGCGCCGGCCGGATGGACGATATCCGCATGTCCTTCGATTTGGCATTCCCGGATTCGGAGGAAGGCCGCAAGGCCGCCGGCATGGTCGAGCGGATCGTGAAGCTATCCCACGACAAGTACTGCACCGTCTCACGCACCGTCGAACTGGGTGCGGCTGTCACCAGCAGCGTCGTGCAGCAGGACTGAGTCCGGGCGCGACACCGGCGATTGGCCGTGGCGTGGAACTAGGCAAGGCAAAAGCGCCCAGGGAACCGGCCTATACTGGAGGGCGTGAAAACAGCCGCGCAGAACCCCACGGAACCCATTGGCTCAGGCCTGGTCATTGTCGACAAACCGCAGGGTTGGACGAGCCACGATGTGGTGGGCCGTACGCGCCGCCTGGCCGGCACCCGCAAGGTCGGTCACGCGGGCACGCTGGACCCGATGGCCACCGGCGTGTTGGTGCTGGGCATCAACAAGGCCACCCGCCTGCTGACCTACATCGTGGGCGCCAACAAGACCTACACCGCCACCATCCGCCTGGGTGAGTCGACAGTCACCGACGACGCCGAGGGCGAGATCGTGCAGGTGCGGATCGCCGCTGCCGTCACCGAGGACGCGATCCGCGACTCCATTGCCAAGCTCACCGGCCCCATTGAGCAGGTGCCCTCCTCGGTCAGTGCCATCAAGGTCAATGGCGAGCGGGCCTATGCCCGCGTGCGTGCCGGGGAAGATGTGAAGCTGGCCTCCCGCCCGGTCACCATCCACCGCTTCGAGGTGCACGACATCCGCCGCGAACGCGGCGGCAAGGTACTGGACATCGACGTGACCGTCGAATGCTCTTCGGGCACCTACATCCGGGCGCTGGCCCGCGATCTGGGCGAGGACCTGGCGGTGGGCGGACACCTGACCGCGCTGCGACGCACCGAAGTCGGGCCCTACACGCTGGAACGGGCGCGCACGCTGGAGCAGCTGGCCAAGGACTTCGAGTACCTGCCCCTGGAAAAGGCCGCCGATGCGCTCTTCACCCGGCGCGACCTCACCGAGCACGAGCGCACCGAGCTCTCCTTCGGCCGGAGGATCGGGCTGAACGAGACCGAGGACGTGACCGCGGCGTTTGCCCCGGACGGGACCCTGGTGGCGCTGCTGAAGAACAAGGGCGAGAACGCCAAGCCCGAACTGGTGTTTGCCACCGCATCCTAGGTGCCCACGCACCGGAAGGCACCGGTGGCCGGGGTATTGGATGAACGAATATCTTCTAAGGAGCAACTTCCGCCGTGATCGTTGACGGATTCTTTATTGCCGGGGCCATCCTGTGTGCCGTGGCCGTGCTGCTGGGCGTGGTCGCAACCATCATCCGCACCTACCCGGACGACTTTGCCCTGGTGTCGGTGGCGCTGCTGGAGGTGTTCCTGGTGGTCTACGGGATCGCCGCGGCCATCCGGCAGGCCGGGGGACAGCCGATCAGCGGGGAACCGTGGGAGTTCTGGGGCTACCTGCTTACGGCGCTGCTGATACCGGCGCTCGCGTTCATCTGGGCGGTGACCGACAAGTCCCGGTACTCCAACACGGTGTTGGCAGTCTCCGGGGCGATCGTCTTTGTCATGCTGTACAGGATGGAACAAATTTGGGACGGAGCACTGCCGGCATGAGCGAGCAGGGAAAGAACACGGTGAAGCGTTCGCGCATCGCCGACGCCGCAACACGCGGCGGAAAAAAGGCCGGCCGGTCCAACGGCGGGCGCAGCTCGGGACTGGGCCGGATCATCATTGCCGTGTACGGGGTGCTGGCGCTTTCGGCCACGGTCCGGGCCGTTTACCAGATCATGCAGGACTTCTCCGCTGCTCCTCTGGCCTACCTGCTCAGCGCCCTGGCCGGGCTGGTCTACATCGTGGCGACCCTCGCAATGGCCTCGAAGAAGCCGGGCAGCTGGAGGCTGTCGTGGTACGCGGTGCTGTTTGAGCTCATCGGCGTGCTGGTGGTCGGGACGCTGAGCTTCGTCCTGCCGAGCCTCTTTGCCCACCCCGCCGTATGGTCACACTTCGGTTCCGGCTACGGCTACGTGCCGCTGGTGCTGCCGCTGATCGGCCTGTGGTGGCTGGCGCGCCACCGCATGAACGGCGGACAGGCGCAGCCCGCGGTCTAGTTCCACACTGACGCGAGGAGCCGGAGTTCCCGCGCCCCGCCCATGGGGGCAGCGCGCGGGAACTCCGGCTCCCGTGTTTGTGGAGAGGGGGCTACTTTTTGCCGAAAAGCCCGCCGAGGATTCCACCGAGGTCCAGGCCTCCGGCAGCCTGGCCCTGCTGGGGCTGCTGTTGCTGGGTGTTTCCGCCGCCGATCAGTCCGCCCAGGATCCCGCCGAGGTCAAGGCCGCCGGGCTGTTGTCCTGCGGCCCCGCCCTGGCCGCCCAGTAGCCCGCCGAGCATGCCGCCCAGCCCGCCCTGCGAGGAGGACAGCTTCTTGGCCAGATAGGACATGACGATCGGGGCCAGGATCGGCAACGCCTTTTGCACCAGCGATCCCAGGTCGACTCCGCCCGGTGCTGCGCCGTTGAGCTGTGAGGCAAGCGCCGGCTGGTTCTCTCCCATGGCGTGGTGCACGATCTTTTCGCCGTCCGCGGTGTCAACGGCGTCGATGTCGACTCCGCCGTCCAGGAATGTCGCGTCGTGCTGCTTGATGGCCGAAGCCAAGGCGTCCTCGCCCTCGGGGGAGGCGGCATTGTTTTGCAGCCCGGCCAGCAGCGAGGGAAGTGCCGTGGCTGCCGTGGCGCGGGCGGTGTCGCGATCGACGCCCAGCTTCGCGCCGAGCTGGTCAAGGGGGATCATGTCAAGCAGTTCATTCAAGTCGGCCATCAGGGCTCCTTTGCCAAACGGGCCGGTCGGATTTGCGGCCACGCGCCCATCCTATGTCCCACGCCACGTCAATGGGCGCAAGGTGGACACAGGAATCGGCACTTGGCGTATTTGTCGTTCATAATGGTTATGGCCGCTCTCAACGCGGCCGCCCGGATGACCAACGAAGGAGCAACGTGCACTATTGGAAAGGCCTCGAAGCCGTACCGCCCGGCATCGGTCCCTCGGTAGTGACCATCGGCAACTTCGACGGCGTCCACCGCGGGCACCGCGAGGTACTCGCCGCCGTGGTGGCCACCGCCCGGGAACGCAAGGCCAAGGCCGTTGCCATCAGTTTTGACCCGCACCCCTCCCAGGTGCACCGCCCCGACGACGCCCCCGAACTCATCATGGGACTCGAAGACCGCATCGAGACCCTCGCCGAGGAGGGCCTGGACGGACTGCTCATGATCCGCTACACCCTGGACTTTGCCCGGGCCACCGCCGAGGAATTCGTCGCCAAGGTCATTGTCGGCGCGCTGAACGCCTGCACCGTGGTGGTTGGCCACGACGTGCGCTTTGGGCGCAACAACACCGGGGACTTCGACGCGATGGTCGAATTGGGCAAGCAGTACGCGTTTGACGTCATTGGCGTCGAAGACGTGGGAGAGCACCGCCGCTGGTCCTCCACCTGGGTGCGCGAGGCGCTGAACCGCGGGGAAGTTGCCACCGCCGCCCAGATCCTCGGCCGCCCGCACCGGATGCGCGGCGAGGTAGTGCACGGGGCCGCGCGCGGCCGCGAACTCGGATTCCCCACCGCAAATCTTGACCCTTCGGCCTCGGGCATCATCCCCGCCGACGGCGTGTACGCCGGGTGGCTGGTCGATGAGGCCCAGGTGCGCTGGCCCGCCGCTATCTCCGTGGGATCGAACCCGACCTTCGAGGGGGTCAGCCGCCAGGTGGAGGCCCACGTGATCGACCGCCCGGCCGAGGGCGTGGAGGACTTCGACCTGTACGGGCAGCAGGTCGCGGTGGAGTTCGTCGAGCACCTGCGACCGATGGTGGCCTACCGCGGTATCGAGGCACTGATCGAACAGATGCGTGAGGACGTGGCACGCACCCGTACCGTCCTTCTTGATGCCTGATTCGGGCCCCGGGCCAACCGGGGCAACCCCGCGGCCGGTCCCCGGGTTGCCCGCCCGCGCCTTCACCATGGATGCCAAGCGCCGCCGGGAACTGGCCAGGGCGTTCAAGGCCGGGGGAGCGCACTACGACGCCGTGCGCCCGTCCTACCCGGATGCCGCCCTGGACTTCATGGTGCCCCCGACCGCGCGCGATGCCGTGGACGTGGGGGCCGGCACCGGGATCTTCACCGCGCAGCTGCTGGGCCGCGGCCTGAAGGTCGGCGCCGTGGAACCCTCCGAGGACATGCTTGCCGTGCTGCGCGATCGGCTGCCCGAGGTTGACGCCGTTCCCGGCACCGGGGAAGAGACGGGGCTGGATGCCTCGAGTGCGGATGTCATCACCTATGCCCAGGCGTGGCACTGGGTGGATCCGAAGGCCGCCAGCGCCGAGGCCTCCCGGTTGTTGCGCCCCAACGGCCAGCTTGCCTTGGTCTGGAACCAACTCGATGTCTCGGTGCCCTGGGTCCATCGATTGGCACGGATCATGCATGCCGGGGATGTGCACCGCCCCGACTTCGTACCTCCTCTGGGTCCGGAGTTCCACGCGCCCGAATCCGGGACCTGGACCTGGGAACAGGCGTTGACCCCTGAGCAGGTCATTGCGTTGGCCAAGTCCCGCAGCTACTACCTGCGCGCCGGGGCGGCGACGAGGGCCCGCGTGGAACACAACCTGACGTGGTATCTCTTCGACCACCTCGGGCATGTCCCCGGCGTCCCCTTTGGCCTGCCGTACTTGACCCATGCATGGCGGGCCCGCCTGCGCGCCTAAGTGTCAAGCACGAAGACGGACACCCGGATTCATGTGGCTTGGGTCGCAAGGGTGCCGAGGGCAGGCATCCGTTTGCTAGACTTATCTGCGGTGCCCGCTGCAGTCCGCGGTTGCGAGTGCACCTGCCGGTGACGGTGTTTTGAAACGCGGTACAACTCTAGGAGTTATTGTGGCATTAGACGCCGCTATCAAGCAGGAAATCATGAAGGCCTACGCCACCAGCGAAGGCGACACCGGTTCCCCCGAGGTCCAGATCGCCGTGATGTCGCGCCGCATCCTGGATCTGACGGAGCACCTGAAGATGCACAAGCATGACCACCACACCCGCCGCGGCCTGATGGCCCTGGTTGGTCGTCGTCGTCGTATGCTCGCGTACCTCAAGGGTGCCGACATCGAGCGTTACCGTGCGCTGATCGAGCGCCTCGGCCTGCGTCGCTAGGTTTGATTGAAATTCCCCGGTTCCCGTCAAAGGGAACCGGGGAATTTTTTTGCCCGAAATCAGAACTCCAAGGGACTCTGGTTCTTGGCGCGCAACGGGTAGTGACTCTCGCGGCATCGCTCAAGACAGCTGGTGTTCCGCTGTGAGCACTGCTCACGCTACGAGATCGGATACACAGAGAGATCGATGACCGAGGCATTCTTCACGCCCCATAGGCCGGTGGGACGACCGCTCGCCACACGCCGGAAATCATTGCAGCCGTGCTTCTGCATCTTCCCTGTGTGTGGTCTGTGCGTTTTGAGTGAAGATGGCGGGGAATCGCGGAACTCGCGAAGAGGTCCTGCTAGCGATGGAATACTTTTAGAGTCAAGTAAAGTTCGCCGCCGGACGGCGTGATCGATCAGGAGATTTCTTGCCCGACCAGCAAGCGCCATCCCGCCCCAAGAACAAACGACTCTTATGGATCATCGCCATTGCGGTGGTGGTGGTCATCGCCGGTGCCTTCATTGGCAGCCGCATTTATGCCTCCAACGTCTCGGCACAGGCTGAAGCTGTGCCAACGCTGACGGAGGCGCCGAGCGCTGCGGCGACAAGTGGTTCGCCGGAGGCCGGCGAGGCAACGGCTTCCGCTGACCACGACGGAACCTGGACCGTTGGTTCCGGGTCCTACGCAGGATACCGACTCGACGAGGTCCTCAATGGTGCAGACGTGACAGTCACCGGCCGCACCGAGGATGTCAATGGCTCCTTGACGGTCGCCGACGACCAGCTCACGGCCGCGGATCTCACGCTTCAGGTGGACACCATCACCACCGACTCGAACCGACGCGACCAGTACTTCCGCACCTCGGCCGTTGATACGTCGCAATTCCCCGAGGCGAGCTTCACGCTCACGGAGCCCGTTGACGTGTCCGCGACACTCGAGGGTGGTAACCAGACCTTCCCCATCAAGGGTGACTTGACGCTCAACGGCCAGACAGTGTCCGTCAAGGCCAACGTGCAGGGTGCATTCAGCGAGGGTGAAGCACAGTTGGTTGGCCAGATCCCCACGACCTGGGAGGAATTCGGTGTCGAAGCACCGAACCTGGGGTTCGTTGCCGTGGAGGACACCGGCTTCATCGAATTCTCGCTGAACGTCACGCAAGACTAAGAACCGCATGCAGGGTGGGGCCATGAATCGGCATTAGTGGATTGGCCAATGGCAGTTCTCGGACCCGCGCATGGTCGGGGGTACCGATCCCCGGTTCCCAATTCGTTGGGAGCCGGGGACCCTACTTGTGCAGAGTCGGTCTACAAGGTCGGAACCCTGCGGGCAGATGCCGCGGGCCCGGGAATCGAGATTCCAGGGCCCGCGAAGAAACAAACTACTTCGAGACGCTCTTCGTGGTCGTCGACGCTGCCCAGGTGGCGGTCGGGACGTGCAAACGGTAGGTCTTCTTCTTCGACTGCTTGACGGTGACGGTGACGGTGGCCTTGCCCTTGGACAGGTTGACCGTCTTGATGGTCTTCCACGTCTTGCCGGACTTCACCTGAAGCTTGGCACCCTTGGCGTTGTACTGCGCGTAGCGGTACTTCTCCGGCGAGTATACGTGGGCCTTGGCCGTCAGGGTGACCTTGGAACCCGAACGCTTTGCGGTCAGCGTGCTCTTGGTCTTTCCGCGGACGTAGAAGGACTTGCTGGTGTTGTCCGTATAGTCGCTGTAATCGCTCCAGTATTCCCCGAAGTACGAGTCGTAGTAGTCGAACTCCGCGAAGATTTCGGCAGGACCAACTTTGTATGTGCCCAGTCCGCTGAAGGACGGACAAATCATGGCGCGATCGGTGATCTTGCGTCCTTCAAACCCGAGCATGCTGACCAATCCACCGTTTCGAGTGACGTCAATTGACCCGAAGGAATCGACAAAGTCCGACTTCACCTTGGTGGAAGCAACGACGGTGAGGTTCCGGCAGTTTGAATCCGAAACGGTGATGTCCGAGACCTTGTAGCCGGTGATATCGATGGGCCGTTCGCTGGCCTGGGCCGGTGTCGCCGTAGCGAGCAGGCCGACGGCCAACGCGACGGCGAAGCCGAGGCCGGTGCCACGGCTCAGTAATGACTTGAACATGCTGGTTCCCCCTGGAAAGTGCGAGTGACATGCCGCGGACGACATGCCTGACACACAAAGCGTACCTAGTGGCCGCGACGATTTGGACGTGATGGGCACTGCCGCGTCACGAATCCCTTTATTCCTGAGGCGCTGAGAGGTTCCGGACATGCGCCGGGGCGATGACCGCGCCTCGGCACGCGGTGACTTCGCGCCGGCAAACGACCTGTCCCGGATGCCTTTACAACCTTTTTCCAAGGTCCAACGGTGAAGCTGAAGCACGTGACATAGCTTTTTGGGGGAGTCTATGTATCAAGATGGTGATGGAGCGGCGGAACGGGGATTGAGCCGGCGCCAGTTTGGCCTGTTACTCGGTTGGGGTGCCGTCCTGGTGGCCGCACCGGGCGTTTACGGCATCGTGGCAAAGAGCTCCGCGAGCCTGGCAACACGAGTCTCCACGACCTTCGGTTCAATAGCCGTGGTGCGCTCGGGACGACTGGCCCGTTTGGACGGACTGGGAAAACCGGCATTCAGCGGACTGGCAGCCGCCGTTTCCATCATCGAACACGGCGGCGGCGTGCTGCCGGTGAAGATGGCCCAGGCCGCCGGGGGTGGCCACGGCCACGGCGGGGAAGCACCGGTTCCCTCACTACCGGGATCGACCGAACCGATGAACCTGACGTGGCCGGATGTGGTCGTGCTGGAAGTAAACATCCGAAACGACGGGCAGGAACCCGTGTTGTTCAGCCCCGGGCAGCTGCGCCTGAGATTGGCCGGAACTGAAACCACGATCACGCCGCAGGATTCCGACCACACGACGGGAACAGTCGCGGTTGGTGCCTCCGAGAGCATATATGTCAGCTACCTCGCTCCGCGCACGGGTGCCGGCCTGCAACTCGAATTCAACGACGTGCAACGTGACGAGCGCTTGGCGCTGGATCTGCCGGTCATGATGATCGGAGGTGCAACATGAGTACCCTGGATGTCCACATCAACGAGGGCTTTCTGCCGATGGTGGATGGATCACTGGTCTACCACAGGGGCTTCGGCGACCGGCGGAGTGCTCGGGGGGATGCACGGCCCGCGCTGGCCATCAGCCCCCGTGTCTTCACGGCCCAAGGCACCCTCGTCGCGAGCAGAAGCTACCCCGTGGGCGCGGCCAAGCCACCGCGCGGCAGGCCCGCCCCGCTGCGCCTCGATCCCGAGAACCCGCGGCAGTACCTGGTGAGGCGGGCCCACTGGGCGAGCTTCTTCCCGGACAGGACCCTGATAGCGGAGACCGGAAGCACGATTTCGGTGCGGGTCCGCAACAATCTTCCGCAGGCGCACGAGCTCCGCTTCCACAATGCCGGTGCCGCCGGTGCGCCAGGGACCGCAAGGCCGCACGTCGGGACCGGTCCAATCGCGCCCGGAGCCTCAAGACTCCTGCAATTCCCAGCTCCCGCGCCGGGGACGTACCTCTATTCAGACCCGGGGAATGCCTCGGTGGAGCGGACCCTGGGTCTCTACGGCGTACTGGTGGTCATCGACCCACGGAACGCCTGGCGGCTCAGTGCGCGCGGTCCCGAGTTCGAGCGTCAGTGGCTCTGGATCTGCCACGACGTGGATGCCAACTGGGCACGGATCGCGTCGCAGGGGCAGATCGTGGATCCAGCCCGGGTGCCGGCGCAACCGCGGTATTTCACCCTCAACGGCTACTCGGGATTCCAGGGGCTTGGGATCACGATTGACGAGGAATTCAACAAACGCCGGGAGGAAGAGTCCCTGCCCTCGGGGCTGCCACGTGAAACCGACGTGCGCAACTTCAGCGCCTCCCCGTCCGCCGGCGCCGTCCGCACCGGCCACCTGATGAGAATGGTCAACGCGGGGATCGTGGACCACCAGCTGCACTACCACGGGAACCACGTCTGGACCGTCCGTTCCAATGGCGAGGACTTTCCTCGCAGCAGCGGGCGCGTCACGCCCGGAGGGCGGGTGGTCCTGCAGCACTGGGAGGACACCATCCATCTGAGTCCGTTGGAACGTACCGAGTCGATGCTCCCGGTACGCCGTCCGCCCGACTCGGTGGATCAAGTGTGGAACGCGAGGAGCGGGGATTGGAAATACCCCATGCACTGTCACGCGGAACCTTCACAAACGGCGGCGGGAGGCCTCTACCCAGGCGGATTGATGAGCGACTGGACGCTCGGCGGGCAGACCACGCCGGAGTCCGGCCTGCCGGGAACCGTCGAAGACGATGCCCACCATGAGTTCCGCAGCCAGGTGGATTTCTCCTCGGACCAGCCCCACGAAGGCAGCCCGGAAACGGAATTCAAGCTCCGGCCCGACGTGAAGATGGAATTCGATTTCTTCAGCCGTGAACTCGATTTCCCCGATGGGTCCGAGCACGACGTCTGGAGCTTCGAGAACGGGAAGTCCGGCCGCGCGCTACCCGGCCCGCTGGTGCGGCTCACTGAGGGCCAACTGTTCCACGGGACGATCAAGCCCAGCAAGAAGGTGCACACCATCCATTGGCACGGCATCGAACCGGACCCGCGCAACGATGGGGTCGGCCATACCTCCTACGAGGTCACTGGCGACTACACCTACCAGTGGCGGCCGGATGTCGCAGAGCGGGGAAATCCCAACCGTGGGTCCTCCGGAACCTACTTCTACCACTGCCACGTCAACACGCCGCTGCACGTCCAGATGGGCATGTTCGGGCCCATCATCGTTGACCCACGCCTCGATCCAGCGTCGCCGGCACCGGCGGGGACGCGCCGCTACTCGGCCGAGGGACCGTACTACGACATCGCAACCGAGACGCTGCTCGCCCCCTACTCCCTCGATCCGCGCTGGCATGAAATGAACCATGCCGCAGGGCTCTCCGGTGAGGACGCGGGCCTCAACCGATACCTTCCCAAGCACTTCTACCTGCTTGGCGGAGCGGTCGCGTCCCGTCCAAGGGGCGACAGGGTCTGGTCCATCAAGTCAATGCGGGCCAATGTCGCGAGAGGGACGAAGAGGCCCACCTTGGTCCGGATGATCAATGTCGACTACTTTCCCACACGCACAAGAGTAATGGACGCGGCCGGCCGGCTTGTGCCCATCGTCGAATTGCTCGGACACGACGGGCGGCCATTCTGGAATACACCGGCGGCCAACGGGCCGGCCGTGCACCCGAGCACGGCTGGACAACCCCTGCTAACGAGCACCATCCTCTCCGGGGCGGCCGAGAAATTCGACTTTCTACTGCATCCGCCAGCCGCGGGGAAGTACACCATCACTGTCGATTTCCTGCACTGGGTCACCGGCGCGGTGCAGGCCACCCGCACTGCGGCCGTCACCGCAGCCTGAGAAACGTGCCTTCACACACCGGTGCCAGGCGCACCTCCAGCTAACTGGCTCGGGTGTTCAGCGGTCCTGAAGTTCTGAGAAACCTGCCCACCAGCTCACGCGGGCAGCTGATCGCTCCGCCCGCTGGTGCCGTTGGCAGTCGTGGGATTGCTGCCTCGCGGCTGGAGTTACTCCAACTGCACATTTTCTCAGTTCGCGGCTCGTATGAGTCGGTCACTAAAAATTGCACTGCCTACCGAAGCTGTCAGCAGTTTTCCCAGCCCAGACGACACCGCCGCCGGAGCAGAGCATCACCTCGAACGCCAAGCCATCTCGCTGGGCCCGGAGACGGCGTCCATCGTCCTCAATGACGTCCCAACCTGTCGATGGCAGCACTGAACGATAGTGCTGCAACACATCAATGTCTTCTGAGATGACAAACAAGCGGTCACATCCACCCACACCACTTTCCCCTCCACCACTGAAGTATCCGATGTGCTCGATGGAATCAAAAATCCGCTGGGACTCGATCTCCGCGGCTGCAGCCTCAGCCGCTTCTGGATCGCTTGAGTCGATGCTCACGTATTGCGGGGTCGAATCCAATTGGACCTCAATCTTCTGCCGCAGGGCCAATGGAGTGACAGCGAGCATTCCGAGCAACATGAGGAAGGGGACGGCTATGGCCATCAATCGCATCCATCGCAATCGGGCAACTATCAAGGCGATCACTCCAACCACCACGACCGGAATGAGGGCCACTCCGGAGAGGCCCGCCGTCAATCCCCAAACCAACCCCATGAGGGCGGTGTCGGTGACGTTCCCGTATTCCGCCGTGAAGGCGTGGTGGGCCAGCACAGCAAGCAAAGCAAATGCCGATTCAACGGCGAGAAGTACAGCAAAGGTAATGCCCGGGCGAGTGGTTGTAGTTTCCATGGCTCAGTCTAGGTCCGCAGGATCTTAATATCTACAGTTGAATTTTGAATTCTTGTCACTTTTTGCCATCGATAGCGTAACGGCCTAGGTTTCATTGCCAAGCATAGGAATTGTTCTCTATGTCGAGTCGATTAATGCTGGCGGCTCTCGTTGTTGACCAACAGTTCCAGCTCTGCCGTAGCTATCTCAACGGCCCAAGATCTCTACTTCCGTGGGTACATTTCAAGCCGCGGCTTGAAAGGGTGGTTGCCTCATTCATCGACTTAGCCGCGGGCAAGGTTTCGGTGCGATCGGTAGTCCTGGTTCTTCGTCGACGGGTGGACGATGCATACCGGAGGGCACTCGACGCCGGTGCTTCGAGCGAGAGTGCGCCGGCCGACATGCCATGGGGCGAGAGGGTTGCGCGTGTGCGAGATCCGGACGGCTTCTTGCTCAACCTGGGTTCCGAGTCCACCAGATGAACGCTTCCTGCACCGTGAACGGCACCAGCGGGACTGCTGCGTGGACAGCTGGCTTGTAGGCGTCTTCCTCCGAACAACAGCAGAGACTCGACGGGTTGCGCACATTGTGCGCCGCAAACTCGCGTGCGGTGCTCGGAGGGCGTGGTCGATGCACCGAGCCCGACGTCCAATCCGCTGGCAATTGTCACGGCCGCAAACGCTCAAGGCCAGCGCAGGCGGATCGTGCTGGCTGGCCCGAACCGTTCGAATGCTTCGGCAAACGATCCGCGCAGCGCATGGGTGCCCGGCATCCATCGACTTTGACAGTGGCCCGGCATAGCCTTG
Source organism: Paeniglutamicibacter sulfureus (assembly GCF_039535115.1). NCBI lineage: Bacteria > Bacillati > Actinomycetota > Actinomycetes > Micrococcales > Micrococcaceae > Paeniglutamicibacter > Paeniglutamicibacter sulfureus. The sequence continues at coordinate 4,372,388 of NZ_BAAAWO010000001.1, forward strand.
AGCCATTCGAGTTCGACCCGACGATGGTGACGGAGAAGGTGCCCAACATGGGAACCAAGGAGAATGCTGAGCTGGTACGGCGAGGATACGAGGCCTTCAGCGCAGGTGATATGGCAACGCTCGGCGAAGTGTTCGCGGCGGACGCAGTCTGGCATGTTGCCGGGCGCAGCGTCCTGGCGGGAAAGAAGCAGGGACGCGATGCCATCTTGGGCTATTTCGGTGAGATGGGGACGCGCTCGGGCGGCAGTTTGAAGGTGACGGTCCAAGAGATCATCGGTGGGGAAAACCGCACGGTCGCCCTGCAGCACACCGAAGCCGAGAACAACGGGAAGAACATGGACGCGGATGGCGCACTCGCGTTCCAGATTCGTGACGGCAAGATTACCGAGGTCCGGGAATTCTTTGACGACACAGCGCAGGGTGACGCATTCTGGGCGTAGCCACCGCCCTGATACCCCTCGCAGTTCCTGCTTATCAAAGGAATATTCTCCCCGACGTGCGCGGGAAACGGTCTTCAGAATGGTTGATCATGCCCGTCGCCATTACGCTGACATAGTGCGAATTCGGCGTCTCATGTCAGGGTGGGGTTTACCCCAACCTGACATGAATGTCGCACTTGGTCGGTGAACCTGCCACAGTCGGCCGCCACCGTGCGGCAGAAGTAGCTCCATCGGCGCCAGGTTCCGGTCCGTCCGCTCTCCTAGACCTGCCACCCACCGGGATTCACCGCACTTCGCCAAGAAGTTGACCTCGACGCCGAAAGGACCGGCGGGAAAAATCCCGACACTAAAGATCGCACTGCACGCTGAGGACTTCGTCTCTTCCGGGAACCAAGTGATCATCTGTTAATTGCAGTGTGTGCACGTTCCCGAACTGTCTTTTCCTGGGGAACGTGCACACACTCCAATTGAGGTGGGCGGTGTTTTCTCGCCGCTTCAAATCGGCGCTACCCTCACCGCTCGTTTAGGCCTCGTTGAGGTCGATTCCCTTCGTTTCGCGCATCTTGAACACCACGACTGCCGTGACTGCGCAGAGGCCGATGATGTAGATGCTCGGCATCAGGTTTAGTCCCCGACTGTTGAAGAAGGCGTTGAGGTATGGTGCGGAGCCACCAAACACCGCCACAGACAGGGAATAGGCGAAGCCGATGCCCTGCGTGCGGACCGATGTCGGGAACGCTTCGGAGAGGACTGCCGAGAGGATTGCCCCGGAGGCAGCAACGATCAGCAGCGCGCTGGCCGATGCCACGAACAGGGTCCACGGGGCCGAGCTGATCATGAGCATCAGCGGGATTTGGGCGACCATCATGGCGGTCGCAAACCCGATTAGCACAGGGCGGCGTCCAATACGGTCTGAGAGCATTCCCCAGAAGGGCAGCGATGCGAGGGCAACGAGCTGTGCAAAGACACTGACCCAGTATGCTCCCTCGGAGTCCATGCCCTTTTGGGTGATGGCGTAGGTGGAAGCATATGCGGTCCAGGTGTAGTGGGCCGAGGTTATTCCGGCAGTCATGCCGATCATCATCAGGATGGCCTTGGCGATTTTTCCGCGGTCCACCGTAGGCGCGATGTTGGTTTCCACTGCGGTCTTCTGCTCGTGGAAAACCTCACTCTCTTCCATGCCGCGGCGCAGGTAAAGCGCTGCCAAGGCCAGGAGCGCGCCCAAGAGGAACGGAATGCGCCAGCCCCATGCGGCCACGGCTGAGTCATCGAGTGAATTGGTGACAAGACCGCCGATCGTGAAGGCCAAGACTGAGCCGCCAAAAATGGCCACGAAGACGATCGAACCCCAGAGACCGCGTTTCTGGGGAGGGGAGATCTCGGCAATGTAGGAATTGGCCGTTGCCGATTCGCCGCCGTGGGCGAAGCCCTGGGCAATCCGGGCCAGCAGCAAGAGGATGGAGGCGCCGATCCCGATCTGTCCGTAGGTAGGCATGAGACCGATCAATAAGGAGCCACCTGCCATCATGAGCATGGTGAAGATCAGTACGTACTTGCGGCCCTTACGGTCGGCAATGCGGCCGAAGACAATTCCACCCAGTGGTCGCATGAGGAAGCCAACAGCGAAGACCGCAAGCGTTGCCAGAAGTGCGGACACCGCATCGGTGGGATTGAACATCGCCTTGGCAATGAACGGGGCAAAGACTGCGTAAGCGCTCCACTCATACCACTCGAGAACATTTCCGACGGTGCTGGCAATCATTGAACGGCGTTTTGACTGCCGGGGACCTATGGGACGAACGGACTGCACAACGTTGATAGGCGTTGCCATGATATTTCCTTTCGACGGGCCAAGCTACGAGTAGATCGGTGTGTAGGAGAAGAATCCCTGTCCACTCTTACGTCCGAGCTTGCCTGCCTGGACGAGCGCACGGATGTTGTCTGGGACGATGCAGGAGGGATCCTGGGTTTCGGCATGGATTGAGTCAGCGGCCTGGCACAACACGTCTAGGCCGATGTAGTCGGCCAGGCGAATCGGCCCGATCGGCATGCTGCACCCCAGCTGCATGCCGTTGTCAATCGTTTCCGCGGAACAGTATCCGGCGTCCAGCATCCGGGCTGCCGAAATCAGGTAGGGGATCAGCAATCGGTTGACCACGAATCCCGGGCGATCCGAGACCACCAGTGCCGTCTTTCCCAGCCACTGCTCCACGAATCGGGTGGCCAAGGAGGTTGTCGGTTCGCTGGTGTGTTGCCCACGGATGATCTCCACCAGCTTCATCTTCGGAACGGGGTTGAAAAAGTGCATCCCGATGAAACGTTCCGCGACGTCGACCACTTGGCCCAGCTGCGTAATGGGAATCGTTGATGTGTTGGAGGCAATGACCACCGATGCGGAGGCAAGGGAAGAAATTTCCTTGAGCACCGCCAACTTCACTTCCGGGATTTCCGGAACTGCCTCGATGACCAAGTCCGCAAGTTCGAGTCCGTCGTATGAGCCCGAGGTGTGCAGCTCCCCGGATTGTCGCGATCCCGGCTCGTTCGCGATAGCTCTGGCTGATGCGTTGATGATGCGTGACTGCGCTGCGTCCAGCGCCCGCGGCGAGGGATCAACGAGGGTGACGTGGAAACCCGCGTCATAGGAAACCTGTGCGATTCCCGTTCCCATGGCACCGGAACCGACCACTACAAGTCTGGGCTTCTTCGGGGTCGAGGTCATGAGGGGTACCTGCGAAGTAGAGCAGCCAATGCCTGGCCACCGCCGATGCACATGGCGACGATGCCGTACTCCAGGTCGCGTCGTTGCAGATCCATGGACACACGCAGTGTCAGGATGGCTCCGGTGGCACCCACCGGGTGGCCCATGGCGATGGCACCTCCATAAGGATTGGTGGTTTCGGGATCCAAGCCGGTGTCCCGGATGACGGCGATCGCCTGGGAGGCGAAGGCCTCATTGAGCTCCGTAATCCCGATATCCTTCGGGCTCAATCCGGTTTCGGCAAAGAGTTTTTTGAGCGCCAGTGTCGGTGCGTAACCCATGAGTTCCGGTGACATGGCAGCCGTGCTGACGTGTTCAATGGTTGCCAAGGCCGATAACCCGCGATCGCGCACCGTGGAGGCCCTACCCAGGACCAGGGCGGCCGCTCCGTCGTTGATGCCCGACGAATTTCCCGCGGTAACGGAGCCGTTCGGGTCGAAGACCGGTTCAAGCCGAGCCAGCGACTCAATGCTGGTGGAGCTACGGGGATGTTCGTCAGTATCGGGGCATTCGCCGCCGATGATGCTGTGGTCGAGGATTTCTTGGGCAAAGACCGCTTGGCTGACAGCGGCAGCGGCACGGCGTTGGCTTTCCAGGGCGAACCCGTCCTGCTCTTGCCGGGAGACATTGAATTTCCGTGCGACGTTTTCCGCGGTGAATCCCATGTGCTTTCCGCTGAACGGATCGGTGAGCATGGCGAGCGTTCCGTCGAGTAACTTGCGGTGCCCCAACGTGCGGCCGGAGCGGGAATCGAAGTCCAGAAAAGGCATGTTCGTCATGGATTCATTGCCGCCGGCCACAATGAATTCGCTACCACCCCATGACAGTTGTTGTGCCCCTGACCAGACCGCCTGCAACCCGCTTCCGCAGAGCCTGTTCACGTTGAATGCCGGGGTTTCCTCGCCGAGTCCCGCGCCTATGGCTACTTGCCGTGCATTGTAGGCTTGCGGGCCAACCTGCCCGATGCATCCCATAATGACTTCATCGATTTCGCTGGCCGAAACGCCGCTGCGCTTAATGGCGGCTTTGACCGATGCTGCACCCAACTCGTGGGTTGCTTTGGCGGAGAAAGAGCCGGCAAAGCGGCCGGTTGCCGTTCTTGCGCCGGCAATGATGGCGATTTTTTCGGGCTGCATGCTATTGCCTTTCGGTTCTGCGGAGGTGTGATATCGCGTCATTGCCGGTCTAGACCAACTGGGTGGCGAATGACTGCGCCTTGGCCAGCAGCTCCGGGACGCCCTTTTCAAGGGTTGCGGCAAAGGTCTTGTCCTCGGGCCGCTCGCCCTTCAACCACCGGGTATAAATCGCTTCGCAGAAGATTGAGGACTTCCACAACGCAAGGGCTTGGTACCAAGGCAGGGCGGAGAGATCCAGCGAGATACGTTCCTGGTAACGCTTGATGATGTCCGTCCTGGCGAAATAGCCGGGTTCCCGGGTGACGGAGGTGAGCTCCATGACCGTGGGTCCTTCGCCCCGCTCTGCGTATGTCGCCAATAGGTAACCCAAGTCGGCCAAGGGATCACCGAGCGTGGCCATTTCCCAGTCCAAGACCGCAAGCACCGATGGGGTGGGGGAATCCGTGAACATCAGGTTTCCCATCCGGTAATCACCGTGAATTAGCGAATGACGCTGGGTGTCCGGAAGGTTGCTTTCAAGCCAAGACCCCAGCGCGGCAACTTGGGGGAGTGAACGCAGCGTATTGACCTCCCAGAGGGAGGAGAAACGGTCGACTTGCCGCTTCAAGTATCCATCCGGGCGGCCCAAGGTCGACAGAGGGCCGGCCGAAACATCGAGTGAGTGCAACTGCACCAAGGTATCCACAGTCTGTTCACTGGTCAGTCGCTTGGACTCGGCGGAAACCAGTTGTCGGGGCGAGTTTCCGGTAATGACTTCACCTTCCAGGAAATCCATCACATAGAACGGGACCCCCAGGATAGAGTCGTCGGTGGAACTGGCGACTATGTTCGGCACCGGAAACCCTTCGTTCATGAGCAGTCGTTGGATGCGCGCCTCACGCACCATGTCGTGGGTCGAACGCGGCAGGGGAGGGCGGGGGCCGCGGCGCAGGACCAGATCCTCTTTTCCCCGGGTGATTCGGTAGGTCACGTTCGACTGGCCTTCCCCAATCCGGGACCAGCCCAGCGGCCCGGTTCCTATGCCTTCTGCATCGAGGAACGCTTCGAGTCGGTCCAAGATCAGCAACGGCTGCTGGCCCTCCCGGCCGTCGAAGGTTTCCACGACGTCCTTGTGCCCGTCCCCGGCGCTCATACGAACACCCGCTGTCGGCTGACGGCGTTTCCACGGAATTCCTCGCCATTGGCAACCTCGCGCCGGCGCCGGGAACTGGCACGCCGGGCAATGGCCCATTTGTGCGTCTCATTTGACCCGTCGTAGATCCTGAACGGACGTACCTCGCTGAGGTACTGGGCCAATGGCAGGCCGTCGGAGACCCCGTCGCCACCGCACAGCTGGATGGCCCTGTCGATAATCCTGAACACGGCTTCGGAGGAATGGACCTTGGCAATCGAGGACAGGGCAGATCCTGCCTTCGGGTCGGTTTCCAACAAGTTGGCGGTCTTGGTGATGATGGCGTCGGTCGTTTCGATGTCGATGGCGGATTCGGCCAGCATGTTCTGTGCGATGCCCAGCTCGCCGATGGTGGAACCGAAAATCTCGCGGGTGTTGGTGCGGTCCAGCACGATGTCTTGCGCGCGCCTGGCCAATCCGAGCCAGCGCATGCAGTGGGTCAGGCGGGCCGGGCCTAGGCGGACCTGTGCGTACTTGAAACCAAGCCCGACCTCTCCCAAGACCGCTGAGTCGGGGACCCTGACGTCCTCGAAGTGCAGGTGCGGGTGCCCGCCGACGATGGCCCGATCGATGGTGTGGATTGGCTTGCCGACCGAAACACCCGGGGTGTCCATGGGCACCAGGAACATGGTGGCGCCGTCCGGGTGCGCGCCGATGTTGGCGGTGCGTGCCATGTAGATGACGAATCCGGCGATTTCGGCCCCACTGCTGAAACGCTTCTCGCCGTTGAGAATCCACCCGTCGCCGTCCTTGACTGCTTCCGCGTTGAGCGCATGTGGATCGGATCCTGCTCCGGGGTGCGGTTCTGTCATGCCGAAGCAGGAGCGCGTGGTTCCGGCCGCCAACGGTGCCAAGAACTCTTCCTTTTGTTCGGGCGTGCCGATGAGGTTGAGCATGTGCATGTTGCCCTCGTCCGGTGCCATGATGTTCAGCACAGCAGGGCCTATTGGCGAATATCCTGCTTCCTGGAAAATGGGGGACCAATGGCGCAACGCAAGGCCGCGGCCGCCGAATTCCTTCGGGACGTGGGGTGCAAAGATCCCGAGTTCCTTGGCTTCTTCACCGAGGGAAATCCGCAAAGTTTCCTCGAGGCGCTCACCGGGAGCCGGTTCGTGGGGGGTCACGCGGTTGCGAATGAAATCCCGTGTCTGTGTGCGGAGTTGTTCCACATCCTGGGGCAGTTCAAATGTCATGGTTCATTCCCTTGTCTTGGTCGGGAGGTCTTAGGCGGAACCGCCGGCCATGGTCAGGCCGCCGTCCACTGTGAGGTCTTGTCCGGTGATCCATGAGGAGTCCGGGCCCGCGAGGAATGCTGCGGCCGAGGCAACGTCTTCGGGTACACCGAGCCGTTTCAACGGGTAAGCGGCGACCACGTCGTCTTCCTTCCCCTCGTAGAGGGCGCGGGCGAATTGGGTTTTCACCACGCCGGGTGAGATCGAATTGACGCGGATCTCCGGGCCGAGCTCCACAGCGAGGGTGCGGGTCAGATGTCCGACCGCGGCTTTGCTGATTCCATAGAAACCGATCCCTTCGGACGGGACTGCTCCGGTGACCGAGGAGATATTCACGACCGAGCCCCCGCGGGCACGGAATCCCAGGCGCTCGTCGCCGACCAATGCCTGTGTCCACGCGAGGGTGCCGAGCACGTTGACGTTGAGGATTTTTGAAGCCGCTTCGAGATCGATGTCCATGAGCGGTCCGTAAACGGGGTTGATGCCCGCATTGTTGACGAGGATGTCGATGGCACCGAATTCGCGGTGGGCGGTTTCGAGGACTTCACGCTGGTGGGCGGGATCATGGGATTTTCCGGCGACGGCGATTGCCTTGCCACCGGGAATTTGGGCGGCGGCCTCGTCGAGGGATTCCTGTCCGCGGGCGGTGATGATGACGCCGGCCCCGTCCTGGGCCAGGCGCGTGGCGATGGCGAGCCCGATACCGCGGCTGGCACCGGTGACAATAGCGAATTTCCCCTCCAAGGGGAGCGAGGTCTCAGGCATTATCAACTTCTTGCTTCTCGGGGAGTGAAAGAGTGGTTCGTAGTTGGCGGCGTTGGATTTTGCCGGATTGAGTCTTAGGGAGATCCTCTAAGAAGCGGATGGATCGTGGATATTTGTAGGCGGCTAGGCGTTCCCTGCAATGGGCGATCAGCTCAGCCTCGCTTGTGATCCGGCCTGCTTTCAACGAAACGAAGGCGACTACGGTTTCGCCGCGATATGCGTCGGGCGCGCCGACCACGGCCGCTTCCATGACCGCGTCGTGTTCGTAAATGGCATCCTCGACCTCACGAGGCCAGACCTTGTAGCCGGAGGTGTTGATTAGGTCTTTCATACGGTCCACGAGATAGACCCAGCCGGATTCGTCCATGACCGCAACGTCTCCGGTGCGGAGTCTGCCGTTGGGGATGGCCTGCTCCGTTTCCGCCGGTCTGTTCAGGTATCCCGGTGTCACCGATGGACCGGTGATCTCCAGTTCCCCGGATATTCCCGTGGCAACCTCGTTTCCGTTGTGGTCGATGACCCGTGCCGTCACGCCCGGCAGCGGGATGCCGATCGAAAGGGTGCCGAATGCCGGGTCGACTGGTGCCTGCAGCCCGGCCGGAACAGCGATGATCGCCGATGATGTTTCGGTCATCCCGTACACATTGTGGATGTAGAGCCCGAATCGCTCGTGGAAGCGGGCCACCGTTGCCGGCGGGATCGGGGCGCCGCCAGAGTATAGGTAGCGAATCGTGCGCAGATCTGCCGACTCTGCCTGCGCCAGTTCGAGGATCCCGTTGAACACCGTGATGGAGCCGATGACCTGGGTGACGCCGCGGTGTCGAATGACATCGACAACTGCGCGGGCGGATGGGCGGTTAATGAAGACCAGTTCCCCACCGTAGAGCAGAGTGGTGATGGCACAGGCGACCGCACCGGTGATATGGAAGAGCGGTGCCACGGCAAGGACCACGTCGTCAGGGCCCAGCCCTTGCCAGTTGGCATAGGATGCTGCAACGGCCAGTGCGTTTCGATGCGTGCCCACCGAACCCTTCGCGGGGCCGGTGGTGCCTGAGGTGTAGGTCAGCAGAGCCGGTGTGGAAGGTTCCACGGCGATAAAGGCAGGCACACGACCCGCGAATTCGTTGATGAGCGAGGAATACTCGCTGACCTCGGTGGGGCTGGGGCTACCGTGGAGCAGTGCCTTGATTTCGGCGGGAATCCGGAGTTCGAGGTCATTGGTCCCGATTACCCAGACGTCCGGGTTCTCCACCACGTCGTCCAGCACGCGTTCCCGGTCCTCTTCAAGGGCGATGATTCCCACCGTCTGAGAGTCGTTGACCAGTTTCTGCAGTTCCCGTCCCTTGTACATCGGGTTGAGCACCAGCACCGTAGCGCCCGACTTCCAGATCGCAAGCATACTGATTGCAAACTGCGGAATATTCTGCAGATAGATACCCACAACATCCCCGGGGCCGACCCCTCGGGCCTGGAAGGCACATGCCAGGGAATTTGCAACAGCATCGAACTGGGAAACAGAGAACGCTCCCTCGAAGTAGGAGACGGCAACGGCGTCCGGTGATCGTTCCACGCGACGGTCCCACTCGGCACAAATGGTCCCGAGAACAGTGTGGACGTCGGCGTCAACCCACTCCGGGTAGAGCTGAGTCCAAGGGGATTCCGTGGTTTCTCGCATCGAATCATTCCTCCGTCATTTCCAAGATGACAACCGAGCGCTCGCTCGGTAAGCTTCAATGTAATGTGGATCACGTACCGCGTCAAGTGATTGCCTGACAAAGGTTTTTTCATGCGAAACCCCGGGAAATTGAGAGGAATGCAGTGAGCGTAGCGCAGCACCCCCCAGTGCAGGACATGGAGATTGCCAACTGGCGTGACTTTGGAGAGGCGGAATTAGGTCCCATTTTGTCCGGAGCACTGGGCTGCTTTATGGAAAATGGCTACCACGGTACGACCATCAGGAAGATCGCGGATTCGTCCGGCCTTTCCGTTCCCGGGGTTTACCACCACTTCAGCTCTAAGCATTCAATCCTTGACGAGCTGGACCGAACCGCAATGCATGAACTATGGGTCCGTTCCCAGGCCGCCCTGGATGACGGTCCACGTGACGTGCTTTCAAGATTTGACCGCTTAATTGAATGCCTGGTTCTTTTCCATGCGTACAGGCGCGAAGTCGCCTTCATCTCGTTCAGTGAAATCCGCAGCCTCGAGGGTGCCGCTCGGTTAGAACATCTTTCAGCTCGCAGTAGGCAGCAGAAACTGTTGACCGATTTGGTGCTCGAAGGGTGCGACACAGGAATATTTGTGAATGAATTTCCTCGTGAAGCTGCCCGGGCCATCACCAACATTTGTGTCGGCGTTTCCCAGTGGTACCGAGGCACTGGTGAACTAACGCCCCGTGAGATTGCCAAGCGGTATGTGTCCCTTTGCCGGAAAACCGTTGGGGCAAACTAGCAATTTGAATGTACGTAGCCCATCCACGCGAGTCTTCATTATCTTGCTGTAGACGGGTCTTACATCGGCGAGGGCCCCCTAGTCTGGGGTACCAATAGGGGTTCCTGCCCGAGGTCAAGCGGCACCCTCGACCCCCCCAGAAACACCGGTGCCGGACAGCCGCTCGGCACCACTCGCCATGAGATCATTCTGGTGGGCGACGGCGCTGCAGCAGCGTGCCGCCGCGGCACTGGGAGACGGAATGGATTGCTGAGGCATGGTTTCGGTGCCATTTTCCCACCCTGCTGGAAGCACCCGGCAGACCTGGTCTCTCACAAAACATCGGCCTGATTTCAGGGACGGCTTCAGCTAGCAGCAAACGACAACTGGCGGCCGCCCCGTTGTCCGGGGCGGCCGCCAGTCTCAGTGCGCTGTTGGCGTCAGTGCTCCGTGTGTGCGTCGGCTGCTTTCTTGGCTGCCTTTTCTGCGTCCTTCTCAGCACGCAGCGCATCGGCCTCGTCATGCTCGGCGGCCTTCTCCTGATGGATGACCTCGGCCAGAAGCTTCTCCATTTCCTTGGCCACGCCGGCAGCGGAGGCCGGGTTCTGGCCGGTCACCAGGCGTTCGTCCACCACTACGTTTTCCGCCCAGACGCCCGCGGATACGTGGGTGGCACCCTGTTCCTCCAGCCGGTCTGCCAGGAAGAATGGGATGACCTTGTCCTTCTCTGCGGCAACCTCTTCGTCGTTGGTAAAGGCAGCCACCCTTCGGCCTTCGACGAGGCGAAGCCCGTTCTGCAGTTCCACGTTCACCAAGCCTGCTGGTCCGTGGCAGACCGCGCCGACCACTCCGCCCGTGTTGTAGACGCTGGCCACCAGGTTCTGCAGGCCCTCGCTGTCCGGGAAGTCCCACATGGTGCCGTGGCCTCCCACGAGGTACACCGCGTCGTACTGGTCGGGATCGACGACGTCGACCCGGGCCGTGTTGTAGAGGCCGGCGCGGGTGGTCTCGTCTTCCGTGAAGGCAACCTGGATGGGATCTTCGGAGTCCACCGTGTCGCGCGGAGGCTGTCCGCCCTGGATGGACGCGAAGTCGACGAAATGCCCGGAGTCCTTGAAGACCTTCCAGGGATGTGCAGCCTCGGCCACGTTGTAGCCGGTCTTCTCTCCTGTATTGCCGATCTCGGAAACGCTGGTAAGTACCATGAGGATTTTCTTCATGAAGTGCTCCTTTCGTCCACTTCCCACCCTAGGCGAGTGCCCGACAACATGGCTAGCCGAATGCAGGGCCGCCCGTGGGATCTGCGCCGCCGCGAACTTTGAATACGGCACATATTCAAATGTCGGATACGCGATGCCCCGGTAGTTCGGTGGGGGATAGGTCGGCGAAATGCTGCTCCGTGGCCTAGGTATCCCCGTGCGGCACCTCCACGCGTTCGTCGTGCCGCGGGCTGTCCGGGTTCATGAGGGAGTGCTTGCGGCCGTAGAAGAAGTAGATGGCCAGGCCGACCACCAGCCAGACAGTAAAGCGGAGCCACGTTTCCCAGTGCAGCTGCAGCATCAGGAACCCGGAGGCCAGCACGCCGAATGCAGGGACCACCGGCATGAACGGGAGCCGGAACGTCCGGTGGGCGTCGGGCTTCTTGTAGCGGAAGATGATGACGGCGAGGCAGACCACCACGAAGGCGGCAAGGATGCCGATGTTGGTCAGGTCCGCGACTGCCTTGATGGGGAAGACCCCTGCCAGGAACGCGGAGGCGATGCCGGCGATCCAGGTGACGCGTTGCGGTGTGCCGTGGCGGTCGGTCTTGGAGAACCAGCCGGGCAGAAGACCGTCGCGGCTCATGGAGAACCAGACGCGGGTGACGCCCAGCAGGAAGGTCAGCATCACGGTGAGGATGGACAGGACAGCAAAGACTGAGATGATCGTGGCGATGACCGGGAGCCCCACGCCGTTGAAGGCGGAGGCGAATCCGGCGGTCGGGTCGATGTCCCGGTAGTTCTGCATGCCGGTGAGCACCAGCGTTGCGGCGACGTAGAGGAGCATGGCGATGATGAGGGAGAAGATGATGGCCTTGGGCATGTGTTTCTTGCCGTCGGTGGATTCCTCGGCGGCGGTGCTCATGGCGTCGTAGCCGAAGACTGCGAAGAACACGGTAGCTGCTCCCGCCACGACTGGTCCGAATCCGCTGGGCATGAACGGGTCGTAGTTCTGGGTGTTGATGTAGAAGATGCCCAGGCCGATGATGAACAGGATCAACACGACCTTGATGGCGACGGCGACCAGTTCGAAGCGCCCGAAGGTCCGGGTGCCGCGGGAGAGGATCCAGGTCACCAGGACGCAGACGACGATGGCGGGGATGTTCACGATGCCGCCGCGGCCTTCGTCGGCGGTGGAGGCCGCCCAGTCGGGCAGGTCGATGCCGATGCCGGCGAGGAAGGCATCGAAATAGCCGGAGATGCCGATGGCCACCACCGCCACGATGGCGATGTATTCGAGCAGCAGGTCCCAGCCGATGAACCAGCCGATGATTTCCCCGAGGGCCACGTACCCGTAGGTGTAGGCCGAGCCGGCGCGGGGGATCATGCCGGCGAACTCCGCATAGGACAGGGCCGCAGCCGCGGATGCCAGGCCGGCGATCAGGAAGGAGATCAGCACGGCGGGGCCGACGCCGGGCTCGGTATCGCTGCCGTGGGCCACCAGGCCCGCCAGGGAGAAGATGCCGACGCCGATGATGCCACCGACACCGATCGCGGTCAACTGCCACAGCCCGAGGGACTTGTGCAGTCCGCTGTGTTTATTCTCTTCCTCGATCTCGTCGATGGGCTTCCGCCGCATGATTGACTGCGATCTGTCTTTGGAATTCATGAGGGACTCCTGCTCTGACGCGTCCAGCATTTCGGCCGCCCCGCAACGGGGACGGTCCCGTCAAATCAGTATGTGAGCCTCATGGCCATTTATGAAGACTTCGCCGGAACTCTTCGAGAGCACTCGCACATTCGATCGGTGCCTCATGTAGCAGATGCTCGCCAAACCCTACCCGGCTGTTGGACACGATGGTGTTCTTGGGCGAGGGGATACCAGTGGACGATGGGCGCTCGCACGGAGATCACGAAGGACGGGGTCCGGGCACAAACCAAGGTTCGGCCAATGACTGCTCGGTGACTACTCCGGCGGCAACTCCTGCGCTGAAGGGCGATTCCCCTCGGGCTTCCCCTGGGACAAATCGACACGATAGGTCTTCGCTGTTTCTCCGTCCTTAGTTGTATGTGCATGCACGGGTGCCCATCCGAGCCGTTCGTAGAAGCGCCCGGCTCCGCCCGGACCTGCCTTGGTCACTAGTTCGGCCAACGGCGCCCCAGCGTCCGAAGCCTGGGAGAGGAAATGATTCACCAGCTGTTCGCCTACGCCGTGGCCCCGGGATTCCGGATGCACCACAAGAGCGGTGATGACAGCGACACGAGGCACGGACACAGGCACACGGGCGGCCGCAGGAGCCACCACGGTGACCGGTCGCTTGAGCAGTCGTCTGAGGTAGGACCTGCCGCGGGTGCGCAAGAATCCCAGGAACAGCTTGGGCCGAATCACCAGGGCGAGGCCGCCCTGGACGGCCAGCCGCGTCCGGTGCACTCGGAGCACGTCATCGACGTGGCGGAGCTGGTCGCTGGAGCCGAAGAGGAAGCCCAACGGTACCCGGCCGTCCGGGCCCTGGGCTTCGGCGATGAATGCGAACCCGCGCGGTGCGTCGAGGAAGGTCGCATGCCAGTGCCGGACGAACCTGGGACCCAGCCGGGGAAACAGCCCGTCGCGGAGGTATCGGCATTGCCAGTGGCCCGTCAGGGAAAGATCGGAGGATGAGGCGCGGCGAATCGTGACGCCTGCAGGAAGGGGCATTGGCTTGGTGTTCCTCCGGCTTTTGGGGCGGTTACCGAACGGGGTCACTTGATCTCCGTGCTGAAGGTTTCTCCGCCGTCGACGGAATGCTCGATGCCGGTGGGCGTGGCAACCCATATCTGCGGGCGCTCATCCGGGCCAGCGGCGGTCAGTGCCGAGGGCTGGCCGGTGGCGGTCCCGGTTGCCCGCCAGGTCCGGCCAGCGTCCGAGCTGACATGCACTGCCCCGTCCGGTGCCACGCCGATGACCGTTGAAGCGGTGGCAAAGGCTGTCAGCAGCAGGACCGGCCCGGTCGAGGGTGCCGCCCAGGTTTTACCGCCGTCGGTGGAACGGTGCACGCCGGCAGCCGTGGTGGCCAGGACGACATCGCCGGTCGGTGTCCCAGACAGGTGATAGGGGTCGAACCCGACCTCGCGGGTGGTCCAGGTTTCCAGGTCCGCGGTGGTCTTCAGGGTTCCGTCAAAACCGATGATTCCGCTGCGGGTGACCGCCAGGGCGTGGAAATCGGAGACGCCGCCCAAGGAGACCTGTTGCCAGGTTTCCCCGCCATCCTGGGAGCGGAGCAGTCCTGCCGGTTCGGGCAGACCGGTGTCCGGTGCCGGGTGTCCGGAGGCGTAGTAGTGGTCATTGCCGGCGGGTGCGAAGCCCATCAGGTCGATGGCGGGGCCAATCTTTTCCGGGGATCCGGAGCCGAGGCCGAAGAGCCCGTCATGAGTGGCCAGCATGACTTTTCCGGTCTCGGAATCGACAGCCATGCCATGGATGTGGGCGTAGGGTTGGGCAGGCGCTTCGGGTTGCGGGCCTTGGGGGGACGCCGGGGTGCAGGAGGTCAGCAGGAGGAGAAGGGCGGCGGCGGCAGCAGCCGCACGGCCCCTAGTGCGGGCAGGGGAAAGGGCAGGGCGGATCATGAATGGAGTCTCCAGAACAGAAAAAAGAAATGACGAGGGTGTTGCGGGGCGCATCGCGCCCCGCAACCAAACGGCATGCTGCCTTAGAGGCCGGCCAGCAGTTCCTTCATCTTGTCGATTTCCCCGCTCTGGTCCTTGGCCATCTTTTCCGCCTGGGCGACGGCGTCCGGGTTGGACCCGTTGGCGGTTTCTTCCTGGGCCATCTTGACGGCGCCCTCGTGGTGCTTGACCATCTGCGTCAGGAAGAGCCTGGCTGCCTCGGTTCCCTGGGCTGCTTCAAGGGCGGCCATGTCGTCCTCGGTCATCATGCCCTCCATCCGGTGGTCCCCGGACATGGTGACCGGTTCACCCCAGGCGTTGAGCCAGCCGGTCATGGTCTTGATTTCCGGGCCTTGGGCTGACTTGATATCTTCGGCCAGCTCGGTGACCGACGGGTCGATGCCGTCCTTGGCCAACACCATGTCGCTCATTTCCACGGCCTGCTCGTGGTGCGGGATCATCATTTGGGCGAACATCGCATCGGCGCTGTTGTGTTCTGCGGCTGCGGATGATTCGGCGGACGGGGATGCGGAAGCGGTGCCGTGGTCCATGCCCGGCATGGTGGATTCCGATCCGGTCTCCGAGGCACACCCGGCAAGTGCCAAGGTGGCTGCAACGGCCGTCGCTGAGATAAGGGTAAGGCGTTTCATGGGAGAGTTTTCCTTCAAAAATCGATTGGATTCTGTCTATCGGCCCGCGGCGGTGCGGGCATGCGCAAGCTGGCCCGTCCGCTGTGGCGGGGGGCCGGTGTCTTACGTACGGCTGATGGACAGTTCGATCAGTGAAGGAGGAGGTGGGACATGATTTGTGGCTCCGGTGACCAGTGGCGGGCCGCGCAATCCCAGGCCGCCGGGCATGACCATGAGTACCGGGAGGAAAAGCCACGACAGGCCACTGGCCACCGGCACCAGATCGCACGCCGAAGCCTGCGACATGTCGCCGCAGCAGCTGAGGCAAGGCAAGTCCGCCCCTGCTGACGCGGGGGAAGTCGCCGACGGAACGTGGGTGTGGTCCGCGGGGCCGGAATGGTGATGGCCCTCGCCAACCGTGGAAGCCGACACCGAAGAGGTGGGTTTGGACGTTTCGGCGTGGCTGCCGGAGATGGTGTGCATCCCCATGAGACCGAGGATGAGCAGGACCACTCCCAGAAGGGCAGGTAAAGGGAGGAAAGCCGCAATGGGATGGCGGCGCGGTGCTCTGCCGGTGCCCATGTGTACCGCCTTTCCATCGTTGGTCTGCCCTCCCAGCCTACCGGGATGTTTGGGGCGGTGGTCGCAGGGGTTGTCGGCCGGTGGTCGGGACAACTCCGATCCGACACAGCAGTTAAGCGTTCAGGACGGATCCAAGGGTGGCCACGGATATCCGGATACGGCAGACGCGGCCCGGATTAGACGGCGTCAGTTGGGGCGGCATGGTGATCGATTTCGGCCGTGAGTGCGTCGATCCGTTCGATGGCGTCGTTGAGATCGCCGACCATCGCCCAGAGGACGGGATGTTCCTCGCGGATCTGCTCCATGGTGCTGCCGCCGGAGGTGAGCGAAGCGAGGTCGAAACTGACGTTGGTGCGCGCGCCGGCCACCGTTGCCCTGAGGGCGCCGAATGCGACGACGACGTCGGCAACTAGTGCCGGGTTGCCGTTGGCGGCGAGCCACGCCAAATCGTTGATGGCGTCCATGGCTCGTTTGCCGAGCACGGCGGATGCCTTCGCAGCATCGACGGATGCCCGGGATATGGCCGCTTCCCGTTCCGGTCCGGGTTCCAAGCGAAATGCGGCTCCAAAGGCGCGGGACGCAGACGCATCCTGATCGGCCAATTCGAGAGCGTCATTCCGGAGGGACCGGGCCCGTGCCCGAATGCTGTCGAGCTCCCCGCGCTCGTGGTCTTCGGCTTCGGTGTAGCCGGCCACCATGGAAGTCAGCGAAGCGGCGATGGCGAGCATCAGTCCCGTCCCGGCGCCCCCGCCGGGGGAGCCGGTGGATTGCGCCAAGGCCCGCGTCCAGTCCTCGACCGTTGATCCTTGGGTGTTAACTTCGTCGCTGGTGTCCATGACACCAATTTTGCCCAGAAGCATGGGCTGCCGCATCATTTTGCGCCGTGGATGGATGAGCCAGAGGCTGATTCACCCCGACGATTGACTGCCGCTAGACGGTCGGGGCCTGTCCTTGGTCCCCGAACTGCTGCTGGGCACGCCGTTCGCGGAGTCGGTCCAGCGAGGTCATGACCGGTCCGGCGGAAACCCCGTGCAGGACAATGGACAGTGTCACAACCAAACCGACGATCGCCCACAGCCTCTCGGCCTGGCCCTCGAAGTTCCCTTCCCCCAGCGCGTAGCCCAGGTAGTACAACGAACCGATGCCACGAACGCCGAAAAACGAAAGCGCGATGCGGTCCCGCGGACCGGTCCTGCCTCCGGCAAGACCAATCCAGCCCGCCACCGGCCGGATAAGAAGAAGAAAAGCGAGGGCCACCAGCACTTCCGCCCACCCGATGCCGTGCAACAGCCCCCGCGCGATGGCACCACCGAGCAGGACCAGGATGATGACTGTCATCAGTCGTTCCAACTGCTCGACGTAGCTATGCAACACCCGGTGGTAGCCGTGGGTGTGCTCGGCGGCCCGGATGGTGACCGCGCAGATGAAGACGGCGACGAAGCCATAACCTTCGACCATCTCGGTCACGCCATAGGCCAGGAACGTTGCCGCCAAGGCCACGAACCCCTCCGAATGCTCAGCCAGACGGATACTGCCATGCCTTGCCGTGAAGAAGATCCGCCCCAGCAGCTTTCCGGTTCCAAGGCCCGCCAGGATTCCGATGCCGATCCGCCACAGCACATCCACGGCGAACCACTGCGGAATCCATTCCGCCGGGGAAGCAGCCCCGGCCATGCTGAGTGCAATGGCCAAATACACGAAAGGGAAGGCCAGTCCGTCATTCATTCCGGCTTCGGACGTGAGCCCGAAACGGACTTCGTCCTCCTGATCGGCTTCTGAATCGTCATCCGCTGGTTCCCCGACCTGGACTTCTGACGCCAATACCGGGTCCGTGGGCGCAAGAGCGGCGGCGACCAGCACGGCAGCCGCCAGCCCGAGCCCCAGTACCCACAACCCCAGCAATGCCAAGCCCGCGATGCACAACGGCATCGCCACACCCAGCATCCGCCAAGTGGTGGACCACCGCCGCCAGCCCACGGGACGGTCAAGGGCCAGGCCAGCACCCATCAGCGAGACAATGACGCAGATTTCGGTCAAGTGCGTGGTGAATTCCCCGTACTTGACCGGATCGGGGTCCGGCAGGGTTCCGATCGCGGTAAAGGCCAGTAGCCCGGCACCAAGGAAGACCATCGGCATGGATACCGGGACTTTTCTCAGTATCCGCGGCAGCACAGCGGCGGCGAAGACGGCGACCCCCGCCGCGGCGAAGACAATGCTGGGAGGTTCGAACACCGGCGGCTCCTTGCTTGGTCACGCACTTCCTGGACTGAAAGAGCAATGCATCATCTACTTCCCGCCCGGGTGGCGGGGATCTGACAAGGTTCCCTCCGGCGAATCGCGGAACGGCCCTCGGAACCATCCCTTTTTCGCTGCTGTCCTTTCGGAGTATACGTACCGGGGCCCGTCACACAAGGGCGGGGTGCGTCATCGACAGTGGACACACTGTCCACGCACCAATCCCGTGGACGTGAAGGTGGCTGCCGGGATGTACTAAGGATCGTCCCTTCGGTTTCGACCGGACCCCCCCATGGAGGATCGGTGGGCAGGTTTTGTCGCGTTGCCCATGAACACCCACCGGCGAGCGCAGCGACCCTGGAACCCGGGAAACAAGGAGCTTTCCGCGTCGCACTCCGCACTGCCGGCGCCCGGTCGGGGCCAACCGGGTCCATGCACAAAGGGGTTGTCCGCCCCGGAGCGCTGGGATAGGTTCGGGACAAGCACGTTTGGCATTCGGCGCGAGTCCGAATGGCTGAAAAATCCGCTCGGACCAACGGAGTTGCTCATCCATGGACGTTCAGATCACCCTGATAGTAGACGGTGCCGAGCGGTCATTGACCGTTGACACCCGCACGACCCTCTTGGACGCCCTGCGGGACAGATTGGCGGTCACGTCTCCCAAGAAGGGCTGCGACCACGGCCAGTGCGGCTCCTGCACGGTGCTGCTCGAGGGACGGCGCGTGACCTCCTGCCTGGTGCTCGCCGTGGCCCAGGACGGCGCGGACGTGACCACGGCCCAGGGGCTGGGCGAGGGAGAGCAGCTGCATCCCATGCAAGAGGCCTTCCTGGACAGGGATGGTTTCCAGTGCGGGTTCTGCACCCCCGGGCAGGTTTGTTCCGCCGTGGGAATGCTGAGGGAAGCAGCCCAGGGCCACCCAAGCCACGTCACCGCAGATGCCGGCGCCCCGGTGGAACTCACCGATGAAGAGATCCGTGAACGCATGAGCGGGAACCTTTGCCGCTGCGGCGCCTACGTGAACATCGTTGCCGCCATCAGGGACGTGACGGCGAAGGAAGCGGCGTCCACAACCGGCGTCGCAGCCCCGGCACCGAAGGGAAGTGCAGGATCATGAAGCCCTTCGAGTACCGGCGTGCCGAGGACCCGGCCGATGCGGTGGCCGCGGTGGCCGGAGAACCCGACGCCATGTTCCTGGCAGGGGGCACCAACCTCGTGGACCACCTGAAGCTCGGCATTGCCAACCCGGACCTGCTGGTCGATATCAGCCGGCTCCCCCTGAATGGCGTGGAAGAGCTGCCCGATGGCCGCGTGCGGATCGGCGCGACGGTGCGCAACAGCGACCTTGCCGCCCATCCACTCATCCGGGAACGCTACCGGGTGCTTTCCCAGGCACTGCTGGCCGGGGCCTCCGGCCAATTGCGCAACATGGCCACCACCGGAGGGAACCTGCTCCAGCGCACCCGGTGCCTCTACTTCCAGGACGTGACCACCCCGTGCAACAAGCGCGAGCCCGGTACCGGCTGCTCGGCCATCGGGGGTTACACCCGCAACCACGCCATCCTCGGTGCCTCGGAAGCCTGCGTGGCCGTCCACCCCTCGGACATGGCGGTCGCGATGGCGGCACTGGATGCCGAGGTCGTGGTCCGGGGACCAAGCGGGGAACGCAACATTCCGCTGGCGGGGTTCCACCGGCTTCCCGGCGACAAACCGGAACGCGACACCGTCCTGGAACATGGGGAGCTGGTCACCGCGGTGCTGCTGCCGCCGGCCACGCAGAGCCACTCGGCATACCGGAAGGTGCGGGACCGCGCCTCATACGCCTTCGCCCTGGTGTCCGTGGCTGCAGTGGTTTCCATGAACGGGGACGGAACCATCCGCGAGGTCCGCATGGCGCTGGGGGGAGTGGCACACAAGCCCTGGCGGGCAGAACGCGCCGAGGCGATCCTGCGCGGGGCGCAGGCCTCGGAGGAGAATTTTCGCCGGGCAGCCGAGGCGGAACTTGAATCGGCCTCGGCGCTCGGGGACAACGCCTTCAAGATACCCATGGCCCGCAACACCATGGTGGCCGTGCTGCGCGAGGTCACCGGAGGGATAAGCAATGTCTGAATTGATCGAATCCAAGGCCATCAGCACCGACCTGCGTCGCCTTGACGGCCTTGCCAAGGTGCGCGGCACCGCGCCCTACGCCTTTGACCAAGAGGTGGAGAACCCTGCCTACCTCTACCCGGTGCAGGCGACCATCGCGCGGGGCAAGGTCAGCCGGATCGACACGGGTGATGCCGAGGCCCTTGAGGGCGTGATCGCCGTCATCACCCATCTCAACGCTCCGAAGCTGGCCCAGACCGACGATGCCGAATACACCGTGCTGCAGGGCCCCGAGGTGGGTTTCCGCGGCCAGTTCGTGGGCGCGGTGATTGCCGATAGCTTCGAAACCGCGCGTCACGCGGCCGGATTGGTGGCCGTGGAATACGAGGCGGACGAGCACGACGCCCTGCTGAGATCCGACCATCCGGGCCTCTATGCACCCGAAGAGGTCAACGGAGGGTTTGACACCGATACCGCCGAAGGCGACGTCGAGGCAGCGCTCGCCGAGGCCGCAGTGGTCATTGACCACGTCTACACGACCCCGGCCGAGCACAACAACCCCATGGAGCCGCACGCCACCGTGGCGGTGTGGGAGGGCGGTGCGCTGACCCTGTACGACTCGACCCAGGGTGTGCATCCGGTGCGGAAGACCATTGCGCCGATCTTCGGATTGGAACCCGAAAACGTCCGTGTCATTGCACCCCATGTGGGCGGCGGCTTCGGATCCAAGGGACTGCCGCACGCACACGTGATTCTGGCAGCCCTGGCCGCCCAATGCAGCAATGGCCGGCCGGTGAAGTTCGCCCTGACCCGCCAGCAGATGTTTTCTCTCGCGGGCTACCGGACCCCCACCATCCAGCATGTGCGCCTGGGCGCCACCGAGGACGGCCGTCTCACCGCGATCTGCCAGGACGTGGTGGAGCCGACGTCCCGGATCAAGGAGTTCGCCGAGCAAACGGGCGTGCCGGCACGGATGATGTACGCGTCGCCGAACCGCAAGACCACCCACCGCCTGGCCAAGTTGGATATCCCCGTCCCGTCGTGGATGCGCGGGCCAGGGGAATGTCCTGGCATGTTCGGTCCGGAAGTTGCCATGGATGAATTGGCCGAGGCCTGCGGGCTGGACCCCATCGAGCTGCGGGTCCGCAACGAACCGCAGATCGATCCGGATTCCGGGAAGCCGTTCTCCAGCCGCCATTTGCTGGAGTGCCTGGCCAAGGGGGCCGAGCGCTTCGGTTGGGACCGGCGCAATGCCCGGCCGGGCAGCCGGGAAGAAGACGGTTGGCTCGTGGGGTTGGGCGTGGCCAGTTCGACCTACCCGTTCTCCCGCGTTCCCGAGAACACCGCGCGGATTCGCTTCAATGTCGACGGCAACTATGCGGTGCAAATCGGTGCGGCGGATCTGGGCACCGGTACCTGGACCACGTTGACCCAGATCGCGGCTGACGCGCTGGATTGCCCGATAGAGCGAATACGGCTTGAAATCGGCGACACCTCCCTGCCCGTTGCCTCGGTGGCCGGCGGGTCCTCGGGCACCGCGAGCTGGGGAGGTGCGATCATCGCCGCAGCCGCGGCCTTCCGCAACCAGCATGGCGACAAGCCGGAGGCCGGGGCGCAGGCGCAGGCCCAGGGGATGAAGGACCCGGACACCGAGCGCTACGCGATGCATTCCTTTGGCGCGCAATTCGCCGAAGCCCGCGTGCACGCGGACACCGGGGAGGTGCGGGTCTCGAGGATGCTCGGGGTGTTCTCCGCCGGACGGATCATCAACCCCCGCACGGCGCGCTCCCAGTTCATCGGCGGCATGACCATGGGAATCGGCATGGCGCTGCACGAGGACGGCGTCATGGATGCCCGGTTCGGGAAAGTGATGAACCACGACCTGGCCGAATACCACATACCCGCCAACGCGGACATTGAGGACGTGGATGCCATCTGGCTCGAGGAAACCGACCACCGCGCCGGTCCCCTCGGGGCGCGGGGGATTGGTGAAATAGGCATCGTGGGTGCGGCGGCGGCCATAGCCAACGCCACCTACAATGCCACCGGAATCCGGGTTCGCGAGTTGCCGCTGACCCCGGACAAGTTCCTTTCCTGACCGGTGGGCCCGGTGGCGAACGGGCTGAATGCCTGGCATCTTCTGGAACCGGGTGCGGCAGCACGAGGTGAGCCGGGGGTCTCGTCCGCATCGGGGGCGGTGTCAGGTGTTTAGTTCCAGCATCAGCGCGGGGAGTTCATCGGCAAGTTCACGCGCCAGGAATCCAAGAGGCCCGAGTTTGCTGGCCAAGCGGTCGGCTGCGGCCGCGTGAAGGTGGCTTCCCCAGCAGGCGGCTTGGGGGCCGCTGGTTCCGCGTGCCCGGACCCCGGCGATGGCACCTGCCAAAACGTCTCCGCTTCCTGATGTCCCCAGCCCCCCGTATCCCGTCGTGATCCTCCACAGTTCGGCGTTCCCGGACCCGTCTCCGGGGGACCCTGCGATCACGCCTTGACAGCTCACCACCGCGTCGAAACGGCGGGCTATGGACATCACATCGGATTCCAGGTCCTTCAGTCCCCGGCCCAACAGGATTTCCGCCTCATGCATATTGGGGGTCAGGATGAGCCGGCCCCGCAACGGCTCCAGTCTCTCTTCGAGTTTGGGCAGCCCGGCCAACGCGTAGGCGTCGACGACGATGGCGGGCCGACTCGCGACTTCCGACATATCGGCCGAATGCTCACGCTCGAGCAGCCTGCGCAACAACTCCTCGGCCAGGTCCAGATCGTCCAAACCGGGACCGACCAGGATGGTGTCGGCCCGATCCAGGGCCGAGGAAATCCGGTCCAGCCCTTCTCCAGTAACGGACCCGTTGGCGTTTTCCGGCAAGCCCATGGCCCCGCATTCCGGCAGCGCCACTCCCACCTGCACTGCCACGGACTCGGCGACTGCCAGCGTGAGCTTTCCGGCACCTGCACGAAGTGCCGCGGTTCCGGCAAGCACCGCGGCCCCGGGCGTCGTACGTCCGCCGCCGATGACCAGGACCGTGCCGCGGGAGTACTTGTCTTCCCCGGGTGCCGGCAGCGGCCAGTCGCGCAGCAGCGACGGTGTCACGGGCGTGGGATCCCCGCCTTTGCGATCAATGCGGGTGGACATTGGTGTCTCCTGCGTGCTCGGTAACCGTCACGCCCTGCTCGATGAGATGGTCGGTAACGTTGAAGCTCTCCAATGTCCACGGCCCGGAGCCCGAGGGACGCACGTAACGTGTGATCGAGGCATTGAGGATGGACGTACTTGCGGCAAGGTCCAGAAGCTCTTCCTCCGACATGCCCTCCAGGATGTATCGGAATAGCATGATCACCGCGTCATGGCATACCAGCATCACCCTTCGTCCGCTTCCGAGCCTGTTCAGCTCCTCCAGGACGGATCTCAGCCGGAGCGCCACATCGGCCCACGACTCCCCGCCTGGAGGCCGGTAGTACAGCTTGCCCAACCAGAGCCGCCGCTCGGCTTCCTCCGGGAAACGCCTGTCCACACCCAGCCTCGTCAGCCGGTCCAGGATGCCCAGCTCGCGGTCCCGCAGCCGTTCATCGGTGCGCACCGTCAGCGGCCAATTGGCTGTCTGCACAGCGATTTCCGCTGTTTGCTTGGCTCGTGTGTAGGGCGAGGACACCACCGTATCGGGCCGGACATCGTCATCGACCCGGGCCAGTGCGGCTCCCAACGCCGTGGCCTGTTCCTGCCCGGTGCCGGACAAATACACGTCGGCATCCCGCGCGGGGACCTCGATGACCTCCGCGCCGGCCAGGCGCGCGGCGGTGGCAGCAACGTTGCCTTCGCTCTCTCCGTGCCGGATCAAGAGCAACTCCACCGCTCCCGCTTCCTGCACAGCGTCCGTCAGCCCACCTTCATTCAAGGAAACCACCCCCTCATTCTGCGGTCTTTGCGATTGCTGGAAGACTACCAACTCAGCACCTACGGGAGAAGCAAAACGTACGCGACCTGGCACCAGGATGGAGGTCTTTGTCCCGTAAATCCACGGCGGCTCGCTGCGCGCCGCGGCGGGCATTGCGCAGCGCGTCGGCGCGGACCGATGTGGATCCTCGGGCTTGGCCTTCGACGGGATACATGTTGGGATCGAACCCACACCCCTCGACGTTGTGCCGCTTTCTCGTGCAGGTATCGGGCGTGCTTCGCCTGCGCAGACAGAAACGGCACACACCGAGGGGGAGGGAAATGCGATCCGCTGTTTAGGAGGCGAGGGCTGCAGCTTGCGCAGCTGATGATTTTCGCCAAGGGCTCCCGGTGAAGCGGATGTACTTCAATACCGCCCGATCGGGCTCGTCCTGCTCGCCATTGATCGCACCGTCGACCCGTTCGTGCCACTCCTCCGGCACCAACGCGGGATTGACCGGGTTCTGGCACATGAACACCCGAAAGGCGGGACAGAACGGAACCACCTCGATTCGGCTGCGCCTGGCATCCTCCAAGATGAAACCCATCGCCCTATTCGCCCGAGCAGCGCTCTTGAACTTGCGCCGCATTTCGGTGTAGAGCACCCACATCTGCTTCTCGTGCATTTCGTACTGCACAAATCCAATACGACTTCCGGCCTCAAAAAATTCGTACCTCTGAGCCTCGGTATTGTTCTGGATCACAAACACACCACTACACCTCCATTGCCATCCCAGGCCCCAAGACGAACGTTTCATCGCCTTGGTCCAGGTAAGGCGTTGTAAATGAACAGGACAGTCATCTGCAAGTGTGGCGCCGGAGCGCTTATCCATATTTTTACCGTGACCAGACCTTACGGGTTTTGAATTTTCGCTGTCCGCCGAAAACCCGACACGCACAGACCAGTACCTTTGCAACCCTCAGTTGATGCCCTATTGGTGAACTACCCCTGACAAGCCAATCCGCGAGTTGGTCGTCTCTGTCCCTTCGTCCGGGGGAGGGGTAGGGCGCCTGTGGGGCCGCCAGACATCGGGCAATGGCGACACTCATGGGACGGTTCTGGACGTTCAGGCGCACGAGACCTTGGGCAGCACTGGAAACAGCTGGAAACTCAAATTGCGGCACCCGATTTCCGCCGTGCATCGCCGGGTCGGGAGCTACCGTGCGAAGCCGGCGCGCGACACAGCGCTGCAACCTCGGCTGCGGAACGGTACATCATGACGTGGCTCTCGTCGTCGATCTGCGCCATCGAGCCCTGCGGCGCTAGGTGCGCGAGGGCGGAGGTCCATGCTGCCGGGACGATTGGATCCTTTATCCCGCGGACAACCACCACGGGCACCTGCACATTGGCCATTCCGTTTTCGATGTGATTCGAAAGCATCGCTGGAACTGTCCTGAAGTACCAGGGCGGGCGGCAACGGAAAATGTAGTCGCTCAGTACGACGGCGTTGATCCGCCATGGCTCGCGGAGGGTGTCCTGCCCCAGCCGGAGGGCCTGGAGCCAGAATCCGCGCTCGGGTGGGTAATTGGTGGGCCCCAGCAGCACGAGGCGGGGAGCCGCAGTCGCGCGCATGTTCACCATCTCCACTGCTATCTGGCACCCCATGGAGTGCCCGACCAGGATGGGCCGATCTGCCCCCAATTCGTCAAGGGCGTCCCACACGGCGCGTGCGTAATCCGGCACGCTCAAGGTTCGACGTGGTTTCGGCGTGCTTCCGTGGCCAGGCAATTCGATGTTGTGGACCGTGGCGGTGCGTGCCAATTCCTTGGCGAGCGGGCGAAAATAGCGCGACGAGACGCCGATGCCGTGAATCAGGACATAAGTGTCCGGGCCGGTTCCCTCGCTATGCACGTGCACCTGGGTGCCGGGCCGTCCCGCCACATGGAACCTCGGACCACGGCCGCGGCCAGTCCCTCGGGGCACCGCCGAGTCCGTCCGTCGGTGCAACAAGATTCCGCCGACGACCAAGCCAAGACCCACACCCAAGAGGACACCGGGAACGATGTCGGGCCCAATGAATGTCTTGATGAATGTCTTGGACGCAGTTTCCCGGTTGCCGCCGTTCGTTG
The DNA here is from genome assembly GCF_039535115.1 of Paeniglutamicibacter sulfureus. Taxonomy (NCBI): domain Bacteria; kingdom Bacillati; phylum Actinomycetota; class Actinomycetes; order Micrococcales; family Micrococcaceae; genus Paeniglutamicibacter; species Paeniglutamicibacter sulfureus. The sequence continues at coordinate 4,398,691 of NZ_BAAAWO010000001.1, forward strand.
CAGCAATTGTGGACATGCCAGCCCCTCGTTTCTTGCCCATGACCGGTCCTCTTCGGGAAAACAGTAGCCGTGCCTGCTCCTGTAGTCCATGCTCTGTGCTGGGGTTGGGCCGCGATGTTGGGGGGAGGGGTCAGCCCGTGTCACATGGCATCGATGCCTGGTTAACGGCCGTTGGCCTTTTGGATGAGTGGTGGTGGGTGAGGCTGGCCCTAGGGTTGTGCTGCAGGTTCCGCGTCGTCGGCACCGTCGCTGTACCGTGAGAGTTCCTGACGCAAGGCCGTGTTTTCCGCCTCGAGGGCCAGGGCCACACGGATGCCGGAAAGGTTGAGGCCGAGGGCAAGGAGTTCGGCAATCCTTCGCAGGATCACTATGTCGTTGTCGCTATAGCGGCGGGTTCCTCCTTCGGTGCGTCCCGGCTCCAACAGTCCCGCCCGTTCGTACAGTCGCAGGTTTTGCTGCCCCATCCCCACCAGCTCGGCCGCGACCGAGATGGCATAGACCCCGCGCGCCCCTGGATCCCCGATGACCATGGTCGATCCCCTTTCCAGACTCAATTCCAAAAAAACCTCTTGCACCAGACTGTCACGCATGCTATAAAAAATCTATCTCCACCGATATAGGTTTTGGTGGGGATCCACCACCCAAAACGGCATCAAATGACACCACAAAGGAGAGAAAGCCATGTTGATGCGAACAGATCCTTTCCGTGAAATCGACCGGCTCGCCCAGCAGGTTTTGGGGACCTCAGCCCGACCGACCACCATGACCATGGACGCTTGGCGTGACGGCGATACCTTCGAGGTTCAGTTTGACTTGCCCGGGGTCAGCCCGGACTCGATCAACCTGGACGTGGAACGCAATGTGGTGACCATCAGGGCCGAACGCCCGGATGTGGACGAGAACGTGGAGATGCTTGCCGCCGAGCGGCCTCGGGGCGTGTTCAGCCGCCAGCTGGTCCTGGGAGAAAACCTGGATACGGAGAACATCCAAGCCAGTTACGACTCCGGCGTGCTGAGCTTGCGCATCCCGGTGGCCGAGCAGGCCAAGCCGCGCAAGATTGCCATCACCAGCAAGGACGGGGAGCGCCAGGCCATTAGAAGCTAGGCCGCGATACCCAAGGTTCCACGTTCCGCAGTTGGAAGGCACGCCGACGGCCTGCCGTGCCTGGGCATAGGCGGTTGCCATAGGACACGTCACGGCGCAGCAAGGGCCACGGTTGTCCGTTGGAATTGCCTTCCGCTCCTTGGTCCCCGGTCCACGGCCGGGGACCAACTCACATTCAAACACAGCCCAAAGGGGAGGACATCTTCGAGGGGAACCGAAGCGTTCCCGTCGAACACGATGTCTCTTCCGTTCCGCGGGCCGCCTGGCTCGCGCGGGCGCAAGGCCAGTCGAGGGTCATCGGTCCCGTTGTCGGACCACCGCCAGGAGGTGTTTTTAGATGAGCGCATGGCGTCGCTACGATTCGCCGTTACTGCCTGCCTTCCATGAACGGTTCGAGAAACGTTGGGGCGAGGGCACCGCCCCTTTTTTGGACCCGGAAGTCCATGAACAGCCCATGCCGCGGGCCCAGTGGATCAACATTGACACGGGTGCCGCGCTGGCGGTCGTCCCCGTATGGACAGACGACGAGCATCGCAGGTCGTTCGCCATGTTTTACCTGCCACCGGCCGGCGACATTTGGCTGCTGCGCCCGGGTATCCCTGATTACATCGAATCGGAGAACCTGCGAAGCATTAGCTTGCGCAACGACGCCTTCAAGAAGGCAGTCGACCACGCCAAGGCCTTCATCGAGGGATCCGGAAACCTCTGAACGTCCATCCGGTGACCACCCGGCACCGCGCCGAGACCCGGTGTGCCATCCGGGTCTCGGCGTTCGGGGAGAGCAGTGCGCCTGATCACGGGGCAGCGCTGCGGCTGGCCATGAGACCAATGTAGACGCCGCGGCGGACCGGACGGATGCGCCCCAAGGGTGTCGGATTCCGATGAACCGAGGCAGGATCCGGGGCAGGGCGTGCTTCGGGCACCTGGGCGGTGTCGTCCATCGCCCCCGAGGCCAAGGCCTCCATGGCCTCGACCAATGTCCTGTGCACCCCGGCGAAGCTTCCTGTCCGGGTCGTGGCCTCGAAGCGGTGGTCGTCGCAGAGGCGGACTGCACCCAGCTCCCTTCCGCTGCGGACAACGCGGACGGAATACTGGAAACGCCCGGTTGGGATTGCCTCGAGTCCGTCGATGCGCAGTGGCTCGAGTTCTTCGTGTCTGCTCATTGCGGCACCTCCATTCACAGGTTCTTGTGGGGATCTCCGTGTCCGGGCCTGCGGGTGCCCGCATCCGCGGTGCGGGTCAGCAACAGGGCGAGGGCAACCATGCCCAGACCCAAGACCAGGTGCAGCCAGTTGTCTGCATCGTTCACCGGCACGAAATTGGCCTCCGTGTCGTGGTCGATGAGCAGCCCGTAGATCCACAACACGAGATAAACCACCCCGCCCCACAGCAAGTAGTTCTTGGCCGTGCCGGGGGTTCGGGCCATTGCAATGCCTCCGATGCCGAAGAGCAGGTGAACGACGTTGTGCAGGATGGAAACCTGGAACACGCCCATCAGCATTGCGTCGGAGTCGTGGCCGGCGAAGGAAAGTTGGTCGTAGTTGGAGGTGATCCCAGGAACAAATCCCAGGATCCCGACGAGTAGAAAGACTGCGCCGACGGCCAATGCCGCCTTCTGGACATTGGTGCGCTCTGTGCCTGTACGTGCAGTGTGGCTGGTCATGGTGTGGCCCTTTCCGAGGATCGTGGCTGCAGCGACCTGCTGCGTTCTCACATGTTGCATCATCGGACCCGATGAGGGAACTCTTTTGCAATGCGGTTCCGCGAATTGGGTTCACCGACCTGACACCGGCACCCGGGCGTGAGCGAACCGACGGCCATGTGAAAGTTCGATGCCGTGGGCGTTGCCCGGTGACGTCGTCCCCCACCGACAGCACCACCTCGACGGTATCCTTGGAAGATGAGCGTCGAAGCACAAGCCGCCGTCACCTTTGACGGCCAATTTGCCCGTGAACTTCCCGAACTGGCCATTCCCTGGCAGGCGGAGCAGGCCCCGGATCCGCGGCTGCTGGTGCTCAACGAGCCGCTGGCCGCCCAGCTGGGCTTCGACCCCGCGTCCCTGCGCAACGCAGGGGGCCTGGGGCTGCTGATCGGCAACGCGCTACCCCATGGTGCCACTCCGGTTGCGCAGGGATATGCCGGCCACCAGTTCGGCTCCTACTCGCCGCGTCTGGGCGACGGCCGGGCGCTGCTGCTCGGCGAGATTCTGGATGCCGACGGCCGACTTCGGGACATCCACCTCAAGGGTTCCGGACGCACCCCGTTTGCCCGCGGCGGTGACGGGCTTGCCGCAGTCGGTCCGATGCTGCGCGAATACGTGATCAGCGAGGCGATGCACGCCTTGGGTATTCCCACCACACGCTCCCTGGCCGTGGTCGCGACAGGACAGCAGGTTCGCCGCGAGACCATGCTTCCCGGGGCCGTGCTGACCCGGGTGGCAAGCAGCCATCTGAGGGTAGGCAGCTTCCAGTATGCCAGGGCCATGGACAACGAGGACCTGCTGCGTCGTCTCGCAGACCATGCCATCGCGCGCCACCATCCCGGAGCGGCCCAGGCGCAGAACCCGTATCTCGCGCTCTTCGAAGCCGTGGTCGAGGCCCAGGCATCGTTGCTGGCCCGGTGGATGCTGGTGGGTTTCATCCACGGCGTCATGAATACGGACAACATGACCATTTCGGGGGAGAGCATCGACTTCGGGCCGTGCGCCTTCATGGACGTGTTCAATCCGGCCACGGTCTACAGCTCGATCGACGAAGGCGGCCGCTATGCCTACGCCAACCAGCCCATCGTGGCGCAGTGGAACCTCGCCCGTCTCGCGGAGTCCCTCCTGCCCCTCTTCCACGAGGACCAGGAACAGGCCGTTGCCCTGGCACAGGAATCGCTCGGCGCCTTCCACGGCAAGTACAGCGCCGAGTGGTTGGCCGGCATGAAAACCAAGCTCGGCCTGGCCGAGAGGCTCGACGATGAAGCAGCCACCTCGCTCACCGGGGAACTGTTCGACCTCCTGCAGGAGGACCGCGTCGATTACACGTCCTTCTTCCGGAGCCTGGGCACGGCCGCGCGCGGGGATGCCGAACCCGCGCGCTCGATGTTCTCGAACCCGGCCGCATTCGCTGCCTGGGCGCAGCGCTGGCGGGCACTGGATCCGGATGCGGAGCTGATGGACCGGACCAACCCCGTCTACATCCCGCGGAACCACCTCGTCGAGGAGGCGCTCGCTGCCGCGGTCGAGGGCGACCTGGAGCCATTCTCGAAGCTCCTGGCTGCGGTGACCGCACCCTTCGAGGAACGTCCCGGCTTCGATCGCTACGCCGCCGCGGCACCGGAAGACTTCGGCCCCTACCGAACCTTCTGCGGAACCTGAGCCGTTGCCGCAGTGCCATGCCAGACTGAAGGGGAACGTTGGTACAGGGCGGAAGGATGCCCACGCGGTACGGATTCCACAGGCCCACGTGAGGGAGGTTCGACGATGGAGAATCGGGCAGCCGGCCACGGCAAGCCGCGCGTCTTCACGATTGGCCATTCCACGCGTGGCTTTGACGAGGTGCTGGAGATGTTGCGAAGCAACGGGGTGAGCGAATTGGTGGACGTCCGTTCGTTTCCGGCGTCACGGAAATTTCCGCAGTGGAACCAGGATGCGATCAAGGAAGCGTTGCCCGTGGATATCGGGTACCGGTGGATCCGGAATCTGGGCGGTCGCAGGCACACGCCGGCCGGCGTGGCCAGTCCGAATACGGGGTGGAGGGTCAAGGCCTTCCGTGACTATGCCGATTACATGTCGAGTGCAGAGTTTGGGTCCGGGCTCGCCGAGCTGTTGAAGCTCGCGGATGAATCCGTGCCGGCCATTATGTGCAGCGAGGCGGTGCCGTGGAGATGCCACCGGAGGTTGGTCACCGACGCGCTCCTTGTCGCCGGGGTGGAGGTCTCCGACATCATGTCACCCTCCTCGACCCGGCCGGCGAGCATGACCGCGTTCGCCAAGGTGCACGGCGGGGAAATCACCTATCCCGCATCCGGGGAAGGATGAGCATGGACGTGGGCGAGGAAGTCAGGGAAGTGGTGGTGGCGATCCTTGCCGGTTCCGTCGCGACCTATGGCGAAATCGGGCTGGCGGTGGGAATCGGCCCCCGGCAGGCGGGTCGTGCGGTGTCGGCCCTGGACGACGACGTACCGTGGTGGCGGATCGTCTATGCCGACGGCACGCCGGCGACATGCCACGGCGGGGAAGCCCGGGCGTTGCTTGAGGCCGAAGGCGTTCCGTTCCTCAACGGCCACGTCGACATGGCCAGGATCCGCCGTACCGGCAACCGCTAACGGCCTCCGTGCGCTGGGGGAAAGTCCGGCCGTGTCAGCCTTTCCTGTACCGCCGACCCCCGTTTCACTCGTCGCAGGTCTGCTTGCCGCCATATACTCGGAGCATGCCAATGATGCGCCTTGACAGAGGCTCCCATGCTCAGCCGTCCGCCCTCGAGCAACAGCGGGCCGCTCTGTGAGCGGCGGTCTCGTCGCCCTGCTGGACGATGTCGCGGCCCTGGCCCGCATCGCGGCCGCCTCGGTGGACGACGTCGCCGCCGGAGCCGCGAAGGCGGGGGCCAAGGCCGCCGGCGTGGTCATCGACGACGCCGCCGTCACCCCGCAGTACGTCTCCGGGGCCGATCCTTCCCGCGAACTGCCGATGATCAAGAAGATCTTCTGGGGCTCGCTGCGCAACAAGCTGCTGATCATCCTGCCCGCGCTGCTGCTGGTCAGCGCGTTCCTTCCCGGGGCCATTCCGTTCATCCTCATGCTCGGTGGCACCTACCTCTGTTACGAGGGTGCCGAGAAGGTCTGGCACAAGCTCCGCGGCCACCACGAGGCCGAGAAGTCCCCGGCGGTCGAACGCGGCCCGGCGGCGGAGGCCAAGGTCATCAAGGGAGCCATCACCACCGACTTCATCCTGTCCTGCGAGATCATGGTCATCTCCATGAACGAGGTGGCCACCGAGTCCCTGCTGTCGCGGGCCATCATCCTTGTCGTCGTGGCGCTCGCGATCACGGTGCTCGTGTACGGCGCCGTCGGACTCATTGTGAAGATGGACGACATCGGCCTGCACCTGGCCACCAAGGACTCCGCAGGGACAAAGCGCTTCGGCGAGATGCTGGTCAAGGGCATGCCCGCCGTGCTGGCCGCGATCACCTTTGTGGGGACGATCGCCATGCTGTGGGTCGGCGGCCACATCATGCTGCAGGGGGCCCACGATCTGGGGTGGCACGCTCCCTATGACTTGGTCCATGCCCTCGAGACACCCTTCGCCGGGATCCCCGTAGTGGGCGGCTTCCTGGCCTGGCTCGTGAACACCCTGTGCTCGGCGGTCCTCGGAATCATCTGGGGCAGTGTCGTCATGGCCATCCTCCACCCGCTGCTCAAGGTGCTGCCGTTCGGCAAGAAGAAGGGCGGGCACCACGAGGAGGGCGACGTCCGTGCAGCAATCGCCGGGTTCCGGCCGGGGAAAGACAACGTCGATCCCGCGCCGTAGCTCTTACCCGCTGCTGCTCCTGGGGAGCGGCAATTTGTTTGGCCTTCATGGCGACTCATGGTGCGCTTCCATGGTGCGGCAGGGGTTCTTTCACGAGCTGCAAGGGCCTCCTGCTGGCTGCCATGATCCGGATCCCAGAACCTCTTATCAGAAACACCCCGATCAGTCTCGCCACCGGCTGCGTCATGTCCTCACGTTTGTCCCGGTCGAGCAGCAGGCGCCGGCTATTCACAAGCAGGGAAAGATCTTTGTGGCATGGGCGGATCCATACTCTGCCCTTGGTGAGCCCGGCTTGCTTCGAAACCGTATCGTTCCGCGGTGTTTGTCCATTTCGGGCCGAAAACTGTAACCACCAAAATGTCGGCCAAAGCCCATTGACGCTCTCCGCCAACAATTATAAAGACCTCAGTCCAAATGGACTGGGATCTTTTTATCCTCGATACAGATTAGGACTTATTCATCTGGTGGCAGGGCTGGGTGGTACCTAACTGTTGAGGGTTTCAGCAATGGGCTTACCCACTTCTCGTTTTCCAAGATAGTACTCACCCTGATGCGGTTTGGCGCCGTTTTTAACTGTCCAGCCAGATTCCAAGATGGCGTCGGCAGGCCTGTTTCGTTCAAAGAGGCCTGTGAGATTTGGTTCGGCAGCGACGAGGTCGTTTCGATCGGCGATGTTGACCCATCGGCGGGTCCCGGACGGGTATTCGGGCGGGCGGGGTTGGAGCCGGTCGTAGATGATGCTGCGCAGCCCCAATGGGCTGCCGATCGTGAGCAGCAGAGGCAACCTGTTAGTGAGCTGCTGGGCGGCCACTTCGTAGGCCACGACAGATCCCAGGGAATGCCCGACAATGACCTTGGTCTCCGGTCCGACATGTGCCAGGACACGGCTCTGGATCTCGTCGTGCAGGGCCCGGTCGGTCATATAGGCGGTGACTTGGCGCAAAGGCCTCTTCAGGAGCTCGGCCACTGCCATGGCCCGAAGACCGAACCACGGCAGTTGGGTGGCAGCGTTGATCATGGACCGAACTGCTTCTTCCTTGATTCCCATGGCTTCGTGGGCCGGGTCCAGAAATCCGAGTTCACGAACTGCGATCTCGTGGTCAGGGTGGTCCGCGCGCCCGGCAGCCCGGTTCAGCCATTCTGCGGCGAGGGATTCGGCCAGGGTCAGTTCTTCGGGATCTAGAGCGTCCAAGCCATCATCGGACCCCTGCGCGTCGGGCGTGGTAAACAGGTCTCCGTAAGCGGCCATCCGGACATCGATGCTGCCTTCCGAATGGTGGTTGCGCCAGATCCTGTCGGCCAGATCGCCATAGCCTGCGGTGCGGATGCCGCCAGCCAAGGCTGGAAGCCACGTCTGTTCAAGGGAATCGGCGGTCTCCTGTTCCTGAGCCATACCGTGAACCAGCACAATTTCAGCCATCGGAACTTCTCCCTGCAGTTGGTCAAAGCCAGCGGATCTGTGGCTCAAGATCCTATCCCCGCAATCGGAATTGTGATAGACCATGGCCATGAGCTCCCGTCATGCACTCGTCGTGGGGTCGCAGTGCGCCGCGCTGCGGAACCAGCGTTTGTCCTTCCTCCCGCAGCGCGCCCAGCATCTTCACCGGGCGCTGACTGACCCCCGGCTGGGTGATTGTGATCCGGCCAACAGCGCACTGGTGCTCGATCCGACGATGGCGGAGCTGAAAGAGGCCGTGATGGCTTCGGTGACTCGAGCTTCGGAAGCGAAGGCAACTTTGGTTTTCGCGTTCATCGGTCACGCGGAAATCAACAAGAATAAGGTATCCGCTCCGCTATTTCTGCTGCCCAAGGACGGCAATCACAAGGACCTCGACGACGACACCGCTTACGAGATCGGCCGTCGTCTTGGCAATATGGCGTTGGGAAGCCTAGATGGGCTAATACTCATCCTTGATGTCTGCCACGCCGGACTCGGGGTGGCAGACGTGATCAAGAATGGACTCGATTTGAGAGAGCAGGTCCGGCTGGAGCTCCTCGCCGGCACTTACGATCGGGAAGCCCGGAACGGCTGTTTCTCCCAGTCATTGATCACACTCATGGAATCTGGTCAGCCGGATTCCTCGGTGGATTATCTGGATATCCGCCACGCCGCCAACTTCGGAAACGCCATCTGCAGGAAAGAACAGGATCCCCCCGTCTATATCGGATCTGGTGCCGGAACAAATGCCAGTGACCCAGGACTGTGGGTGACCCGGAACATCGCTGCACCTAATTTTTGGCCCTTGTCCGGGACACCGGAAGGGGCTCTGGCAGTGACCCTGACAAACTCCTTTCAGGTCACCCATGACCTTGAACGCATCACGTTCGCCATGTCCCAGCAACGCCTCGTGGTCATCCACGGTAGAGCCGGCTCGGGCAAGTCCGCCCTCCTTGCCGCTCTGGCCCGCCCGGAACTCGTTCCTGACCTACCCAGGCGGTACCTGTCAGCCGTGGCGTTCACCACGCTGACCCCCACTCTTTCCATGTTGGCCGCCAGCATCGCCAAACAGCTAGGGGATATCTCTGGTTTTGCCGCGGCAACAGTCGCCCACAGCGGAGCATTCGACAAAAAGGATTTGGATCGGCAGCCCGCACTGCAGCGTCTGGTGTTCGGGCCCCTGCGACAGTTGAAGGTGCCGTTAGGGAAACGGATTCGCGTAGCCATTGACGGTGTCGACCAGCTCGAACCTGTGGCGCGTGGCGAGCTCATGTCGGTCATCGCTCAAGCTTGCGTTGATGAGCGACTCGAGCGGGTGAGTATTCTCGTCAACACCCGAGGTGAAGGAATAGAAGGCCTCCCAGGGCAATCGATCCGGCTCGCCCGGCCGGGCGAGGATGAAATCTCCGAGTATCTTGCCGCCAAAGGGTTGCCCGGATCGGTTGCCGCCGATCTGGCCGCGAACTCATCCACATGGCTAGAGGCGGGACTCCTTACTGAGGCCATTTTGACTTTGGGACCCGATGTTTTGAAGGACGCTGCCAGTCTGGATGATATTTATCAGAAATTGCTTTCATCCCTAGTGGACGAAGAGATGACGGATGCCATGGTCTGTCTGACGGTACTCGCGGCCGCCGGAAGCGGGCCAGTCCTGCCCCTCCATATCGCCGTGGAGGCATCCTTGCAAATGGGTGGTCCCGGCGACGAACTAGAGTTCCGCAATACATTGGCAAGGCTGGGTGGCCTGGTTGCCCGTGCCAATCCGGGCACCGCGAACGAAATCATTGGGTTTTTCCACGACACCTTGGTTCAAAAAGTCCGACATCAAGGACACTGGCCGATTACGGTCCGCCACGCACACCAGGCCATCCTCGAAGCCATCGAAGTCGTCGGCGAAGAGGCTTCGCGGAACTACTCTAGGGAGCGGGCCGCCGATCACCTTTGGGCGCTCGGACGATACCATGAAGCCCTCTCGGCCGTGATCTCCAGTCTCGGACACCGGGCCGCAGACAACCGTGAGCTCCTACAGGAATGGTTAGAACGCGCTTCGGGTGTGCTGCCAGTCGACGAAGTGATTAGGCTGAATTTCATGGACAGGCTTGCGCTATGGACCGGCAAATCCGGAGACATTTCCGCGGCCCTCACCCAGTCGGGGAACCTCCTACGGGATCGATTGCGCGTGCTGGGGCCGGATGACCCCGCCACGCTGACCGCCCGCCATCATTTGGCCTTTTGGACCGGCCAATTAGGGGACGCTTCCGAGGCCCTCGTCCAATTCAGTAACCTGCTTCTAGACCAGGTGCGTGTGCTGGGCGCCGATCACCCGGCCACATTGAAAACCCGAAGTAACGTGGCCACCTGGACCGGCAGAACCGGAGATATCGCTGCGGCTATCATGCAGAACTGGGATCTGTTCCAGGACCGATTGCGGGTCATGGGGGAGGAGCATCCCGACACCCTAAAAGTTCGTAGTAACTTGGCCACTTGGACCGGTAAGTCAGGGGATGTGCCCGGTGCTCTCGCGCAATTTCGCTCGCTTCTCGAAGTCCGGATTCGTGTTCTGGGGGAAGATCATCCCGACACCCTTAAAACCCGTAGCAACGTGGCTTCTTGGGCCGGTAAGTCCGGGGACATCGCCGGCGCTCTCGAGCAATTTCTTGCGCTGCTCGAAGCCCGGATCCGTGTGCTGGGGGAGGACCATCCCGCGACACTGAGCGCGCGTAGTAATGTGGCTTCTTGGACCGGAAAATCCGGGGATAGAGCCGGTGCTGTCACTCAGTTTCACAATCTGCTCGGGGATCGATTGCGGGTCTTGGGTCCGAATCACCCGGCCACCCTGAAAACCCGCCGCAACCTCGCCGCCTGGACGAAGTGACCCAGGATAGACGTTGGAGCATCGGGTCTGTGTGCGATCGACCTGTTGTGGGACGTTTCAGCTAAGAATATATGCCAAGTTGGTGGATCATTTCAGGCCAAATGAGCGGCAAGAATTAGGCCAGTCATTTCTTCCCGAAAATCGTCATTCCGACCCAGCTGACAAGGTCATTAAGATCTACGGGTCTGGTGCCGACTACTAGCGCTGAGCGCACGGCGATGCCAACAATCCGATTCCGGATGATCTGGGCGTAGCGTTTGGGTCAGGTTTCCGCGCCAGCATCGCGGGCAAAGTCTAGGGGATTTCTGCGGCCCTGATTTCTCGTGCGTACTTGATCGTCGTAATTTTTGGTTGAGGAGCGTCGCGATGGGGGATTGGCAAAGGGGATGCCCTTATCTGTTGCCCGCACCGATGTGGCTGTTGACCTTTTCGACGTCAATTGCCGGAACGGACCGCCCGGTTTCGGGCTCGCCCGCGGAGGTGGCGAGGAGCCCGTTTACTTTTATGTCGAGGCCCGTTTAGACGAAGATCCTTCCGGTGCACCGGTGCTGCGACGGCCAGTCGTTAGGCGTGGATTTAGTTGTCGCTTTCATAGTCCACACTTAGGAGGTGCGTACCTTTGGTGTTGAAGAAGAATTCCTGATCGTGGACCCCGTCAACGGGGTCCCCTTGCCCCTGTCCGCGGAGGTGATGGGCCTCCACGACGCAAGTTCGCGGGCGACCGGCTCATCCGCCCGACAGATGATGTCCGCGGAGCTGCACCAGGAACAACTCGAGGTCATCACGCACCCGCACAGCAGCCTGGCAGGTCTCGCCACGGAGATACTGGAGGGGCGCGCGTACGCCGACTCGCTCGCCCGAAAAGCGGGTGCGAGGATCGTCGCGCTGGCCACCTCTCCGCTGGCGGTCTCACCCCATCCCACCAGGAACGAACGCTATGACGCCCTGGTGGAGAAGTATGCCCTGACGGCGCGCGAGCAGCTGACCTGTGGACTCCACGTCCACGTGTCCGTCGGCTCGGATGAGGAGGGTGTAGCTGTCCTGGATCGCATCAGGTCCTGGCTGCCATCGCTCATGGCGTTGAGCTCGAATTCCCCGTTCTGGAACGGCCAGGACAGCGGCTATGCCAGTTACCGCACGCAGGCCTGGAACCGGTGGTCCTCGGCCGGTCCCATGGACGTCTTCGGATCGGCGTGGGCTTACCACGCGCTGGTGGCGGACATCTCAGCCACCACAGTGGTCATTAATCCGGATTTTGACGCCCGTCTCTCCGCCCGCCACCCCACTGTCGAGATTCGGGTGTCCGATGTCTGCCTTGATCCCAGGGATACCGTCCTGCTTGCAGCCCTGGTGCGGGCCTTGGTGGAGACCGCCGCCCGGGAGTGGGAGGCCGGAATGGAACCTGACATGGTTCCGGCGATCGTCTTGCGCCAAGGTGTCTGGATGGCCAGCCGGTGGGGCATCCGCGGCGAACTCCTCCACCCCGTAACGCACAGGCCGGAGAACGCACGACACGTCATTTCGACACTCCATGACCATGTGAGGGATGCCCTGAACGAGTCGGGGGACGCGGCCTACGTCGAGGAATCCCTGGAACGGATTCTTAGCAACGGAACAGGGGCCGACCGGCAAAGAAAGTCCTACGAAAGAAGCGGGCTACTGGCTGACGTCGTCACCCAGGCCATTGGCCTTACGCACCAGGAACCCGCCGATCGGCACACATCGGGGAACGGCTTACCGCGTTGGACATGGAAGCCGTTGGCCGAGGCCGTGGCTTAGCCGCTAAACGAAGACGGCGGTTGTGCAAGTCGCTGGCGAAGCCCAATGCCACGGATGCCCTCACTGCGTCTCCGCGCCAGGGGGGGGCAAAGTGTTTTGGGAGACAGTGGCATTCATTTGGGGGAGCGCTGAAAAGCCGATGCCCGGCACTCGCCTGGAATTCCGTGAAGGAGGCCGAGTACCTGTGTCCGTCAGGGACAATCCAAATCGATGATCGGGCGATTCTGCCCCGCTAAATGCCGCTCAAGAAACGACGAAGGTCGCGGATGCCTACGTGTAACTCCATCACCCGCATCCGTTGGTCACCGAAAGCCGTCAGGACGCCGCACTATCTCGGGGAACGACAAGCCCAGGGATTCTCGAATCGCCTCATTCACCGATTCCATGGTCATCGAGGCGCCAGAGCGGGCCGATTCCGACCCTGGTAGAGGCGGCGGTAATTGGAAGGTGTGGTGTTGAGCTCGCGAGTGAAGTGCAGCCGGAAGTTGGCCGACGTTCCCAAGCCGGTCCGGGCGGCAATTGCCTCCACGGTCAGATTGGTTGTTTCGAGCAGACGGCAAGCCTCGGTAATGCGCTGGCTTGTCAGCCAGCGCAGGGGAGTCGTTCCGGCCACCGTCAGGAATTTTCGCGCGAAGCTGCTAGGCCCCCAGCCAGCGTGGCTCGCCATCCCGATGACGGTCAGAGGCTCGTCCAGATGCTGTATGGCCCAGCCACACGTTTCGGCGAAATGGGTCAAAGGTGGAGCGACGGGGCGTTCGATGAACTGCGCCTGTCCGCCCTCGCGGTGAGGGGCGACGACCATTCGCCGGGCGATCCGGTTTGCTGCCTCGGTACCGTGGTCTGTTCTGACCAGGTGCAGGCACAGGTCGATTCCGGCCGCGACGCCGGCGCTGGTGCTGACACCGCCCTCGTCTATGTACAGCACACCGGCGTCAACAGAGACTTCCGGATGGAGGGTTTGCAGACGTTCGGCGTTTCTCCAATGCGTTGTAGCGCGCTTTCCGTCCAAGAGCCCCGCAGCTGCCAGCGCGAAAGCCCCGGTGCAGACGGATACCAACCTGGTTCCATTCGCCGCAGCGCCGCGAAGTGCTTTGGAGACCTCGGGCGGAGGATCTGTCAGCGGACTGAAGCCGGGCACAACGATGGTGTCGGCTGACAGAAGTGCTTCGAGCCCTTCCGCTGCGTGGATGGCGTAGCCTGTCGTGGTTTGAACCAGACCGGGTTCTGCAGCGCAAACCGCGAACGAGTACAGCTGGCGCTCGTCCTCGTGGCCGAATACCTGCGCCAGAATGGCCAGGTCAAAAGCGACGACATCCGGCAGGGCCAGTGCAACGACACGGTGCATATGGCCACTGTACGCCCGGCGAGACCAACGGGATCCATGGCTGCAGAATCCTTTTCATTCTGGTCATTTTTACTGCTCCCTCCAGCTGGGCCGGCTGGGGAGACTTGGGCCATGAACAACTTACGACTTTCAGCTACATCGCCGCAGACGCCTTCACCGCTGGCAAATCCAAGCACGGACCTGGCGGCTCAAAACGCCACCGGCGAAAGCAACAGCCAGCACAGCGCTCTTCGAGTCTTCGAACAACATGGAACCGAGCCCATACTGGCTGCCACTCCCGCGAGCCGCCTGTCCAAGGACCGGGCTCGTCTTTCCGGCACTGGTCCTTCGCGCAAGGGACACCTCGGTGGGATCGTGGCCGGCGCCTTGGCTGCGGGGGTCCTCGTTGCCCTGCTGCTGGCCACCGCCCCGTTCATTCCGGCTACCGAAAGCAGCGTGAACGGCGCCATCCTTTTGGGGCTTGCGCTGGGCTGGGCCATGTTGGCTGTGCTCTCGGTGAAGTTCACTGATCAACCACAGAAATGGGCTGTCGTTCCGGCGTTGTTCATGGGCCTGGGCGGTTTCCTTCTGCTGGCGTTCGGCTCCCCGATGCGGGAAGTGCTCGCCTGGGTATGGCCACCCGCCATGCTGGTTTCTGCGGTTTGGATGATCGTCCAAGTCAATCGACAGCTTCGAAGCCGAATTGGGCGCTTGATGCTCTACCCCCTGGTTGCGCTGCTGGCGCTGGCTTCACTGGGTAGCGGTTATGAAACGGTGCGCGAAGTGGTGGATTCTGCCGCTTCTCCGGCCCAGGGCCAGTTGATCGATGTCGGCGGACACCGCCTGTACCTGAACTGCACCGGCTCCGGCAGTCCTACGGTCGTGCTCGAACCGGGCGGTGGCCTCATGTCATCCGACCTCGCCTGGATCGCACCGCTGGTTGCCGATAATACCCGGGTCTGCGTCTACGACCGGGCCGGAAAGGGGTGGAGCGATTCGGCAACCGCCCCGCAGGACGGCGCGCAGGTCGCGGCCGATCTCCACACCTTGTTGCAGCGCGGGAACATTCCGGGACCTTATGTGCTGGCCGGACATTCGTTCGGCGGCCTCTACGCACTTACTTTCGCTGCTCGCTACCCCCACGACACAGCTGGAATGGTGCTGGTGGACTCGACCGCACCAGCTTCGGAACCAGATTCAACGCAGTCCGCCCGCGCTGACTCGGAGGACACCATGAACCGTCTCTCCGCTCTGGTGGCGGGCGCAGCCCGACTCGGCATCGGCCGGTTGTCCGACGGGGCGACACCCGATCACGTACGGAGCACGATAGACGAGTACATCCACGCGGGCTCCTCGGCACAGCAGGCTGCCGCGCTGACGGACTTCGCCGACAAGCCGCTGGTCGTCCTGACAGCAGGCACCGGGAGCGCGCCCGGCTGGACCGCTTCGCAGGAAGCCCTTGCCACGCTGTCGACCAACAGCCTGCACCGTGTCATCGACGGGGCCACCCATACGTCGTTCCTCTCGGATCAGGAAGATGCGGCCGCGATCGCTGGCGGAATCCTCGACGTCGTCTCCTCAGTGCGGACTGCAAGCCCAATGATCCCGTAGGACGAAGGAAGACCATGACTCGCTGAACGGTCAAGGGCGCGGTCCTCGATGCCGTCAAGTCACGCGGCAGCGGGACGCTGATGCGGCCAAGGTGAAAAAGAGCTGGTCTCGGGACAACGGATCGGTTTCAACAGGGGAACCGTGACAGCAACCGTTCAACGGAAAGATCCCCTCAATGTCAATGGTGTCCGCGTCGCAAAACTTCGGCTGCTCCTTCCAGGCGAAGTCACCGCCCGCACCCCGCACCTGGCCGGAATTCTTGCCGAGGCGACTGGAAGGACGTGACACCAGACACGTACCTGTAGTTCCGGGCTATGATGTCGAAAAACACTCGTTCATCGTCTACCGGCACTCCGACCTTGGGATCCCACATGCGCACAGCTTTCCGACGACTCTTGGCTGGCGTCTTGGCCACCGGGCTCCTGTTCCTTCCGGCCGGTGCGTCCAGCGCCTCGAATCTCGAGGGCGATGACACGCCGCCGGAACTGGTTGGCATCACCCTTGATAAGGACGTTCTGAAGACGGGCGAGATCGGAACCTACACGATCAGGTTCCGGGACGAAAACCCGATCCCGGACCAGCGATACGTCAGGTGGTTGGTTCCGTTTCCGAGCTTCGATTGGCCTTACATCACCACCGAGGAGCTGCACGATGGCCAGGTAGTCCCGGGTAGCTTGTCGACGAAGGATGACGGTGTGACGAGCTTCCAGCTCCAGTTCCGCGTCTTGGACGATGCTCCCTATGGGGCGTACGACCGCAATACCAGCGTGATCCTCGAAGACGCCAAGGGAAACCACATTTCCGTGGGACTGGAGCCCTTCACGGTCGATGACCCCGAACATCCCATCGACAACGTCCCCACCATCTCCGGGGAACGCACCGTTGGACAGTCCTTCGCAGGATCAATCGAGGCACCTGGCGCCGAGGTGATGTTCGCTTGGCGCCGTCAAACGTTCAATGACTTCGTCGATGTCGGACAAGGTGCCGAGATATTCGCCCCTCCGGCCTGGTATGGACTGAACTTGGAGCTAACCGCAACGGCGACCTGGCCGGATGGCCATACGCTTGTTCGCCGCGACTACAGCGGATACTTGCAGGGAATCGAAGTCGACCTGGGGACCCTGGCTTTCGATTCACAGCCGACCGTAGGCACACCCTTTAAGGCAACTTTCATTCCAAACCCAGAGCTTCCCTTCACCATGCCATGGAGCGAGATTCGCATCGCTTACAGCAGCGAGCAGTTGCGTTTGGCTGACGGCTACTACGTTGCCCTTCCAGGCAGTGAAGGGAAACCCGTCCGGGCTTCACTGAGTTACCGGCTACCTGTGGGCTATTTTGCCTCCAGTGAACCGGAAATAGCCTCGATCATGGCTCCCGGATCAATGCACCGCAGTCCTCCACTGATCAGCGGAACAGCCGCCGTGGGGAAAACACTCTCGGCCAATCCGGGAACCTGGTCCGGAAACCCTGATGGCCATACCTATCAATGGCTGCGCAACGGGACGCCGATCGACATGGAAGTCCTACCTCGCTACCAGGTGGTTTCAGCCGATGTTGGCAAATCAATCACGGTTCAGGTTTTCTCATATTGGAATCACTTGGTTGCCATGCCCTCGGCGGTTTCCGCCAAGATCACGCCGGTGCCTGGAAGCCAGTCCGCCGGCCAGATCACGGTCGGAGGGACCTTCGCCGTCGGAAAGACTGTGACAGCCAAACCAAGCGGCTGGATCTCTGATTCCAAGCTCACTTACCGCTGGCTACGCGAGGGCAAGGCCATCACCGGCGCCACAAAACCCAGCTATGCCCTTTCCGCCACCGACCACGGCAAGAAGGTGTCTGTAGCGATCACCGCGACCAAAACCGGGTACCACCCAGCCAGCAGGACCTCGGCCAGTGCGAGCGTTGCCACCGGAACCATGGCCCCCGGAAAGGTCGCCATCACCGGAACAACTCGGGTAGGCAACAAGGTCACCGCCAAAACGAGTGGCTGGAGCACTGGCTCGACGCTTAAATACCAGTGGCTGCGCGAGGGCAAGGCCATCACGGGTGCCACCAAACCCACCTATACCCCTTCCTCCGGTGATCGCACCAAGCGGGTATCGGTGAGGATCACCGCAACCAAACCGGGTTATCGGGCAGCTAGCAAGACCTCGGCCAGTGCAACCGTTGCCACCGGGGTCATGACCCGCGGCAAAATCGCGATACTTGGCGCAGGAAAGGTCGGAAACAAGCTCACGGCACAAACAAGCGGCTGGAGCTCAGGGTCAAAGCTGAAATTCCAGTGGTTGCGCAACGGCAAGACTATTGCCCGCAGCACGAACTCAACGTATAGGTTGGGCAAAACCGACCGCTACACGAAGATCTCCGTGAAGGTCCGCGCGTCGAAACCGGGCTTCGCAACGACTGGCTACGCCACAAGCAAGTACTTGGCAGTCAAATAGCCCAGGACACAAGTGCGATTATGGGCGATTGGACGGGTCCGAATCCGCTGGGCATGAACGGGTCGCAGTTCTGGGTGTTGATGTAGAAGATGCCCAGCCCGATGATGAACAGGATCAACACGACCTTGATGGCGACGGCGACCAGTTCGAAGCGCCCGAAAGTCCGGGTGCCGCGGGAGAGGATCCAGGTCACCAGGACACAGACGACTATGGCGGGGATGTTCACGATGCCGCCGCGGCCCTCGTCGGCTGTGGATGCCGCCCAGTCGGGCAGGTCGATGCCGATGCCGGCGAGGAAGGCATCGAAGTAGCCGGAGATGCCAATGGCCACCACCGCCACGATGGCGATGTATTCGAGCAACAGGTCCCAGCCGATGAACCAGCCGATGATTTCCCCAAGGGCCACGTACCCGTAGGTGTAGGCCGAGCCGGCGCGGGGGATCATGCCGGCGAACTCCGCATAGGACAGGGCCGCAGCCGCGGATGCCAGGCCGGCGATCAGGAAGGAGATCAGCACGGCGGGGCCGACGCCGGGCTCGGTATCGCTGCCGTGGGCCACCAGGCCCGCCAGGGAGAAGATGCCGACGCCGATGATGCCGCCGACACCGATTGCGGTCAACTGCCACAGTCCGAGGGACTTGTGCAGGCCGCTGTGTTTGTTCTCTTCCTCGATCTCGTCGATGGGCTTGCGCCGCGTGATTGACTGCGATCTGTCTTTGGAATCCTTGAGGGACTCCTGCTCTGACGTGTCCAGCATTCAGGACGCCCGTGAAGCAAGCGGTCTCGTCAAATCAGTATGCGAGCGTGCCCGAGATTTTTGAAGACCTCGCCAGAGTGCTGAGTGTGCATGAACTACGTTCACGCTAGGGAACGAAGTGCTGCTCTCACCGGAGAAAGCTAGGCCAGCTTGCCCGCCGCCTCTGAAATTAGAGATGACTGCGGAGGTTCAGAGCCCTTTACTGATGAGAGCACGCACAAGGGCCGTTCCCACCTCGATTCGATCTACCGTGTCAACCTGGCGGTCACGAAATGCAGTCTGTGCGACGGCAAGGATGCCATCATCACCAATCCCAAGCTCCAAGAGTGCGTCGTCAAAAACGCGTAGGGGTTCGCCCTCTGCCGGCCCCGAGAGCCGGTATCCATCGGCAAAGCATTGAATTCCAGTACCGCTCGCTGTGAGCGTCAAGTACCGTGGGTTCCGCTCATGCCCGATGAACCAGGGATCATCGAGTTCCGATGGCTCACCTAGCTGACGCCAAATGGTGAGGAGGTAGGGGTCGCGGTAGCGACTGTTCATCTGAGTCGTGCCACCGCGCAGATTGCAGAGGGAGTATCCGAGTTCCCCACCTTCAGCGAAATAGATCCCGGATCCTCCTGAGCGCATGTCCGGATATTTCACCATGTAGTAACGCCAGTCAAATTCCAGCGCCGCTTCACGCTCAGCTAACCACTTGCTCTGCATATCGCGCAATTTCTCGGCGAGGTGCGAGGGTCGGTCTGCGATGTTGTCCAGAAAATCAGCCAGCACTCGATTCGTTGGCGCAAGTGCCTTCTGTGTCGCCCCGGTTAGCAGTAGACGCCACACGTCTCGGTTAGCTCCGTATGGCGTCACGAATTGGAACGACCGCGTGTTCTTCGGGTCGCGGCCTCGTGCCCGCTGATACTCACCGATGGTCAATAAGGCACCCGCTACGTCACTCCAAAGAGTGTCAGATCGAATGACCTCACGGAATGCCCCGGCGCGTGTTTCAAGTTTCGTAACGTCGAGCTCAAACCCGTTCAGCGATCCGCGCAGGAGTGGGTGGTCCTCCAAGCCATTTAGCACTTTTTCGATCTCCGGGCTGGCTGCGCGAAACAGTTGTTTTGCTTCTTCGTCGTCGATTTGAGGCAAACTGAAACTGTTGCCCGGTTGGGGCAACTCGCCTGCGAGAATAAGGCGGGTGGTATCGGCGATCAGACGAGGCATTCGCTCGGCACGCATTTCAAACGTTGAGCCCTCGACAAGATTGCGGAGCACGCGTATGCGATGAGGAAAGTCCTCGGTGGCGTGGGTGATGTGAAGCAACACAGCCAGGAGTATCAGTGTCTGACCAAAGGTGAATTGTCGGCCACCACCACTTCGCAATCCGTAAGATCTACAGCAGGATTCGAAGAGATTGACGTCGGTATCGCGGAAAAAGAGAGGAACTTTGCTCCCAGACCCGTTCAGTTCGGAATTCTTACCGAACACTTGATTGAAGGTCGCCGGAATATCGCGATCCACCCAGACATCGAACGCGGAGAATAAAAATTCGAGGTGCTCTGCACGGCTCGGATTAGCGTTCCCGAATATGCGTTCAGCCCTTTTGACGAGCGACGGTTCTGAATCCGAAGTGAGGAGGGGATCACTCCACTCGCAGACTTCGGTGACGAACTCGAAATAGCGTAGAAACTCGTCATCGACGAGATCGTCATCGCCCCGATAATGCCAAAAAACGTCTACCCAATCAACGTCCACCTTGCGCGCGAATTCTGACGCGCTCGATGATGACTCGATGATCTTCTCAAAGTGGGCCTTGAAGTTTTCAAAGTCAGAGAGGGGTTTTCCACGCGAGTTCATCTTGATGTAGAGGTCCTCTGCCGAGCCCATGTCGGGCAGGGGGAGAAGATGGAAGGATACTGCTGGCTCTGCGGTGTCTGCCAGGCGCTCCCAAGCAACGACGGCATTCACTGCGGCAAACTGTTGGTGAATTGCATCGAGCATCACTAGCATCGCTTGGATCGTGGGATCGTGACGCCAAACGAATAGATACCAAGACTGATCGACGATCCACCCGGACAGATTCTCGACGTCGGAGGGCGGTACCGCTGTGACTAGCCGTTCGCAAAATCTTCGTGCGCTTTGCCGCGTTGCATAAGAGAAGCGAGTCCAAGGCTCAGTGTCATCAAGTACTCCGGCACGAGCGGCGAGGTACCAATGGAGTAGAAAAAGGGTTGTAAGTCGCTGTTGTCCGTCGAGGGGCTGGAGCGTTCCTCGGTCGATCTCACCGTAGATGAAATCGAGGCTGACACGCTGCGGATTCGGCTCAGCGAGGGCATCGTGGAGTACAGAAAGGAATGACTCGCGAATCTCATCCACCTTCACCCCATGACGACCTTGGGCGTAGTCACGTTGGATAAGTGGGATCTCGATTCGCTGAACGAGTTCTCCGGCTGCGGCGTCTGTATTAAATGCGCTGATGAACGATTCGATCCGACTCACTGGCTGCTCTTCCTGCTTGAAACGCCGCCGGCGGAATCGCCCAGCAGATAGGGCCCGATTTCTCGCTCGATAGCTGTTAAATATGACTCGCGATCTTGCATGCTCCAGTAGTGCACTTGCTGGGCACGCTCACCGGTGTAGTACTTCAGGAAGACGTTTCGCGTGCATACCGGAATATAGGACCCCTCGCGGTCACGCTTGAGAACTTCAAGTCGTTTGACCTCGAACCACGAGTTGCTGAGTGCACTGTTGTCGCGGCTATCGAGCAGGGCCAGATTAGTGATCGTGTGGACATTGCTTTCCGCCGTACCATCCTCGTCTGGCACAAAATAGGGAGACAGCTCGAGCTCCAGTTCGCGAAACTTGGACTCGTTGAGGTCTGGCAGCGCTTCGTCGATGCGCGCTTCCAGCGAGACCCGTTCAGCCTCCTGTATGTTCGGCAGGCTCGATAACGCGTCACGATGTAGCCGCAACCATTCGAGCCACTGTTGGCCGGTGCGCAGTTCTTCTGCATTTTGCGCGTGAATGTGTTCAAGGGACCATTGACCGGTCGCATGAGCGCGGAAGGAATATCGCTCGGTGGAGTTGGTCTGCTTCCGGATGGTCTCGACGTTCATCAGGAGTAGCGCGGCTGATATCCGCTGCCGCCCATACGATGATTCATAGGATAATTCGCGGAGGTTCTCCTCGGAGAGCGACAGTCCGTCTTGGATCTTGACATTCAGTTTGGTGTCGAATTCGGACTTTTTAGAGCCCTGCGCAAGATCAAGGATGTCCTCGAATCGGCTGTTTGTCGCCACGAGATAACCGATTTTATGGAACAAGTTTCGGTCCTCAAACCAGCCGAGAACAAGGGAGTGGAGATTCACCACTTTGTTCCAGAACTCGTCTGCATTATCCATAATTTGTTCGCGCAACGTTTCAAACGTGTGGAACGGTGGTCGTTCGCGTCCACTCGGACCGCCAGCGAGGGTATCAAGGAGGAGGCTGATGTGAGTCGCCTCCGGCCGAGGGCTTCCAGTGAGGAAGGCCCACAGCTCCGGGGTGCGCAGATCGCGTTCGATGACGTCCCACTCGGCGGCCATCGATTGGGCACGATCAGTTTGCGCCACTAGATTCTGGCTACGGGACAGCACGAGTGCTTTGACCAATTCGGCATCCGTTAGTGGGATCTTGCCCACGTTGAGACGGGTAAAAAGAGCTGTCGAGCTTACGTAGTCGGGCGCTTCGTACCAGATCACTTTCACCCGTTCGGAGAGTGCCTTGTAGAGGTTGATCGCAGCCAGTGTCTTACCGATGCCCTGCCCCTCGAACCACTCCTCGATGCAGTTCCAAGCTTGGAAGATGTGGAAGAAGTCGATGTTGTTTGCCGAGCCCTCGGCACTTGGTGCGCGGAGGAATTCGGCGCTTTGGGGGCGAGTGTCATATTCGAGCGTGTACGGTACTTCGGCGGACGGAAGGGCCGTTTGCTTTATGAATTGGAGTATGAGGAAGAGGGTCGTGAGTCGCTGCTGGCCGTCAACCAGTTCCCAACGGTTCTCGTCCAGTCGCTTGACCACGATCGGCTGGAGGTAATAGGTTGCACCCTCGCTCTCCTGAATGTCCTCGAGTAGACGTTGAACTTCCGGTCGGCCCCATCGGTAACCCCGCTGATAGCCGGGAACAACGAAATCGCCCGAAATCGAGCCAACGACGCGGCCCTCGAATGCCCCGTTGAGGGCCGTAGTCTGTGACATGCCCCCATGCTATCGGTGATCACAGTCACAAGATATTTATGTCGCGCGGAAAGCCGCTGATCGGCTATTCAGCGAGCTGAAGCCCGCTCGGATTGGAGGGTGAGAGAAACTTCAGAGGGGACCGAATGAGCGAGTGGCTAACATGGCACTATCCTCGAATGTGTTGGCTGAGATGGTGGTCCGTATGGTCTTCCCTGCCGATGAACGAGAAACACCTGGGTGGTACGCGAGTTCCACCAGGAGCTCAGCAGGACCGCGAACACCGAAATGATGGTGCCAATGTCCGGGAGCCCCAAGCCGTTGAAGGCAGAGGCGAATCCGGCGGTGGGGTCGATGTCTTGGTAGTTCTGCATGCCGGTGAGCACCAGCGTGGCGGCGACGTACAGGAGCATTGCAATAACCAGGGAGAAGATGATGGCCTTGGGCATGTGCTTCTTGCCGTCGGTGCATTCCTCGGCGGCGGTGCTCATGGCGTCGTAGCCGAAGGCACGAAGAACACTGTTGCGGCTCCCGCCACCACGGGGCCGAACCCGCTGGGCATGAACGGGTCGTAGTTCCCGGTGTTGATGTAGAAGACGCCCAGGCCGATGATGAACAGGATCAGCACGACTTTGATCGCGGCCGCCAGCAGGTTCGAAGCGCCCGAAGGTCTGAGTGCCGCGGGAGAGGATCCACGTCTGCAACGGAAGCAGAACCGACGTGCCTGTCGACGAGGTTCCAAGCACGGAAGAAACTAATGCGGACCAAGAACCGCAGCAAACTGTGCCCGATTGATTCGGTAAGATTCCGATGGCAACAGTGGCATTTGAGACCGTATAAACCCAGACCAGAAGCTGACTTTGGAACATGCTACGGTGAAACTATGTCCAATGAATCCGTCATGCCCACGCTTCGAGAATTCGTTATCGAACGCGATTGGGGCCAGTTCCATAGTGCCGCAAATCTGGCAAAATCTATCTCGATAGAATCGGGCGAACTTCTCGAGTGTTTTCAATGGAACGACGAAGCCCGCGTTGAACGCGTAAAGGCAGAACTAGCGGACGTCTTAACCTATGCATATTTGCTTGCCGACCGAATTGGCGTGGACCCGAACGAAATAGTCTTGGAGAAGCTTCAAGAGACTCGAACCAAATACCCCGTCGAGAAGGCTCGTGGCCGGAGCACTAAATATGACCGGCTTTAAAGTCGAGCACCTCCGCTTTTCATCGACAGCGGTCCGCGAGATGAAGACCCTTGGTGATAAATTCACCAATTGGCCGGTTGTTTACACGCTCAACAATGCGACGAAGATTTACGTCGGTGAGACGCTCAACGCCTCGGCCCGCATGAACCAACATCAGGCTTCAACCGAAAAGGCCGATCTAACTTCCTTGCGAGTTGTTGTGAACGAGACTTTCAACAAGTCTGCCTGCCTTGATCTCGAGTCGTTCCTGATTCGCTTGTTTGCCGGCGAAGGCCGTTACCAAGTACTGAATCGCAACGAAGGTGTCACTGATCGGGATTACTATGATCGCGATGAATATCGGAAGACGTTTCAGGAAGTTTTTGAAGACCTTCGTTCGGAAGGGCTGTTCCAGCGGACAATACCGCAAATTGAAAATAGCGATCTATTCAAGTTCTCACCCTTCAAGGCGCTTAACCACGATCAAGCAACAGCGGTGGAAGATATTCTTGAGGGCCTATTCAGCGACATCGAGAGCGGATCATCGGGAACTATCGTCGTTCAAGGTGACCCTGGAACGGGCAAGACCATTGTCGCAATCTACATGATGAAGCTACTGCGGGATATCCAAAATTCTGACCCAGCTGAAGACTACGACAGCGATTCACTATTTTCGGATTTTTTCCTTGAGGGACATCGCGAGCTCCTGCAAGGATTCCGCATCGGACTTGTTGTCCCTCAACAGTCACTACGTGATTCAATACGTAAGGTTTTCAAGAAGACGCCGCTACTTGCTCCAGCAATGGTGCTGAGCCCCTTTGATTTGGGAGCGATCGAGGGCAAATATGATCTTCTTATCGTTGACGAATCGCATCGGCTTAACCAGAGAGCCAATCAACCGTCCGGACCGCAAAATAAGAAGTTTCGCGAAATCAATGAAAAACTCTTCGGCTCCGATCACCTTTCATACACGCAGCTTGATTGGATTCGAGAGAAGAGCACGCACCAGATTCTGCTTGTTGATTCCGCTCAAAGCGTTCGACCTGCTGATCTGCCGGAAGCCGTGCTGAATTCCCTCATTAACAACTCTAAGCTCGATGCGCGTTATTACCGGTTGTTTTCCCAAATGCGAGTTAGGGGAGGGGCCGACTACGTGGACTATGTTCGTGCGGTGCTTTCTCCGGCACCCCCGACGCCGACTAGTTTTGGGGATTACGATCTTCGCTTCTTTGATGACATCCGAATCATGTCTGATCAGATCACATTGCGTGAATCGGAAACGCAACTTGCACGTCTCGTTGCGGGCTATGCATGGGAATGGAAATCGCGGAACAACGCGACAGCATTTGACATCGAAATCGATGGATCGGAATTTCGCTGGAACCAGACCCAGAAGGACTGGATCAATACGGCTGGCTCAATCAACGAAGTTGGTTCCATCCACACGGTGCAAGGATACGACCTCAACTATGCGGGTGTGATTGTGGGGCCAGATCTCAGATTCGATCCAGTGGAACAGCGGCTCTACATCCATCGGGCAAGTTACTTCGACAAGAAAGGGAAAGAGAACAACCCGAAGCTGGGGATCACCTACTCTGATGGTGATCTCCTGCGGTATATCACCAACGTCTATGCAGTGCTCATGACCAGAGGAATTCTCGGGACCTACGTGTACGTGTGCGATAGACCGCTTCGTGAATACTTGCGGGGTTATCTGTCAGAGATCAAGTAATCGTTGGTCGCAGCGGTGCGCACGTTGCACAGTGTCCTAAAGCATCAACTGCGCCCGTATTGATAAACACGCCTCGCGGCCTTTAATCGTCATCACCGTCTAGACAACACCCAAATTCCGTAGGCTGCGGGACCTATTAATTTGATGACGCCATGCTTAAAGTTCGAGAGCTGGATAGGCTGGGAGTTTGATCGCTATCAGGGGGAATTCAACAATGGCACGTGTCAGTTTCAAGGTCGCTCCGGGAGTCCGGATCAGTGCGTCGAGCCGTGGAGTGCGCACTAGTATCGGCAATTCGAAGGGGCGCGTCTCCTATGGGGGAGGGCGGACCTATGCATCTGCGAAGATTGCCGGGGTGCGGGTCAGCGGAAGTAGCTCGTCGCGCAGCAATTCCCCACGCAGCAACGAAGGCACCCAGGCGGCCCGGCGTCCCACCTTGGCTCAACTTGAACGTGCCGAGCGGGCCGCTGCCCAGGACGCCGCCATCGACGAACTGCGGCGGCTGGAAAAGTCGTTGGTGACCCTCCATCATGAGACATTCCCTTCAGCGATGCTTCACGAGGTCCATGTGCCGGTGCCGGTTGACCAGACTGCCATCCGGGATAATCTGAAGAAATCCTTGCTCTCCACGGTGGGATGGTTCAAGTTCTCGCAGCGACGCGCCGCTAATGCACGGGCTGCTGAAATGGCAGTGGAGGAGGCGGAGCGCTTGGACGCCGAGAACATGGATCTTTACCACCGTTACTGTGAGGACGCGCGACAAAGCTGGGACCGACTGCTCAACCACGATACGGAAACGGTCATCGAGGCCCTGGAAGCGGCCTACGCCGACAACGCCTCCGAAGCGACGTGCGTGGACGCAGGCATCGAGGGCGGAGTTCGTTACGCCACCGTTGTGGTCGTCTTTGGCGCCGTCGATTCGATTCCCGAGCGCACTCCGACTGTTACGCCAGCGGGAAAGCCCACCACCAAGAAGCGCAACAAGTCGGACAGGAACGCGCTGTACGTGGCGGCACTGGGATCCACGGTTCTGGCCACCGTCCGGGAGGGTTTCGCGGTGGCGCCATCGGTCGACGAATTCCGGATCGTCGTTCTGCGCAAGGACCTGAATGCCGCGACGCCCAGTGATTTCGTCGCCCCGATCTACGCGGCAACGTTCCCGCGATCGGTAGCCGAAGGCCTGGAATGGCAAAAGACCGACCCGACCGCTGCCTTGCTCACGGGGCAGGATGCGCAGTTCAAGCGCAAGGGCGCGGCCGGCGACGTCGTGGCGATTGACCTCATCGAGCATCGCGGGCTCGTCGAACTCGTGGAGACCTTTCGTCCTCTAGTGCTGTCGTAGGTGTGGTCGGTGATTGACCCGGAGTGTCGCGAAGTGCCAAATAGCCTCAGGAGGTGGTGCTGTTCCGGCTTGTTGGTGCGAAGCTATGAGACTGGTTGTCTACTACGTGCTGAAATTCAGTGTCCACGAAGTGATGAGGCTACACACCCGGTCGCCAGGACAGCACTACCATCAGATGCTATTCAGCACGAAGCAGGTTGCCGTGCCTGGGCTGTCGGGAAAGACGACCAAGGTGGTTGTGATGGCGGAGCCGGGGCGATCGGCCTGTCTGGTGGCCGCTGGTTCTGAGAACGGTAATCGTAAGGTCGATCGGTATACGACGGCCTGATTTTTAATTAATTACATTAAGGATGAAAACGGGTGAAAGTTCAAGAATTTATTTCAAGGTTTCCGAATGCAGAACAAAAAGATATTGAAGATCTGACTTCAGCAATAACAGTAGTTGATCTAAGTAGGCTTCAAAATGATATGTATTGTTCTATTGTTGATACTATTGAAGAAAAACGAAGTGAAAATCAGACAGTAGTTATCGATGCAGTGGCCGCCAAGGGGGACATAGCTGCATGGATGAAACGGGAAGCTGAAAAAACTGGTGACGATACGAAGAAAGTGGAGGAGCTTTTTCTGTATAAGGACTTTCAGCCTTCCGAAATATTTCACGACAAGTCTGGTTCCGAGCATTTCTCAGCTGTTGTCAGGCGCGACGTCACAAGCCATTTACAGAATGCTGAAATTAAAACCAGATATAAAGAGTTAAATAATGATACTGTTGAGAACATTCATTTTGTATTTATTACCGACAATTCTGGCAGCGGTATGCAGATAATAGAATTTTTAGACCTATGCATTCGAAGTATCGGCGATCTTCTCAATCAGAAGAAAATGACAATAATTTCTATAATATCCTGGGGAGCAACACGCAGATCAATTGAAGCAGTCAATGACAGTATTAGACAATTTTTCATAGATAATCTAACGGTGGAATCAAGGGTTAAGATCGAATTTCAATATTTGAACTATATCGACACTGTGCACGATTTTGAAGACGTAGAATTACGTGAAAGATTATTATTAATATTGAAAAAATATGGAGGTAAAAAAACTTACATGGGACATGAGTCCGTTGCTTCGTTGACGGTCTTTGAGGGCCACAATTGCCCTAATACACTTCCGCAAGTTTATTTTCATGATAAATCAGTTAAACCTCCACTTTTTCCTAGGAAATACGTCACGAGTGAAGCGTGCCGGGATATGTCAGCACATTTCAGACGGTACGACAGGCCAGGATTTGTCAATCTTCATGAATCAAGATTGAAGCGAGCGAATCTCGTACTAGCCTCAAAAATAGCCAAACGAGAGAGGGCGAGCCTTTGGCTATATCTTTGTTACGCTGCCATCGGTGAAACAAACAGCGTCGCGATGGCTCTACTGCAATGCAGCCAACAAGAAAAAATTGGAGTTCGCAACGAACTCCGTGTAAAAGGCTGGATTGATGCACAGGGGCGTTCCACGGCAGAAGGAAATCTTGCGCTAAGGACTTATGCTCGAAGGAATCGGCATAAAGTTCAGCCAAAATTTAGTAAATATGTAGCCCCTGCATTTGACGAGAACATTGAAGAATACTATCCTACTAGTGTTGATGGGGTGAGCTGGTTCTCTGGTTAAGCTGACAATTTGTTCAGCACCCGCGAGTTCAATAGAGTTCGTCGAGTATCGGCCTATCATTAGTGTCCGAGGGAATTTTGCTAGTCCGGCTCCCCGTTTCTGTGACATTCGAATTGTCTTAAATTAGCTTGATGGCAATAACAATCTAAAAGATCGGGTCGCCGGAAGGTATCTATGGCAGGGGCCAGCTCACCTCATCGCTACTACAGGGAACTGCAAAAACGTTCAGACCCTATGAATGTGTCTTCAGGCTCCCTGAAGATGTACAGAAAAATACTTTCCATCAACAGCGAATGTTCCGGCAACGGTGTGACACCTCTCTATACCCTCGGTCATTTGGCGCAGGTGGCAGGTGTTCCCTATCGACTTCTAGATTCTCTACTGTTGAATGTCGATTCGAACTATCACGAATTCGCGATCAAAAAAAAGAGACCACCGGGTATACGTAAAATATCAGCTCCCAGCGATCTACTTTCTCACGTACAATCTGTGATTTTGAATAGAAGTATTCCTGGCAATTTTGTATCGGAGCACGCCTTCGCGTATGTACGGGGACGTGGGACAAAAGATGTAGCCCAGCTTCACTTTGGTGCGCAAAGTCTCGTGCTGCTTGACATCGACGACTTCTTTGGTTCATGTCGTAGCCGTGAGGTTTTCGAGGTGTTTCGGAATGCGGGATACCCTCGTCTTCTTAGTTTGCAAATGTGCGCACTGACGACTAGGGGGATGGGTTTGTCGGCGATTCTATCTCCCGATATCGAGCGAACTGGGAACATGCTCTATTCGGTGAAGGAGGGCTACCTGCCGCAGGGAGCACCCACCAGCGGAATGCTTGCAAATGTCTTGTTGTCGCAGTTTGATGTTAAGGTTAATGACTATATTAATTCTCTCGGTGGTATCTATTCGAGATATTCTGATGATATGCAATTCAGTTTCCCGTTCCGCATTAAATCGGGACAGGTCGACGCGTTGATTTCAAGGGTTCGTACACTTCTTGGGGATTACAGTTTTCGAATTAGAGATTCTAAAACCAAAATACAACGAAGTGCTGATGCCTTGCATTTGTTGGGATACTCACTCTTTGAGGATAGGATATCGCTCAACAAAATTTATAAAGATAAAGTAAGAGCCTTGATTTATTCGATCAAAAAATACGGTCCCGAATCTGTGGCGCTAAAGCATTCTAAGATCGATAAAAATGCCATCCTTGAAAGCCTTGAGGGACATTATATTTACGTAAAATATTCGGATCCAGAATTTGGAAAAGAAATATCTAATAGTGTTTTTGAAATATTTCACAAGTTTGGCAATTTTTCGAGCGAATCAGTTCCGACTAGGTCATAAGCTGGTTTCGGTGCCTATTCGAGTACTCGCCCACACTTCATACCGAAATCGTGTCGTCGTCTTTGGGAGACATTCCCTTTTCTAAGCTTGGTGGTTTCGTGAGCACGGCTGGAAATAGTGGAGTTTACGTTGAGTCTGCGTAGATCTTCACCTACGCAAAGCCTTAATTTCATGAAATCGATAAGAGGTCTATGGTAGCGGCGACCGCCGTCATTGAAATTCGCTGCCAAATATGCCTCAGTGGTACGCCCATTCCGCGCACCCAAATCCGGGAACCTGAAGCGTAACCTCATGACATCGTGGACACCAGATCCCATGGCTTCGTGGGCACCGGGTCTCAAGTCTTCGTGTCAGACGCTATTTGCCAATTAGTACCACATTGCGCCTTCGACAACGATTGGAGTGGTGACTGCACGTTGAGCTGAAGATTGTAGAGATCATCGGATAGAAAGAACCGCTGCCGAACAAGTAAGTGTTCGATCAGAGTTTGAGCAACGGAATAGCAGGTGGTCCGGAATCAGGCAGTCTCAGTGGCCCTGAATCAGGGGCCATTCCAATCTGTGCTAGAGATGACGCTGGTAATCTGCATCTGACCATCCTTATCCCCGCGCATGTCGACACCGACGATATCTTCGGTTGCAATCTTTCTGCATATGGTGGTAAGTACGTCCAAGGAGAAGAAATAGACGTGCTTGTACCGCTCGTGCTCGGATGCTATGAACACGCCGTTGAACAAGTAGCGCAATCCGTCCAAAATCGTGCCGTCTTCCTGCTCGACCGGTTCAATGTGGTCCTCGAAGCTGTGCATGAATTATGTACCTATGAATAAGTTGTTTGCAGAAATGACCGAGCGCTATTTGCGAATGTACTGGCGCGTCGAGGGCGTAATGCTTGTCAATTTCGTCTTTGTTGTAGGCATCAGGAATAGCTTCCACGCGGGGATCGGCCGCGAAGAGGGCCATCGCGGCGGTAGGCAACGCTGCCAACCGCAGAGCTACGCTGACGGTGCCGACATCCAGCAGCCATGGCCCTGAGGGCGCAAGTCCGGCCTCCGAGACCTCGCGGGCCGGCATCTCACCCAGGCCATCGAGGATGCGTCGAGCAACAGGTCCGCCACGTTACAACGCGGCCGGATCGAGTCTCGAATCACTACCCCTTCCCCGGAATTCGATTACCACCTGCTCGGAGGACTCACTACCAGGTCGCCAGGTCGCCAGAACAGCATTACCAGCAGATGCTATTCAGCAGTGTCGGATTTTTGGTGCTCGGCTTTCACGGTGGCAAATCCTTCGCCGCAAGCCCAAATTACAAGACCCTAACGGGGTGTCAGGAACGGGTCGGCAATGTCATGACTTACGAGCGCAGCTGAATCATCAGGATTAACCCACACTGATTGTGCATCGCCTATTGGCGATGGCGAGGGTCCCCTCCCGTTGCTCTCAATTTGGATCTTTCAGTGTTGCTGGCCAGGCTTATCGTCACAACTGGGCCTGCCACGCCCGCCGCGTTGGAATGAACTAATTCGATGCCTCATGTCCCGTTCCGGCTCGATGCTCCGATTCTCATCGCGCGTCAGATCGCCGCAGCTACTTAGCCAGCACACCCCGCTGGATCCCCCCCAGCCACAAGTCCGCGCCATCACTGCGCCGAATCCGTTAACCCGGTAGGCTGGTGTATGTATGGTTTGCAATTTCGCATGACCAGCACAGAAACAAGACGAAATATCCGCGCACTTCGCGCACTTGACCCACCGGAAGACATTCGCGGTCCTCGGTAGTGGCTTTCGCTCTTCCCTATGGGAGAGCGCGAGTCTCGATCGAAGACCAGATTGCACCGATGTGTGGCCTGTTCGCAGTGTGCTGCTGATATTGATCGAAAGGACACGCCCCATGGAGGGTCCCGAAATTCAATTCGCAGAGGCCGTGATCGACAATGGTCGGTACGGCAAGCGAGTCATCCGCTTCGAAACCGGCCGTCTGGCCCAGCAGGCCGCAGGTGCGGCCATGGTCTACATCGACGAAGAAACCGCACTGCTTTCGGCCACCACTGCCGGCAAGCACCCGCGTGAAGGCTTCGACTTCTTCCCGCTGACCGTGGATGTCGAGGAGCGTATGTACGCTGCCGGCCGCATCCCGGGCAGCTTCTTCCGCCGCGAAGGTCGCCCGTCGACCGAAGCCATCTTGGCTTGCCGCCTGATGGACCGCCCGCTGCGCCCGGCCTTCGTCAAGGGCCTGCGCAACGAGGTCCAGATCGTGGTCACCGTTTTGGCGATCAACCCTGACGAGCTCTACGACGTGGTGGCCATCAACGCCTCCTCGATGTCGACCCAGCTCTCGGGCCTGCCGTTCTCCGGCCCGATCGGCGGCGTCCGCGTTGCCCTGGTTGACGACGGAAACGGTGCCCAGTGGGTTGCCTTCCCGAAGCACAGCCAGCTGGAAAACGCCGTGTTCAACATGGTTGTTGCCGGCCGCATCGCCGGCGACGACGTCGCCATCATGATGGTCGAGGCCGAGGCCACCGACAACTCCTGGAACCTCATCAAGGAACAGGGCGCCACCGCCCCGACCGAAGAGGTTGTTGCCCAGGGCCTTGAGGCTGCAAAGCCGTTCATCAAGGCCCTGTGCGAGGCACAGGCAGACCTGGCAGCACGCGCCGCCAAGCCGACCGTCGAGTTCCCGGTCTTCCGCGACTTCGAGGACGACGTCTACGCAGCCGTCGAGGCCAAGGCCACCGCCAAACTCACCGAGATCTACCAGATCGCCGGCAAGCAGGAGCGCGACAACGCTTCCTCCGCCTTCAAGGACGAGGTCGTTGCAGAGCTCGCCGCCGAGGGCACCGCCTTCGATAAGCGCGCAGGCGAGGTCTCCAAGGCCTTCGGTGCTGTCACCAAGCAGGTCGTGCGCCAGCGCATCCTGACCGACCAGATCCGCATGGACGGCCGCGGCCTGTCCGACATCCGCAAGCTCACCGCCGAGGTCGAGGTTCTTCCCCGCGTCCACGGTTCGGCGATCTTCGAGCGTGGCGAAACCCAGATCATGGGCGTCACCACCTTGAACATGCTCAAGATGGAACAGCAGATCGACTCGTTGTCGCCGGTAACGCGCAAGCGCTACATGCACAACTACAACTTCCCGCCGTACTCCACCGGTGAGACCGGCCGCGTGGGTTCGCCCAAGCGCCGCGAAATCGGCCACGGTGCCCTGGCAGAACGCGCCATCATGCCGGTTCTGCCGTCGCGTGAGGAATTCCCGTACGCCATCCGCCAGGTCTCCGAGGCATTGAGCTCCAACGGCTCGACCTCGATGGGCTCGGTCTGCGCATCGACCCTGTCGCTGCTGAACGCCGGTGTGCCGCTGCGCGCAGCCGTCGCCGGCATCGCCATGGGCCTGGTGTCCGACGAAGTTGACGGCCAGACCCGCTACGCGGCCCTGACCGACATTCTCGGCGCCGAAGACGCCATGGGCGACATGGACTTCAAGGTTGCAGGTACCTCCGAGTTCATCACCGCCATCCAGCTTGACACCAAGCTTGACGGCATCCCGGCATCGGTCCTGGCAGCTGCACTGACGCAGGCCCGCGAAGCCCGTCTGCACATCCTCAATGTCCTGAACCAGGCCATTGACACCCCGGACGAGCTCTCCACCTACGCTCCGCGGATCATCTCCGTGAAGATCCCCGTAGACAAGATCGGCGAGGTCATCGGCCCGAAGGGCAAGATGATCAACCAGATCCAGGAGGATACCGGAGCGGATATCTCCATCGAGGACGACGGAACCGTCCTCATCGGCGCCACCAACGGGGAAGCTGCAGACGCAGCACGCTCCGCGATCAACGCCATTGCCAACCCGATGGTTCCCGAGGTTGGCGAACGCTACATGGGTACCATCGTGAAGCTGACCACCTTCGGTGCGTTCGTTTCGCTGACCCCGGGCAAGGACGGCCTGCTGCACATCTCCGAGCTGCGCAAGCTCGCCGGTGGCAAGCGCGTTGACGACGTCGAGGACGTTGTCTCCGTGGGCCAGAAGCTGCAGGTCGAAATCACCAAGGTCGACGATCGCGGAAAGCTTTCGCTTGCCCCGGTTGTAGCCGAGGAAGACCTCGTCGAAGCCGAGTAATCCTAGGTTTCTAGGCTAGAAAATCCCGGTCCACCACTTGGTGGGCCGGGATTTTTCTATCTCCGCCCGGAACCCCGGTTCAGCGGCCGGCCTGACATCCGTGGCGGCCGTTACCCGGGGACTGTCGCGTGGTTCCGTGCCATGGGGGAGGGGACGGTGAGAGTCCGCTCATGAACTGGCAATGAATGGTAGGCCCTGTGGAAGAATGGAGTAATGCCTTTCGCGTGTCACTGCGCGCGAATAACCCAATGCTCCGCGGTCAGTCAGGCGGACAGTAAGGATGTTTTCTGTGGTCATGATTCCCCTGCCGCTCAACGGCTTTGGAATGTCTCCCGCTCCCGCGGGGGAGCGCGGCGCCACTGGCGCCACGGCCCCGATCGAGGCGGGGGACCCCACCATCGTCCACGGCGAAGCCGGTGGGGCGCTGGTACGCCGTTCGGTCCTGCCCGGTGGCGTTCGCGTGCTGACCGAGGCCATGCCCGGACAGCGTTCGGCCACCATTGGTTTCTGGGTGGCAGTCGGTTCCCGCGATGAACAGGACGGTCAACACGGTTCCACGCACTTCCTGGAACACCTGCTGTTCAAGGGCACCAAGCGCCGCACGGCGCTTGAAATCGCCTCCGCCTTTGACGAGGTAGGCGGCGAGTCCAACGCCGCCACCGCGAAGGAAAGCACCTGCTACTTCGCCCGCGTGCTGGACTCCGACCTGCCGATGGCCATCGACGTCATCGCCGACATGATCACCTCCGCGGTGATCGATCCCAATGAACTCGAGCAGGAACGCGACGTCATCCTCGAGGAAATCGCGATGGACGCTGACGATCCCGGGGACGTGGCGCACGAGCGCTTCGTCGAGGCCGTCATGGGCCACCACTCCCTGGGTCGCCCCATCGGCGGAACCCCCGAGGCCATCACCGGCATCGGCCGCGACGCCGTCTGGGAGCATTACCAGCGCTTCTACACCCCCGAGGAACTGGTCATCACCGCCGCGGGCTCACTGGACCACGACGAGGTCTGCGACCTGGTTCTCAAGGCCCTGCGCACCGCGGGCTGGGAGCTGGAAGAAGGCGCTTCGCCGGTTCCGCGCCGTCCCACCGTCCCGGTGGAGATCACCGGTTCGCAGCGCATCGACGTGATCCGCAGGCCGGTCGAGCAGGTCAACATCATCATGGGTTGCCCGGGCATTGTGGCCACCGACGAGCGCCGCCACGTGATGAGCGTGCTGAATGCGATCCTCGGCGGCGGCATGTCCTCGCGCCTCTTCCAGGAGATCCGCGAGAAGCGCGGGCTGGTGTACTCCACCTACTCGTTCTCCGCCGCGTACTCCGACGCCGGCTACTTCGGCATGTACGCCGGGTGCGCCCCGGCCAAGACCGAACGCGTGATCAAATTGCTGGGCGAAGAGCTGGAAAAGCTGGCGGCAGATGGCATCACCGACGAGGAGCTGCGCAAGGCCGTTGGCCAGCTCTCCGGCGGCATGGTGCTGGCACTGGAGGATCCGGGATCGCGCATGTCGCGTCTGGGCCGCGCCGAGCTTGTCACCGGCGTCTTCCACGACATCGACGAGTCGCTCGAACGCGTCAAGGCAGTCACCCCGGCACAGGTGCAGGAATTGGCGGCGCTGCTGGCGTCCCGTCCGCGCACCATCACCGTGGTGGGTCCGTTTGATAAGCCTTCGGATTTCGGAATGTAGGCCTTCCGGCCTTTGGTCAAAAGGACCGTTTTTGCTTCTTTGGAAGAAAAAACGGTCCTTTTCTCAATTTCCAGGAACTCTCGGTGTATTTCCAAAATTCTAGAATGAAAGATTCTGACCATGGCTTCGTAGTCTGATTCACGAAGTGGCACGCTGGGCGTCATGGATGCTGTTGTCGCCGATCTTCTCGAACAAGACATGCGATGACAGCGAGGATG
This sequence comes from Paeniglutamicibacter sulfureus, assembly GCF_039535115.1. Classification (NCBI taxonomy): domain Bacteria; kingdom Bacillati; phylum Actinomycetota; class Actinomycetes; order Micrococcales; family Micrococcaceae; genus Paeniglutamicibacter; species Paeniglutamicibacter sulfureus. The sequence goes on from NZ_BAAAWO010000001.1 coordinate 4,435,026, forward strand.
CTTGAGGGCAGGGACGCCAACGTTTTCTCGATTCTCAATTCCGCCAAGGGCACGCAAAAAGGAACAGGTTTGTCTTTTTCGCAAAGATTGTGGTCCGGCTGATGAGATAGATTTAAATGTGATTGCCGCGGCTAAAACAGGCCATTTACTGTTACCTACAAGTAATCCCTAGTAGACTGCAAGTGTCCCAGAGCCTTCCAAGGAGTACATCATGCTGAACCCACTCGACCTCGGCGCGACCTCGTCGCCGCAGGTTGGAAATCCACTTGAGCTGGAGCCGCCGAAACCAATAGTTGAGGTGGTAGTTCACGCTCCGGAGAAGATCGGCGGCATGATCCTGGTGGATGCCGACGCACAGCAGAAGCACGCCGAAAATGCCAAAATCTTTCTTGATGACCTGCTGGCCACACCCCTCCAGAGCCCGGAGTTCCAGACCAAGTTAGCGCAGCTGACCCGGCTGGGCGAGGGAACGATGCAGCAGGCAAGCTCCGCATCCAGCCGCATGTTGAAGAGGCCGGCAGCCGCCCTCGCAGCCACCGGCGCCGACCCTGCATCGCGTACCGGCAACACCCTGGCGGAGCTGCGACAGATCGTCACCGAGCTAGACCCCAAGCGCCATGATTTGACGGGCGCGAAGCGCATTCTGCGGTTCCTTCCCGGAGGCAACGCTATCCAGCGATACTTCATGAGGTACGAATCGGCACAAGAACAACTTGACGCCATCACTAAGGCTCTGAAGGGTGGGCAGGACGATCTCCGTCAGGACAACGCCGCCATCCAGACCGAACGCGATGCCCTCTGGGCGGCAATGGGGCAGTTGGCGAACTACGCCGTGCTCGCGAGCCACCTTGGAAACGGTTTGGAGCAGCGGATCGTAGAGCTGCGCAATACGGGCAAAGCGGACGACGCCACAACACTTGAAGCAGACGCCCTCTTCTACGTCCGCCAACGCCACCAAGATCTAATGACCCAGATGGCGGTATCCATCCAAGGGTACCTAGCTCTTGATGTGGTCAAGAAGAACAACTCCGAGCTGATCAAAGGTGTGGATCGGGCGCTGGACACTACACTCGCGGCGCTTCGGGTAGCGGTGATCGTTGCGCAGGCCCTGGCCCAGCAAAAGATCGTGCTGGCGCAAATTGACGCCCTCAACTCAACTACCTCGGACTTGATCGTTTCGACCTCCGAACTCCTTCGCTCCCAGGGCGCAGCCATTCATAAGACTTCCGCCCAAGCCTCGATCGACGCCACCAAGTTGCAGCAAGCATTCGATAATGTTTTCCAGGCCATGGACGAGATCGACAGGTTCAAGGTCGAAGCAGCACAGTCGATGAAACAGACAGTGCAGGTTCTTGAAGGCCAAGTTGGTCAGGCTCGACTTCAGCTGGAGCGTAGTCATGCCTCTGACGCCGCCACTACTCATCCACGGGGCGCATAATGCTGTCGCGCTTCACTCGAGGGAACATCGTCAAAGTGGTCCTTGCCTTCGTATTTTGGCTTTTCGCCGCTTTTTACGTGCTCATCATCGGAATGGGCGCCAAGAACAAAAAGGTCATGCTTGAAGGTGGGCTCTACGCTGTCCTCTTTATCGGTGCTTTTTCTCTCCCTAATGGCAGCGGCGCTATGCTCGGTCTCGGATCCATGGTCTTGTCGGCCGTGCGGTCCTACATGCTTCGCGATCTCTGGCTCCCCAGGCGGGTTCGGAAACTGCGCAGTGGCGAGGCGGTCCAGATACCGACGCCAGTGGCCGCACCAGCGCCGCCGATCCAGTTCAACCAGCCGTACCCGGCGGCAACTCCGGTTGCCGGGGCGGCGGACGAACTGTCGACCGCTCTGACATGGGTGAGCGTGCAGGCCAAACAGAACAAGCACCGTCTTCCCGCTGATACGTACGTAACCATTCTGGAAACGTGCCAGATGCTTGACTCGGTCATCGACGCGGAAACCCGGCAGCCCTCTGGCGATGCGCGCTTTGAGTATGAACTCGAAGCCATGGTGCGGGAGTACCTACCCAATGTTCTTCAGGGATTCCTGGCCGTACCGCCGAGCATGGTGGACAACCGGCAACCAAACGGGCGAACACCCAATGAGGAATTGGTTGAGCAACTTCGCCTCCTTCTGGGACAGGCCGAGACGTTGCACTCCACCCGGCACAACCAAACTTCGGCGGATTTGACCACTACGGGCAACTTTCTCAGGGAGCGGTTCGGGCACCACCAACCAGGTGGCTTCGACTTCGGGATCAAGTAAGAAAACACGGACCGAAGTCGCCGGTGTTTCGCTGCGAGAACGCCTTGCCAGGTGTCTTTGATTGCTGGCGGTGCTGCTGGCATCCCGTCCGCGCAGCATCACTGTGGTTGGCCCCTTCGACAATCCTTCCGATTTCGGCATTTAAGACGTTTCTACACCTCGTCCAAGGGACCGCTTCTTTCCCGCTTCGGGAAGCGAGCGGTCCTTTTTCGTGTTTTGGGAGATTATTCCGACCGATCATCGCTGAATCGTTACCGTTTGTCTTGGTTAATCGTGATGTCACGTGCAATTGGTCACCGGACGTGGGATGTACCGTAGGATAAGTGCTTTGTGACAGCTGTCACGCTCGCACTTTCACCACTCGCACGAGAAGATATGGGACCCATAACTATGGACGACCTCGCAACTCTCCTCGGTGACATCAGTAGCGTCATCTGGGGACCCTTCCTGCTGATCCCGTTGCTTTTGGGCACCGGGCTTTACCTGACCTTCCGCCTGGGCGGACTCCAATTCCTCAAACTGGGCGCAGCGCTGCGCCTGGGTCTGCTCAAGCGCAAGGACGCCGGATCAGAGGGAGACATCTCCCAGTTCCAGGCATTGACCACCGCACTGGCCGCCACCGTCGGCACCGGTAACATCGTCGGCGTGGCCACCGCCATCGGCATCGGCGGCCCGGGCGCGCTGTTCTGGATGTGGGTCACCGGTCTGCTCGGCATGGCCTCGAAGTACTCGGAGGCCTACCTGGGTGTCCGTTACCGCGGCACCGACGCGGCGGGGGAGAAGTCCGGCGGTCCGCAGTATTACCTGGAGCGCGGCATCCGCGGTCCCCTCGGCAAGTTCCTTGCGCTCTTCTTCGCCATTGCCGCCACCATTGCCTGCTTCGGCATCGGCAACATGACCCAGGGCAACTCGATTTCGGCCAACCTGGAGAACTCCTTCAACGTCCCGACCTGGACCACTGGCCTGGTGCTGACCATCATGGCGATGGTCGTTCTGGTGGGCGGCATCAAGTCCATCGGCAAGGTCACCGCCGGCTTCGTGCCGATCATGATCGTCTTCTACGTTGCCGCTGCCATCTACATCCTGATCGCCAACGTGGGCCAGATCCCCGCGGCCCTGGGGCAGATCTTCACCGAAGCCTTCACCGGCACCTCGGCCGTCGGCGGCTTCGCCGGCTCGGCCATCATCATCGCCGTGCAGTTCGGCGTGGCCCGCGGCATCTTCTCCAACGAATCGGGCATGGGCTCGGCGGCCATCGCGGCCGCCGCGGCGCAGACCACCCACCCGGTCCGCCAGGGACTGGTCTCCATGACCCAGACCTTCATCGACACCATCATCGTGGTCACCTGCACCGGCCTGGTCATCATCACCACCGGCGCCTGGAACTACGTCGACCCGGAAACCGGCGAACAGATCTCCGCATCGCTGATGACCGGGCACGCCTTCACCTTCGGGCTGCCGGGGGAGTGGGGGCACTGGATCGTGACCATCGGCCTGGTCATGTTCGCCTTCTCCACCATCCTGGGCTGGTCCTACTACGGTGAGCGCAACATCGAGCGACTCCTCGGGCGCAAGGCGGTCATGCCCTTCCGCGTGATCTTCTCGCTCGTCGTGTACGTGGGCTGCACCACCCAGCTGACCGCCGTGTGGAACTTCTCCGACATGATGAACGGCCTGATGGCCATCCCGAACCTGATCGGCCTACTGATCCTCTCGGGCATGATTGCCCGCGAGACCCGCTGGTACCTCAAGCACGACCCGAAGCTCGAGGCCACCAAGGACGAGATCGAGGCCTTCATGAAGGAACGTCCGGGATGGGCGGACTGGAAGGCCGGGGACGTCCTGGGCTCCAGCCGCATGTCCAGCTCGGAACGCGACGCCGTGGGTGACCGCTCCTAGCGCTATCCTTTCCGCAGGCGCGGACACCATGGGCGATCCCCGCCACCAAGGCCCCTCGGGCTGCGGTGGCGGGGATCGCCTTTTGGGTTTCAGCGAAAGATATAGTCTGACCGATTGTCGCCCGACGGGCGACATGGGCGGAAGGTCCTTGGCTTTTAGGTAATTCAAGGCCCAAACCCATGGATTTCCCAGCATCGGGCGACGTATCTTTAAGTATCGTTCGTACATCGTTAGCGATAGAGGAGAGCATCATGCACCACTCAAATCCAACGGGCGGTTTCTCCGCCAACAACCTCGACGGCGTGTGGCAGGCCGTCGAGGAGCTACGTTCACGTTTCGAAAAGCGCGCGGGCACCCGCGCCGGACGCGGCGAGGTTCGCTCGGCGATCCTGGCCCTGCTCGCCGAGAAGCCCATGCACGGTTACCAGATCATCCGCGAAATCGAGGAGCGCAGCGGCGGGGCCTGGAAGCCCAGTGCCGGCTCCGTCTACCCCACCCTGCAATTGCTGGCTGACGAGGGTTCCGTGAACACCGAGGAATCCAACGGCCGCAAGATCTACTCGCTGACTGAGGCCGGCCGCGAGGAGGTTGCCGATTCGAAGCTTTCGGTGCCGTGGGAACCCACCGGGGGAACAGCGGGATCCGGCGGCGGTTCGCTGCCCAAGGCCGGCGTCGAGCTCGCCCAGGCGGCTGCCCAAGTCGGGCGCACCGGTACCCCGGAGCAGGTCCAGGAGGCCGTGGCTGTGCTTGAGGAGGCACGCCGCAAGCTGTACTCGATCCTCGCCCAGGGCTGATTAGGTGGCCTCCGGTCCCGGGGACCGCGCGGACGTGAAGACGGTAGCGGGCAACACCCGCGCCCGCTACCGGCGCATCCTGCGATTCGCCGCCTGGAACCTCGCCGTAACGTGGTTCTTCGAATTGCTCCTGCCGCGCGTCGGGCTTGCCAGGGTCGCGGAGCGCTCCCGGGCCCGGCGCATGCGGCGCTTCGCGCAGCGCTTCCATGTGCTCGCGGTGGACCTGGGCGGCCTGATGATCAAGGTCGGCCAGTTCATGTCCTCACGCCTTGACGTGCTGCCGCCGGAAATCACCGCCGAGCTCGAGGGGTTGCAGGACGAGGTGCCGCCCGTTCCGTTCTCCGCCATTCGCGCGCTGGCAGAGGCCGAGCTGGGCGCGACGCTGGAGACGGTGTTCGCCTCGGTCGAGCAGGTGCCGATCGCCGCCGCCTCGCTCGGGCAGGTGCACCGGGCGCGGCTGATGCCCGAGGATGCCGCAGCGGCCGGTATCGACACCGTGGTGGTGAAGGTGCAGCGGCCGGGCATCGACGGGATCGTCGCCACCGACCTGGCCGCACTGCGCAAGGTGGCCGGCTGGCTCAGCCACGTGCGCGTGGTGTCCAGGCGCGCCAACGCCCCGGCCCTGGTCGAGGAGTTTGCCGCCACCAGCCTGCAGGAAATCGACTACCTCAACGAGGCGGCCAATGCCGAGCGCTTCGGCGCCGACTTCGATCACGACCACCGCGTGGCGGTGCCCGGGGTCGTATGGGAGCGCTGCACCCGCCGCGTACTCACGCTGGAAGATGTCACCGCCATCAAGATCACCGACCTGTCCGGGCTGCGGGCCGCAGGCATCGATCCGGGCGAGGTGGCTCCGGTGTTCGCCGCGGTGATGTTCGACCAGCTGTTCACCAGCGGCTTCTTCCATGCCGATCCGCACCCGGGCAACATCTTCGTCACCCCGGCCACCGACCCACAAGCCCCGCATCCCTGGAAGCTGACCTTCATCGACTTCGGCATGATGGGCGAGGTCCCGTCCAACACCCGCAGCGGCCTGCGCAAGCTGCTGATCTCTGCCGCCGGGCGCGACGGCAAGGGACTGGTCGCCGCGATCGGGGAGCTGGGCGTGCTGGTGTCAACGGCCGACACTGCCGAGCTGGAGCGCGCGCTGACGCAGCTCTTCGCCAGGTTCGGCGGCATGGGCTTTGCCGAGCTGCGCGAGGTGGACCCGCGGGAGTTCCGCGAGTTCGCCGAGGAGTTCGGGCACGTTGTCCGCTCGCTGCCGTTCCAGGTGCCGGAGAACTTCCTGCTCATCATCCGTGCCATGTCGCTGACTTCGGGCGTGTGCAGCTCGCTGGACCCGGCCTTCAACCTCTGGGACTCGGTCGAACCCTACGCGGCGCAGTTGCTGCGCGAGCAGCGCGGCAACATCGTGCAGGACGTGGCGGGGCAGCTGCTGGAGGCCGCAACGCTGGGCCTGGGCCTGCCGCGTCGGATCGACGCGCTGTTCAGCGGACTGCAGGACGGCTCGCTCGCGGTGGCCAACCCGAAACTGGAACGCCGCCTGGCGCGCGTCGAGGCCACCGGGACACGGACCGCCTCGGCCGTGGTTTTCGCCGCCGTGCTGCTCGCCGGCGCGGTGCTGCACGCGGACGATGCGGTGCTGGGCGCCGTGCTGATGTGGCTTTCGACGCTGCCGCTGCTGCACGGGCTGTGGGCGGGGCGCCGCGGGCGCTGAGCTGCCGACCGAGCGAAGAATCGCCATTGACCGGAAGCGGTGTATTGGGCTCCCAATGACTAAGAAAACACCGCCGGGTACTTGTGCGGCCGGGAGCGCCAGCAAAACTGAAAGCCTTGGTCCGAAGCCTGGTCGGTTCTATGCTGGAGTTTCGGCAGGTCCGTCGGTATTTGGGGGCATCGTGAACCACCTGGCTGCAGTTCCATCATCTGGACTGAGGATGCGCGTTTCGACCAACGTTCGCATGGACTCCGCCGAGCTCGGCGCCCTGCTCTTTCGTCCCGAGATGCTTGGGAAGTGGATCGGAGCCGGGGTGATACTGCCCTTCAGGAAGGGTGCATTGGCTACGGTTCCCGCTCCGGGAGGGTCTTTGGCCCAGCACATGGTGACCCACGCGACCGTCGGCGAGGGTGTATTCACGCTGACTGCCGAGTGCGAGACCAGCGGAACGAGTCTGACGATCCGCGTACGCCCCGCGCCCGGCCCCGCCACGGATGACGGAAGGAGCGTCGTGAGGGTGACGGTGGGGAACATCCTCGAGTCCATGGGCGTCCGGACGAGTCTGGCCTTCTGGCAGGCGGCCTTGAACAGGCTCAGCGTGATCGTCCAGGCCATCCGGCGCCGGCGCAACTCGCCCAAGCAGGCCCTGATCGTCGTTCACGGCATTGGCGAGCAGCAACCCGGACAGACACTCATGGAATTTGTGCAGGCGGTATTCGGCACCGACTCGAGCCAGACGCTGCGCTGGGTGAAGCCCGATAACCTGTCGGATTCCTTCGAAACGCGAAAGGTCACGATCAAGGCGGCAGCCTCACCTCCCGGTGCACCCGGCGAGGGACGGCCGACGACTGATGTCTATGAGCTCTACTGGGCACACCTTGTCCGCGACAGCACCACTGGGCAAGTTATGGGGTGGATGAAGAACTTGTTGTTGCGCAAGAGCTCGGACATGCCAGCGTCCCTCAGGCCCCACGTACGCATTGTCCGAATACTGCTGGTCGTAGTCTTGCTGGCCTTCGTTGGGGCCACCGGCTACGCCGCGTTCAAGCCCGCGAGCTCCGGCGGGATGCTGGCTGGTGGCGGACTGATTGCAGTGGTCATCGCGTTGCTTGGACTGGTCTGGAAGCTCCTGAAGCAACGCGGCACGAAGCTCCTCACCGGGCATTTGGGTGATGCCGCAAGATACTTCGAGCCCAAGCCGGACAATATCGCCCGCCGGCAGGAAATCCGCGAAGCCGGTGTTCGACTGCTCGAAGGAATGCATGAATCGGGCGAATACCAGCGGATCGTCGTGGCGGCGCACAGCCTCGGCAGCGCCATCGCCTACGACATGCTCACTTTCGCTTGGAACCGCCTCCGTCAACAGCACGCCAATCCAGACCACGCGAGCTTTGGCGCGCTGGGTGCCGTGGAGTCGGCCTTGATGCCAAGGGACCCCGAAGCGGCGGAAACCCCTGCGGCTCGGGACCTCCAGTATGCGGCGTGGCAGGAACACAGGCTGAACAGCCAGCCATGGCTTGTGACCGATCTGGTGACGATGGGCTCGCCGCTGACCCACGCGCATCTCCTCATGGCGGGCAGCAATGAAGCTTTTTCGTCCATGAAGAAAAACCGGATACTTCCCAGCTGCCCACCGCAGGCAGAATTCACAGCGATCGGGCAACCCCGCATCAGCTATGCCCTTTCAGACCGCTCGATGGACGGGTCCTTCAGGGGAGGGTTTCTGGTCCCGAACCATGGTGCCCTCTTCGCACTGACTCGCTGGACGAACTTGTACTTCCCCTTCCACGGCATTATTGGCGGCGATCCGGTGGGCGGGCCGCTGAAGGGGAACTTTGGCGACTGGATCTCGGACCGTCCTGTCCGGACGCGAAAAGCCGGCTTCATGGGCTTTGCGCACACACGTTATTGGGCCCTGGATGGTGGCGACGGAGCATACGTCGGGCAACCCGGCGAAGATCATCTGGACTGCCTGCGCGAGGCACTGGATCTCTACTCGGCCAACCGGTTGAGGGATCTCGCGGCAGCGCGGCCGGCGTACACCTATCTCTGATGCGGGACAGTTGCGGCAATGTAGTAGACCAGTTGGACGGACGGGGTGTGCGTCAAATGAATCCCCCCAAAAAAATTAATTTTGGGTTAGGGCTCTCGCCCTGACTACACACCCCGTCCGGGCCTCATCATATTCCCTTTGGTGGGTGTGCGGTAGCTCTCGAGCCGATCTCCAGGTGCACCAAACCATCTACCAACCCAGGTATGGTGCCAGGCAGGACGCTCGGGCAAGAATTCCCGGGGATCCGCCACGCCGCTCCCTTCGCAGCGAACGGCGGCAACTGATGGCACCCTTGTCACCGCCAGTAAGAGAGGCACCCGACAATCGGAGGCCGAAGGCCCCTTATCCGCCGGCGAAGGGCGGCAGCACGTCCAGCTCGTCGCCGGGGCGCAGCACGCGGTCCTTGTCCTGTTCGCTCACGCCGTTGACCAGGAAGCTGCAGCGCCCCAGCACCGTGGCCAGCGAAGTGGTGCGGCGCAGCAGCGGCCCATCGGGGACCGGGGCAGCTGCCGGGGCGTTGGTTGCCAGGTGCTCGAGCACCGTGCCCAGCGTGGCGCCGGGAAGCTGAAGCAGGTCGATTCGTTCCTCGGTCGTGCCGGCGGCCTGGGCCGCGGCGGCAAAGTATCGAATGCGCAATTATCCTCCGATGGCGCTCATGGAGCGGTCCGATTGTACAAAGTCCTTGGAGCCCAGTCCGGTGTGGTCCATGCCGTGGGCCCGCGGCTTGCCCCACATCGCTGCCCGCCAGCGTTCGGCAATGGCCCGATCGTCCGAGCCGTCACGCAGCAGCGCGGACAGGTCGGTTTCCTCCCGGGAGAACAGGCAGCTCATGACCTTGCCCTCGGCAGTGATGCGGGTGCGTTTGCAGTCGGAGCAGAACGGCTCGGACACCGAGGCGATGATGCCCACCGCACCCAGGATGGTGTCGGGGTCCTGCGGGGTGGAGACCAGGAAGCGTTCGGCCGGGGCACCGTCGCGCGGCTTGGTATCGGGGGAGAGGCGGAAGCGGGTTTCCAGGTAGGCGCGCAAATCCGCGGCGGTAACCATGTTGTCCTTGCGCCACACGTGGTCCGCGTCCAGCGGCATCTGCTCGATGAAGCGCAGCTCCAGGCCGCGCTCCAGGGCCCAGGCCAGCAGCTCGGGTGCCTGCTCGTCGTTGATCCCGCGCATCAACACCGCATTGATCTTCACCGGCGCCAGGTCGGCGGCCAGGGCCGCGTCGATCCCGGCGAACACCGAGTCGATGTGGTCGCGCCGGGTGAGCTTGGCGAAGGTCTCGGCATGCAGGGTGTCGAGGGAAACGTTGATGCGGGTCAGTCCGGCCTCTTTGAGCGCGGCTGCCTTCTTGGCCAGTCCCACCCCGTTGGTGGTCAGGGAGATGGGAAGGTCCGGGTGCTCGCTGCGCACCGTGGCGATGATCTGGGGCAGGTCCACGCGCACCAGGGGTTCGCCGCCGGTGAGGCGCAGTTCGCGCACTCCCAGGTCACGCACGCCGATGCGCACGATCCGGGAGATTTCCTCCAACGTCAGCAGCTTGGACTTGGGCAGCCAGGCCAGCCCGTCGGCGGGCATGCAGTAGGTGCAGCGGAGGTTGCACTTGTCGATCAGGGAGATGCGCAGGTCGGTGGCCTGTCGGCCGAACTTGTCGCTGAGCCCGGGGGAGTCTGCGGGTGCCGGTGTCAGGATGGTGGGCATGGGCAGGCTGACGGTGCTGCGCGGTGTTTCTGGGTTCGTCGCCATATATCGAGGGTAGTCCACGGGGGAGGCCTTTTGACCATTTGTGGCTTGGCTCTGGGCGGACAGCGCGACAGTGCTGCCGCCGGCATTCACCCGGTGTGGTTGGTTGACGCCGCAAGGATCCATCGCCCCCAGGGAATGGCGTGCCATACCCACCCACGTGAAGCTTTCCATCGGGCTGGCCGGGTCCCTATATTCTGTGCGACTGAGTGGTGTGCATCCCCCCAAATCTAGGGATTGCCGTCGGGTCGGTTTCGGGAGAATCATGAAGAGTCCACGGCAATGCCGTCCTATCCCCATAGGGGCCCAGCCGCATCGAACCCACATCACTTGATTTCGGGGGGGCAGAAGAGCATGGCACTACAGGATCCTCAGTCGGGAGCTCTCACGCAGAGTGAACGAGACCCGGCAAGCCTCCCGACTCGGCGCGGGGTGCTGGTCGGGCTTGCCGCCGTCGCGGGCGCAGTTGCCGCAGGCGGCCTCACGGCGCCACCGGTCAGGGCAGCAACCACGACGCGGGCGGTCACGCTCGATGAGTTCATGGAGCTCTCGGACATCTTGACCGACAATGAATTCAGTCTGCGCGACGAGGTGGGTCAGCAGTACCTGCGGGCCCTGAACAATGATCCGGCACACGCGCAGACGCTCCGCGTGCTGGTCAACGGCACGGTGCGCGTGAAGCGTCGACCCAGGACCTTCGACGAAGTACGTCGCAGCGGCGTCCTGAATGACGATGCCGTGGCGGAGACAGCCCGGCAGATCCTTGTCCATTGGTATTCGGGCCTGGTCAATGGCCGGACCGCTGACTACCTGGAGGCCCTGGCCTGGGAAACGCTGCCGTTCGCCGAGCCGGCGAGCACGAAAATCGGCTTTTCGAAATGGGATGATGTGCCATGAGCGATACTCTCACCACCGATGTGGTCATCGTGGGTTCCGGCGTGGCCGGAGCCCTGGTCGCCGATGCGCTCACTCGCGCGGGTGTCGGCGTCATCATGCTCGAAGCCGGACCACCGGTGGATCGCGACCAAGCGGTCGAGGTCTTTCGGGCCGCCCCGGCCAAGGTCCCCGAAAGCCCGTACCCGAACGTGCCGTGGGCGCCACATCCGACCAGCCTGGAGATCGGGGTTCCCGGCACCGGCTACTTCATCCAGGACGGACCCGATGCCTTCGGCTCCACCTATGAGCGGATCGTGGGTGGCACCACCTGGCACTGGCTGGGCAGCACGCCGCGGCTGTTGCCCAGGGACTTCGAGATGCGGACCCGGTTCGGGGTCGGCGCGGACTGGCCGATCACCTACAACGATCTCGAGCCGTGGTATGTCAGGGCGGAGCGCGAAATGGGCGTTTCAGGAGACTCGAACGAGGACCTGGGGTCACCGCGCAGCGCGGGGTACCCCATGGAGGCGATACCGACCAGCTTTCTGGACCGGGTGATCGGCCAAGCCGCTGCCGGGATCGGTCTGCAGGTTCGGTCCACCCCTCAGGCACGCAACTCCGAATCCTCCTTCAATGACCGTCCGCGCTGCGAGGGGAACAGCAACTGCATCCCCATTTGTCCCATCGGCGCCAAGTATGACGCGCTCATCCACCTGGAGCGTGCCCGGGAGAACGGTGCACGGTTGGTGGCCAACGCCGTGGTGTTCGACGTGCTGGTGAGCGGTGGCCGCGCGACCGGGGTGCGATACCGCACACCCGACCGGACCGATCACACGGTGCTGGCCAAGGCCGTGGTGCTGGCCGCGCACGGCATCGAGACGCCGAAGCTGCTGCTGTCCAGCGACAATGGGCGGGGAGTGGCGAACTCCTCGGATCAAGTGGGTCGCAACCTGATGGACCACCCGATCCAGCTGTCGTGGGCCTTGTCTCGCGATCCGGTGTATCCCCAGCGCGGCCCGGGCTCGACGGCCGGGATAGACAGCACCCGCGAGCGTCCCGATGCGGACGCGCGCAGTGCCTTCCGCGTCGAGATCGGCAACGACGGATGGCGGTTCCCCATCGGTGATCCGACGTTCGAGTTCACCGCCCCCGCTCCGTTCCCACGCCTGCGCGAAGGCGGCAACGCACTGGCGCGGCGCTGGAATGAGCACGTCCAGCGCGAGATCCGGTTTGCCAGCTCGGTCGAGCAGCTGCCCGACCCGGGCAACCGCATCGTGCCGGACTTCAACAACCTCGACGACATCGGATTGCCTCGTCCCCGCATCACCTTCGCCGTCGGCGCGTCTGTCCGCGCCGGCATGGCCGACGCGGCCGCCGTACATGAAAACCTGTTCGCAGAGCTGGAGGCCACCGAGCGCAACCACTCCGACGTCCCATTCGGTGCCGGGCACATCATGGGAACGACGGCGATGGGTGAAAACCCGGCCACCTCGGTGGTGGATGCGGAAGGCCGCAGCCATGACGTGCCGAACCTGTGGGTGGTCGGTTCATCGGTGTTCCCCACCGCCGGCACGGCCAACCCGACATTGACGCTGGCTGCGCTGGCCCTGCGGACGGCGGAGCGGTTGGTGGCGCGGTTGTAATAGGCAACCCGCTTCAGCGCCTCCAACCAAAACCCATCATTCCACCGGCCCCAGTCAACAGACCCCCGGGAAGAACCTTCCCGGGGGTCTGCCTTGCCCACAGTGACGATTGGATTGCCAGTCGGGCCCCGATACGTTCAGGCCCTGCCGAAGCCGTGGCGGCGGTTCCCCGGGCGAGCGATTCAGCCGTGGCAGCACGGGTGGCCACGGCTCCACCCTGCCCGCTGCCTCGGTATGCTTTTGCGAAGGCAGCGTGGTCCGCGTGGCCACCAGCCTGCTCCAGGGAGGGCGACCTTCGTGGTGGCGCTCGGAGCGCAGGAATTTTCGGATCGTCGAATGAACAGGGATTGCTGAACCACGGCGCAGATGGGCACACGTTTGGCAACGGTCGAAGTGCCGACAATGGTGGGACAGCGACGGCCCCACCGAACGTGAGGCGCGTAGGAAAACGTGGCTGCACTGATGAAGGAATTCGGTGACTAGGAATGCGGCACCGCCACTGCGACCTAGGATGGAAGGCATGAGACCACCATTTCGCCGCAGCGTCCGCGAGCACCTGGAAGCCATAGAGGATTTGTTGGCTCCCGTGCTGCGGGATGCGGGCAGCGAACCGTCGGAGCTGGTCCAGGCGTTGGGCCGCACGCTGGCCCACGACCTGCTGGCCCCGCGTGCGTTGCCGCCCTGGGACAACTCCCAGATGGACGGTTATGCGGTGCACACCGGGGACCTGGGCTCTGGTGCCTTGCGGGTGGTCGCCCCGATCGCCGCCGGCCAGGCTGCCGCTGCCCTGGTGCGCGGCACCGCCGCGCCCATCATGACAGGTGCCCCGATGCCGGAAGGGGCCAACACCGTCATCCCCGTCGAGGCGGCAAACCCCGATCGCTTTCCCACGGTCGCCGAAGTTGCAGACGGATTCACCGTGGTGCTGCCGGATTCCAGTCCGGTGGGCAACTACGTGCGTGCCCGCGGCAGCGACATCGCCGAAGGTGCGTTGGTGTTGGAGGCAGGGACACGGCTTGGCCCCACGGCATTGGGCATCGTGGCCGGGCTCGGCCTGGCCGAGGTGCAGGTCCAATCCCGGCCGAGGGTGCTGTTGCTGTCCACCGGGGACGAACTGGTCGCCCCCGGCGGGGAGCTGGGCCCGGGGCAGATCCACGACGCCAACACCACCTTGCTGCACGCAGCGCTGACGGGCGCCGGCTGCCAGGTGGCCGTCGCGGGCGTACTCGATGACTCGCCCGAACAGTTCACCACGTCCCTGCGGGCGGCGCTGATGGCCGGCGACAGGAACTACCACCTGGTGCTCAGCAGCGGGGGGATCTCCAAGGGCGCCTTCGACGTGGTCAAGGCGGTGCTCAGCACCCATGGCATCGACTTCGGCTCCGTGGCCATGCAGCCCGGAGGGCCCCAGGGCTCCGGAACCCTCGCCCTGCCCGGGTGCTCACCGGTGGCCTTCATTGCGCTGCCGGGAAACCCGGTCAGCGCCTATGTCAGTTTTGAGATGTTCATCCGCCCGGTCCTGGCCATGGCCTTGGGCCTGCCCGAGCGCGTCTTGGCCACCGCCACGCTCACCGAGGACCTGGACTCGGTTCCCGGCAAGCTGCAGGTGCGCCGCGGCAGCTATGCCCACGGCACAGTCGCGCCCGTTGGCGGGGCCTCCTCCCACCTCCTGGCTGCCCTGGCTGCCAGCAACGCCTTCATCCTCCTCGACGAGGAGACCACCACCCTGCCCGCGGGAAGCCGCGCGGACATCATGATCATTGGAGACGGCTCATGAGAAGCGACACCACACCCGAACCGAACGCCGAACCTTCCGGCGGGAAGCTCTCTCACGTTCGCGCCGACGGCACCGCCCACATGGTCGATGTCAGCGACAAGGCAGAAACCAGCCGCCAGGCCACCGCCGAGGCCTTTGTGCACACCACCGGCGAGGTCCTGGGACTGATCTCCGGTGCCGGGATGCCCAAGGGCGACGCGCTCGCCGTGGCCCGCATTGCCGGGATCATGGGGGCCAAGAAAACCTCCGAGCTCATCCCGCTGTGCCACCCGCTGCCGATCTCCAAGGTGGTCATCGACTTCGACCTGGACGCCGAAGACTCCGTGCGGATCGTTGCCACGGTGAAGACCCGCGGCGTGACCGGTGTCGAAATGGAGGCGTTGACCGCAGTGAGCACCGCGGCCCTGGCCCTGTATGACATGATCAAGGCCGTCGACAAGCACGCGAGCATCACCGACATGCGCGTGCTGGCCAAGTCCGGCGGCAAGTCCGGATCCTGGGACATTGCTCCCCAACAACTTCCCAACCCCGAAGGAGAACTGCGCGCATGAGTGCCTGTGAACCACTGGGCGCCCCTCGCAAGGCGGCCATCCTCATTTCATCCACCCGTGCGGCCATGGGCATCTACGAGGATGCCAGCGCCCCGGTCATTGCCGACTGGCTCCAGGAACAGAACTTCGATGTCATCCCGGCCATCGTCGTGCCGGACGGCCCGTCCGTCGGTGCGGCGCTGCAGGGACTGCTGCTGTCCAAGCCGAGCGTCATCATCACTTCAGGCGGCACCGGGCTCAGCGCCGATGACAGGACGCCGGAGGAAACCGAACCGCTGCTGGACCGGATGGTCCCCGGCATCATGGAGGCGCTGCGCGCAGCCGGGCGGGAAAAGACCCCGATGTCCGCGCTGAGCCGCGGGCATGCGGGGGTGTCGGGGGAGACCTTCATCGTGAACCTGCCGGGTTCCCCCTCCGGGGTCATGGACGGGCTCACGGTGCTCACTCCCTTGCTCACGCACATCTGCGACCAGCTGGAGGGACGCCATGCCCACTAACGGGCCCCAATCACCCGGCGAAGCGGTCTTCGCGGGCATCAGCGACACCCCCATCGACGCGGACACCGCCTGGGACGCGGTGGAGTCAGAGCACACCGGCGCCGTGGTTACCTTCGGCGGCATCGTGCGCAACCACGACGGAGGCCGCGAGGTGCTGAAACTGACCTACAGCGCCCACCCCAGCGCCCCGGCGCGGATGGTCGAGCTGGTGGACGAGGTCGCCTCCCGGCACCCCGGGACCCGGCTGTGGGCGGCCCACCGGGTTGGGGAGCTGCACATCGGGGACGCCGCCCTGGTGGCGGCCGCAGCTGCTGCCCACCGCGGGGCGGCCTTCGACGCCTGCCGCGACCTGGTGGAGACCGTCAAGGCCCACGTGCCTGTTTGGAAGGAACAGTTCTTCGCCGACGGCGAGGTTGAATGGGTGGGCAGTGCCTGAACCCGAGGCGTTCCAACCGGCGCGCGTTGTGTGCTCCGTCCTGCGCGCCGGTACCCTGAACAGATGACCAATGCACCAGAAATTGCCCAGTGGATCCTTGACGCGATCCACAAAGAAAAGACCGTCCACCAGGAAGCCCTGGTGCCCCGCATTGCGGAGGCCTTCGGCGAGGAGTGGGTCTACACGAATGAAAACGGGCACCCGGCCATCAACCGCGATGTCCTGAAGTCCCTGCGCAAGTTGCGCGACGCCTCGGTGGCCTGGAACCGCGAGGACCGCAGCTGGAACGTCGTCGACGCCAGCTAGCACGATGGACATGAACGAGGGGGTTACCGGAACCTTGTGCTCCGGTGGCCCCCTCTGCCGTTGGCCACTTGTTTGGCCCGCGGAAACCGGCAGGCCCGATGGGGGCCGCCAGCGGGGAGGCGATGGGGGTGCCGCCCGCCGCGGGGCGGTGTCGCAGACTCGAGGAGAGTTCCCCCTTGGATTATTGATCGCACAGAACCGGCCAACCCCACCACCCTGGCGGTGGGAAGACAATGTGCGGGGAGCATGGACGGACCGGGAGAAGCCGGGAACCGCGAGCGCCAAGGGTCCAGGGCCGTCCCGTTGCCGGGCGCACTTTTCTCCGAGGTGGGCCGGGAACAACCACGACGCTGCCTGCGAACCGCTGCAAGATTCCCCGAGCGCATCCCCGCGACGCCCACCAAGTCGAGCAGGAATCAAGAAGCGCCCATCCGTGGTTCCGCCTAGAGTGGGTCCGGTAAAGCAGGTCAATGAAAGGAAATCACCATGAGCGCGACCTTCAGCAAAGAGGAAAAGGCTGCCATGAAGGCAGCGGTGGCCGAGGAAAAGGCTTCCAAGAAAAGTGCCGACCTGGAGGCGGCGTGCCTCGCGGCCATCGGCGAGATGACCGGCTCCGACAAGGAGTTGGCCGAAACCCTGCACGGGTTGGTCAAGGAGCACACGTCCCTGGGGGCAAAGACCTGGTACGGCATGCCGGCGTACACCAATGCCGAGGGCAAGGTCGTGGTGTTCTTCCAGAGCGCCGCCAAGTTCAAGGTGCGGTACGCAACGATCGGCTTCCAGGAAGACGCGAACCTCGACGAGGGCAATTTCTGGCCGAGCTCCTACGCGGTGACCAAGCTGACCGCCGAGGACCAGCAGCGACTGGTGGAATTGCTGAAGAAGGCAGTCAGCGAGGCATAGCCCCGGGCCGATCGTGGTGGCCCCGGCGATGGCGTCTACCGGTTGTAGGATTGTCTGCATCTAGACAATTCGGCTAGTCAATTCGGCCCAAGCGAGGAATCACCGGCATGACCGCATCGAGCATCGAACCGCTGAAACAGGAATCCACGCCGGCCATCATTGCGCGCCAGATCCGCATGGCGATCGAGAACGGCGAGTTCGGACCGGGCGCACAGTTGGCCGAAGCCGACCTCGCCGGGCGCCTGGGTGTCAGCCGCGGCCCGTTGCGGGAGGCCATGCAGCGCCTGACCCAGGAGGGGCTGCTGGTGAGCATCCGCAACCGCGGCCTGTTCGTCGCGCAGTTCACGCAGGCCGACATCACCGACATCTATCGGGCGCGAACCGCGGTCGAGCGTGGTGCCGCGCTGAAGATCATCGAGGTCGACCACACGAACGGGCAGGTCGGTAAGGAACTGCTCGGGATCGTGGCAGAGATGGAGGCCCATGGGACCGACCCCGCCGCACTGAGCCGAAGCGACATCTCCTTCCACGAGGCCATGGTCCGGCTGGCCGACAGCCCGCGGCTCAGCCGCATCCACGGCACGCTGGTGACGGAGACCCGGATGTGCCTCTCTGCCCTGGAAAAATCCGAATACCCCGTCGCGGAGCGCATCGCCGGGCACCGGCGCATTGCCCAGGCGATCCTCGACGCCGACGTGCCGGAACTGCACCGGGCGCTCGCCGACCACATGGACAGCGCCGTAGACCACCTCGTGGGCCCCGCAGCCGCGAAAGGCCGCCGGGACGACGCGGCCTCCTGATTCGTCGCCGGCAAGCACCCGGGGTGCTTAGGGCGTCTGCCCCGGGGAAGCATCGCCGTTCTCCGCTTCGGGCTCGGCCTCCGGCTCCGGGGCGACCGGCCAGACGGGGTCCCTGTCGGCCCGCTCGGCGTTGCGCGCAACGATGCCGATCGGCCCGGTCATGGGTTCCTCCGTCGGGGTGGTGAAGCCAAAGCGCGGAGTGGCCGGGCGGCGCGGTTCGGTGAGCGGCTGCGGGAGCCCCGCCAGTCCGGGACCGCTTGAAACCGCCCGCTCGCCGGGGTTGCCCAGCAGGGTGCTGGACTCGGCCGCTGTTAGGCGGGCATCGCCGGCGGGCACCAGCCCGCGCGGGAAGGCGGTGAAGGTCTCCACTCCGGTGTCGGTGACCCGGATCGCCTCCGAGACCTCGTAGCCGTAGCCCTCCATCCACATGCCGCACATCAGGTGGAACGTCATGTTCTCCTGCAGTACCGTCAACTCCTCGCTGCGCAGGGAGATGGTGCGCTCGCCCCAGTCCGGCGGGTAGCCCACGCCGATCGAGTAGCCGATGCGCGAGGCCTTCTCATAGCCGTATTCAAACAGGGTCCGGTTGAAGACCTGAGAGAGTTCCTGCACGGGGGTGCCCGGTGCCACGGCCTCCAGCACCGCAGCCAGCGCGTGGTCGGTGGCCCGGGCCAGGTGCGCCAGCTGGGGGGAGGGCTTGCCGGGCATGAAGGTGCGGGCCATCGGCACGTGGTAGCGGTGGTAGGCGCCGGCCAGCTCCACGATCATCGCCTCATTCGGCTTCAGCGGTTCGTCGCTCCAGGTCAGGTGCGGGGTGTCGGCGGATTGACCGGTGGGGAGCATCGGAACGATCGCCGGGTAGTCGCCGCCGGCCTCCGCGGTGCCCGTCAGCTGTGCCTGGCTGATGGCGGCGGCGATGTCGCACTGGCGGGCGCCGACGTCGATGGCGTCATGGGCGGCTTGCATTGCCAGGTTGGTGAACACCGCGGCCTGGCGCATCAGCTGGATCTCCGCCGGGGACTTGACGGCCCGGACCCAGTTCACCAACTCAAAGCAGTCCACCAGTGTCCATTCCGGCAGGGCGTTGACCAGCGAGCGATAGCCCTTGGGGGAGAAGAAGTGTGCGTCCATTTCCAGGCCAACGCAGCCCTTGGCTGCGGGGGCGATCAGGTAGCGGGCGCGCAGGGCATAGGCCACCCAGTCGAAGGGGTGCAGGTGCGGGCGGTGAACGTAGCGCTCGGGATAGCCCACGATGTTTTCCGGCGGCAGCCAGCTGGTCCGGAAGGCCCCGTTGGCGTCCATTTCCCGGGAGAACAGGATCATGTCCCCTTCCATGGGGACGAAGACCAGTTGCGGGGTGTAGAAAGACCACGCGTTGTAGCCGGTCAGATAGTAGATGTTTGCCGGATCGGTGACCAGCAGGGCGCTCAGGCCCTGCTCCTGCATGCGCACCCTCGCCGCGGCCAGCCGCGCGGCATACTCCTCGGTGGTGAAGAGCATAGGTGCGACGCCCACATGTTCCATCGTGACCCCTTAACACAGTTGGTAGATTGTTGACAACGATAGGGGGTGGCGCGGACCACTGACAAGGGGTTCGGGGTGCGGGGTCGGCAGGGCTGCCTGATGGGAGGCCGTCCCATCAGAGGCAAGGGATCGTCCGGCGAATGCCCGCCGAACGATCCCTTGCCTTGTGGGGCGCATTGCCCGGGGGTACTTCCGTGGGCACACCCCCCCCTAGTGGGTGCCGATGGTGCCCTCTTCGCCGCCGAGCACGGCATGCAGGAAGTCCTTGGTGCGCTGGTGCTTCGGGTCGCTGAACATGACCGCCGGCGGGGCCTCCTCGACGATCTTGCCGCCGTCGAACATCAGCACGCGGTTGGAGACGTCGCGGGCAAATTGCATCTCGTGGGTGACGATCAGCATCGTGATGTTGGTGGTCTCGGCGATGTTGCGCAGGATGCCCAGCACCTCGCCGACGATCTCTGGGTCCAGCGCGCTGGTGACCTCGTCCAGCAGCAGGATTTCCGGGTCCAGGGCCAGGGCCCGGGCGATGGCCACGCGCTGCTGCTGCCCGCCGGAAAGCGAGGTCGGATGCTGCTCGGCCTTGTCGGCCAGGCCGACCTTCTCCAGCAGCTCCTTGGCCCGGGCCGTGGCCTCGGCCTTGGACTGGCCCAGCACGTGGACCGGGGCCTCGATGATGTTCTCCAGCACCGACATGTTCGGGAAGAGGTTGAACTGCTGGAAGACCATGCCGATCCGCTGGCGGATCCGCTTCTGGTCCTTCTTGCTGCGGGCCACCCGCTTGCCGCCGCGCTCCTCATGGGTCAGCGGTTCGCCGTCGATGAAGATGTAGCCGTCGGTGGCCTCCTCCAACGTCATGACCAGGCGCAGGATGGTGGTCTTGCCGGACCCGGAGGGGCCGATCAGGGTGACGCGGTCGCCCTTGGCGACGGAAAAGTTCAGCTCGTGCAGCACCACGTTGCTGCCGTAGGACTTCTCGACGTCGCGGAACTCGATCACGGGTGCCGACGGTGCGGAACCGGCGGCCGCCGGGCTGGTTGCGGAATCAGGTGTTGAAGGCAAGGCGCTTTTCCAATCTGCCAATCAGGAGTGAGGTCGGGTAGCTGGCCAGGAGGAAGATGATTCCCACCAGGGTGAGCGGTTCGACGTAGCGGAAGGCGTTGCCGCCGAAGATCAACCCGGCGTTCACGAGTTCGACCACGCCGATGACCAGCAGGAACGGGGTGTCCTTGAACATCGAAACCGCGTAGTTGCCCAGGGCCGGGATGGTGGCGCGCAGCGCCTGCGGAATGACGACGGCGGTCCAGGTGCGTCGCGAGGACATCGACAGCGCGGTGGTGGCCTCCCACTGGCCCTTGGGCACCGAGTCGATCCCGGCACGGTAGACCTCCGACATATAGGTGGAATAGTGGATGCCGAAGACGATGATGCCGATCGTCACCCCCTCCAGCGACAGGAACGCGTAGTAGGCGAACAGCAGCTGGACCACGATGGGCGTCATCCGAATGAAGTTGGCGATCCACTTGATGGTGGAGGCGACCGGCCGCGGGGCCATCCGCATGGCCATTGCTATGAACAGGCCAAGGACTGCGGCAATCAGCGTGCTGAGGACCGTGACCAGCAAGGTGACCTTGAGGAACGCCATGAGCAGCGTCGGAAGCACCTCCCAGGTGCTGTCCCAGTGCCATTCCAGGGCGGTGTTGACGGCAATCATATGGCTCCTCCCGCCGGACTGCCGACAGTGGGTGCCGGACTCAGTATGGACTTGACCGTGATGCCCTGGCCGAGCTTGCGCTTCGCGCGGCGTTCCAGGGTGTTCATCAGGAAGGTCAGGACCAGTGCGATGACGAAGTAGCTCAGCAGCCCGACCACGCCGTAGGCAAACACGGTATCGGTGACGCGCTTGAGCTGGTCGAGGTGGTAGGTGAAGTCGGCAATCGTGATGAAGCTGACGATTGCCGTTCCCTTCATCAGGTGGATGAGCAGGTTGTTCAGGGACGGGATCATCAGGGCCCAGGCCTGGGGGAAGATCACGCGGTACATCCGCTGCGCGGCGCCCATGCTCAGCGCCGTGGTGGCTTCCCACTGGCCCGTGGAGACCGAATTGATGGAACCGCGAACGACTTCTGCCCCGTAGGCGCCGTAGTTCAGGCCCAGTCCGATCACGCCGACCAGCAGCGGGTGCAGGTCCATGCCGAGCAAGGGAAGCACGTAGAACAGCCAGAACAGCTGCACCACCAGCGAGGTGCCGCGGAAGAACTCAATGACGATGCGCGCGGGGATGCGCGCGGCTTTCGATGGATGGGTGGCAGCGAGGCCCAGCGCCACGGACAGGGCGAAGGCCGCCAACCCGCCCAGGACGGTGAGCTGGACAGTGACCAGAATGCCGTCCAGCAGCCGCGGCATGGCCTCCCCTAGCGCCGCAAATTTTTCGTCCACAGGTGATGGACTCCTTTGGGTCATCGATCTCGTCGGTGTCTCCGGCCGGAGACGGGCAGTCGTTCCGCCATCGCCGCATGGCGCGGGCGGATCCCGTCGGTGGCACCGGCATCGCTGCCGGCGCCACCGCTCACGGTGCGGCTACGGGGCCGGTGTGCCTTCGCAGAGCTCTTCGGTGGTCAGGTCCTTGGGCGGAAGGTTCTCGGCCGTGAAGCCGTATTCGCCCACGACGGCAAGGTAGGTTTCCTCGGACTCGGTGATCTTGGCCAGGCCCTCGTTGTAGGCCTCGCGCAGCTCGTCGTCACCTTGGGCGAAGACGGTGGCTCCCGCGCCGATCTGCGGAACCCCGTCGATCTCCTGCACGAAGGCCTCCGTGACCTCGACATTGGCGTCCGGGTTCTCATCGGCCATGAAGTTCAGCGAGATCGCGGTCATCGCGAACGCATCGGCACGGCCGTTGTCCACGGTGTCCATGCCCGTCTGCGCATCCGGAACCGACTGCACTTCAAGGCCCAGGGAATCGGCGTAGCCGGCCTCGATGCCGCCAGCCAGCACCGCGAGCTTGATGTCTTCCCCGGCATCCATCTTCTCCTTGACGGAGTCGAGGTCGCTCAGGCCCTTCGGGTTGCCCTTTTGGGTCATCAGGGCAGTGGTGTACATGATCTCGGGGTCGGAGAAGTCGGCGTTGGCGCAACGCTCCGGGAGAATGGACATCCCCGCGCTGACGGCATCGGAGCGGTTGGCAGTCAGGCCGGGAATCAAGCCGTTCCAGTCGACCAAGACGGTGTTGACTTCCTTGATTCCCATGTCTCCGAAGATCTTCTTGGCCAGGGCGATCGTGGCGCCGGTGGGCTCGCCGTTCTCCTCGTATGAGTACGGGGCTTCGCCGGCGATGGCGACGGTGATGGAGCCCTTGTCCTTCAGTGCCTGCAATTTGCCTTCGCCCGCGGGGGCGGCGGCGGAGCCTCCGGGTTGTTCGGTGGTGGTTGATCCGGCACAGCCGCTGAGGGCCAGTGACAGGGAGGCTAGGACAACGCCTGTGGCCAGCAACGGCCTGCGAGTGATGCTGCGCTTCATGAGAAACCTCTTTCGGGGTGCGATGGCCAAGCCGCCCCGTGCGCCGGATCCTGTGAAGGGGTTGCGGCACCCGTGTGAGGCAGACCCGACCCGATCGTGGTGGGTGGTGGTGACGCTCAGTATGGTGTTGATCACGTTAGCCAGAAAAGAATCGATTGACAATCCGATGTTCGGGGCGTTGGATTGTTGACAAAAGCTGGCAGCGTGCAAGAGGTGCGCTCGAATCCCGGCTGATGTCAGGGAACCAGGCGGCAGGAGGGCTTGTTTCGCCGTGAATCCGGCACCTGCAGGCATAAATCACGATTAAGTTACGATTGGGTCTGCCGGTTGGGCCAAGAGGCTGGGGGAGCCGACGCGGCAACACCGGCGAAGGAAGAACGGAGCACCCGTGGACATGGGTCAACAGCCCTCGGCGACAAGCATGGTTCGGGTGCAGCGATCCTCGACGATCGACTTGATAACCAACCAATTGCGCAACGCCATTTACGAGGGCCTGCTCATGCCCGGAACCCCCATCCAGGAAGCCCAGGCGGCCAAGCAACTCGGGGTGAGCCGGGGCTCGCTGCGCGAGTCCACCCAGCGGCTCATCCAGGACGGCCTGCTGGTTTCCATCCCGGGGCAGGGACTGAGTGTGGCCGTCATTCGCCCGGCCGACCTGGAGGAACTCTACGCAACGCGCCTGGTGGTGGAGAGCGCCGCCATCCGCGTCATCGCCTCACTGCCGGACGCAGGGGAGCGGGCGATTCGCCTCCATGCCGCATCGGCGGTGCTGACCCGCCTGGAGGGTCTCGACGCCAGCCCCCAAGCCCTCGAATCCCCTCGATCCATCGGCGACGCGGACCTGGACTTCCACTTCGAGATGGTGCAGGCGTCCGGGAACCGTCGCCTGGTCAAGTACATGGCCAATCTGGTCGTGGAGACGCGACTGGCCAGCCTCGGCAACCCCGGCGGCTACGTCATTCGCACCGACCTGCACCGGGCCCACCGGGAACGGCTGGAGCTGGTGCTCGCGGGCGACGGCGAGGGCGCCGTGGACCTGCTCCAACGTCATTTCCGTGACGCCGTCGATCGACTGACCGGGGTGCTGCGCAAGCCGGTCGCCACGGCGCGGGTCTCCTTCGATGAGGCCGGGCACGAACTGGGACGCATCGGATCCTGACGCCGGACGAACCCCAGCCTCTACCTCATCCGGTCCGTGCCCGTCACCGACGCGGGAGCGGCCCCGAATTCCCGATACCCTAGAAGTCATGAGTGCACCACTAAAAGTCGCCGTCCTCGGCGCATCGGGACGAATGGGGGCCGAGGCCGTCAAGGCCGTCGACGCCGCCACGGACATGGAACTTGTTGCAGCGCTGGGTCGCGGAGACAAGCTGGAAGCCATCCTGGAGGCGGGGGCCACGCACGTGGTCGACCTGTCGGTCCCGGCCAGTACCGAGGACAACGTGCGCTTCGCTGTCACCCATGGCCTGCATGCCGTGGTCGGAACCACCGGCTGGGACGACGCCAAGCGCGAATCCCTCACCAACCTGTTGGCCGAAAACCCCGGCACCGGTGTGCTCATTGCCCCGAACTTCGCCCTCGGGTCGGTGCTGGCTTCGGCCTTCGCCGCCACGGCGGCACGCTACTTCGAATCGGTGGAAATCATCGAGCTGCACCACCCCAACAAGGTCGATGCCCCCTCGGGCACCGCGGTGCGCACCGCGGAACTGATCGCCGCCGAGCGTGCCGCCGCGGGAGTGGCAGCGAGCCCGGATGCCACCGAAACCCAGTTGGACGGCGCCCGCGGCGCCGTGGTGGACGGCATCCACGTGCACTCGGTGCGCCTGCGCGGACTGGTTGCCCACCAGGAGGTCCTGCTGGGCGGGGAAGGTGAGCAACTGACGTTGCGCCACGACTCCTACGACCGCGCTTCCTTCATGCCCGGCGTGCTGCTGGGCCTGCGCACCGTCGCCTCGCGCCCGGGGCTGACCTACGGCCTTGACGGCTACCTCGAGTTGGGACGCTAGAAAACGATGAAAACCAAGATCTGGGTCGGCGCCATCCTGCTGCTCTTCGTGTTCTACCTGGTCGCCGCGTTCGGCTCGGCCGTGCGCTTCATCGCCGCCGACGAACCGGTCGCCAAGATCATCGGCGTTGCCGCCTTGGTGGTCCCGCTGGTCGGCGTGTGGATCCTGGTTCGCGAGGTGCTCTTCGGCTCCCGCACGCAGAAGATGGCCTCGATCCTGGCCAGCGAGGGCCTGCTGCCCGAAGACACCCTGCCGCGCACCCCCTCGGGACGCATCGTCAAGGCCGCCGCCGACGAAGACTTCGTGCAGTACAAGGAAGAGGCCGAGGCCAACCCCGAATCCTGGAAGTCCTGGCACCGCCTGGCCCTGGCCTACGACGCCGCGGGGGACCGGCGCCGCGCCCGCGAGTCGATGCGCACGGCGATCGGCTTCTACCTGGCCGAGGGCAAGTAAACAGCCCGAGGCACGATCGATGCCCCCTGGAGCGGTTCTTCCCGAACCACATCAGGGGGCATTTCCATGTCCGGGGGCCGCATCTCTGGACGCGGTGCCACGCATCGTCTTGGATGGTTCAATGGCCACCCGGTGAAGGGCGTCGGCGCGGTTCAAGTGCCATTCATGCCGAATTCATTTCCCGGTGATCGAATCTGATCGGGCTATACGCCGTGCGCCACCGCGTCACGGAGAGACAGACGACTGAGGGAAATCCATGAAGAAAAGCGCAACGGCGGCTTTCGCCACCGTGACCTTGGCAGCGGCGATGGCCGTGGGGACGATGGTTCCGGCCACGGCAGCAGTCACCGAAACGACTCCCATCGAAAAAATCCAGGGCACGGGTGCCGCGAGCGGGATGGTTGGCCAGCAGGTCTCCGTTCGCGCGGTGGTCACCGGCGCCTACGCCGAGGGCGGCATCCGCGGCTTCTACATCCAAAGTGCGGGCAGCGGAAGTGAGATTTCCCCCGAGGGCAGTTCGGGAATCTTCGTCTACTCGCCAAGCGGAGTGGGCAAGGTTGCCGTGGGCGACCACGTGGAGGTCACCGGGACGGTCGGCGAATACTTCCGACTGACCCAGGTCAGTGCCTCGGCTTCCGGCATTGAGGTGCTCAGCGAACCGGCCGATGCCGTCAAGCCCCTGGCCATCGACATCCCCTCCTCGGACGCCGATCGCGAGCGCTTCGAATCCATGTTGATCGATCCGCAGGGACAGTGGACGGTGGCCGACAACTATTCGCTGAACCAGTTCGGCGAGATGACCCTCGCCGAAGGCACCAGCGAGATCCTTCCCGGCGAGCGCACCCTGCGCCAGGCCACCGATGCCTTTGCCCCGGGCAGTGCCCAGGCCCAAGCCCTGGAAGCCGAGAATGAGCGGCGGGCCGTGGTGCTGGATGACGGCGCCACCTTGAACTTCCTCGGTGCGCGAGCCAACAAGTCCGTTCCGCTTCCGTATCTTTCGGCGGGGCATCGTGTCAGCGTCGGTGCCCAGGCCACCTTCACCTCTCCGGTGATCATGGACTACCGCTATGACCTGTGGCGGATGCAGCCGCAGGGGCAGGTTATCGGGGCAGAGGATGCCGATATCCCGGCGTCCTTCGCGCAAGCCCCGGCCGAGGCGCCGGCGGAGGTAGGCGGAAACGTCACCGTCGGCAGCTTCAATGTCCTGAACTACTTCACCACCACCGGGGACCAGCTTTCCGGGTGCACCTACTACACCGATCGGGAAGGCCAGCCGGTCACCGTGCGCGGAGGCTGCGACGCACGCGGTGCCGCCAATGGCCAGAGCCTCGAGCGCCAGCAGGCCAAGATCGTCTCGGCGCTGAACAAGTTCGACGCCGACGTGGTGGTCTTGGAAGAGATTGAAAACTCCGCCCGCTTTGGGCTCGAGCGCGATGAAGCGCTCGCCACCTTGGTGCATGCGCTGAACCGGGCCGCCGGCAAGCAGCAGTGGAAGTTCGTGCCAAGCCCCGCGGCAGTCCCGGAAGACGAGGACGTCATTCGCACCGCGATGATCTACAAGAACAACGCGGTGAAGCCCATTGACGAGTCGGTCATCCTGGATGATGCGGCGTTCGACAATGCACGTGACCCCCTGGCGCAGGCATTCCAGCGCGTTGGCGGAAATGTCCAGAGCCGCTTCCTGATTCTGGCGAACCACTTCAAGTCCAAGGGCTCGGATCCCAAGGACGGCTCGGACAACGCCGACAAGGGCGACGGCGCCGGGGCCTGGAACGCCGCGCGCGTCGAGCAGGCCGAGGCCCTGGTGGACTTCGCCGAAGGACTGAAGAAGGAGCGCAACACCAACAAGGTGCTGCTGGCCGGGGACTTCAACGCGTACTCCGCCGAGGAGCCGATCCAGGTGCTGGCCGAGGCCGGATACGTGGATCTCGGAGCCGGCGCGGATACCCGTTCCTACTTGTTCGGGGGCCGGACCGGCTCCCTGGACCATATTTTGGGTTCGCGCGAGGTTGCGCAGCAGGTCACCGGTGAAACGATCTGGAACATCAACGCCACCGAGTCGGTGGCGTACGAGTACAGCCGCTACAACTACAACGTGGCGCAGCTGTTCTCCCCGGACCAGTTCCGCTCCTCGGACCATGATCCGGTGCTTGTGGGGCTGCAGTTGGATAAGTAGAAGGATCCTGGGAAGCGCCCGGTGGACAATATCCGTCCGCTGGGCGTTTTTCCGTTAAGGGGTGCATCGGCAAACGCGCGCCTCTGCCTATGCTGGGAGCATGGAAACCGTCCTGCACCTGACCGAATTTAGTTCATGGGAACGCGCCCAGACCGCCGGCGAGTATCGACAATCGACCCGGGGCGCAACGCTGGCCAAGGTCGGTTTCATCCACTGTTCGTCCCCGGGGCAGCTCCCGGTGGTCGCCGGCCACATCTACCCCGATTTCTCCGGCGAGCTGGTGGTGCTGGAGCTGGACGCCGCAGCGATTGCCGCCGCGGGAAGAGAGATCCGCTTGGAGGACGGCGGTGACGGGGAATTGTTTCCCCACCTCTACGGCGTGCTGAGGACCGAGTGGGTGCGGAAGACGCACCGGGCGGCGATGGTCGCCGGGGAATTGTCGGTCCCGGGCCTCGAACGCCGGACCGGGAGCATCACGTGACCACGCCATCACCGCAGGAAAGGAGCGTTCCGCCCCGCGGCCGGAAGCTGCTTGCCACTTGGATCCTCATGGGCCTTGCCGTGGCCATCACGTTGCTGTTGCCCGACTGGGGCGGAAGCGGGGCCCTGTTGCCCGCGTGGTTCATGGTCGCGCCAGTGCTTCTGGGACTGGGTGGTGCCTGGCTTGCCTGGCGCGCGGGGTCGCTGGGCTGGGCCATCGCCTCGGGCCTGCTGGGGCTGGTGCTGGTGCCGGGCCTGTTGCAGACCGTTACCCTCGTCTCCGGCCCATAGGCCGACGAAGGGGGTGACATATCGTGGAAGCGGCAGGCCCGAATCTGTAGGGTGGCAGACATGAGGAACTTTGGGGGAGAAACGTCCACGCTTCGCGTGCTCCGGTTTAGTGAGGAGGAATTGCTGGCGCGGGCCACCTTGGGAAATATGAACTGGCCGGGGCCACGGTTCACGCTCGAGCAAATCGAGCAGATTCCTGCCATCGCCCACTATTTCACGCGGTGGCCCGGGAAGGACGACTTCGGCCTGGTGGCCGAAGACCCGGACGGAAAAGCCGTTGGCGTCGTTTGGCTGCGCTATTTCGACCCGACGGACCCGGGCTACGGCTTTGTCGCCGAGTCGATCCCCGAACTCTGCGTCTGGGTTGCCGAGGGGCAACGCGGCCGGGGGCTCGGAACCCGACTGATTGCCGGAATCCTCGAACAGGCACGTTCCCAGGCACTGCCCGCGATCAGCCTCAGCGTCGAAGCGGGAAACCCCGCACGATCGGTCTATGAGCGTCTCGGGTTCGTTCCCGCCGGACCGTATTTCGACGAGGGCACCCTCCTCCTTCGCCTCTGAGCCTGCACCCGCTCCGTGCCCGGTACAGGTGCGGCCGCAGCTCCGGGGCTCGACGACCCGACCCGCACCACATGTGCGGGGAGCGGCTCCAGGATCGGAACCGGGCGCGGTCTTGGACGGACCCCTCAGCTAAACGGTCCGTCGCCGAGCTGTTCCATGGCGGGGAGCCGCTCATCCGGAACGTCGAACGTCATGTAGTCCACCGAGTGCAGGAGCCCGTCCACGGCCCATAGGTTCAGGTGCCCCAGCGCAACGTCTCCATCATGGACGTCCACGGTCGCGAACGGCCCGCCCGATCGCTTCGGAATCCTGGGAAGATTCAGGTGCCCTGGAATATCGACCAGAAAGCATTCGCACTCCTCGGACTCCCGCCCGCCCCAGCGGGCTTGGGCCGCCTGTTCGCGTGCCTCCGTTGTTCCGGGCCATTTCCCCGAGCACAGGATCTCCAGCAGGGCGCGCTCGTGGGGACTCAGTGGGTCGCCCGGCATTCGCCGCGGGTCGTTCTTCATCGCACCTAGGTTTCGGTCGTGGATTGCGTCATGCCGCCTCAACCGGCGGCCTTCGGGGGCATGTACCGCCGTCAAACCATCCTTACAGGTCTAGGTGGCCGGCGGGGCACCTTCGGCCGGTGCCCGTTTCTCGAGCAGCTTCACCAGCGGAATGCATGCCAGCAGCAGAATGCTGGCGAAGACGGCGGCCACCAGTGCCGGCACCGCTTCGGTGAACACGATGCCGTACAGCGCGGCCAGGATCACGACACCACTCAGTGTGGACACCGCCTCCCTGAGGACCGCGTGCCGTTGCGCCATGTTCCTGCGCAGGATCAGCTCGACAATATCGCTGATGACCAGCCACGCAACCAGGATCCCCACCATGATCAATGCCGCCCAAGGTGCTACCCCGGGGCGGACGGCGTCAAATCCGTACATCAGGCAGGCACCTGCGTAGCCGCCGAACAGGGGCGCGGCAACGAGCGCCACGTTGGAGAACACCCAGAGCCCCAGCAGGAACTTCTCGCCGACGTTCAGCGGCGGCAGGCGTTCGTCTGGCCGGGGTGTGGTCTCCATGTTCTTCACGGTTTCACATCACTACACGCCGAGGAAGACGACACACCGCTCCACAGGTCTGGGCGGTCAGGGGGGATTCCGGGCCGCTGGAAGGCGATCGCGCCGCTGCCTCCTCAGCGCAGGTCCAGACGCATCAAGACGCGCCGGAAGCCGCCCATGATCGAAGCGGTGTCGGCGGCCTTTGTGAATCCCGCCCGTTCGAAGAGGGCGCGGGTGCCGACATATGCCATGGTGGAATCGGTTTTCCTGCCCTAGTTGTCCAACGGGTACCCCTCGATGGCCGGCGCCCCGTAGCCCCGGGCAAATTCCACCGCGCCTGTAAGCAGCGCGTGGGAAATACCCTGGCCGCGATGTCCTGCCCGTACCCGGATGCACCACACCGACCACACCGCAAGATCGTCAACGTGCGGAATCGTGCGGCTGTGCGCAAGTGCCGTGTCTGCCCGCGCGTGCACCCCCGCCCAGCCGACCACGTCCTCGCCTTCGTACGCCAGGACCCCGGGCGGAGGATCCTCGGCGCACAGCACGCGCACGAGTTCGGCGCCCTGCTTCTGGCTCTCGTGGTTCCTTGCCGAGCCGAGTCGGTGGCCCAAACACCAGCAGGCCTTCGCCTCGGGGTTCCTTTTGGGTCCGAGCATCGTCTTCACGTCGTTGAATTCCGTTGCCGCCCGCACCGAGATCGCCATGCGTCCACAGTGCCACCGGCCAACGGGACCGGCAATACCCGCTCCGGAAAGGTGACTTTCCCCCTTGCCCTTTGGCCCTTGCCCCTTAGCCGCTGCGGCCCAGCGTCCGCGACACGGTGTGCACCAGCGCCTCGAGCGGGCCGCGGCGTCCCAGGAACTTGAACACCAGCCCGGCCAGCAGACAGCCCACCGCGTAGATGATGAACAATCCGGTGCGAGGCAGCGGCGCCGAAATGTCGCTGAAAAGATCCAGGGCCACCAAGTGCGTGGCATAGAGCGTGAGCGTTGCGGCACCTGCTCCGGTCAGCGGCCAGATCAGTATCTCGCCGACCTGCCCGAAGAGCGCGGACAGGGCCATGCACACCAATTGCGCCGCTCCCAGCACCGCCAGCGCGCAGCCGACGACGTGCAGCACATCCAGCGGGGCGCCCGAATGCGGGGCCGAGATCGCCAGGAACCAGCCGCTGTCCGCCGCATTGCCCAGGCGCTGTCCCGTCACCAGCGCCACCGACAGCTCCCTGGACTCTTGGTTGGCGGCCTGGGCCAGGGCGGCCAACGCACCTGGCTGGGCCAACAGCCAGGCCGAGAGGGCCTTGGCTCCCACCGCCAGGCCCGCGCCGAAAACCCCGATCGACAGGGCCACCGGAGGCCTCTCCAGAGCCAGGCGTCCGACGCACAGGCCCGCCAGGATGAAGCCGAACCAGACCAGCAACGGGTAGTAGCCGGTGAGCAGCAGGTCGGCCAGGAACACCGCGGGGGAGAACATGTCCTCGGGCAGCGGGGAGGCACCCAGCCGGTGCGGGTCGAGCCATTCCATGGCCCAGGGGCGGGCCAGGTACAGGGCGAAGGGGGAGATGGCCAGCCAACCGGCGGCCCAGAACCCCAGGGTGCGGGCGCGCATTCCCAGGAACGGGATCGCGCACAGGAACAGCACCGCGTAGTGGACCAGGATGACTGCCACATTGGTGTCCAGCATGCCCAGCCCCAGGCCCAGGACGAAGACCAGCAGCGCCCGCACCGCCACCGAGCGGCGCACCCCGGCCAGCTTGGGCGCTCCGATGTTTCCGGAGCCGCCGGAGAGCAGGGCGAGCCCCACCCCGGCGAGCACCACGAAGAGCGCCGAGGCCCGACCGGAGAACAGCGTCGCGGCCCAGGTTGCTTCGGGGGAGCCGCCGGCATCAAGTACGCGCAACGGCATGATGTGCACCGCGACCATCCCCAGCAGTGCCAGTCCGCGGGCGGCGTCGACTCCCGCGATGCGGGCGCGTGTGCCGGCCGTGCCGGTGCCCGGGGCCCGGTGGCGGGTGCTGCGGGAGGAGAATTGCGTCATGTTTACAGCCTAAACGCATGCGCCGAATCAAGGCTTGGTGCGTGCAAAGTGTAACCTTGGAGTCATGGCTGAATCTGTGTTGCATACCCCGGGCAAGAACCACACCTTCGGAACGGTGCTCACCGCCATGGTGACACCTTTCAAGGACAACGGGGAGGTCGACTACGATGCGACCGCCAAGCTGGCCATCAAGCTCGTCGACGAGGGCTGCGACGGCCTGGTCGTCACCGGCACCACCGGGGAAACCTCGACGCTTCGCGATGAGGAAAACGTCGCCATGTTCGCCGCCGTGGTCAAGGCCGTGGGGCACCGCGCCAAGGTCCTGGCCGGCTCCACCACCAATGACACCGCGCACTCCATCAAGCTCTCGCTTGCGGCGAAGGAGGCCGGGGTGCACGGCATCCTGGTGACCGCCCCGTACTACAACAAGCCTTCCCAGGCGGGCGTCATTGCCCACGTCGAGGCCATCGTCGCAGCGACGCAGCTGCCGGTGATGCTTTATGACATCCCGGGACGCGCCGGCATTGCCATGGCCCCGGAGACCATCATCGAACTGGCGAAGAACCCGCTGGTTGTGGCCCTGAAGGACGCAAAGGCCGACTACCAGTCCACCACCACGGTGCTGGCGAACACCGACCTCGATGTCTACGCCGGCGACGACGGACTGACCCTGCCGCTGATGGCAGCAGGCGCCGTCGGCGTCGTCTCCGTCACCGCCCACATTGCCGCGGCCAAGTACCGGATCTTGGTTGACGCGATGCTCGCCGGGGACCTGGCGACCGCACGTGCCGCCCACTTCGAGCTGGACCCGATCCAGCGCGCGGTGATGAGCCACGTCCAGGGCGCCGTTGCGGCAAAACACATTCTTAACTGGCAGGGAGTCCTGCCGAACACCGTGGTCCGGCTGCCGCTTGTGGCACCGTCGGAAACGGAACTCGAAACCATCCGCACCGATTTGCGCGAGGGCGGATGGGAGATCTAGAAAGGTAAGTTATTCATGACCGATTCCTCCACCGTGGTCACCGATACGGTGCTCCACAACCTTCCTCCCAAGCTCAAGCCGGGCACCCTGCGCATCGTGCCGCTCGGTGGCCTGGGTGAAATCGGGCGGAACATGGCCGTCTTCGAAATCGACGGCAAGCTGCTGATCGTCGACTGCGGACTGCTCTTCCCCGAGGAGCACCAGCCGGGCGTGGACGTCATCCTGCCCGATTTCAGCTACATCAAGGACCGCCTCGACGACGTCGTCGGCGTCGTGCTCACCCACGGCCACGAGGACCACATCGGTGCCGTCCCGTACCTGTTGCGCCTGCGCGCCGACATCCCGCTGATCGGCTCGCGCCTCACCCTCGCGCTGATCTCGGCCAAGCTGGAGGAGCACCGCATCAAGCCGGTGCTGCGCCAGGTTGCCGAGGGCGACGTGGAGACCTTCGGCCCGTTCGAGACCGAATACGTCGCGGTCAACCACTCGATCCCGGACGCCTTGGCAGTGTTCATCCGCACCGAGGGCGGCTCTGTGCTGCACACCGGCGACTTCAAGATGGATCAGCTGCCGCTGGATGGCCGCATCACCGACCTGCGCCACTTTGCCCGCCTTGCCGACGAGGGCGTGGACCTGTTCATGACCGACTCCACCAACGCGGACGTTCCCGGCTTCACCACCGCGGAAAAGGAAATCGGCCCGGTGCTCGAGGCGCTCTTCGGCCGCGCCCGCAAGCGCATCATTGTCGCATCCTTCTCCTCGCACATGCACCGCGTGCAGCAGGTCATCGACGCCGCCGAGGTCCACGGGCGCAAGGTCGCCTTCATCGGCCGCTCCATGGTGCGCAACATGGGCATTGCCGAGAAGCTGGGCTACCTGCACATCCCCGCCGGCATCCTGGTGGACATGAAGAACGTGGACAAGCTGCCCGACAACAAGGTCGTGCTGATGTCCACCGGTTCGCAGGGCGAGCCGATGGCCGCGCTCTCGCGCATGGCCACCGGAGACCACCGCATCCAGGTCGGTCCGGGCGACACCGTCATCCTGGCCTCCTCGCTGATCCCGGGCAACGAGAACTCGGTGTTCCGCGTGATCAACGGCCTGATGCGCCTGGGCGCTGACGTGATCCACAAGGGCATGGCCAAGATCCACGTCTCCGGCCACGCCTCGGCCGGCGAGCTGCTCTACTGCTACAACATCGTCCAGCCGCTGAACGTGATGCCGGTGCACGGCGAGACCCGGCACCTGATCGCCAACGCCCGCCTCGCCGCCCAGTCCGGCGTGCCGGCGGAGAACGTGCTGCTCACCGAGGACGGCTCGGTCGTGGACCTCAAGGACGGCGTGGCCAAGCTGGTGGGCCAGGTCGACTGCGGGTTCGTCTACGTGGACGGCTCCAAGGTCGGCACCATCACCGACGAGGACCTCAAGGACCGCGTCACGCTGGCCGAGGAGGGCTTCATCTCGATCATCTCGGTGATCAACCGCCAAACCGGCAAGCTGATCTCCGGACCCGAGATCCACGCCCGCGGCGTGGCCGAGGACGACAATGTGTTTGACGAGATCAAGCCCAAGATCGCCGAGGCCCTTGAGGATGCGGTGCGCAACAACCCGACGCACACCACGGCGCAGCTGCAGCAGATTGTCCGCCGCGTCATCGGCTCGTGGGTGTCGCGCAAGCTGCGCCGCAAGCCCATGATCGTTCCGGTCGTGCTCGAGGCATAAGCCCCGAGCAAGAAATCCCCAGCCACCGCAAGGTGGCTGGGGATTTTCTGGTTAAGTGCCTTTTTGCGGCACTGCCTTGGGCCTCGCACGGCCGCCGCCGGCGTGCCCCACGCCGCTGCCGGCCCCCGTCGTGCCACCGCGCCGATCGGTCGGCGTTTGCCGCGTCAGGGCGCGTGTTCCCTTCCTCCCGCGGCCCCGTGCGAGCGGGCCCGGCCCGCGCCAACGTGTGTCGTCCTCACTTTGACAACTGATAATGATTCTCATTAGTGTTTACCGAGTGCCGCCAGATGTGCCCCCGGCGACTGAACGTCGCAGCCCTGGCCACCGAAAATGGAGTCCTAGTCAATGAGAAGAATCAATCCCTGGATGATTGTCATGCCCGCCCTCGTGCTGACGGTCGCGACTGCGTGCGGTGCCCCGGCCGGCTCCGCGGGATCCGCCCCGGTCGACGCGACGGCCGGTCCGGTCATCCTGGACAGCTGCGGTCGGGAGGTCGTGTTCGACGCGCAGCCGCAGCGGGTGCTCGCGGTCGGCTCGGAGGCGCCGGCGTTGCTGGTTGCCGCCGGTGCGGGCGACAAGCTGACGCACTACGCGGGCAGCATGGAAGTGCCCTTCGACGAAGCGACGAAGGCCGTCGTCGAAGGGGCCGAACGGGTTACCGAAGACTCGCACGACGTCTCCTACGAGATGATCCTCGGGTCGGGCGCCGACGTGGTCATCGGCACCGACATCGCGGCGGGGGTCGACCTCGATTCCCTCGCCGATCGCCTTGCCCAGGCCGGGGTGCAGATGCTGACGGTCAGCGGTTACTGCGCCGGTTTCGAGGATCGCTCCACCGGCGGCTTGAGCGGGTTTGACCAGATCTACCGGGACGTCGAGTCCTACGGCCGTCTCTTCGGGACCCAGCCGGAGGCGGCCGCAGCGGTCCAGGACATGCGGGACCGCGTCTCAGCTGCCGCGGAGCGTGTGGACGAAGGGGCAGGGCAAAGCGCGCTCTCCCTGTACGTGCCGACCGCCGGCACCCTTGGGTCCTACGGGCACGAGTCGCTGGTCTCGGAGCAGATGTCGCTGTTGGGCCTGGAGAACGTGTTCAGCGAGGTGCCCAAGCGCTACTTCGAGCCGTCTACGGAAGAGCTGGTCGCCAGCGCGGCCGACAAGGTCTTCGCGATGTACCTGCCCACCGGATCCTCGGCGATGGAAACCGACCAGGACGTACTCGAAGAGCTACGCGCCAGGCCCGAGCTCGATGGACTTGACGCGGTCAACGACGACACGGCCGTGGTGCCGCTGAACTACTACTATTCCTCGCCCGGCCCGCTGGCCGTTGACGGGGTAGAGCTGCTCGCCGAACGGCTGGCCACCCCATGATGAGCCAGCCGGCACGGCTGCGCCGGCCTGCGCACACTGCCGGCCGCCGGCGCGCACCCGCCGTGCCCGCACGGAGCACGCCGCGCCACGCCATGTCCCGGGGCACCACCGAGGTCGACTTCGTCAAGCTGAGCCCGACCTGCAACACCACCCTGCTGGTCACCAGCAGGCACCCGGCGCGGCACTACCGTGCCATCGCCGAGAAGCTGCTGCGCGCCGAGCATGTGCACGCCGAGCAGGTCGGGTTCATCCTGCCGCCGGAATCGCCCGAGGCAAAGGCGCGCCTGCACATGGCGGGGGACGAGTTCTGCGCCAACGCCACCATGGCGCTGGCCGCGCTCCACGCCGCGACGCAGGGCCTGGACGGTCGCGTCGAGCTCCGCCTGGAGGCCTCAGGGGCCGCGGACCTGCTGGACTGCCGTGTCGAACGCCGGGACTCGGGCTACAGCTGCCAGCTAGCCAGTCCACTGCCGATCCGGATCGATCCGTACCCGTTCCCGGGCGCCCCCTCGGGTGCCGCCATGGTGCGGTACGCCGATGCGGTGCACCTGGTCATCGAGTGCTCCGGGCACAATTCGGTGCTGCGCGAGCGCGCCGAGCAGGTGGCCGCGCAGCTGGGGAACAGCGAAGGCGTCTCCGTGGTCGGGGTGATGCTCTACGACCCGGTGCGCGGCGAGCTGGCCCCGCTGATCAACGTCCCGGCACTGGACAGCCTGGTGTGGGAGGGAAGCTGCGGCTCGGGAACCGCCTCGCTCGGCGCCTACCTGGCCGCGAAGGCCCAGGCACCGGTGACCGCCGCCGTGCGGCAGCCCGGCGGCACCATGCACGTCCACGCCGACTACGGCTCCGGAAAGGTGACCGGGCTGCGGGTCACCGGGCAGGTCGACCTCGTGGCAGAAGGAACGGCATATATCCATGACTGAATCAGCAATCGACATTTCGCCGGTGCCCGGCGGAACCGCTGCGGGCCTGCCGGGCACGCTGCACGAGTATCTGCGCCGCTTCACCTCGGCCGCCAACGGGTACGACGGCTCGACCCGGCACGCCGGCGAGCTCGAAGAGCTGCTGGCGGACTACTCGCGCTTCGTCACCGACCCGGGCAACGAGGCCCCCTTTGCGCTTTTCGCCGCGGCTGCCGGCACGGCCGACCTGGTGGAGGAGCTGCGCACGCAGTCGGCGCGCTGCGTGGCGGTCATCGAGAAGTACCGCGCGCTGCGTCTGCTGGAGGGGAAGTCGGGAGCGGAAGGCTACTTCGCCAACATCGAATCCTGCATCGCCGAGGAATTCGGGGCCGTGGCACCGACCAAGGATTCGAAGCTGCTGCTCGTCGGCTCCGGGTCCTTCCCGATGACGCTGCTGAACGTCGCCTCGCTCACCGGCGCATCCACGCTCGGGATCGACATCGATGCCGAGTCCATTGCGCTCGGGCGCCGGGTCGTGGCCCTGCTGGGCGAAGGCCTGGACATCACGCTGAAGGGACGCGAGATCCACGAGCTGGACTTCATTTCCGCGGCCACCCACATCGTGATCAGCTCCACGGTGCCCGTGAAATACGAGTTGTTGCACCAGATGCACTCCCTGACCCGCGAGGACGTCGTGGTGGCCATGCGCTTCGGGGACGGTCTGAAATCGCTGTTCAACTACCCGATGCAGGAGGTCGACCCCGCGCTCTGGCGCCTGGCCGACACCATCCGCCGGCCTGGCCAGGTATTCGATATCGCGCTGTACGTCAAGCAGCGCTCGAGCAGAAAAGACGTGTAGCAGATGGACGAATTGGGAAACATCCTCATCGCCGGGACCGGACCGGTTGCGGTGCAAAGTGCCGTGCTGCTCGGCCGGCTGCCCGGAGCACTGGGCATCGCGGGGCGCGCATCCGAGCGTTCGGCGGCGTTCTTCGCCGCTCTGGAGGCCAACGGGGGCACCGTGCGGGCCGAGGTGCAGAACGCCACCCATGCCGCGCTGGCGGGGGAGTGCCGGATCGAGCAGCGGTTCCGCGGATACGGGTCCGTGGCAGGGACGTGGAACACGCTGGTCCTGGCGGTCACCGCGGACGCCTACCTCCCGGTGCTGCGTCAACTGGCGAGCGAGGTGCTGGCCGGATTCGAACGCATCGTGCTGCTCTCGCCCACTCTGGGCTCCGGGGCCCTGGTGCGGGAGTACGCCAGAGCGCAGGGCGCGGATCCGGAGGTCATCAGCTTCTCCAGCTACCTGGGCGACACCCGCTGGCCGGAAGGCGCCCCGGGCGCCTCGGTGCTGACCGCCGGGGCCAAGGCCCGCATCTACGCCGGATCCAGCCGCGGCGCTTCGCCCGCGGTGCGGCGGTTGCGCGCGGTGCACGAAGCGGCGGGCACCGACATGACGGTTCTCGGCCTGCCGGCGGAGGCCGAGGCGCGGAACATCTCCCTGTACGTGCATCCGGCGCTGTTCATGAACGAGGTCACGCTGCGCGCCGTGTTCGCCGCGACGCGGCCGACGCAGTACGTCTACAAGCTCTACCCCGAGGGACCCGTCACCCCGTCGATGATCCGCACCATGGTTCAGCAGTGGCGCGAGCTTTCGGCCATCGTCGCCGCGCTGGGCGGGGCCGGGGTCAACCTGCTCTCTTTCATGCTCCACGACGGCTACCCGGTGCACCCGCAGAGCATCGACCCGGCCGATGTGGCCGCGTTCGAGCAGCTGCCGGCCATCCACCAGGAGTACCTGATCTACGTGCGCTATGCCTCGTTGCTCGTGGACCCTTTCTCCGAACCCGACGCCCACGGGCGCTACTTCGACTTCTCGGCCATCCCCATCCGGCCGATCTTCCGCAACGACTCGGGCCACTGGGACGTGCCGCGGATGCCGAAGGAAGACTACTACCGCACCAAGATCATCCAGGGCGTGGCCCGGCACCTGGCGGTTCCCTGCCCGACGATCGATGACCTGCTGGCCGCTTACGAGAACGCGCTAACGCAGGCGGCGCAGGGACTTGGCGGCCAGCCGCGTTCAGCGGCCTTCGCCGTGCAGGACTTCGCCGAGGACCTGGGCATGATCCGCGCCGGGATCGGGAGTGCGGCATGAGTCAGACCGAACTGGACACCACCGACAAGCTGCCCGGTGAACGGAAGATCATCGCCGAGATCTGGCCGGCCCTGCTGGCCTCGGCCGTGGGCCTGCTGCCCTTCACCGTGCTGAGCACCTTCCTGGTGCCGATCGCCGACTGGGCCGGGGCCGGCTATGCGCAGGTCGGCTCCCTGCGCGGGCTGGCCGGGGTCGGCGCGGTGCTCACCGGCGTCGCGTTGGCTCCGCTGATCGGGCGCATCGCCCCGGGCCGCGTGGCCGCCGCCGCCCTCGTGCTGCTGGGCATCGCCGCGGTGCTCGGGACCTTCTCCGGGCTGGCCGCGCTGGCGGCCTTTTGCCTGGCCACCGGCGTGGCCAACGCGCTGCTCTACCCGGCGTTGTCCACCGCCGCCGCGGACCGCTTCGGGACCACTCCCGCCGCGGGCCGGGCTGCCACCCTGGTGATGACCGCCCAGACCCTGGCCTCCACCGTGGGGGCGCCCCTGCTGGTGCTGCCGGCACTGTGGTGGGGCTGGCAGGGCAATCTCATCGCGATCGCCGTGCTCTCCCTCGCGCTGGTGCCGGCACTGGTGCGCTACGGCCGCGCCAACCCCGGCGCGGGAGAGCCGGCCCCGCGGCTGGGATATGTAGCCGCATTCCGCACGCTGTCGGCCATCCCCGGGGCGCGCGCCCTGCTGCTGGTCTCCTTCGGGCGGGCCGGCGCGCTGATGGGGCACCTGGCCTTCCTTGCCCCGCTGTACGCGGACAAGTTCCAGCTCACAGCCGGCTGGTTCGCCTTCGTCTGGTCCCTGAGCGGAGGTTCCTTCTTTCTCGGGCACCTGCTCGCCGGGCGGATGCTGAACGCCGAGGACTCCGAGGGGCGCACCCGGGCCGTGATGGCCATCTGCCTGGGCACCGGCCTGCTGGCCCTGCTCGGGGTGTACCTTTCCCCGGTGCTGCTGCTGGCGATGCTGGGCACCGCGGTGCTCTCGGCCAGCCATGCGGTGGTTTCCGCGGCGGTGATGACCCTGCTGGTGCGCCGCTGCGGGCAGGTGCGCGGCACCGCGCTGAGCCTGAACGCCGCGGGCATGTCCCTGGGGTTGTTCCTCGGCGCGGGCGCAGCCGGAGCGGCGCTGGGCACGGCGGGCTACCTGGCCGCGGCCGCGGTGCTCGGCGGATTCACCCTGCTTGCCCTCGGTGCCGCGCTCACCCTGCGCACCGCAACCGACGACCCATCGATGAAGAGGCCATGATGACCCAGCTGGACCCCGCGCTCCGCGAACCACGCAGCGCACCACCACCACCACCACCGGCACCGCTGGTCTTCTCCGGCGACGACCTGGAACACGATCGGCGCACCCGGCACACTACACTGTGGATCGCCGCTTTGCTGGCCGCGCTGCTGGTCACCCTGCCGGTGGCCGTGGGCCTCGGTCCGGTAGCCATCGAAGCGGGCACGGTGCTCCAAATCCTGCGCGGGCACCTGTTTGGCGGCGAGCCGCCGGGCAGCTGGACCGACTCCGAGGAATCCATCGTGTTGCTGCTGCGCGTGCCCCGGGTGCTGCTGGGCGCCGCCGTCGGCGCCGGGCTGGCGTTGGCCGGGGTGGCCCTGCAGGCCTTGACGCGCAACATCCTGGCCGAACCCTACCTGCTGGGCGTGACCTCCGGGGCCTCGACCCTGTCGGCGGCCTCGATCCTCTTCGGGGCCTCGGCGGGCATCGGCTCGGCCTCGCTGGCCGGAAGCGCCTTCGCCGGGGCGCTGGCCGCCGGGATAGCTGTCTTCCTGCTCGCCCGGGTCGGTTCGCAGATGACCTCCACCCGGCTGGTGCTCGCCGGGGTGTCAGTGGGCTACGTGCTGCACGCGCTCACCTCCCTGCTGATCTTCGCCTCCGATGACCCGAACGCGGGCCGCTCGGTGCTCTTCTGGACGCTCGGCTCGCTGACCCAGGCCACCGGCCAGTCCGCGCTGGTCACCTGGGCGGTGGTCCTGGGCACCACCGCCCTGCTGCTGCTCTGGTCCCGCCCGCTGGACGCGCTGGCCATCGGCGACAGCACCGCCCAGACGCTGGGGATCTCCCCGGCGAAGCTGCGCGCTGCGGTGATGGTGGTGACCGCGCTGTGCGTGGGCGCGCTGGTCGCGGCCTCCGGCGGCATCGGATTCGTCGGGCTGATCATCCCGCACATCGCGCGGCTCTGCGTGGGCTCCACCCACCGCAAGCTGCTGCCGGTGGCGGCGCTCCTCGGTGCGATCTTCCTGGTTTGGGCGGACGTGCTCGCCCGGACGGCCCTGGCCCCGCAGGAGCTGCCGCTGGGCATCGTCACCGCCCTGCTCGGCGCCCCGCTGCTCTTCGTGCTGGTGCGCAAGCTGAACCCGACCCAATGACAACCAACAGCCCAAGGGGGCCCAAAGCATGATCACAGCCACCGATGTTTCCGTCGGCTACGGCGGGAAGCTGGTAGTGAAATCCGTCGGGCTGCACGCCGGGCCGGGGGAGGTCGTCGGGCTGATCGGCCCGAACGGCAGCGGCAAGTCCACCTTCCTGCGCACCCTGTACGCGGCCCTGCGCCCGCGGGCCGGGCTGGTCGTCCTCGACGGGCAGCCGGTCACGGCGCTGCGCGGCACCGAGCTGGCCCGGCGGGTGGCCGTGGTCGCCCAGGAAACGCCCACCGACCTGCCGGTGAGCGTCGCGGACATGGTGCTGCTCGGCCGCGCGCCGCACCGCAAGGCGCTGGCCGCCTTCACCCGCGAGGACCACCAGGCGGTGGCCGCCGCGCTGAGCCGGGTCGGTGCCCGGGACCTGGCCGACCGCCCCTACTCCACGCTCTCGGGAGGGGAGAAGCAGCGCGTGCTGGTGGCCCGCACGCTGGCCCAGCAGGCCGATCACCTGCTGCTGGACGAACCGACCAACCACCTGGACATCCGCTACCAGCACGAGCTGCTGCGCATGGTCGGGCAGCTGGGGGTCACCACCGTGGTCGTGCTGCACGACCTGAACCTGGCAGCCCGCTACTGCACCAAGCTGGTCATGCTCGAGGATGGCCAGGCGGTGGCCAGCGGAACGCCCGAGGAGGTGCTGACCCCCGAGATGCTGCTGCGGGTGTACGGGATCCACGTCGAACCGGTCTCCGTGCGCGGTTGCCTGCAGCTGGTCTTCAGCATGGCGGATGAGCCGGCCATGGCGCAGTCGGGGGCTGCCGGCTAACCGACCGTTGCGCCGGCGTCTTGATGGCGTGCGCCGGCCCGCAGCGGAAGGGGAGTCGAAGCCGGGCGCTTAGGTGGCTTCACCTTTGGCTTCCTTCGCAAGCAAGTCGGGAAGCAGATCGTCATTCTCTCCAGCGATGGACTCATCGACGACCTGTCCAAGCCGCAATTGCCGAATGGAAGGCAGTAGGAGTGGCAGCAATGCCGCGACGACGAGAATTCCCGACATGAGGCTCACCATGATGGTGTTGCTGAAGTACCCGCTGAGCAACGCGAACAATACGTAACCGATTGGGACGGGGAGAAGCTGCCCGAACGTACTGATCGAAGACAGGCGTGACTGCAACCCCTCTGGAATTTGCTCTTGGAAGTATGCCGACCAGGACACGATCGAGATATCCAGGGCAATGCCCGCCAGGACGGCGGCACCGACGATCACCCCGAGCGGGGCGACAAAAGCCAGGGCCACAAGCGGCAGCGCTT
This sequence comes from Paeniglutamicibacter sulfureus, assembly GCF_039535115.1. Lineage (NCBI taxonomy): Bacteria > Bacillati > Actinomycetota > Actinomycetes > Micrococcales > Micrococcaceae > Paeniglutamicibacter > Paeniglutamicibacter sulfureus. The sequence goes on from NZ_BAAAWO010000001.1 coordinate 4,478,148, forward strand.
GGGTAGCCATGCAGAGAGATACCGTGATGCCCACTCGTCGGGGCCGTACCGCAACGGCGACCAGTGAGCCTCCGACCAGTCCGAAAGCGAAGCCGCCGCTGATCAATCCCCAAGCGAACGCACCTCCCAGTGATGAGTGGGAAACGACTGGTCCGAAAAGCTGGAATCCCACCAGCCACATCAAGACCGTGACGGCGGACTGCGCCACCATGATGACGTACCAACGCCTGGCACTGAATTCTTTCCAGCCGGTTCGGAAGGCTGAAAGGGCAGAGGTCTTGCTCTTGATTGGCTGGGGCAACTGGATCGAAGCGAGAAAGAATACTGATAAGAGAAAAGTGGAAGCATTGAATGCCAGTGCCCACCCCGGGCCGATCAGCGCGACAACCAGACCACCGAGTGCCGGACCGAGCACCTTCGCGACGTTCAAGGGAAGACGAAGTACCGCGTTCGCAGCCAATCGCAATTCCGGGGGGACCAACTGGACGATTGATCTCTGGGAAGCTGGTTGGAAAAAGGCCGAAGCCGCACCCAGGAGAAAGACGGAGGCGGCCAGCATCCATAGCTCAGCCACGCCGGCCAGAATCAGTATGGCTATGGCCACCTGCACAACTCCGGAAACGGCGTTCGCAATGACCATCACTCGGTCACGCCGGACCCTGTCGCCCAGCACGCCACCGACGAGAAGCAGGAACACTTGTGGAGCGATGTTGAGAGCGAGGATGAAGCCCAACCATTCGACACCGCCACCTGCCTCAAGGGCTGCAAACGCGACAGCTATCGGGGCCGCGGCCGAACCGATCGAGGAAACTACTCGTCCGAGCCAAAAGTATCGAAACTGCCGGTGGTGCAGTACAGCCGAGGCTTCTTTGACGCTATTCACGGTTCAACGGGCTCCGCTCGCGGCTTGGTGTCATAGGTCACCGATTATGCCAGCGTTAGGGGTGGGATAAACCGCCGACGATGGAAAAGCGTCATCGTCAGCCAGGAAGGAGTTCGACACCCCGGCCACCGGATCTACCGCCGGCGCTCACCGTTCATCTACGAGTCGAGCATCAGCGGAGACTCAGAAGAAGGCGAATTTCCGATTCAACACTGCACTTTGGCCTCTCTGGGGCCGGACCTTACCTTGACCTGTGGACAGTACGCCATCCACATTCCTTCTGCCTTCGAGAGAAGAATAGATGCCGAGGGCCTGATTCGATATCCAGGTGACTCCCGCCCAGAGCTGTCACCGAGCGCTACATGGTTTTGTGCGGCATGCGCCGCACGTCATGTGCCCAGCGTTCACCGGACAATCCGTTGTTCTTTTGTCAGCGGTGGCACCATGTACACCGCCGGGACATGCGACATCGTCGTAGCCACTGACCGTGTACAGCTCCGATAGGCGGGACGGTAGGTTTGAAGAATGAGATCGATTCGGAGAGTGGTTTGCGGACTTTCGGCTGTAGCACTCGCTGCTTTGCTGACTGGGTGCTCGGTTGACACATTGATCTGGGGGAGCGATGGCGCCGAGGTGATTCAAATGACCGAGACGCTCGTGAACGACTTGGCTTCGGGTGGAACCTCAGGCGTTGTCTGCAGTGATTCCGTGGCGGACCTCGGTGCGCCCAGCGATTGGTCAGGGCTTTCGGCAGGCGAGCCGGAAGAGTTTTTCGCGGAGTATTGGGACGACCAAGCGGCGCTCGACCCTCAGTGGAGTATCAACCTGGAGGGCCTCCCCAAGGGCGCAGTGCCCGGGAGCCACTATCCGGGAGACGTCTTTTACCGAGAGACCGACGACGGGCTGTGTGTGATCGACGTTGCCTGGGCAACGCTCGTCGCCGTGGGCTGACCCAGCCAGGCGTAACCCCGCTCTGCGCAAGTGGGTGGTTGAACAGTCGCCGAAAAGGAGTCCTCTGCCCAGTTCGTGTCACGACCGATAGCCGAACCTCCCGCGCCCCCGGCCTTCGGTCGGTGCACACGCTGGGCGACGAAGCGCGCCGGTGCTACTTGGGTGTCGTGGTCGCCAGCCCGGCGATGACCGAGGGCAGGAAGCCCGGGTAGGCCCGTTCCATGTCGTCTATTCGCAGGAGGTTCATCCTGGAGGTGCCGACGTAGTACTGGTGCAGGACGCCGGCCTGCCGCAGGGCCGTGAAGTGGTGCGTTGCCGTGGATGCCTTGATGGGCAGCTCGATGGCTCCGCAGCTCAGTGCTTCTTCTGCGTTGGCCAGTTGCTTGAGGATGCTCAGGCGCACGGGGTCTGCGACGGCGGCGAGGATACGGGGGAAATCAAAGTCGGCGATGTCGGGTTCGTCCGAAATCTTGGTGCTTCGTGCCATGGTTGTCCTTCTCTCAGCCTTCGATCTTACTGCTCGCCGCAGCCCGTCCGTTAGTTGACCTGGATAACGATCTTCCCGAACGCTCCGCGGGCGAGCTGGGCGTAGGCGGCGTGGGCTTCCTCGAAGGGGTAGACGGTGTCGATGACCGGGTTGATGGTGTGTTCGCCGAGGAACGTGACCAGGTCTTCGAAGGCGCGCAGGTGCCCGACCGCGATCCCCTGGATCTGGGCCTGGTGCCAGATGACGTCCATCAGGTCCAGGGTGGTGCTTTGGCCCTGGAGGAATCCGATGACCGCGACCAGTCCGTTGCCCTTGGCAACGCGGACCGAGTCCTTCAGCCCGTCGCCGCCAACGACGTCTAGCACGACGTCCACGCCCTGGCCGTCGGTCAGTTCCAGGACGGCTGCGGCCCAGTCAGGGGTGGTGCGGTAGTTGATGGTGTCCGTTGCCCCCAGTTCTCGAGCGCGTACCAGCTTTTCGTCGCTGCTTGAGGTCACGATGACTCGGGCGCCGAGGGCCGAAGCGAGCTGGATCGCGAAGATCGAGACGCCTCCGGTGCCCTGGACCAGGACAGTATCGCCGGGCTTCACCTTGCGGTACTCGCGCAGGACGAACCACGGGGTGAGTGCGGCTATCGGCAGGGTCGAGGCTTCGAGGTCGCTCATGTCCAGGGGAGTGGGGACGACGTTGTCCTCGCCGAGGATCTGGTATTCGGCCAGTCCGCCGTTGATGGGCCCGCCGGTCTGGAAGTCGGCGTATTCGTTCAGCCACGGCCCATCGTGCCAGGTGGAGTAGAAGTGGGAGGTGACGCGGTCCCCGACCTTGTATTTTGTTACGCCCGCCCCTACTGCGGCCACGACTCCGGAAGAGTCGGCCACCGGGATCAGTCCTTTTGAGATCTTTTCGGGCATGTAGATGCCGTCTACCAGGGCCTTGTCTCGGTAGTTCAGCGAGACGGCCGAGACCTTGATGAGAAGTTCCCCGGCGGCCGGTTGGGGTGTCGGGATCTCGTGCAGGTTCAGGTTCTCGAGGCCGAAGTCGTCTAGCATCCAGGCGCGCATATGTGTCCTTTCGTTGGGCGGGGCACCGTGCCTCGCCTCGTCCATCCTGAACGATATTTCGATCTACGTCAAATATGATGATGATCGAACAATGGTTGTTCCGCCGCGTGACCGGTCATCACGGGTGCTGTCGGGCATCCTTTGAAGACATGGCAAGATCCGCTTCATCCCCATCTGCCGTCCGACTTCAGCAGCGGTCCGGTGCGCGTCGTCGCTGAATTTCGGTAGCGCCGGATCAGCGCTGGGTGGATCCAAAGCTGCATACTCCGCCATCCGAGGTGGGAGCGGAGATGCGCGACCGGACCGATGAGCAAACCCTCTGCGGGACGACTCTTTGTAGAATCCTGATGCAGCGTAAGCCTTCGGTATTTTCCATGCACGTGGTCATAGGCTTTCCCTGTGAGGTGGAGAAGAAGGCGTGATTGGGACGCGCGCGTAGCCAAGATGCGAGCACTTGAGATCGCTCCCGAACCCGACCGCGGCCACGGCCCGATCTGGGAGGCGATGCTCCTCGGTCGCCGGGAGTTTGCTGGGCGGGTACTCGACGGGCCGTGGGTGGGCCATGAAGTCTCGGTCGTGTCGTACGGAAAGGCTCGCCGCCGGCGAGAGCCCCGTCCCGAGGACTTCAGTTTTTCAGCCGACTACTGGCTTGTCGATTGGGACGAAGGGGGCAAGGGGGATGGTGATGCCGACTTCAGCGTCGAAAGCATCGACGAGCTCAACGAGCGACTCGCCGAGTTCCCGATCCAGTGGTATCCGCCGTCGACGTCGCTTGCGAGGGTTGGGATGCTGTACGGAGGTTCGGGCGAAGAACCGAACCTCGAGAAGGAGTGAAATTCCCGGGAGTGTTGTTTGCTCCTGCCTCTGGGGACCGCGGTTTCCTCAGCCCGGCTGAAATCCTCATGCGAGGTTTTCGCCGGGTGGGCTCGCACAACATGAACTAATCGCCTCAAGGCGTGGACGTGCGACGGTCCAAGGAGCCCTAACCGGACTCGTTCTAAAACCCGACGACGGTATCGATCTGAACCTTCGCACCCAATGGGAGCGCCGCGACTTGGATCGTGGTGCGGACCGGGAACGGGTCACGCAAGTGCCTGGCATAGGCGGCGTTGATCGCTTCAAAATCCTCGTAGTCGGTCAGGTAGATCGTAGTGCGTACGACATTCGAAAGACCCAGGCTGAGTTCACCCAGCAGCGTTTTCAGGTTGTTCATCATCGCTTCACACTGCACAGCAACGTCGTCCGAGACCAGCGAACCGTCATCGGCTCGCTGACCGATGATTCCGGCAGTGTAGCCAGTATTCCCGTGTCGCACGAAGTGCGAAAACGGTGCTGTGGACTGGTGGAGAAGCGGACTGAAGTGGTGTTCAGGCATGGAGAATTCTCTCGACTTTCGTTGGGAACAAGCGACCGGCGCGATAGTCGCAACGTTACATTGATTCCTCGTGACAGCGCCCACATGCCGGACTAGCCGTCGGCCGCCCCGTCAGATTGGATATTCCGCAAGGGGAACCGCAAAGGAGACGGCCAGAGGTTGAACTTCATGTGCCCGTCCACCCAGAATCGGTCAGTCGGTAACCGACCCCCTTACGGAACTGTCCGGATTGCCAATCCGGACAGACCCCTACTGGAACGATGCAACCGTTGCGGTGTCCAAGAAACGCCCGTCCGGGTTGCTTTACAAAGACGCGTGAACCCGGAACCGGAGGCCTTGCAGAGAAGAATTGGCCAAGGTCACCCATAAACCACTCGGTCGCTGGAATACTGAACGCATGCCCGAACTCCACAAAGACGCACTTTCTTCCATCACTGCCCGATGGAACAAGGTTGAGGAGACGGTGGAACTTGTCGTGGACGGCACCCCAGTCCCGGCAATCGTCAACAAGAAACGAAACGTAGGCATATCGCCATTCGCGCATCGCTTTCCCCAATCCTCGGTGGACGAGTGGCTAGCAGGCTACCGGGATCCAGAGCTGCGCGGGGCGACCATGGAGCTGGCACCTGGTGAGCTGGAACTTACGGTGTGCCCCTACGATGCGGACATCCTGTGCGGAACCTTCGCCATCTGGCTGGCGCGCACCGATGATCGCGTTATCTGGCATGGTCCCCATTGGGCAGGGGACGTCATTGCGGCGGAAATCCTGGGCCGCGAGGACCTGGTGACACCGGAGGGAAACGGTGATCCCCTCACGTGGTTCCCGCCCAAGCTGGAATTCTCCGCTTCCGAATACGACGCAGCCATGGATTCGGTGCAGCACATCATCGAAGCCCACCCGTGGTCCGCTTTCCCTTTAAAACCACCCTCGAGGCTTACCCGCATGATGATCCGGCTGCAAGGTGACCGCGACTCAAACTAAAACCGCCATCTGAGGGCTGAACAAACGATGTGCCGGGATGAGCCCATTTGCCGTTCTTCCCGCGGACCCGATTGCGTGATTTCAGCCCGAACCCGTATCGGATTTGAATGTGCCGTAGGCTCAGGTCACGCAAGTTTTGGTGCAAAAGTACGGGAGGGATTTAGCAGATGGTCGAAGGGTACTACTACGAGCCTGTTGAGCCTGCAGATCTCCCCACCAACAAGGCAGGGCGCTACGCGATTCTGCACCGCCTCTGGGACGTATCGGAAGGCAACGCCGGGGTCACCGACTCCAGAGTGCTTGACCAAGCCAATAGACGAGCTTGCGAGCTGAACCTGGAATCCGCGAACGTGGGTGTCCCTGGATGGGAAGGGGAACTTGCACGGCCGGCAGAAGATCTCGCGTGGTTTGCTGAGAAGGGTTTCTTCATCTTCGACGTACTCGACGGCAAAGGCGACCCCGGCCACCCTTGGTGGCAATCGATTAGGGACCGCTTCTCTAGAGGACATAAGTGAATTGGCGGCTTTGCAGCTGACCGGTCCTCTGCCACACCAACCCTTCACTACAGACTGCGCCAGAGCGGCGAGCAAGTTCAAGCTGCAGGGCGCTGTCCAGGTGAGGGTTCGACTTGCGGGCAGGCAACAAACTCATGACCAGCGGCAACGCGAAGACATAGGCTCGGCCCATGGATGAAGTCTTGCGAGTGCGAAGGCACATCGACCTCACTGCAGCCGAACTTGATGCACACGAGAACCTCTTCGACGGTGAGTACCGGAACGAATTCGGCGTATGGAACCCGGATGCGCCCTACGGCTATTCGCCCGCCGACACTCACGTACTGGCTTTCCGCGGGCACGCGTTGGCTGCACACGTCGGCTTCCAGCGTCGTCTAATCTTGGTGGGTTCCCAGGAAATCCTGGTGGCTGGCATGGGTGGCGTCTTGGTCGATGAACGCTATCGCGGTATGGGCCTCGGCGGGCGAACGATGCGACAGGCTCAAACGGTGATGCGTGATGAAACCGGCGTCGATTTTGGCTTTCTCGGGTGCCGAAGGGAAGTCGTGCCGCTTTACGAGTCGGCGGGTTGGGCCCAGGTCCACGCAGCGGAACGGTGTCTGTCCCGCCTCGACCAGACTTCTGTCGTCGTGTCCGAGGGCGGGCCGAACCTCGTCTGTTCAGCCAAACGTCGCGCGAGCCAGTGGCCGCAAGGCGACATCGATCTTCTGGGCACTCCCTGGTGATCGAACCGTCCCGCAGAGCGTTCGGCTTACGGAATCTTAAAACGGGGACAATTCGTCAGTCGAGCCACGGGAACGCCCCTGGGTTTCCAGCGGCACGCATGGAAACGGCTTCAAAGTTGTGGAGCAGTGGTGTGATAGGCAAGTTTTCGGGCTCGACGGGTATCTCAGCCAAGACAGCAACTGGGTCCGTGCTGACCAGCTGGCACTCGGTGATCAGCCCGAGAGCTGGGTCGGTGTAGCTGGGCATTCTGGTAAAGCCAGTGCTCGGAAGAACGTAGACCACCCCGGCATTGGTAGGCATCCGGCCGTCCTCGGTGGAGGCGAAGGAAAGAAAGATGCGCCGCTCGGACCATTTTCCGGGCGTCGCCCCCGGATAGAAGCAGGCGTTCAAAAAACGCCGGCATGCCGAAGAGCGGATCGCATATGCGATAGCCCACGTGGGGTCCTCGGTGGCATAGACCGCAGTGGTTTTTGAGAAGTCATCAAGGCTGAAATCAAGGGGAGCCCGAGGCTCAATCCACGCCAGGCCAGATGTGCGCGAACCGTGCAGCACGACGTCGTTCGATGCGACAAGCTCGGCAAGCCGGGTCCAGGTCGCGTCTCCCTTGGTTAGAGCAGGGACATGCCAGGTAGATGCGACCATGATTCAAAGGCTAGCAGCGCATTTATCTGTCCATCAGTAAGGCACTCAGTGCCGGGGCTGATCGGATCTGCCCTCGAATGATATATTCGCTTGACCCCTTAGATCTCACCTCGGTGAGCGCATTGAGGGTTCCTCTTGTAACGCTGAGCATAAACGCTCTTCCGTGCGTCCCGGTGAAGGAACCCTCTGCGGGACGGTCTGCGGGATCAATCAAGAACACGGGCGAGCTTTAGTGACTTGAGGGGCCCTGGCCACCCGCCGGCTAGGGACCGCCGTCCGCGTCTCTGCATAGAGGCTTTCATACACCGTAGACAACGAGAATCTCTTCGCCGACTTCTCTCTGAACTTCTAGGGCAAGTTGCCTGCCGGTCTCGTTCCATTTGTTCTCGCCAAAGCCCTCGGACCAGCCGCGTTCCCAGTGCATGTGCACTTGGAAATCCTCGTTCCATGCTGAGAGCTTGGAGCTCAGTTCCTCTGATAATCCATAGTCCTCCGCGGATTGGAGCCCAAATTCCCACAAGGGCCACTCTGCGTCGTAGTCGCAGAAGATCCTCAAGACACGGTTCGACGCTCTTTCTTGTCCAGGTTCCATGTCCAAAGCTTATGATCCAGATGGCTGTCGGCAACAGAAGAGGAAGCCCGCTCTGCCCGTGACAGCGCAGGTAGGAAGTTTATAGGGGGAACGCCTGCGAGACATTTACTACGTGTCGGATTCTAGGGAACCTTGACGATTTCTCTCCCACGTCCGGAAAACATGCCTAACCATTTACGCGAATACTGTCCCACGTAAAGTGGCCGTTATGTATAAGTCACGGACACTCCGGAAGCAGCCTCGAATTGTCAAGCAAGTTCGAGACGCGGGTATTCCAGACCAAGGGTGGGGCCCAACAACGCAAAGTCTCGAAGCTGGGAGACGAGAATTCTATGGGGTCGCTCTATCCGACACTTGGGCGCAAATGCGAGTTCTCATCTATGTCTATTCCGACGAAAAGACGCATTTACCGGGTTCCCTTGAGCTCCGTTTGATAGACCCTCAAGGAAGAGAAGTATCTGAATTGTCGGACAATTTTTCCAGTGGAGACATGGGGAGGGTGACTGAGTTCGAGCATCTTATTTCTTCCCTGGGACCAGGGAAAATCTTTTGGCTCGATCCTGTGGAGTCGTTCAGGCTGGCCTACGCGTGAGGACAAGTTCCAATCGCAACATGGAACGCCTGGATAACGACTCGCATTGCCACGGTACAGATCCACAAAACCTACGAGGCTAGGAGCCGAGATATCGCTGGGTCGCACAATCTCGATAGGGTGGCATCCCGTGCATCTCTGGCCGTCCCGATAGGGGGTGGGCTACCGGAACGCACCAAGGCCTGACCTGAATGTTCGAAGTTTCTCGGATTCACAGGAAAGTCGAGTGTTCCGTAAGCCCCGTCCGGTGAAACGTCCGGTGACCGGACGCGAAACGGAACACCAGCACACGCCCGATTTACCCTCGGGGCAGCGGGGCAACCGCTGTCGGGCACGGACGCGTCTGTTCGATCACGGCTTCCAGCTGCCGATGCGTATGGTGCCAGAGCGCGCGGGAACCCGCTAGGCCGAGGCGGGCTGAAGGGAACGTGCTGCCTGGAATTCGTGGATCCAGCCCAGGTGGCGTTCCCACGCATCCGGCGCTGCAAGCCGGGCATTCCGCGCATCGGCGCGTTCCCCATCGGGCAAGTGCAGGACATCGGCGGTCGTCGCAGAGGCGATCTGAACCTTTCGGGTGCGCTCGATCCGCACGTCCTGGTAGCGCTGGCGTGCAGCGTCCCAGCCGGAGCCGTCTTCCAGTGACTGGATGAGGCAGTCCGCCAAAACGATGGCATCCTCGATGGACTGGTTGGCGCCCTGCCCGTGATGGGGCACCAATGCGTGGGCGGCATCTCCCATGAGGGTCACCCGCCCGCGGCTCCACTGGTGCAGCGGCGGACGCTGGAACAGCGCCCAGCGGTCTCCGGTCGGCGCGGCGCCGATCATTTGCTGGACCGCAGGATGCCAGCCCTCGAAGGCCTTGAGGTGGGCTCCCTCTTCATCTGCGGTGGCCCAGGCAGGGCCTTCCCACGGCCCGTCGTGCCGGCGGACCAACAAGTAGTTCTGCTCTCCGCTGCCGATCGGGTAGTGCAGGAGGTGGCCGCCGGGGCCCATCCAGAACTGGATGGCCTCGGGATCCGGCAGGTCCGCCAAGGCTTCGGGGGAGACGATCCCGCGCCAGCCGGAACAGCCGGAGAACTGGGCATCGTCGTATCCGACGACATGGCGGCGCAGGGTCGACCGGGCGCCGTCCGCGCCGATCACGAGGTCTGCCTCCACGACGTCGCCGTCGGTGAAGTGCAGACGCACGGCGTCGGCGGTTTCCTCGATCCGCTCGCAGGCCTTGGAAAGGTGCAGGCCTTCGCCGCCCAGGCGGTCCACCAGCAGCTTCTGCAGGTCCGCCCGGTGGATGCCGTAGTACGGTGCGCCGCATGTGGCTTGGTATTCCTCGCGCGAGGAAACCCTGCCGATGACCCGGCCGTCGCGGCCGTCGCGGAACACCAGGCCGTCCACGCTGGCAGCCGCCGTAGCCAGACCGGCGCCGATGCCGGTTCGCTCAATCAGGTAGCGGGTCGCATTGGCGGAGAGGGCAACGGCCGCGCCCACCTCCCGCAACTCCGCCACCCGGTCGAAGACCAGTGGTTCCAGGCCGCGGCGGCGCAGTTCGATGGCCAGGGTCAGCCCGCTGATGCCGGCACCGATGATGGCAATGCGGCGGCCGCGTGGCTGGTTGATGGTGGTGTGCATGGAAAAATCCTTCTGGTGGAAACGGTGCTTGTGCGTCCCGTCAACCCTACGTAGCGGGTGATGCCGACCACATCGGCATGCGGTTGGAGTTTGGGTTCCGCCTTCGCGACACAGTGTCGCAATTGATTGGTTTTGGCCGCAGTCTGCGGCCTACCATGGGCGGATGAACCGCATGCCGGAACTCCACGACGCCATCCAGGACCTCTCCGAGGCAATGGGCCGGCGACTGGTCGTGTTGGATCGCGCCATGCGGGTCATCGCCTATTCAATCCACGAGTCCCCCCAGGATCGCCTGAGCCTCTCCCTCATCCTGGCCCACAGCGATTCGTGGGAGGCTCCGGCCATGACTAATCAGGGGAGCGCCGTCCACGACCTGGAAGGCATCGGGTCCGTCGTGATGCACCGGCTGCTGGGCGCCGACCGGCACATTGTCGGGCACCTGCTGCTGACTCCTGCCGAGTGCACTGCTGCCGGCCCTTTGGGGGACTTCGTCACCGGGCACTCGCTCGATCGCATCAGCCGGCTTCTGGAGTCGCGGGACGCCGGCCTTCGGGCGCTGCTGGACCGCTCGGGTTCACTGGCCCTGGACCTGGTCTCCCACGAGGACGAACGGCGGGAGAGCGCGGCGGCAACCCTGCTCGGCGAGGGGATCTTCGGGGCCTCCGAGCACTATTGTGCGGTCGCGGTCGGGCCCGGGGCAGTGGATGCCGACGCGGCTGCCAAGGGCCGGGTGGAACAGGCCGTCGGGCAAACCATCCGCTTCGTCAACGACACCTCGACGGCCAGTGTGATTGGCGGCGTTGCCGAGGAAGGCAACGGTGTGCTGATTTTCCCCCGCCCGGTGGTTGCCCCTCGCCTGGCACGCATTCTCACCCGACCCCAACTCGCCCCGGCCCGGGCGGGCATCGGCCCGCTGGCGCCCCTGGACGGACTGCATTTTTCCTATCGGCGGGCGGGCTGGGCCCTTCGTGCCACCAGCCTGGCGCCGGCCGACCACCCGGTGGCGGTGCACTGGGCCGACACAGGTGCCGACGGCATACTGGCCACCTTGCCGTTGGACGGCCTTGCGGTGGCGGACCTGCCCTCCCCGGTAAGGCGCATCCTGCAGGAGCGCAAGACCCGGCACTGGGCGAAAACGCTGGAGGCCTTCCTCGAGAACGCGGGAGATATCCAGGCCACCGCCCAGGTGCTCAACGTGCACCGCTCCACCATCTACTACCGGCTGGAGAGACTCACCGAAGTCGCCGGCGTTGACCTGCGGCTGGGCACCGTCCAGCGCGACCTGCACCTCGGCCTCAGGCTTGCCCGGCTGGCAGGGTTCCTCGAACCACCCGCCAGTGCGGAGCAGTGACGGGTCAGGGGAACCGGCCTGGAACATGTCACCCAGCCATCGAGCCAGGGGAACCGTCCCCGGGCTCGGGTAGATTGGGAGGTTCCACACCACGCCCACCTCGCGTCCTGGACGCGTTGACACCTTCAGGGGGACCCCATGACCGAGGAAAACACCACACCGGGTACAACACCGCCGCAGCATTCCGGGCAGCCGGTCCACATCACCAACCATGTCGTCATCGTCCAACAGAAGAGCATGGCGGTGGCCTACTTGCTCTGGTTCTTCCTGGGACAGCTGGGCATCCACAAGTTCTACCTGAACAAGACCGGCATGGGCATCACCTACCTGCTGTTGGGCATCGTCGGCTGGGCCACCACCGTCTTGTTCATCGGCTGGGCCATCCTGGCGGTCCTTTGGATCATGCTGGTCATCGACTTGTTCACGATTCCCGGGGCCGTCGCCGCGGCCAACCATCGGACAGCGGGCATCCGTTACTGATCTGCTCCCCGCTTTCCTGCCTTTGCCCGCACCGGCTGTGATGATTCTCCACGGCACCGGTTCCCCGACGGACCGTGTACATACGGGGTCCGGGCGCCCTTGGGCGATACCCTAGAGCCATGGCCCCACGTACCTCTTCGCAAGGCGAGGGGAAAACGACCACGCGCAAACCGCGTGCGTCGAGCTCCTCTGCCAAGACGACCAGAAGCTCCAAGAGCACACCCGCACCGGTTGAACACGACTTCCCGCTGCCGGTGCGCATGGTGCGCTCCTTCTGGATGGGCATCGCGCGCGTCACCGGCGGCGCCTTCCGCAAGATCGGCCGCGACGTGCACCCTCCCTACGAGGTGCGCCGCGACGGCACCGGCCTTTTCCTGGTCATCATCGCCATCGTCGTTGCCTCGGTGGAGTGGTGGGGGCTGCGCGGGACGGGCGGCTACGGCGGGTTCGTGCATGCTGTGGCCGGCGGTACCTTCGGGTTCATGGCAGTGCTCATGCCCCCGATCCTGCTCATCGGGGCCATCAGGCTCTTCCGCTGGCCCGAGGAGCACCGCGCCAACAACCGCGTGGGCATCGGCCTGGCCCTGCTGTCGCTGGCCGGCTCCGGGATCTCCCACGTGGTCGGGGGACTGCCCCCGGTCTCCGCGCCCTTCGACGAGCTCTGGGCGGCCGGCGGCATGCTCGGCGCCCTGGTTTCGGTCCCGCTGGCGGGGCTTATTTCCGGTCCCGGCGCCATGGCCGTGATGATCGTGCTCGGGCTGCTGAGCCTGATGATCCTCACCGCCACCCCCTTCAGGCACATCCCGGCGCGCTTCCGCGAGGGCTACGAAAAGCTCATGGGCCAGCACCCTGAATCCGCCCGCCGCGCAGGCCACACAGAACTGACGGGCGACGAGCACGACCAGTCCTACCTCTACGACGAACAACCGGAGAAAAAGCCGCGCAAGAAGATGCGGCTCTTCGGCAAGGACAAGGACGCCGAGGCACTTGCCGCCGAGGACCTGCTGGGCAACTCCGGCGAGGGCGCCTACGACCAGGCGGTCATCACCGACGCCTACGACCACACCACGGCACCCGGGTCCAACCCGGTGGACCTCTACGACGAGGCGGTTGACGCAGCGCACGAGGAACCGGCCATCCGCCCGGGCGTGCGCCGCCCCACCAAGGATGAACGCGAGCGCGCCGCGATCATGGACGCCGTCGGACTGGGCAGGGAACCCGAGGCCGACACCCAGGCCATGAGCGCCATCGACCTCACCTCCTACGACACCGAGGACGCCGCCACCTCCGCGATTCCGCAGGTCCCCTCGCGGCCCTCCGCGGCCCCGCTGCCGCCGATCCCTGCACGCACCGAACAGCTCCAGCTCTCCGGGGACGTGGCCTACACGCTGCCGTCCTCCGACTTCCTGCCTGCCGGTCCGCCGTCCAAGGAACGCTCCGAGGCCAACGACGCGGTGGTCGCGGCGCTGACCAACACGCTGCAGCAGTTCAAGGTCGACGCGAAGGTCACCGGCTTCTCCCGCGGCCCCACGGTCACCCGCTATGAGATCGAGCTGGCCCCGGGCACCAAGGTGGAGAAGGTCACCGCCCTGTCCAAGAACATCTCCTACGCCGTGGCCTCCTCGGACGTGCGCATCCTCTCGCCGATCCCCGGCAAGTCCGCGATCGGCATCGAGATCCCCAACGCCGACAAGGAAATCGTCGTGCTGGGCGACGTGCTGCGCAGCCACAACGCCCGCAAGACCGAGCACCCCATGGTCATGGGCGTGGGCAAGGACGTCGAGGGCGGCTTCGTCGTGGCGAACCTCGCCAAGATGCCGCACCTGCTGGTGGCAGGTGCCACGGGAGCGGGCAAGTCCTCGTTCGTGAACTCGATGATCACCTCGATCCTGATGCGCGCCACCCCGGACGAGGTCCGCATGGTCATGGTCGACCCCAAGCGCGTGGAGCTCACCGCCTACGAGGGCGTACCCCACCTGATCACCCCCATCATCACCAACCCGAAGAAGGCCGCCGAGGCGCTGCAGTGGGTGGTGAAGGAAATGGACACCCGCTACGACGACCTGGCGAACTTCGGCTTCAAGCACGTGGACGACTTCAACAAGGCGGTGCGCAACGGCAAGGTCGTGGTGCCCGAAGGCTCCAAGCGCATCCTGAAGCCCTACCCGTACCTGCTGGTCATCGTCGATGAGCTCGCCGACCTGATGATGGTCGCCCCGCGCGACGTCGAGGACTCGATCGTGCGCATCACCCAGCTCGCGCGCGCCGCCGGCATCCACCTGGTGCTGGCCACCCAGCGCCCGTCCGTGGACGTCGTCACCGGCCTGATCAAGGCCAACGTGCCCTCGCGCATGGCGTTCGCGACCTCATCGGTCACCGACTCCCGCGTGGTCCTGGACCAGCCGGGCGCCGAGAAACTGCTGGGCCAGGGCGACGCGCTCTTCCTGCCGATGGGCACCTCCAAACCCATGCGCGTGCAGGGTGCCTGGGTCACCGAGTCCGAGATCCACTCGGTCGTCGAGCACGTCAAGGGCCAGCTGAAGGCCGAATACCGCAACGACGTCGCCGTCGAGGCGCCCAAGAAGCAGATCGACGACGACATCGGGGACGACCTGGAGCTGTTGCTGCAGGCCACCGAGTTGGTCGTCACCACGCAGTTCGGTTCCACCTCGATGCTGCAGCGCAAGCTGCGCGTGGGCTTCGCCAAGGCCGGCCGGCTCATGGACCTGCTGGAGTCCCGCGGCGTGGTCGGTCCCTCCGAGGGCTCCAAGGCCCGCGACGTGCTGGTCAAGCCCGACGACCTGCCCGAGGTGCTGGCCGCGATGCGCGGGGACGAGGGCTCCGCCCAGGACGTGGTTCCCACCGCGACCGAGGCGGCGCTGGCGGAGAATGCCAACGCCAACCACTACGGCACGGACCTGGTCGCCGAGGACCTCGACGGCTTCGAACAGGCCGTTGACTACCACGACGGCGCTGACGACGAGGGCTCGGAAGACGCCTGGAACCTGACCGGACGGTAGCCTAGAAGAGTGACTGAAACCCCAGCGAACCCGCAACCGGCCCACGTGCCGACCCTGAACATCGCCAATGTGCTCACCACCCTGCGCATCCTCATGGTCCCGTTCTTCATCTGGGCCCTGGTGGCCGACGAGAAGGAATACGGGCTCATGCGCTGGGTGGCGGTGGCGCTTTTCGCGGTGGCCATGTACACCGACAAGCTCGACGGGGACCTGGCCCGCAGCCGCGGGTTGATCACCAACTTCGGCAAGATCGCCGACCCGATCGCAGACAAGCTGCTCACCGGCTCCGCGCTGGTGATGTTCTCGATCCTCGCCGAGCTGCCCTGGTGGATCACCATCGTGATCCTGGTGCGCGAATGGGGCATCACGCTCATCCGCTTCGTGGTCATCCGTTACGGGGTGATGGCTGCGTCGCGGGGCGGCAAGCTCAAGACCGTGATGCAGACGGTGGCCATCGTGCTGTACCTCCTGCCCTGGACCCACACGCTTGACTGGCTGGGAGTCGTGGCCTTCATCGTGATGCTGCTGGCCCTGGCGGTCACCGTGGTGACGGGCCTTGACTACCTCCTGAAGGCCTGGCAGCTGCGCGCAGCAGCCACCCGCGACTAACCGAAACGCCAACCTCCGAGGACCGATGGACATGACAGTGCCCCTGGATGCAAGCCCCGGCTCCGAGCTGGCCGGTCGGGTGATCGCCGCGGCCATCGCGTCGGGGACCACCCTGGCCACGGCCGAGTCGCTGACCGCCGGCATGATTGCTGCAACGCTTGCCGAGGTGCCGGGCGCCTCGGCGGTGCTGCAGGGCGGGGTGGTGAGTTACTCCGGCGGCGTCAAGGCCAAGGTGCTGGGGGTCGATCCCCGGCTGCTGGCCGAGCGCGGATCCGTCGACGGGGACGTTGCCAGGCAAATGGCAGAGGGCGCCAGGCGGGCCTGCGATGCCGACCTGGCGGTCTCCGCCACGGGCGTGGCCGGTCCGGACGCCCACGACGGCAAGGGCGTGGGCACAGTTTTCCTTGGCTATGCCACGGCGTCGGGCAGTGGTTTCGTCGAGTACCATTTTGCCGGTGACAGGGCACGGATCCGACTTTCAAGCACCCTGGCGGCACTCGAATTGTTTTCCGCCCATCTGCCGCCCAGCTAGCGCACAGCTTAATGGGGCAAGGTGGCTATGAATCGTTTTGTGACAGCAATGCGGAATGATTTGCGGGTGTTGTGGATAATCACACACAGCAGTCGCTAAGGTGGGTGGCGGGGAACAAAAACCGACTCCCGGCAGTTATTACCCATGACGGGCACAAAAAAGTGACCCGCACCGATCGCCCCACAAGGCAATAGGACCGGAGAACAAAGGGCAATGCACATGGTCAAGCAACCAGTATCGGTAAACGGTGTGGTCCGTTGGCGTGATGTGGGCCTACAGAGCGAGGTCCGCCGCGACAAAGAGGAGCGCAAAATGGTAGTCCTTCGACACGAAATCGGCGACGTCCTCCGCGATGTCCGCCAACGCCAAGGTCGCACCTTGCGCGAAGTCTCCCACAGCGCCCGCGTCTCCTTGGGATACCTTTCCGAGGTCGAGCGTGGACAGAAGGAAGCTTCATCCGAGCTTCTCTCCTCAATCTGTGGCGCCCTCGAGGTTCCGCTTTCACTGATGCTCCGCGAGGTCAGCGACCGCGTTGCCATCGCAGAGGGCATCACCATTCCGGATACGGTCCCCGTGGACCTCACCAGCGAATTCGCCGGCGAATATCCGGTTGAACTCGGCAAGCGACTGGCCCCGAGCCACTAATCATCCAGACGCGGTCCCGGTGGTGTACCCGGTTCCGCGGCCATGACCCCCGTGCGGGTGTCCGTTCATCATGAACAGGACTCCGGTGCGGGGGTTTTTTGCTTAAGCGCCAAGCATCCCGTGGCACAATTGCGAGGGTGCGATTGAGTGATTTTTGGCGTCTGATGGACGACGAGTTCGGTGCGGGCTATTCCCGCACATTGGCTTCTTCCCTGGTGCTCGCTGCCGTGGGCGGGGTGACTGCGCAAGAAGCGCTGGCCAAAGGGGTCGCTCCGCGGGAGGTGTGGCTGGCGGTATGCGAGATGCAGGACGTGCCGCCCGAGCGCCGGTTGGGCAGGGACCAACCGATCAAGGAGAAGTAGAATATTCGAGGGACACACCCACCATCTTCGAATATCTGTTCGGAAGAGTGTAGAGTTCTCAATGAGAGTTCGTCGAGGTGAACGTGGCTGGTTTTTCCACAGCAACTACACCTCGAAACCAAAGTGTCGGCCAACCGTCGTACGCTCGTGGATAGACAAAGAGTACCGGCCAGACCCCTCATCGGATGGCCCTAACAACCGAGGTGAACAATGGCCGTTGGTAAAGATCGCGAGAAGGCACTCGAAGCTGCACTTGCACAGATCGACAAGCAATACGGCAAGGGTTCGGTCATGCGACTGGGCGACAAGACCGTTGCGCCGATTGCCGCCATCCCCACCGGGTCGGTGGCCCTGGACATCGCCCTGGGCATTGGCGGCCTGCCGCGCGGCCGCGTGGTGGAAATCTACGGTCCGGAATCCTCCGGCAAGACCACGGTTGCCCTTCACGCCGTGGCCAGTGCACAGCGCATGGGCGGCATTGCCGCCTTCATCGACGCAGAGCACGCGCTGGATCCCGAATACGCCAAGAAGCTGGGCGTCGACACCGACGCACTTCTGGTTTCCCAGCCGGACACCGGCGAGCAAGCCCTGGAAATCATGGACATGCTCGTGGGCTCCGGATCCGTCGACATCGTCGTGATCGACTCCGTGGCGGCACTCGTGCCCCGGGCCGAAATTGAAGGCGAGATGGGCGACAGCCACGTTGGCCTGCAGGCCCGCCTGATGAGCCAGGCGCTGCGCAAGATCACCGGGCGCCTCAGCCAGACACGCACCACTGCCATTTTCATCAACCAGCTGCGTGAAAAGATCGGTGTGATGTTCGGCAGCCCGGAAACCACCACCGGTGGCAAGGCGCTGAAGTTCTATGCGTCCATCCGCATTGACGTCCGCCGCATCGAAACGCTCAAGGAAGGCACCGTCCCGGTCGGCAACCGCACGCGTGCCAAGATCGTGAAGAACAAGATGGCCCCGCCGTTCAAGCAGGCCGAGTTCGACATCATCTACGGCCAGGGCATCTCCCGCGAAGGCAGCCTCATCGACATCGGCGTGGACCAGGGCTTCGTGAAGAAATCTGGCGCCTGGTTCACCTACGACGGGGACCAGCTGGGCCAGGGCAAGGAAAACGCGCGCAAGTTCCTGCGCGACAACCCGGACCTCGCCAACGAACTCGAACGCCAGATCCTCGAGAAGCTTGGCATTGGCCAGGCCGCCGAGGACAAGGACGGCGAGACCTTGCGCGTGGTCAAGGAGTCCTAGTTCCGTGGGCACCACCAAACACCAAGGCGGTTCGTCCGGCTTCCCACAGGGAGCCGAACGGCCGCTTTGGTCGTTCCCGGCCGACGGCAATTCCGACTGGGGCGACGTGTCCGAGATCCCCGCCTGGGCGCATAGCCAGGCGGCCTCGGCGGCCCCGCCGCCCGAGGAGGCACCCGGACCCCCCGAGGTGAAGCCCGCCTTCGGGGAGCGAGCCGGATATGCCGGTCGCAGCTCGGCGCGCACCTCCAAGCGCGGCGCCGGCGGCACGGGATCGTGGGGCGGCGGACGATCGGCCAACTCCGGTTCCAAGCGCGCCTCGACCCGGACACCCCGGACCCGGGAGAAGCGGCCCGCGGATGCCGCGGAACCCGCCGAGCTCACGGACGAGCAATATGCCACCAAGGGGCGCGCCATCCTTTTGCGGCAGCTCACCGCCTCGGCCAAGAGCCGGGCTCAGCTGAAAACCAAGCTGCTGGAAAAGGAGATCCCCGAGAACATCTCCGAGGACCTATTGGATCGTTTCGAGGAGATCCAGCTCGTTGACGACGAGGCCTTTGCCGACGGCTGGGTGCGCTCCCGCGCGCGCAGTCGCGGCCTGGCCCGCGGGGCGATCAAGCGCGAGCTGCGGGAAAAGGGCGTGGACGACGAGACAGCCCAGCAGGCCCTGGAGCAGATCGACGACGGCGACGAGGAAGAACGTGCCCGGGAATTGGTGCGCACCAAGCTCCGTCCCGAATCGATGGGCGCTGACCGCGACAAGGCGCTGCGCCGACTCGTGGGGATGCTTGCGCGCAAGGGCTACGGCGGTTCGATGGCATTCCGCATCGCGCGCGAGGAATGGGACGTCCGCTTCGAAGAGCAGGGCTAGTACACGGACTTTCTCCGGTGCCTCGGCAGGAAGGCCACTGTCTCGCGTCTGTCGCGTTTGGCCCAAGGCGGTTCCCACGGCCTGCAATCCTTGGAAAATCCCTTGTCATCTTGTTAGAGTTATTCACGTTCGAGTCCCCGGCTACGGCGCCGGAATTACTGACCCCCACGAATCCTTGGAGGATTTCATGTCGCGTGTCCTATCAACAGAGCAGGCAAAAACCGCCATTCAGCAGATCCAGGCGATCATCAACGGCGGATTTACCGACCAGATCAGCCAGCTGGATGCCCAGGGACGCCTCCTCTCGGATCCAAACGTGTGGGATGGCCCGCTGGCAGCCCAATTCCGAGGTGCCACGTGGCCGGAGACAAAGGCCGCGCTGGACAAGGCCCGGACTGAACTCGAGGAGCTGCGTGGTCAGCTGAACCAGATCTCGACGAACATCTTCACCGCAGGTGGCGGCAACTAGCCTGGTTTTCCTTCGCCCCCGTTGTCACCGGCAGTGCCGCATTGACGACGGGGGCGTATTCAATATTTTTCCGGGGTATCGATGGTGCCTCGGGTAGTGTTTTCGGGGGACTGCCTGGTCCCGCGGGCTGATGAGGGAGTTTTACGTGGCCGATCTGGGGGCCTTTGAGCATGACGTTGCATTTGATTTCGGTACCGCCGATGCGTTGATTGGCGCGTTCCGAGCCGCGGCGTCGAAGATCGAGGGGCAGGCCGGATCGCGGTCATCTCTGGTGGCCACGGCACGCACGGACTTCAAGGGCCATTTCTCCCAGTTGTTTGCAGACAATGCCAGCGTTGCCTCTTCCGACGCGATCGAACTGGCTGCGCGGCTCCGGGAGGCCGCCGATGGTGCGAAGCAGCTGAAAGAGCAGGCAAGCAGCGAAAACGAGCGCCGGCGCCTGGCCAGGGAATGGAAACAGCGGAAGGATGAACGCGACGCCAATATCTTCTTCAACGCCGTGGACGCGGTCTTCGGGGAGGAAGATCCACCGGTCGGCCCGCCGTCCGCCCCGGTCTCGGTACGGGCATCCGAGCCGCAGACTGGAGTGCGCCAAAACCCGAATCCGGGCAACGGCGGCGGAGGCGGTGGCGGAACCTCGGCAGCCCGGCCCAGCGACCTGCGGTCCTTCGCCACCGGATCAGCGAACCTGAACTCGAACCTGGCCGGCCTGCCCGGCTCCCTGCGCGGGCACCTGGCCGACTTCTCGGCCCGCTGCTCCTACGGCCGGCTCAGCGCCGGTCCGGTGGTTCGCGGATTCGAAAAGTGGCTTGACGCCAACGAGCAGGACGTGTTGTGGGCGCGCACCATCGCCAACGCGTTTGCCGCCGCGGGCGGGGAAGGCAACGTCTCGCAGCTGTCGGACGCCTCGCTGTTGGCGGCGCTGGCTTCCCAAGGGGTCGGCGCGTCCCGCCAAGACCTGACCATCACTCCGGCGCAGGCCTACGGCGGTCCGCCGACGACCGGCTATTCGAACGATCCGGTCAACACCTCGACCGGCAACTTCCTGGAACCCGAGGTGGACCTCGGTTTCGCCGGGGCGGCGTCAAGCCTGGCCGCGTCCCGGATGTACAACTCCCTCTCCGAGGCCACCGGCGTCTTCGGCCCGGGCTGGGCCTCGATCTTCGAGGTGCGCCTGGACCTTGGCGACGAGGGTGCCTCCCTGGTCCTGCCCGACGGGCGCGAGGTGCGTTTTCCGCGGCTGGGCGAGGGCTGGGACCGGGCGGACGGGGAGAACTGGTGGCTCCAACGCCAAGCTTGGGCCACCTCCGGCGCTCCGGCCAATGAGGGCACCGAAACCCAACACGTGGAGCCGGCCGGAGTACTGGTTGCCTCGGACAATGCAGGGGGCCGATGGGTATTCACCGCCTCCGGCACCTGGCTGTCCACGGACCGCGGTCCGGGCACCGGCATCACCGCACACCACGACGCCCATGGACGCGTCACCGGGCTTGAGCATGAACGCGGCCGCTGGGTCCGTGCCGAATACTCCGGCGAGCCGGATGACGGCGGGCGGATTATCAGGCTCGAGGCCTCGGACGGTCGCCGGGTGGACTTCTCCTACGACGCCTCCGGGAAATTGGTCGCCGCGGCCGGCCCGGGCGGAACCCGCACCTACCGGTGGAACGAAGCCGGACTGATCGAAGCCGTCATCGATGCCGCCGGGGTAGCCGAGGCCGTGAACACCTACGACGCCCGGCGCCGGGTGCTCACCCAGGTCTCGGCCTTCGGGCGCACCACCCGCTTTGCCTACTTGCCCGGCCGGCTGACAGTGGTCTCGGACCAAGACGGAAGCCGCTCCAACACCTGGATTGCCGATGCCAAGGGCCGGCTCGTCGGGGTCATCGACGGGCAGGACAAACGCCAGTCGATGGCTTATGACCGGTGGGGAAACCTGGTTTCCGCCACCGAACGCGACGGCAGCCTGAGCGTGCACGCCTATGACGAGCGCGGCCGGCGCATCCGCACCCTGACCCCGACCGGGGCGGAATTCAACTTTGGCTACGATGCCGCGGACCGGCCCCTGACCGTGGTCAGCGGCACCGGCGCGGTCGTGACGTACGAATATGCGGATGACTCCGCGCGCAACCCGAACGTGGTCATCGACCCGGAGGGCGGGCGCACCGAGCTCGACTGGCGCGACGGGCTGCTGGTGCGCATCACCGACCCGACCGGGGTCATGCTGGACTTCGCCCACGACCGATTCGGGGACCTGAAGGGCATCACCAACGCCTTCGGAAACACCGCACGGCTGCACCGCGATGAGGCCGGCCGGGTCACCGAGGCCGTCTCCCCGGGCGGTGCCCGCACCTCCTACCTCTATGACGGCTCCGGGCGGCTGACGTCGCGTCGCGACGCGGACGGTGCGCTGTGGCGCTTCGAATACGCGCCCGGCGGCGCCCTGGCCGTCATCACCGATCCGCTGGGGGGACGCACGGTGATGGAGCACGGTGCCCACGGCGCGCTGGAACGCACCGTGGATCCGCTGGGCCGGGCGGTCACCCGCCGGTTCGACGACCTGGGCCGAGTGGCCTCCCTGGCGCTTTCCGACGGCGCCGAATGGCGGTTCGCCCACGACACGCTCTCCCGGCTGACCGGGATCACCGACCCGGAGGGCAACACCTGGGCACGCGAGTACGGGGTGAACGGGGAGCTGGCCGCGGTTCTCGATCCCACCGGGGTGCGCCAGGAGTTCTCCGCGGACCCGGCCGCCGGCGCGTTCAGCGTGGCCGACGAATTTGAGCGCGGCACGCTGCGCTGCGACGAATACGGCCGCCCGGTCGCCTCCGAGCAAGCCGACGGCAGCAGCGAGCTGGCCACCTATGACATGTGCGGACGCGTGGTCGAGCTCGTCGACGGCGAGGGCGGGCTCACCCGGCTCGAACGCGACGCAGCCGGCCGGGTGACGGCACAGGTGTCACCGACCGGGGCAGTGACCCGCATCGAATACGACGCTGCCGGACGCGCGTGCGCCAACATCGACGCCTCCGGGGCGCGCACCACCCTGGCCTATGACGCTGATTCCCGCATCATCGCCCGCACCTTCCCCGACGGGCAGGCCGAGCGGATCCGCTACGACGCGATGGGCCGGGTCATCTCCCGCAGCCTGCCCTCGCGCGGCACCGCCCGCTACGACTACGACAAGGCAGGCCGGCTCATCGGGGCCGCCGACGCGGTGTTCGGTCTCCGCCGCTTCCGCTACGACGCCGCGGGCCAGCTCACCGAGGCCGTGAACGGGCTCGGCGGGGTGACCAGATACGACTACGACGAACGCGGCCGCCTGGTATCCACCACCGACCCGCTGGGTTCGGTGGTGCGCCGCGCCTACGACCAGGGGGACCGGGTCGTGTCCGAAACCGACCCGCTGGGCCGCACCACGACGGCCGGCTACGACGCGGCCGGCCGGCCGCTCTGGCAGCAGACCCCCGACGGACAGCGCATCGCGTGGGGTTACGACGCGGCGGGGCGGCTTGCCACCACTTCGCTGGACGGGCGAACCCTGGTCCGGATCGAGCGCGATGCGCGCGAGCGCAGCGTGCGCATCACCGACAGCACCCGCCCCAACGGAACGGCCGCCCTGCACGAGCTGCGCTTCAACCGGCGAGGCCAGCTGGTCGCCCGCACCCGCGACGGTGCCGGCGTGGCCTGGGAATACGACGCTGACGGGCGGCGCACCGCACTGTTGGATCCGCAGGGCGCACGCACCGGGTACCGGCACGACGCCGCGGGCCGCCTGGCGGCCGTCGACCATCCCGTGTTCGGCACCATCACCTACGCGTACGACGCGGCCGGGAAGCTCCTGGGCGCCAGCGCCGGGGAGATCCTGCAGGGCTGGGACTACGAGGCCGGCGCGCTGGTGCGCCACACGGTGACCACCCCCGACGGGGTCGAGGCAACCGAGCTGGTGCGCGACGCTGACGGGCGCATCGCCGCGATCCGCACCGGCGGGACCGAGACGCGCTACGCCTATGACGGCGCCTGCCAGCTGGAACGCATGCAGGGCGCCGACGGAACCGTGACCACGTGGCGCTACGACGCGGCGGGCCGGCTTGCCGCCGAGACCGCCAACGGGCACACCACCGCCTCCACCTACGACGCGGCCGGCCAGCTGTTGGCCACCGCCACCGACGCGGGGACGACCGAATACACCTATGACGCCTCGGGCCGGCGCACCGCCGGCACGGGACCGGAAGGCACCACCCGATATGGGTGGTCCGGCCTGGGCACCCTGCGCACGGTGGAGCACACCGGTCCGCAGGGCCCCGGAACGCTGCACACGCTGTGGGTGGATGCACTGGGTGAACTGGCCGAGGTGGATGGCACCGCGCTCTGGTGGGACACTGCGGAATACGCCCCGCGCGTGGTCTCCGTCGGCGACCGCTCGGTCACCGCCCTACCCGGCGGCCTGGCCGCGGTGGACGGCACCCTGCTGGGTGCCGGGTGGCGCGGCGCGCACCCGACCGAGGCGACAAACCCCTGGGCCATGGCCGCCGGCACCGTGCCGGGCCTGCCGGAAGGCCTGGGCATCGGGGCCAACGGCGGGGTGCAGGTGGCGGGCCTGGATTGGCTCGGCGCCCGCGCCTACGACCCATCCACGCGCGGGTTCCTCTCCGTGGATCCGCTGGATCCGGTGGCCGGCGCAGGCTGGGCATCCAACCCCTACTCCTACGCGGGCAACGACCCGCTGCACGCCATCGACCCCTTGGGCCTGCGCCCGGTGACCGAGGCCGAGCTGACGGCCTACCGGGAATCGAACAACGGCGCCCTGGCCGCGGCCGGGGACTGGATGGGCGAGCACTGGGAATACTTTGCCGGCGGGGCCATGGTCGTGGCCGGCGGCGTGCTGATGGCCACCGGTGTGGGCGGTCCCGTGGGCATGGCGCTTATCGGTGCCGGTGCCGACGTCATTATCCAGAAAGCGACCACGGGCGACGTGAACTGGGGGCAGACCGCGGTCATGGCTGTCACCGGCGGCCTGGGCGGTGCCATGGCGGTTGGACGCCTCGGTGCTGCCGGCGTAACCGGCATGAGGGCGGCGGTCGCAGAGGGGGTTGCCTCCGGTGCGGCGTCCGGCGGTGCCGGAAGCGCGTACACCTATGCAAGCGGGCCGGGCCCGCACACGCCGGGAGGCTTCCTGCAATCCACCACGCTGGGTACCCTCGGCGGCGGAATCATGGGCGGGGCCGGTGGCGGCGTTGGCCAGAAGATCACCGGGCGGCTCCTTGCACCGCTGACCACCCGTCCACAGGCCGACACCGTCGTGATGGGCCGTTGGATGGAGGGGCGTGTCAAGCCCTTCGCAAATGCAAACGAATACGGTTACTACAATGCGACGCCCGAACGCCTCCACAATTATTTGCTGGAGCATGGTTCCAAGGAATTTACCGATAGCGTCGACTTGCAGTTCAATAAACTATGGATCGCGCACCAGATGAAACAGGGCAAGAGGATTGTGGATATCGGTCAACCGAGTACTGACAGCGACTTCTACAATCTCGAGACCCAAATGGTTTCGGGATATCCAAGGTATGAGGAGAACTATCTTCCGGCGGTTGACCTGAGGGGCGGAAATTGAGTCAGCTGCGGGCGGACCATGGCGTGGCCTATGCACTGCGGGAGATCGTGCTTCCGCGAAGGCTGTTCAGGTCGATCAGATTATTTGAAATTGCCGGAGTGCCGCAAGGGGCCGAAGTTGCGGCCTTCAGCGTTCGCACGCCCTTCCCTGTGGCATTCATGACCGGAAACAGCTGGCCGGCTGTTTTGCTGGGAAAGGGCAACCAGCTGGACGAGCAAGCCGCCCAGGACCTGCTTCGTCGAGGGCAGGCAGCGTCTGTTCCATCAAGCCACCTCTTGCCCAGGAGTGAACGCACCTCACCCTGGGTGGCCACTCATGACAGGGCACCGTCCGTGGTGTCGCCAGTGCCTGAAGGGCCGGAGCGCAGCCTACTCATGGCGGCGCAATGGGTTGCCGAGTGGTTCAGCCATCTCGTCTCGGCACCGGTCACGCAACGGGTTTACGCATTGGTTGCCGAAGGGCGGCCACAGGATGCGATTCAGGCACTGGCCACGGCGGCTGTCGATGAAGAAATCGCGGTTCCACGCAGGTATCTCGAGGCGATGAGGCGTTTGGTCGACCGGGCGGGCATGAACAAGGACCTTCTTTGGCCAGTCGAGGGTCTGGTCCCGAGCGATGACCGGGCCTGGTCGTGGGCGGAACTCGTGGATGTTCCCCGCGTACGGGTTCGGTGGCTGGGTGCACCCCAGACCGTAAAGCAACGCTTGTGTGAAATTGAGTTCACGCCCCGAGGGACGTCCGTTCCGGAGTGGACGAGGACGGTGGACAAAAGCAGTGCCCTTATCGAGTCGTTGCTCGGCCGGGAATTCGGCAGTGAAGTAA
Organism: Paeniglutamicibacter sulfureus; assembly: GCF_039535115.1. Taxonomy (NCBI): domain Bacteria; kingdom Bacillati; phylum Actinomycetota; class Actinomycetes; order Micrococcales; family Micrococcaceae; genus Paeniglutamicibacter; species Paeniglutamicibacter sulfureus. The sequence goes on from NZ_BAAAWO010000001.1 coordinate 4,504,609, forward strand.
ATATTCAAATGGCTGATGACCGGTTTAACGAGGAACCCAGATGGATCTCCCTATTTCCCCAGGACAATATCTGACGGTCTGCTGGCATGCATGAGAGCAGACACTAGCTCAAGGGGGCTCGTTGAGCCTGAGGGCACATCCGGGTAGTTTCTGCAGTCCACCATCTCACCCACGCCGGTTTCAGTCCCGGAGTCAGGCAAACACCGGGCGGTCCCGTTCTCATCGAGAATGAATCCAGCCGGTCACACGTTAGGAGCAGCATGCCCGTTTGGAGTGGATGCAATTGGCAACTGGTCAATGGCGAGGACACCCAGGCGTGCCTTGGCGTGAGCTTCGGGATGGGGCTGCTCGATGAGCAGGTCGAGGCGGCGGGCACGCTGTCCGCAGCGCTGGCGGCACTGCGCACCGAACTGGCCCGACCCGTCGAATTGAGCCCGGGGCAGGTGGCACTTCCCGAGGTCACGGCACTGCTGGGGAGTGATACCGCAACCGTGACCGTCCGCGGGACGACCGAGGCAGTGGCCGCGTCCTGGAACCGGCTCCCCGCAGTGTTCAGGTCCGGGAGCATCCCCGAGAACACCGACCCCATCCATGTCGAGGAATCGTTCTGGCCCGCCGACCTGGTGCAACGCACCGGTTCGAATGCGGCCGCGTTCACGTCCTTCCACGTGTATCCCGAAAATCTGCATGATCGGGCCCGAACCGTCCTCGCGCAGCTGGATCCTTCCGCCGGTCGAACCCGCGCGGTGTTCTTCACCAACGACCAGTCGCTGATCGGGCACGTGTACCCGGTGAAGCAGAACGACAGCGCACCCTTGGCCGGGACATGGGCCGACGGCACCCCCAAACGCTCTGCGATGCACGGTTTCCACACCGGGCCGGCAGCCACGGATCCGTTGTCCACGACTGCCGTGGGCAACGCCCCGGGCGTGGTGCTGGGGAACAACATCCCGGTGTTGCTTTCGGTCATGGTGCCGCGCTCCGCGGCGGGATTCCTGGCCGCGCAGTTGCTCAATCGCCAGCTGGCGCACCGACGCGGCGGCATCGTCAGCGGAACCTTCAAATCCGGGGTGGAATTCATCGGTGCAGGCGCCGAGTTTTGTGCCGTTTTCCTGAGCGAGGAGATGCTGCCGGAGCGGGAACGGCGGCTCCTGCTCGAAGACTTCGCCACGTCGATGACGCAGATTCCCGACGCCTGGATTGGCGACATTTTGGCGTACGCCGGCACCGGGGGATCCGATCGGCTGCAACGCGAGCGTGCCCTCGTGGGGCTCGGTGCCGACCCCGCACCCGATGTCGCCGACATCCGGGCCGCCGTGGCGCGCTCATCCTCCAGCCTGCACCTGGCCGTCGATCCGGTGGCTCCGGGTGCCAGAGGCAGGCAGCGGGCCAACGAGCGGTCGGCAGGGACCAACACGGCGGCCATCAACGAACTCAGGCTGCCCATCGGAGGCTACAGCCGCAGATACAAGTCCTGGGCGCCCCGAGGTTTTCAAGGCGCTCCGCTGCCCGTCATCCCGGCACTGGTCATTGGCCGGGAAGCCATCTTCATCGAGCAGTGGCAGCAGTTGCGGATGCCGGGGGCCACTGCCGGAAACGCTGCCGATGCGAACAACCTGCTGGCGGTCCTCGAAGACGGCCTGGGCAACCTCTTTGTGCTGGACGACAAGCTGCGCATGGCCATGATCTACCCGGACCTGTACTTCAGGTCCAAGGCCCTGCGCAGGGCGTTGGACCAGCGCCTGGCCGGAGCGCCGCGACTGAGGATGAAGTCCAAGCGCACGGCATCCGATGTGGCCGAGTGGCGTCGGCGTCGGCGCCGCTCGGTCGGCATCGCAACGGGCCTCGTGGCGGCGCTCTTGGGAGGCCTGGTCGCGATGGCGGTGGTGCAGGGCGACAGGGCGGAGCCAATTCGCGACTGGATCAACATTTCCGAAACGGCCACGCTGGACAACGGGACCACGATCACGGCCACGCGGTTCGACATCCAGCACCCGACGATCGACCAAAGCGAATACGTGGTCAACGTGGAAGTGAATTTCTGTGCCGGCGGGGACACCCGGATCGGCGACCTGGCACCCGATGCCCAGCGCCGGGTATCCCCGAAGGACTTCGCGATGCTCAACGACGACTACCTCGAGGCACGTCTGGTCGACAGCGGGAACCAGCTGCGTGAACAGGCCCTGCAACCCGGCGAATGCGCCATCGGCAACCTGGTCTACCAGGGCCAGTCGCTCGACGTGCCCCGCCTGGCTTACGACAACGCGGCCGGGGACGCAGTGGTCTGGTACAGCTATGGGAAGGTGCCCGAACAGTATCGGGACTGACTCGACCCGGGGGCGCCCGCGCCCCCAGGCGCCGTTGTCGGTGTCGAACCGGATATTTCTTGGATCTTTTCAATGATTATGAGGCCTGAATCGGCCTAGCAGTACGCGCCATTGAGCCGTTCGGATGTCATGGCTCGCTGCATTCTGCTTCCCATGGTGCTGGTGATCGCAGTCGTCGGCCTCCTCTTGGGAGGGCAACAGGACATGGTGCAACTGTTCGGAATGATACTTGCTGCCTTGGTCCTTGACGGCACCTTGGCGTTCGTGGCGTTCGGCGCCCCCCGATCGAAGCGCTGCAGGGTTCGGGTGGACGACGGGAGCCGGCACCGTTGTGCTTCGTTTTTCCCGGCACCGTCCGGGAACTCGCCGTTCCTCCACCGAAGGTACACCGGCGAATGAGGGGGGCAGAGCGCGGGAACCCGCCATTCCCAGGAGCTGCCCATGACCCAAGATGTTGCTCCTCGAAACTTTGGGTAACCTTGAACGGTGACTGAGCGCGAACCGATGACCCAGATTGACGGCGAAGAGCTGCCCCGCACCTACGAGGTGCGCACCTTTGGCTGCCAGATGAACGTGCATGATTCCGAACGCCTCTCCGGCCTGCTGGAGGACGCCGGGCTGGAACGCAAGGACGAAGCCTTGACCGGCGAGGTCGCCGACGTGGTCGTGTTCAACACCTGCGCCGTGCGCGAAAACGCTGACAACAAGCTCTACGGCAACCTGGGCATGCTGGCACCGCTGAAGCGCGAACGCCCGAACATGCAGATCGCCGTCGGCGGGTGCCTGGCCCAGAAGGACCGCGACACCATCCTGAAGAAGGCCCCCTGGGTCGACGTTGTCTTTGGCACCCACAACATTGGTTCGCTGCCCACCCTGCTCGCCCGCTCGCGCCACAACAAGCAGGCCGAGCTGGAGATCCTCGAGTCCCTGGACGTCTTCCCCTCGACCCTGCCCACGCGCCGCGAGTCGGTGTACGCCGGCTGGGTGTCGATCTCCGTGGGCTGCAACAACACCTGCACCTTCTGCATCGTGCCCTCGCTGCGCGGCAAGGAGAGGGACCGCCGACCCGGCGAGATCCTCGCAGAGATCGAGGCGCTGGTGGCGGACGGCGCGATCGAGGTCACCCTGCTGGGCCAGAACGTGAACTCCTACGGCGTCGAATTCGGCGACAAGCTCGCCTTCGGAAAACTGCTGCGCGCCTGCGGACAGATCGAGGGCCTGGAGCGCGTGCGCTTCACCAGCCCGCACCCGGCCGCCTTCACCGACGACGTCATCGACGCCATGGCCGAGACCCCCAACGTGATGCCGCAGCTGCACATGCCGCTGCAGTCCGGCTCGGACAAGGTCCTCAAGGACATGCGCCGCTCCTACCGCTCGAAGAAGTTCTTGGGCATCCTGGACAAGGTGCGCGAGCGCATCCCGCACGCAGCCATCACCACCGACATCATCGTCGGGTTCCCGGGCGAGACCGAAGAGGACTTCCAAGGGACCTTGGACGTGGTCGAGGCCTCCCGCTTCTCCACCGCCTTCACCTTCCAGTACTCCAAGCGCCCCGGCACCCCGGCCGCAGACCTGCCGGACCAGCTGCCCAAGGCGGTGGTGCAGGAACGCTACGAACGGCTCACCGCGTTGCAGGACCGCATCGCCAAGGAAGAGAACGCCAAGCAGGTCGGGCGCACCGTCGAGGTGTTGGTGACCGAGCAGTCCGGCCGCAAGGCCGGGGAAACCCACCGTCTCTCCGGCAGGACCACCGACCAGCGCCTGGTGCACTTCTCCGTGCCGGCCGGCGCCGAGGCACCGCGTCCGGGCGACCTGGTCACCGTGCCGGTCACCGGGGCCGCAGCCTTCCATTTGGTCTCCGACCCGACCACCGACCAGTACTCGCTACGCCGCTCGCGCGCCGGCGACGCGTGGGACCGCGCCCAAGCCGAAAGCTGCGGGGTTCCCACCCCCGGTTCGGGCCCGACCGGGAGCAAGACCAACCTGGGCATGCCCTCGCTGATGGTCCGCGGCTAGGGGCATGGCCTCCGAGCAGCTGCCGGTCCTGGCGGTCGTTGGCCCCACCGGGACGGGAAAGTCCGATCTGGCGATCGCCCTTGCCAGGGAACTGGGCGGGGAAATAGTCAACGCCGATGCCCTGCAGTTCTACCGCGGGATGGACATCGGCACCGCCAAGCTTCCGCCGGCCGAACGCGGCGGGGTACCGCACCACCTGCTCGACATCATGGATGTCCGCCAAGAGGCCAGCGTGGCACGTTTCCAGGCCGAGGCACGCCAGGCCTTCGGCGAGATCCGCGCCCGCGGGTTGGTGCCCATCCTGGTCGGCGGGTCCGGCCTGTATGTGCGTGCTGCCCTGGACGAGATTGATTTCCCGCCGACCGACCCGGACGTTCGCCGGCGGCTGGAAGCCGAGGCGGCGCAGGCGGGGATTGCCCCGTTGGCAGCACGCCTGGCTGAGGTCGATCCCGAGTCGGCCGCCAGGAACCTTGATGACCGGCGACTGATCCGGGCCCTGGAAGTCCACGAAATCAGCGGCAAGCCGTTCAGCTCCTTCATGCCCCGGAGGCAGTACCACGTCCCTGCGCTCCAGATCGGACTGAACCTCGAGCGTGCCCTGTTGCACGATCGGTTGGCGGCACGGGTGGGCAAGATGGTCGAGCTCGGTCTGTTGGAGGAGGTGCGCCGGCTTGATGCCCAGGGGCTTCGGGATGGAAAGACCGCCTCGCGGGCCATAGGCTATGCCCAGTTCCTGGCGGTGCTCGACGGCACCATGTCGGTGAAGGAAGCCACGGAAAAGACGGTGATTGCCACGCGCCAATTTGCGCGCCGGCAGGTCACCTGGTTCGGGGCCGATGACCGGGTGAACTGGTTTGACCCGACGGATCCCCACATGCTGTCGAGGGTCCTGGAGACCATCCGGAAACCCTGATCCGCGGCCTTGGCGGGGGCTGGCCGGAAATAGGTGCCGCGGCCTGGATCCCCGTATCCTTGGAGGCATGAGTGCGAGCAAACCCGCCATGACGACCACGCCAACCCTGCAGTCCATCGTGGGTGGCCTGAGCTATGCCAAGGGACACGGAACCGGAAACGATTTCGTCCTCATTTCCGACCCGGCGGATGAACACCGGCTCGAGGCCGAACAGGTCGCCGCGCTTTGTGACAGGCACCGCGGCATTGGCGCCGACGGCTTGATCCGCGCGGTTCCCTCCAGCTCGCTGGCGGAGGGCAGGGAAGTCCTGGAAACGAGCCCCGAGGCCTATTGGTTCATGGACTACCGCAACGGCGACGGGTCCGTGTCGGAGATGTGCGGCAATGGCGTGCGCGTGTTCGTCCATTTCCTACTGAGCGAAAAGCTGGTGGAGCTTCCGGTGGGGGAGCAGCTGGCCATTGGCACGCGGGCCGGAGTGAAGCTGGTGACCCGTCTTGAGGACGGATATGCCGTGGACATGGGTCCCTGGGAGTTCATCTTCGAGCAGGCAGCCAAGCAAAACGGGCTGGATTCGAAGGTTTCCACCGCCGGACTGGGCAATGCCCGCGGTGCCCTAAGCATTTCCATGGGCAACCCCCACACCGTCGTGGCACTGGCCAACGCCGGTGAATTGGAAAACCTGGAGCTCTTTGCGATCCCCGAGGTGCAGCCGCTGCCCCCGCACGGCACCAACGTCGAATACGTCCTTGCCGCAGACCCGGTGGTCCAAGACGGTGTCGGGTCCTTGCGCATGCGCGTGCACGAACGCGGCGTGGGGGAGACCCTGTCGTGCGGCACCGGGGCCTGCGCCGCCGCCGCTGCCACGCGACACTGGGCCCAGGCCCAGGACATCCGAAACTGGAAGGTCCAGGTGCCCGGCGGCGAGGTTGGCATCGAGTTCATCCGGGGAGCCACGGGACGTGAACACGTGGTGCTCAGCGGGCCCGCAGTCCTGGTCTCCCGCGGCCGGATCACCGAGATCTGAGACAGCAATGGCCGGATTCCCGCAAGGGGAATCCGGCCATTGGCGTAAAGAGGGCTAGGAGGCCTCGGGGCGCGCCACGCGCAGAATGCGGAAGGCCTTGTCCGTCGAGACCCGCTCGATGTCCCAGTCCTGGGGCAGGACAGTGCCCAGCCACTTCTGCAGGGAATCGGCACCCAGGTTCTTCTGGACCACCAGCCAGGCGATCCCGCCCGGGGCCAGTCGCGGAAGCCACAGCAGCAAAAGCTCGTGCAGGGCCTCTTTGCCGATGCGGATCGGAGGATTCGACCACATCGTGTCGAATGTCAGCTCCGGGTCGATTGCTTCGGGAAGCGCCACGACCACGTTTTTCAATCCCAGGGCTGCGGCATTGTCACGGGTCAGGCCGAGGCTTCGCTCGTTCACATCAACCCCGTACACCGTCGCCTCCGGGGAGGCCATGGCCATCGAGAGCGCAATGGGTCCCCAGCCGCAGCCGATGTCCAGGAGGTTTCCGCTGACCGAGGGATCGGGAACGCCGTCCAGGAGAATGGCGGTTCCCTTGTCGATCCTGTCCGGGCTGAAGATGCCGCCGGAGGTTTGCACCTTGTGCACGGCGCCGCGCAACTCGACGCTGATGTGGCGCCGCTTCTCTGGGGTGGAAGGCTGGGCGCTGAAATAATGTTCCGGGCTCATCTTGGCAGGTTAACCGCCCGGGGGCGGCAAACCCAAACCCGTGGCACGAATTCGGGCGCTGGAAGTGTGTGAGATGCCTCAATGCGCCAAGCCGGGGCAAGTGATAGAGTTTTCCCTATGACTTTCCTGTAAGACGCATCAAGCACACCATCGACCCCGGGTCCTTCCCCCACTGGAGCTGCAGGCTCATTGGCTGGAAGGCGGCCCACTGAGGGCGATTGGCTGTCGCGCCGAAAAGTCATTCCGCCGAGGCGAACCTTCGAAACCATAACGTTTCCAAGATCAGGTTCGCGCGAGGGCGCATCACTTTTCGCGATCGACATGGCCCGCGCCGCGTATGCAGGCGCCGGCCCCACGCAATCGCCATTCCCAGCACGAGCGAGACTCCGACTCGATCGTGCCACTGACACTGACACCAAATTCGGCGCTTGCCGACCCGCGCGCGGCATCCAGCCCAAGGAGCAAACCATGCATCCATTCACCGAACCCGGACATCCAAGCAACCAATCCACGCACAACGCCGCTTCTGTGGGTGCGGGGCACTATTCTGGAATACAGCAAACTAAGGGGAACATGACCAATCCACAAACTTCCGGCCCGCAGGACAACGAGATGGACGAGGCCAAGCTCCAAGCCGCCATCGAACGGATCCTCGCCAGCGACAAGGCCGCGGCCAGCAAGAGCAGCCACTTCGGCGCACCCGAAGACGAGGGCGTGCTTTCCGGACGGGCCCAGGCCCTGAGCAAGTTCACCGGCGAGCATTCCTCCTCCGACGGCGACCAGCAGGAGTTGGCCGAACGCCGAGCCCTGAGGCGCGGCGCCAGCCTTTCAACCGAACTCGAGGACGTCACCGAGGTCGAATACCGCCAGCTGCGCCTCGAGCGCGTCGTGCTGGCCGGCATTTGGAACGAGGGGACCGCCCAGGATGCGGAAAACTCGCTGCGCGAGTTGGCGGCACTGGCCGAGACCGCGGGTTCGGAAGTGCTCGACGGAATGGTGCAGCGCCGTGCAAAGCCGGATCCCGGCACGTACCTGGGATCGGGCAAGGCCTTGGAATTGCGCGAAATCGTGGCGGCCACCGGTGCCGACACCGTCATCATCGACACCGAACTCGCCCCGTCGCAGCGCCGCGCCCTGGAAGACGTCGTCAAGGTCAAAGTCATTGACCGCACCGCCTTGATCCTGGACATCTTTGCCCAGCATGCCAAAAGCCACGAGGGCCGCGCCCAGGTCGAACTCGCCCAGCTCGAATACCTCCTGCCGCGCCTGCGCGGCTGGGGCGACTCGATGTCCCGCCAGGCCGGTGGCCGCGTGGGTGCTGCAGGCGGCGGCATCGGATCCCGCGGCCCGGGTGAAACCAAGATCGAACTGGACCGCCGGCGCATTCGCGACCGCATGGCAAAGCTCCGCAAGGAGATCAAGGGAATGCTGCCGGCCCGCGAGTCCAAGCGCGCGAACCGCAAGCGCAATGCGGTGCCGTCGGTGGCCATTGCCGGGTACACCAACGCCGGCAAGTCCTCGTTGCTCAACCGGCTCACAGATGCCGGGGCACTGGTCGAAAACGCCCTGTTCGCAACGCTGGATCCCACGGTCCGCCAGGCCGAAACCAGCGACGGGCTGACCTATACGCTCGCTGACACCGTCGGCTTCGTGAAGTCACTGCCCACCCAGCTGATCGAGGCCTTCCGCTCCACCTTGGAGGAAGTGGCCGACGCCGATTTGATCCTGCACGTTGTGGATGCGTCGCACCCGGACCCGGAAGGCCAGATCCAAGCCGTGCGCGAGGTGCTCAACGACGTCGACGCGCGCAACATCCCGGAGATCATTGTCCTGAACAAGGCGGATGTCGCCGACCCGTTCGTGGTCGAGCGCCTGCGCCAGCGCGAGCCGAACCACGTCATCGTCTCGGCGCGCACCGGCGAAGGCATCGACGAATTGCAGGCCCGGATCAGCGCCGCAATCCCGAGGCCCAATGTCCAACTAGAATTGATGATTCCCTATGATCGAGGCGACGTGGTCAACAAGCTCCACGGCGCCGAGGCCGAGATCCTGGCCGTCGAACACACCGAAACGGGAACCCGCATGATGGTCAAGGTCCGCGAAAGCATGGCCGCAGAAGTGGAGCAATTTAGTATTCATGGCTGAGGAATCAGAGGTCATCGCCCTGTTGGACGAAGCAGTGTCCAGCATGGGCGGGCAAAGCCGTCCGGGCCAGCACGAGATGACACGCCAGGTCGTGCGCGCCATGGAAACCGGTGAACACCTGCTGGTGCAGGCAGGAACCGGAACCGGCAAGTCCATGGCCTATCTGGTTCCGGCGCTGGCGCACGCGCTGGGATCCGAAAAACCTGTGGTGATTTCCACCGCAACCCTCGCGCTGCAGGCGCAGATCGTCGGGCGCGATGTGCCGCGCCTGTTGTCGTCCCTGAAAGACAAACTGCCACGCGAGATGGAAGTGGCCCTGGTCAAGGGCCGCTCCAACTACGTGTGCCAGTACAAACTCAGCGGCGGATACCCGGACGACGACGAGGGCGCCCTGTTTTCCATGGAATCCGGCACCCCCGTTCTCGGTGGTTCCTCCGAGGGCCCCGGCTCTGCCCTGGGCCAGGAAGTGGTGCGCCTGCGGCAGTGGGCCGAACGAACCGACAGCGGTGACCGCGACGACCTGACCCCGGGAGTCAGCGACAAGGCCTGGCGCCAGGTTTCGGTCAGCGCGATGGACTGCCTGGGCGCGCAAAAGTGCCCCATGGCCGCCGAATGTTTCAGCGAACTGGCACGCGCCCGAGCGGCCGACGCCGACGTGGTGATCACCAACCACGCCATGCTGGCCGTCTCGGCCTTCGAAGGCCTGGCCGTGCTGCCGGACTTCGACACCGTCATCATTGACGAGGCCCACGAGCTGCAGGACCGGGTGACCAGCTCGGTGACGCGGCCGCTGTCGGTCAACATGGTCCAGACCGCCGCTTCGGCTGCCCGCAAGCACTGCTCGGTGAGCGTGGACGCGCTGAACCAGGGCGCCAAGGCCCTGCAGCGTGCGCTGGAGGGAGTGCCCACCGGGCTCATGGCCCGCGGCCTGAACGAGGACCAGGAAGCCGCGATCAACCAGATCGCCGAAGCCGCACGCGTGGTGCTCTCCGACTCCAAGCCCGAGGCCAACGCCCCTGCGGACGGGGGACGCCAGATGGCCCGTTCCCAGGTCATGTACCTGGTGGAGCAATGCACCAAGATGCTTGAAATGACCGAGGAGCGCGAGGTGATCTGGGCCTCTCGGCCCGGCCACTTCAGCCCCGGGGAGGGCTATGTCCAACCGGACGAGTCAAGCCAGCCGACCTTGATGGTTGCACCGCTCTCGGTGGCGGGAAAACTCAGGGAAGGTCTCTTCGACGGCCGGACCGTCATCCTCACGAGCGCAACCCTGGCCATCGGTGCGGCGTTTGAACCGGTGGCAGGATCCCTGGGGCTCGTGGGGGACGGGGCGCCGACCTGGAACGGCGTCGACGTCGGCAGTCCCTTCGACTATCCCAAGCAGGGCATCCTCTACGTTGCCAAACACCTGGCCAAGCCCGGGCGCCAAATGTCCCAGGAGACGCTTGCAGAGATCGAGGATCTCATCAAGGCCTCCAACGGCGGGGCGCTGGCGCTGTTTACCTCCCGCCGCGCGGCCGAGGACGCTGCGGAGATCCTGCGCGCACGCCTGGACATTCCCATCCTGTGCCAGGGCGAGTCCAGCATGAAGGCGCTGGTCGACCAGTTCTCGGCGGAGCCCGATACCTGCCTCTTTGGGACGATGACGCTGTGGCAGGGCGTCGATGTGCCGGGAAACGCCTGCCGATTGGTCATCATCGACAAGATCCCGTTCCCGCGCCCGGATGATCCGCTCTCCTCGGCACGCAGCCGCGATGTCGCCAAGCACGGCGGAAACGGTTTCATGGCCGTGGCCGCAAGCCATGCGGCGGTGCGTCTGGCACAGGGTGCGGGCCGCCTGATCCGCTCGGTCAACGACAAGGGCGTGGTCGCGGTGCTCGACTCGCGCCTGGCCACCGAACGCTACGGAACGTTCCTGCGGGCTTCCCTGCCACCGCTGTGGGCAACACCGAACAAGGCCACCGTCATTTCCGCGCTCGAAAGGCTCAGCGAGGGCTGAGCACGTTGCCTTGCAGGCATCCCGGTCGCGGGAGATGTGCAGGGTGCGCAAACAACAGCGAGGGCCGATCCGATGATCGGCCCTCGCTGTGTTGCGGGATGAGTTGTGGCTGCGGACCTAGACGGAGCGCATGACCGATACGACCTTGCCCATGACGGTTGCGGCGTCACCAAGGATCGGTTCGTATCGGGAGTTCTGCGGCAAAAGCCAGGTGTGGCCATCGCGCTGGCGGAAGGTCTTCACCGTGGCTTCGTCCTCGAGCAACGCGGCGACGATGTCGCCGTTGTTCGCCGTCGGCTGGCGCCTCACGACAACCCAGTCGCCGTCGCAGATGGCGGCATCGATCATGGAGTCGCCGCTGACCTTGAGCATGAAGAGCTCGCCATGCCCCACCAGCTGGCGCGGCAAGGCGAAAACGTCCTCGATCGCCTGGTCGGCCAGGATCGGTCCGCCGGCGGCAATGCGCCCCACCAGGGGGACCATGGCGGTGTCCGCGGAGGTTGTCAGTTCCGAGACGTTCATGCCGTTGGCTGCCCTGAGATCCGACTGGCCCTCCACCACCTCGAGCTTGGCCTCGCTCTTGAGCTGCAACGGCAGCAGGATCTCCATGGCGCGCGGGCGGCGCGGATCGCGCCTGATGTAGCCAAGTTTCTCGAGCTGGCTGAGCTGGTGGGTCACGCTCGAGAGGCTGGCAAGTCCCACGGCGTCCCCGATTTCACGCATCGACGGCGGGTAGCCGTTGCTGCTCACGGAGCGCTGGATGGTCTCCAGGACCTTCTTCTGGCGAATGGTCAGGCTCTTCGCGTCGCGTCGAGGGGTTCGTTGTTCGGTCGTCATTGTCAATGCCTCATCCCGATCGTCGCCGGTTGCCCGCGCGTGCCGCAAATTGTCGGTGTGGGTTGATGTAGTAAATACATCGCTTCACAACCAACATCCTAGTAGACAAAGTCACTGCTTTCAAAGATTTGTTCGAACAGATCTGGACACGTGTCGTCGAAAAGTGCTAGAAATAAGATACGCACTACGAACACATGTTCGAAAGATGCGTTCGAATAATCGTCACGTGTTCGACTAGGCGCCCCAGGGTCCCAGCCGGCCACGTGAATTCAGAGGAAAGGCAAAGACATGGCAAACACTGCTTTCTCGGCCCCGCTCCACCTTGTAACATCCGACGACTACTTGCCCGAATCCCAGCCAACGCTGGCACCCCTGCGGCTCACTCGTCGCGGAAAGTTCGTGCTGATCGGACTTCCCATCTTCGTGGTGAGTGCCGCAGCACTGATGCTCCTGGGCCTGTTCCTTTCCCCGGCCAACGCATCGGCGGAAGTGCCGCTGGGCGTTGACGCGGTCAGCGTCACCGTCATCGAAGGGGATACGCTGTGGGGGATTGCCCGCGAGTTCGCTCCGCAGCTCGAGCCCCGCGATGCGGTTCAACAGATCGGCGACCTCAACAACCTCAACAGCTCGGTGCTGCACCCCGGTGCCGAACTCTTCGTTCCCACCGGAAGCTAGCCCCCGCACCGGCGCTCCCGCGGGCGCCGATACAAGGCATTGCGAACCGATTATTACCCTCTGCACCGGCGAAGATTCTTGGCCCCACCTGCCACCGCCGTAGACTTGGCCCGTGAATGAACGGCTAAATCGCCTGGCAAATCTGCCCCTGCGAGAAAATCTTCAAGGTCTCGAACCCTACGGTGCTCCCCAAATTGACGTACCGATTCAGTTGAACGTCAATGAAAACACCCACCCGCTACCCGCGGAAGTGCATCGCGCCATTGTCGAAGAAGTCTCCGCGGCCGCCGTGGGATTGAACCGTTATCCCGACCGTGAATTCACCGAATTGCGTGAACGTCTTGCCGCGTTCCTGGGCCACGGGCTCGAAGCGGACAACATCTGGGCAGCCAACGGATCCAACGAAGTGCTCCAGCAAATCCTGCAGGCCTTCGGCGGGCCGGGCCGCACCGTCCTGAGTTTCCCTCCCACCTACTCCATGTATCCGCTGCTGGCAGCAGGGACCGACACCACCTACGTTGCGGGAATCCGTTCCGAGGACTATGGACTTTCGGCGGAGGATGCGGCGGCACAGGTTCGTGAGGCCGCGCCGAACATTGTCATCCTGTGTTCGCCCAACAATCCCACCGGTACCGCGTTGGGACTCGACGTCGTCGAAGCCGTCTACGAAGCCGGCCGGGCCAGCAACGCCATCGTGATCGTTGACGAGGCCTACGCGGAGTTTGCCCACACCGGGACGCCTTCGGCGTTGTCCCTGCTGCCCGATCGCGAGCGGCTCATTGTCTCGCGCACCATGTCCAAGGCCTTCGCCTTGGCCGGAGCACGCCTCGGCTACCTTGCCGCGGCCCCGGAGGTCACCGACGCGATCCGCCTGGTGCGCCTGCCGTACCACCTTTCGGCGGTCACCCAGGCGACCGCGAATGCGGCGTTGAAGCACTCCGACATCCTGCTGGCCAACGTCGAGGCCATCAAGGTCCAGCGGGACCGGATCGTCAACGAGCTCACGCGCATGGGGCTGCGCCCTGCCTCCAGCGATTCGAACTTCGTGTTCTTCGGGGGAGTCAAGGACACCAAGGCCATCTGGGAGGGCCTGCTGGAGGCCGGAGTGATCATCAGGGATGTCGGGATTCCCGGCCACCTTCGGGTCACCGCGGGCACCGAGGACGAAACCACCGCATTCCTTGTCCGTCTCGAGGAACTGCTCGATCAGGGTCCTCACACGCACTCACGCTAAACTTGGTGGGGTGGCGCTGGACGCGGCGGGCGAATTTCACGAAATGCCCGGTCGCGCACGAGCCAGCCGCCGCACCACATCCTCGTCTCAACGCCTGATCTAAAGGAATGTGCATGTCTGCCGAAAAACTCACGGGTCGTCGCGCTCGCCTCGAACGCATCACCAGCGAGTCCTCCGTCTTTGTCGAACTTGATCTGGACGGCACCGGCCGCTCGGAAATCAGCACCGGCGTCCCGTTCTACGACCACATGCTGACCGCGCTTTCGAAGCATTCGCTGATCGACCTGACGGTGCGCGCCACCGGAGACATCCACATCGACGTGCACCACACCGTCGAAGACACCGCCATCACCATTGGCGAGGTGCTGCGCACCGCCCTGGGAAACAAGGCGGGCATCACCCGCTTCGGCACCGCCTATGCCCCGCTGGACGAGGCCCTGGCACGCGCCGTTGTCGACATCTCCGGGCGCCCCTACCTGGTCCACGGCGGCGAGCCCGCAGGCCAGGAATACCACCTGATCGGCGGCCACTTCACGGGGTCGATGACCCGGCACGTCTTCGAGGCGCTGACCTTCCACGCCCAGATCTGTGCCCACATCGAGGTGCTTTCCGGACGCGACCCGCACCACATCGTCGAGGCCCAGTTCAAGGCATTTGCCCGTGCCCTGCGCGAAGCCGTGCAACCCGATGCCCGCATCGGCGACGCCATCCCGTCCACGAAGGGTGCGCTGTAGATGGCGGCCAAGACAGTCACCGTCCTTGACTACGGTTCCGGCAACGTCCGCTCGGCCGTCAGGGCCCTTGAGGCAGCCGGCGCCGAGGTCAAGCTCTCGGCCAAGCCCGAGGACATCCTGGAATGCGACGGGCTCTTTGTTCCCGGCGTCGGTGCCTTTGCCGCCGTCATGCAGGCACTGAAGGATGTCGGTGCCATCCGCTGGATCGGACGCCGCATCGCCGGCGGTCGCCCGGTGCTCGGCGTCTGCGTCGGACACCAGGTCTTCTTTGACGAGGGCGTGGAACACGGGATCCGCACCCCGGGACTGGCCGAATGGCCCGGCACCGTGGAGCTGCTCAAGGCCCCGGTCGTCCCGCACATGGGATGGAACACCGTTACCCCGCCGGCCGGAAGCAAGCTCTTTGCCGGTATCGAGGACGAGCGCTTCTACTTCGTGCACTCCTACGCGGTGCAGGAATGGAACTTCGACGTCGCCCAGCCCAAGATGGTCCCGCCGCAGGTCACCTGGGCCGAACACGGCGTTCCCTTCATTGCCGGGATCGAGAACGGGCCCCTGTGCGCCCTGCAATTCCACCCGGAGAAGTCCGGCGAGGCCGGGGCCAAATTGCTGCGCAACTGGTTGGGGACCCTCTAGACCATGTGGTCCATCATCCTCATGGCGGTCGCCGGCCTGCTGGCCGGCGGAGCGCTCTCGCTGCGCCAGCAACGCGCCCATATCTCCTGGATCATCGCCGCCTGGGTGCTGGCCGGGATGGCGCTCTTCGCAGCCTACGCCCTGACGCTTTAACCGGCACCCCCCACCGGCCGGCACGATCGTTGCCGGACCCGCCTCGCATCACCCGGCCCCAATGCGCCGGCCCGGAAAAACCAAGGAATGATCATGACCGAGAACCAAAACAACATCCTGGAATTGTTGCCCGCCGTGGACGTGGCCGACGGCCAGGCCGTGCGCCTGGTCCAGGGCGAGGCCGGATCCGAAACCGGATACGGCGACCCGCTTGAGGCAGCACTTGCGTGGCAGAACGCAGGAGCCGAATGGGTGCACCTGGTGGACCTGGACGCTGCCTTCGGCCGCGGCCACAACACCGAGATCCTGGGCCGCATTGCCAAGGAACTGACCATCAAGGTCGAGCTCTCCGGCGGCATCCGCGACGACGAGTCCCTCGACCGCGCCCTGGAATTCGGCGCCACCCGTGTCAATCTGGGCACCGCCGCCCTGGAAAACCCGGAGTGGACCGCACGGGCCATCGCCCGCCACGGCGACAAGATCGCCGTGGGCCTGGACGTGCGCGGAACCACGCTGTCCGGCCGCGGCTGGACCAAGGAGGGCGGGGACATCTGGGAGGTCCTGGCCCGCCTGGAAGATGCCGGATGCGCCCGCTACGTGGTCACCGACGTGACCAAGGACGGAACGCTGCGCGGACCCAACGTCGAACTGCTCGCCGAAATGTGCAAGCGCACCGACAAGCCGGTCATCGCCTCCGGCGGCATCTCCAGCCTTGAGGACCTGCGCGTTTTGCGCGAACTGGTCCCCAACGGCGTTGAAGGCGCGATCGTGGGCAAGGCGCTGTACGCCGGCAAGTTCACCATGGCCGAAGCACTGGACGTGGCAGGCCGCCGCTAGGATCCAGCGGCCGCCGCTTTCGGGCGGCAACAGGCATCGATCGGATGGGGGCACTGCCGCGTTGCGGCGCTGCCCCCATCCGTGTCTCCGAGCGAGCTTCACCACACCGCCGGGGCGCCGGCACCCAACGAATCGGCCCGGCACATGGGCGCCCGGGCCACAGGCACCGAATCCCGCGATCCACCCCTGACGTGGGCGCAAGATAGCATGTGCATATGAGCACGAATTCTCCTTCTTCCCCCGCCGGACAAGGCGCACAGCGCCACCTGCCCGGACATATCGCCGCCGCCCTGGCACGCGCCGGCGGGTCCGGAGATTCCGCGGGGCAAAGCTGGGAAGGCCGGGACCTCGGCGGCGAGGGAAACCCGCTGCACAACTTCGACAACGACAACGGCCTGATCGACGCGCAGCTCAAGGCGGCCCTCGAGGGCCTCATCGCCGGAACCGGCACCGAGCAACAGGTCCATGCCGCCCTTGCAGGGGCCCGCGTCTACATCGCCGTCGTGGCCCAGCTGGCCGAAGGCGGCATGGGGGAACACGGCTTTGCCGAGGACAAGGAAGCCGACATGGCCCTGGTCACCCTCACGGCTCCCGACGGCCGGAAGGCCCTGCCGGTGTTCAGCAGTGTCGAGAACCTCCAGGCCTGGCATGCCGAGGCGCGCCCCGTGGCCGTCTACGCCCCGCGGGCTGCACTTTCGGCCGTGAGCGAGGAAGCCCAAATGCTGGTCCTGGACCCCGGCGCCGACTTCACTTTCGTGCTGCGCCGTCCGGGCATGTGGGCCCTTGCCCGGCAAGAGGACTGGACCCCCAGCTACCTCAGCGAGGAGCTGGCAGCCGTGGTTGCCGAACAGGCAGCGAGCGAAGCGGCACTAGCCGCGATCCACATGGCACCGGGACGCGGGGTGGGGTCGCGCACCGCCGCAGGCACGTCCGTGCCCGGTGGGGGTTCCGGACCGGAACTGCGCCTTGAATTCACCTTCCGCCCGGGTATCGACGAGGCAGGGGCCCGCGAGTGCGTCTCGCGGATCCACGCTCGGTTGTCGGCCAACCAGGACTTTGCCCACAATGTCGATTCGCTCGAGGTTGCCCTGAAGGCAGGACCAACCTCGGATCCCGGTACGCCGGCATGAAATTCGGTCGCTACGGCCAGTTGCTGCGGCAGCCGGGTGTGGCTCCGCTGCTGCTGATCGGCATGGTGGCCCGGCTTCCGCACGCCACGGTCGGCCTGCTCCTATTGCTGCACCTGGTCAACGAACTGGGACTTGACTGGGGCCCGGCCGGTCTCGTGGTCGGGCTGATGACCATTGGCATCGCCCTGGGCGCACCTTGGCGCGGACACGTGGTGGACATGTACGGGCTGCGTCGGGCGCTGATTCCCTCCATCATCGCCGAAGCCGTGGTGTGGAGCATCGTTCCCCAGGTCTCCTTCACCTGGGTGCTGCCACTCGTGTTCCTCGGCGGACTCTTTTCCCTGCCGGTCTTCTCCGTGGTCCGCACCGCCCTGGGCGTGATGACCACGGGGGAGACCCGGCGGTCGGCCTTCGCCCTGGATGCGATGGGCACCGAACTGGTTTTCATCGTCGGACCGGCGACAGCGGGGATCGTGGCCACATCACTGGACACCACCGTCGGGATGATCGGGATCGCCGCCGCGGCATCGCTCAGCGGCGTGGCGCTGATGATCCTGAATCCGCCCACCCGGTCCGGCCAGCCCGGAGCCGTGGCCACCCAGGCCAACCCGCACGAGGAACGCCTCGGGGCCGAGGCCTCGCTGATCGCCGCCGGACCCGGCGGCCTGGCAGAGGTCGAGGGCGAGTTGATCCTGGCCGGGGCCAAGTCGACGCGGGCGCGCATCTCCGCCCGCGGACGCGGCTTCCGTCACAAGTTCGGATGGGTCAGTGCCTCGGTGATCGCGGTGTTCATTGCAGCCTCCGGCGCGGGGCTGCTGCTCTCGGGCACCGAGGTCGGCATCATTTCGCTTCTCGACGCGCAGCACAGCGAGGGCCAGCTGGGAATCGTCTTCCTCTTCTGGTGCGGCGCCTCGCTGGTGGGCGGGCTGATCTACGGCAGCCAGAACCGGCGCATCTCACCGATTGTGCTGTTGCTGGCCATGGCGGTGCTCACCGTCCCGATGGCGTTCGCCACCGGCACCTGGTCGCTGGCCCTGCTCTCGATCCTGCCCGGCATGCTGTGCGCGCCGGTGCTCTCGGCGGCCTCGGAATGGTTGACCGACCTGGTGGCGGAAAAGCGGCGCGGGGAGGCCATGGGCTGGTACGGCTCGGCATTGACCACCGGCACGGCACTGGGTTCGCCCATCACCGGTGCCACCGTGGACTCGTTCGGTGCAAACGCGGGATTCATCGTGGTCGGTGCCATTGCCGCCGTGGTGTGCGCGGTGGCGTTGGTGGCACAGCAGGTGCGCCGGCGCCGGGCCACGACCCGGGCACGCACACTCATCCAGGACGCATAAGCCGGGGGACAAACAAAAAATGCCCCGCCGTGAAGCGGGGCATTTTTCGGCACTGCGGCCGGGAGGAACAAGTCGGTGCCGGCTGCCCGGAACCACTCTGTGATCAACCTCTCGACCGCAAGCCGCCAAAATCTTGCAGTGTTACGCGGGTGTTAGTTCACCGGGCCGGTGAGCTTTTCGCCCGGGCCCTTGCCCGGCTCGTCCGGGAAGGTCGAGGCTTCGCGGAAGGCAAGCTGCAGCGAACGCAGGCCGTCGCGCAAAGGACCGGCGTGCTGGGAGCCGATTTCCGGGGATGCGGAGACGACCAAACCTGCAAGGGCGGTGATGAGCTTGCGGGCCTCGTCAAGGTCCTTCAGCTCTTCGGCGTCGTTGCCCTCGGCCAGTCCGCATTTGACTGCGGCGGCGCTCATGAGGTGAACGGCGGCGGTGGTGATGATTTCAACGGCTGCCACCTCGGCGATGTCGCGGATCTCGTTGGTGGCGTTGTTGGAGTCCGGATTGGTTTCAGGGGTGCTCATACTGCTAAGCTTTCCATAGACCGACTGAATCCGTGTACTTGGATGCGCCGCCCACCGGGTGGATGTGACCAAGGAGCCATGGAACCAGTACGCAAGTGGAGGCCACTCCCACCCGCAGCAGCCGAATCAGGCGGCCGGGTAAGTTCGGTGCCGATGACCCCGCGGGGTTCGTTGGCTGGATGAATTTTCATCGATCGAATCTGGGGCCTTCGCCTGCACATGCAGCCGAGGGCCTTTCCTTTTGCTGCGGTGGCCTCGAACTTCGAACTACTCAGGAGCAACACATTAGCGATCCACGCATTAATGATCGAATCCGCGTCCCAGAGGTGCGGCTTGTCGGCCCTGCCGGTGAACAGGTTGGCATTGTCCGTATTGAGGATGCACTTCGTCTTGCCGTCGAGTCCGACCTTGATCTCGTGGAGGTGGCGCCTACCGCCAAGCCTCCCGTGTGCAAGTTGATGGACTTCGGAAAGTACAAGTACGAGGCTGCAGTCAAGGCACGTGAAACGCGCAAGAACCAGACGAACACCGTGCTGAAGGAAATTCGTTTCCGTCTGAAGATCGACACGCACGACTACGAAACCAAGGTCGGACACGCCCTTCGCTTCCTGGGCGCCGGTGACAAGGTCAAGGCCATGATCCAGTTCCGTGGCCGCGAACAGCAGCGTCCGGAAATGGGCATTCGTCTGTTGAACAAGTTTGCCGAGGCAGTTGCCGAGGTTGGCTTGGTTGAGTCGACGCCACGTATCGATGGCCGAAACATGGTCATGGTTGTCGGGCCTCTCAAGAACAAGGCAGAGGCCAAGGCCGAAGCCCGTCGCTTGGAACAGCGCGATGCCGACAAGGCCAAGGCAGCCAACCCGAAGGCCAAGATGGACACCTCGGAGCCCCAGGGCGAGATCGGCGGCTCCGTTGCCGATGTCATCGAGTCGGACATCATGGAAAAGCTTGCCAAGGTACGTGCGGAGGCAGCGGCTGAAGAGGCCGCAGCAGCCGCGGCACCAAAGGTCGCCCCGGTCAGGACAGCCCCAGCAGCGGCCAAGGCCCCTGTCAGGTCGGCACCCGCCCGCGAGACTTCCAGCCGTCCGGCAGCCTCAAAGGCACCGGCAGCAGCACGTCCGGCGGTCAGCAGGCCGGCAGCGGCAGCGGCCCCCAAGCCAGCCGTCGCAGCCAAGCCGGCAGCGGCACCGAAGCCAATGGCCGTTCCCAAGCCAATGGCCATGCCACCAAAGCCTGCGGGCAAGCCGGGTCCGAAGCCCGCAACCCGCGCGCCCAAGCCCGGGACGACCAAGTAAGGTCGCCCCGAGCAGGGCAGCTCGCAAGAGCAACACCAGAACCACGGATTCCCCCAAACGCGGGAGTCCGCACGATCCCCCGGTCCGAAAGGATCCCGGGAGCAAGTAAGGAGAACGGCGGATATGCCGAAGTTCAAGACCCACAGTGGCGCCAAGAAGCGCTTCAAGCTCACCGGTAGCGGCAAGCTCGTGCGCCAGCAGGCCAACCGCCGCCACTACCTGGAGCACAAGTCCTCCCGCATCACCCGTCGCCTGGCATCTGACCAGTTGGTCGCCAAGGCGGACGTCAAGACCATCAAGCGGATGCTCGGTCTCTAACACCAGTCCGTCTTGGGAATCCTGATCCTGGATTCCCGACCACATAAAGATTTTTTGCCGGCCCAATATTTGAGGCCAGGCGGAACAGAAACAAAGGAGTACACACGTGGCACGTGTGAAGCGGGCAGTAAACGCCCATAAGAAGCGTCGCGTCATTCTTGAACGCGCCAAGGGCTACCGCGGTCAGCGTTCGCGCTTGTACCGCAAGGCCAAGGAGCAGCTGCTCCACTCGTTCGTCTACAGCTACGGCGACCGCCGCAAGCGCAAGGGTGACTTCCGTCGCCTCTGGATCCAGCGCATCAACGCTGCATCCCGCGCCAACGACCTGACCTACAACCGCCTGATCCAGGGCCTGAAGGCTGCGTCGGTCGAGGTTGACCGCCGCATGCTGGCCGAGCTGGCTGTTTCGGATGCCAAGGCTTTCGCCGTACTGGTTGCAGTTGCCAAGCAGGCCCTCCCGGCCGATGTCAACGCCCCCAAGGCCGCCGCCGCAGCTCCGGTTGCACCGGCCAAGAAGGCTCCGGCCAAGAAGGCTGCCGTTGCAGCCCCGGCAGCAGAGGGTACCCCGGCCGAAAAGGCCGAGGCCGCCGGTGCCGTCAAGGGTGTCGAGGGTGAAGAGGCTCCGGCCGGATTCATCATCAAGGGCAACGCCGGTTCCAACAAGTACCACGTCCCGGGTTCGACCTGGTTCGACCAGACTGTTGCCGAATACTGGTTCAACAGCATTGAGTCTGCCAAGGCAGCCGGCTTCGAGCCTGCAGGCGGCGAATCCCGCCAGCAGATCAAGGACGCCTAGTCCTTGAGCTCATAAAGCTCTAGTCCAAAGGGACGGAATCGTTGGCGATTCCGTCCCTTTGGCGTATCCCCGGTAAAGTCATTCCCATGAATCTTGCCGGAGACAACGAAGTGACCATGACCAATGTTCGTGCCGAAAAGGTTCGCGAAGTGGCCCGACTGGCCACCCGCACGGGACGCGCCCGCAGCGGCGAGTTCCTGACCGAGGGCCCACAGGCCGTCCGCGAGGCCTTGCGCCTCCACCTTGAAAATGCCGAACATGGCCGGGCACCCGTTGTTCGGGCCGTCTATGCCACCGAAGACTGCCTGGACCGCTATCCGGAACTCGAGGTCATGTCCAACAAGGCCGACGGCATCCATACTCGACTGGTCAGCCAGGAAGTCTTGGCGGCGATGGCCGACACCGTGACACCACAGGGAATCGTGGCCGTGTGCATCATCCCCGAAACCAGCCTGCAGCAGGTAGCTGCCGGCAAGCCCCGCCTCGTGGCCGTATTGTGCCGCGTGCAGGATCCGGGCAACGCCGGCACGATCATCCGGGCAGCGGACGCAGCGGGCGCCGACGCAGTGGTGCTGACCGGGGGAAGCGTGGACGTCTACAACCCCAAGGCCGTGCGTTCCACCGTCGGTTCCGTCTTCCACCTGCCTATCGTCACCAATGTCGATTTGGGTGAAATCCTTGCCGCGTTCAAGGGCCAAGGCAGCACCGTTCTTGCAGCCGACGGCTACGCTGCCGCTGATTTGGATGCGCTCCAGGATGCCAGCGCCGCACGGCGCGCCGGGGCCGGGGCAGCTGCGCCCGAAGGGGAACCGGCGCTGGAAGACCAGACGGTGTGGCTTTTCGGAAACGAGGGCCAGGGCCTGGACGAAGCCGAACTTGCAGGTGCCGACCACCGCGTGGCTGTGCCGCTGTACGGGATCGCCGAATCTCTCAACGTGGGAACCGCTGCGACGATGTGCCTCTATGCCTCGGCACGGGCGCAACGACGCGGTTAGGTCGCCGGCCGCGCAACTGCGCGACGGCGAAACACGCATCCGAGCGCCGTTCCGCTCCCGTGCGTGATCCACATCGAACCCGACATCCTCGGGGCTTCCGCGACGCTTCCCAACGAAGGATAAAGACCATGGCCTACAAACAGATAGTCGCCGCCGCGATCCTGGACTCGCTCGTGTCCCCGAGCCGGCTGCTGGCCGCGCGACGCACCGCGCCGCCGGAGCTGGCGGGAATGTGGGAATTTCCCGGAGGCAAGCTCGAACCCGATGAGACCTGTGAAGACGGGGTGAAGCGCGAACTGGCCGAGGAGCTCGGCATCGAAGTGGCCCTGGGCAGCGAGGTCTTCGGTCCGGTCCCCGAGGGATGGGTGCTCAACGAACGTGCAGCGATGCGCGTCTGGTTTGCCGAGGTCACCGCCGGAACCCCGGACACGCTCGAGGACCACGACCAGCTGGCCTGGGTCGCATTGGAACACGAAGCACTCGAGGCCCTGGAATGGATACCTGCAGACCTTCCCATCGTCCGCGCGGTCCTGGCCGACACCTTGGCAGGTGCCACCCGGTGATCCTGTTCACCGGTTTTGAACCCTTCGGCGACAGGGACTCAAACCCCTCGATGTCCATCGCACGCCAAGCCGCGAGCATTCTGGAGCAGCAGGGGATTGCGACCATTGCCGCGGAACTGCCCTGCGTGTTTGCCACGGCCCCGGCGATGCTCGAAGAGCTGTTGGCCACCTGGCAGCCACGCGTGGTGATCAGCCTCGGGCTCGCCGAGGGCCGCGGAGCACTGGGTCTGGAAAAGGTCGCCATCAACCACCTGGACGCCCGGATCGCAGACAACGCCGGGAACCAACCCATCGACCTGCCGGTATTGGCGGGAGGGCCGGCCGCGTACTTCTCGGGCCTTCCGCTGAAAGCCGCCCTGCAGGCACTACGGGACCCGTCCACCGAACTCGGCGACGTCGAGGCCGAGATCTCCTATTCCGCCGGGACCTTTGTCTGCAACCAGGTGTTCTATTCCCTGATGCACCACGCCGGAAGGGCGCCGGGGCTCCGCGCAGGGTTCATCCATGTTCCCTGGATGGATCCCGCCTCCCCCCGGATCGCGATCCATGCCCGGGCCGTGGCATGCGTGGCACAGCTGGCCTTGGCCGGTGCCACCGAACCAAGGCTTGGCGCCGGCACGGAGTATTAGGCACCCGCCCCCGGCGATGGTTCATCGGCGCTGAGTTCCCAGCGGATCTCGAGCGTCACCGAGAGCTGCCGCCGGCCGGCAACCACCGGCATGGACTCCGCCGCAAATTGGGTCGACTTGGTGCGTTGTAGCGGCAGCACTGGTTCGCCGGCGACCTCTCGGACCAGTAGCACGGGCCCGAGCCGTGCTCCGGCGAGCGAGGCCAGGTGCTCTGCCTTGGAACGTGCATCGGCGAAAGCCGATTCCCTGGCGGCCCGCAAGGCGTCGGCGGCGTCGGAAACCTCGGCATTCATCGAGTGGATCCGCAACGCGTCCCCGCCGGCGGCCACGGCGGCCGCCAACACCCAGGTCACGTTGTCCGTCGTCAGCTCGGAGGCCTCGATGTTGGTTTCGGCATCGTAGCCATCCAGCACGGATTCCTCGTTGCGCCAGGCGTTGCGGGCGGCCAGTGCGATTCCCGTGGTTGCCAGGTTTGCCCCCGGGGCGGCAACCAACACTGACTCGATGACGTCCCTGGCACGCTCCGAGGCAAGCCCGAAGGCCTCCGCAGCTTGCGCATGGTGAACCTGGACGGTGAGGGAGATGCCCATGACGTCGGGTACTGCAGTCGCGGAGGCTGTCCCGCGCACCGTGATGGCCGGTGTGCGCCTCATGCCGGAGTTCCCTTGGTCGTGCGTGCAGTTGCCGTTGCGAGGCGAAGACCCCGTCGCAGGCCGGCTGCCACCACGGGGAGCAGCTTGCGTACCGGCCGTTCACGATAGCCGCCGGCCTGCAGATCGGCGGCGCGTTCAAAGATGTTCCGCGATGCCGGATCCGAGGTGCGCAGCCACGAATAGCCGGCCGCCGCAAAGTACAGGGGGATGAAGGGGAGTCCCAGGCACAAGGCGTATTGGGTGGCATGTGTTTCCTCGTGGGACAGCAACGCGGGGCGCTGGGCCGGCGTGCCAAGGGAAGGGCGGAAAAAAACCACGTTGCCCACGGTGAAGGCTCCCGCCTTGGGAAGCACCGGAGTGTAGTTGCGCGCATAGAGGATTCCCCGCGCACCGCCTTCGATGTTGCATCCGGTGCCGGCGGCCAGCAGCAGGCCGCTGATGGTGCTCAGGTTCAGCCAGTTGGCGACCTCGCGTGTGCGCTCCCAGGTGTCCATGGTTCCCCAGTGTAATCCCGGAGCCCACGCAAAGGCGGGTGGGGAGCCCATGCGGCAATTCTCGGCCAAGGCAATCCAACCATTAGTGTTGACTATTGAACCGGGAGCATCGTTGCAGATCAATGCCCCGAACGTGGAGGAGAATACATGAAGAAGATCGTATCCGTCATTGGAATCATGGTGGCGCTGATGTTGAGCCTGACCGGGTGCATAAAGATGGATGTGGATCTGGTCGTCTCGAGTCCGGAAGAGGCCAGCCTCGACATGGTGGTGGCATTCGACAAGCGCGTTGCCGGCGACATCTCGGTCGAGGAGCTTATGACCCAGATGGGTACCACCGAGGAGGAATTCTTCCTGGGCATCCCCGCGGAGGCACAAAAGGCGCCATACGACGAGGAAAACTTCAAGGGCTACGTCTTCAGCATCGAGAACCAATCGCTGACCAAGTTGGGCGACCTTTCCGGCAGGCTTGGCCCGAAGGTCAACATCGAATACCGCGACGACCTGTACCACTTCTCCGCCCGGGGACTTGCCGGGACCGACACCTCGAGCCTGAGCGAGTCCACGATGACCGTCACCTTCCCGGGGGAGGTCACCTCCGCCAGCGCCGGGGCACACATCGAGGGCAACACCGTGAGCTTCGACATGCGCGAAGCCACCGGCGAGATGACAGCCGTGGCCAAGCCCAAGGACAACACTCCGATCTACCTGTCTCTCGGTTTCGGCGCCCTGGCCCTGCTGGGTGCCGTAGTCGCCGTCGGCACGATGCGCCGCCCCGAGCGCACCGAAGACGTGCACGCCTAATACCGCGCAACGCCGAACTTCGGGGTTCGGCCGCTGAACGCCAAGGGGACCGACAGTCCGGGAAAAACCGGGTTTGTCGGTCCCTTTGGCATGCCTGGGGTGTGCGGCGGAGCGGCGCCTACTGGGCGTCGGCCAGGAATTCGGCAAGGATGGGGCCGGCCGTCTGCGCCCCGCCGCTGCCGTCGCCCACAAACACGGCCACCGCGAGATCTCCCTGCGCGGCGATGGACCATGCGTGGGCATTGCGTTCGGCATCGTATTCCGCCGTGCCGCTCTTGCCGATGATCGCGGGGCCGGGGACGGACTTGAGGTCCTTCAGCGTGCCGTGGTCGACGACCTGGGCCATCATGCCCGAAAGCGCCTTGGCCTCGGCAGCAGTCAACGGGTTCTTGGGCTTGGCGGCGGCATCCGGTTTGGGGTCTACCACCAGGCGGGGGCTGACGGTGGCGCCGTTTTGGACCGAGGCTGCCACCGTGGCCATGCCCAGCGCCGAGGCCTGGACCACTCCCTGGCCGATGCCGTTGGCCGCCAGCTCGGTGCCCGTGGAGTCCTCCGGCACCGACCCCAGGAAGGATGCCGCGCCCGTGGCGGGGCTCATGTTCAGGCCCAGGGAGGCCGCAGCGTCGGCGAGGGCAGGTGCCTTGACCTTGGAAGCGCCCTCAAGGAAGACGGTGTTGCACGATTGCGCCACGGCCTCGGAGAGCGGGATGCTTCCCAGCGCGCTGGAGGGGTAGCCGTCGTAGTTCTTGAACGCCTTGCCGTCCACGCTCATGGTCGCCGGGCAATCCACGCTCGTTGTCGGGGTGTCCCCGGAACGGAGCATGGCCAGTGCTGTGATGACCTTGAAGGTGGAGCCCGGGGCGTACTTGCCCAACAACGCGGTGTTCTGGGCGTTGTCGGTGGGCCCGGCGGCGGCGGCCAGGATGGCCCCGTCGGAGGGACGCACCGCGACCAGCGCGGCGTCGCTGTCCGAGTCGGCGATCAACGACTCGGCAAATTCCTGCAGGTTCCGGTCCAGCGTGGTTTTAAGATCCTTGCCGTCCACCGCTTCCCGCGTCACCAGGGTTGAAACTTCGGCCTTGTCCTGGTTGTAGATGTTGATGCTGTAGCCCCGGGTGCCCGCCAACTCGTCCTGGTAGGCCTTTTGCAGGCCCGACAGTCCGACCCGGTCCCCGGAAGCAACGCTGCCCTTGGAATCTGCGACGATTTCCGCTGTGGCCTCGCCCACCGACCCGAGGATGGCCCGGGCAAAACTCCGGCTCGGGGCCAGCGACTGGGTATCGGGCTGCGCCAGCACGCCGGGGATCGCCTTCAATTGCTGATCGGTGACGGTGCGGTCGGCATCGTCGCGCAGGGTGATGGCCTGGACGAACGCCCGCGGGCCGGAAGCTGCAACCCTCTTGGCATACGGTTCGGCATCGATCTCCAATACCTTGGCGAGCTTGGTGGCCGAGTCCTCCCATTCCGTCTCCCCGATGGCCTCCTTGTTGATCCCGATGCGGAGCACCGGGCGGTCCGTCACCAGGGTTTGGGCGTTGTTGCCCAGGATCTCCCCGCGCTTGGCCGGGGAGTTGCGCTTGGCCACGTACTGACCGGATTCCAGCCCGGGCACGGCCATCGAGGGGGAGTAGCGCACCGCCCAGGTCTTGGTTTCGTTATCGAGTTCCAGCGTTGCCTGCGTCTGGTAGGTCCAGTCGGTGTCGGAGGCATCGACGTCCCACACGGTGTTGTACACGGCCGTGGCGGTCTTGGGTACATCAGAGCCCTCGTCCTCGGTGACGGAGGCGAGGGTGACTGTGCGGGGGATCGATTCCAGCGGCTTGAGCGATTCCGCCAGCTCGGCGCTCGCGGTGGCTGCGTCGCTGCCCGCCAGCGGGACCGAGGCGAGGTCCAGGTCCGCCAGCGAACCGGCCAGGAGTTCGGCGGTGGCATTGGGCGCGGGTGGCGCGGAACACGCCCCGAGGGAGCCGATCATCAGCAGGGCGGCGGCAGGCAGGGCAAGGGTTCGAATTACTCGGGACATGGGACTAACTATTGCCCAACCTTCCCTTGGATGTCCACAACCACGCCCGGAAGGGGCGGAGCCAGTTGCGATTCCAAACCCATCGGGGCTAGCACCTAGAATGGGATGCAGAACCAGAGACACCATCAACAGTGAAAAGGGCCGTAGAACCCCATGTCTGAACCCACGAGCCCGGAAGTGGATGTCATTGACAGCCACGCGCCGGTTGTCCCGCATCCCACCGACGAGGCCGGCATCGACATTGCTGTGCAAGCCGCGCTGGCCGCCTTTGCCGCCGCGAAGAACCTGGACGAGCTGAAGGCGGCACGCCTGGCACACACCGGGGAGAAGTCCCCGCTGTCCTTGGCCAACCGGGAAATCGGCCGCCTCGACAAGTCCGAGAAGGCAGTCGCAGGCAAGCTCCTGGGCGCTTCCCGCGGCCGCGTCAACAAAGCCCTCGCCGGACGCACCGCCGTGCTGGAAGCCGAGGACGCCGCCCGCATCCTCGTCGAGGAGACGGTTGACGTCACCGCCGCCCCGCGCCGCCGCCGTGCAGGTGCCCGCCACCCGCTCTCCACGCTGCAGGACCGCGTGTCCGACATTTTCGTGGGCATGGGCTGGGAAATCGCCGAAGGCCCGGAGATCGAATCCGAGTGGTTCAACTTCGACGCGCTGAACTTCGCCCCGGACCACCCGGCCCGCGAAATGCAGGACACCTTCTTCATCGAGCCCGCCGATTCGCACCTCCTGCTGCGCACCCACACCTCACCGGTCCAGGTGCGTTCGATGCTCGAGCGCGAGCTGCCGATCTACGTGCTGTGCCCGGGACGGGTCTACCGCACCGACGAGCTGGATGCCACGCACACCCCTGTCTTCCACCAGTTCGAGGGCTTGGCCATCGACAAGAACCTGACCATGGCCGATCTGCGCGGCACCCTGGAGCACTTCGCCCGGCAGATGTTCGGCGAGGACGCCTCCATACGCCTGCGCCCGAACTTCTTCCCGTTCACCGAACCCTCGGCCGAGCTGGACATCTGGCACCCGGGTGCCAAGGGTGGCCCGCGCTGGATCGAGTGGGGCGGCTGCGGCATGGTCAACCCCAATGTGTTGCGTGCAGCTGGCATCGACCCGGAGGAATATTCCGGGTTCGCCTTCGGCATGGGCGTGGAGCGGACCCTGATGTTCCGCAACGAGGTCCCCGACATGCACGACATGATCGAGGGCGACATTCGGTTCAGCGAGCACTTCGGGATGGAGATCTAAGACATGCGTATTCCACTTTCATGGCTGCGCGAATACGCGCAGGTACCGGCCGATGCCTCGGCCGAAGACGTCATGGCCGAGCTGGTCAAGGTAGGCCTCGAGGAAGAGGACGTGCACCGTCCCACCGACGAGATCTCCGGCCCCATCGTGGTGGGCCAGGTCCTGTCCATCGTCAAGGAGCAGCAGACCAACGGCAAGACCATCAACTGGTGCCAGGTCCGCGTGGTGCCCGAAGGTGCCACTCAGACCCTGACGAACGAGGGCATCGACCCCTCGGGTGTGCAGGGCATCATTTGCGGCGCCCACAACTTCGTCGAGGGCGACAAGGTCGTGGTGACCCTGCCCGGCGCCGTGCTTCCGGGCGATTTCCGGATCACCCCGCGCAAGACCTACGGCCACGTTTCGGCCGGGATGATCGCCTCCTCCCGCGAGCTGGGCATCGGGGACGACCACGACGGCATCATCGTGCTCTCGGCCCTGGGCCTTGACCCGGAGATCGGCACCGACGCGATGGAACTGCTGGGTCTCTACGACCAGGCGGCGGAAATCAACGTCACCCCGGACCGCTCCTACGCGTTCTCCATCCGCGGGGTGGCCCGCGAATACGCACATGCCACGGGCACCCCCTACACCGACCCTGCCTCGCTGGTCACGGTGGATGCTGCCACCGCACCGGGCCACCCGGTCAAGCTTGCCGATGCCGCCGGCATCTACGGCAAGGACGGCTGCGACAGGTTCCTCACCCGCAAGGTCACCGGAGTGAATCCGGCACTGCCCACCCCGCCGTGGATGGCCAGCCGGCTGAACCTGGCAGGGATGCGCTCGATCTCGCTGGTCGTCGACATTTCCAACTACGTGATGCTGGAGCTTGGCCAGCCGCTGCACTTCTACGACGCGGACAAGCTCACCGGCACCATCACCGTGCGCCGAGCGAACCCGGATGAGACGCTGAAGACCCTCGATGGCAAGGAGCGCAAGCTGCACGCCGAGGACCTGTTGATCACCGACGAATCCGGGGCCATCGGCGTTGCCGGGGTCATGGGCGGGTCGGCCACCGAGGTCTCCGACGCGACGTCCACGGTGCTCATCGAGGCGGCGCACTTCGAGCCGATCTCGATTGCGCGTTCGCGCCGCCGCCACAAGCTTCCTTCCGAGGCCTCGAAGCGCTTCGAGCGCGGCGTGGACTGGAACATCGCCGACGTGGCCGCCCAGCGCGCCGTGGACCTGCTGGTCCAGCTGGCCGGCGGCACCGCCACCACCGAGATCACCGACGAGGGCACCGCGCCCGAAGCCGTGGTCATCGACCTGCCCGCCGGGTTCGCCTCGGCATTGATCGGCATCGACTACACCGAGGAGCAGATCACCTGGGCGCTGGGCGAGATCGGCGCGGAGATTCAGAACGTCGAGTCAGGCTACCGCGTCACCGCGCCGTCATGGCGCCCCGACCTGGCCACCAAGCAGGACCTGGTGGAGGAAATCGCCCGCCTGGTCGGCTACCACCTGATCCCGGCGACGCTGCCCACGGCCCCTCCGGGCCGCGGCTTCTCCCGCGTGCAGGGCCAGCGCCGCCGCGTCGTGGCGGCATTGGCCGACGCGGGCCTGACCGAGGTGCTTTCCTACCCGTTCGTCACCAAGGTGCAGAACAACACCTTCGGTGCCCCCGAGGCCGGGGAGGTTGCGGCCGTGAAGCTGAACAACCCGATGTCCAGTGAGTTCGGCTTCATGCGCACCTCGATCCTGCCGGGCCTGCTGGGCATCGCCCGCCGCAACCACGGCCGCGGCTTCCGCGACCTGGCGCTGTACGAGGCCGGCCAGGTCTTCCTGCCCGGCGAGACCCTGGGCACCGCCACGATCCCGCCGCTGGGGGAGCGCCCCTCCGAGGAGGAACTCGAGGCGCTGTACAACGGGCTGCCGCACCAGCCGACGCACATTGCCGCGGTGCTCACCGGACACGATTCGCCGGTTGCCGCCGCACACGTCCCGCGCGTCTACGACTGGGCCGATGCGCTGGACACCGCCAAGCTGGTCGGTGACGTGCTGGGCGTCGAGGTCGTCGTCTCGCAGGGTTCGCACCAGGCATTCCACCCGGGACGCACCGCGGCCCTGGCGCTTCGCAACGGCACGCACGTCGGCTACGCCGGCGAACTGCATCCGAAGCTGTTGGCCGAGCTGGACTTGCCCGAGCGCACCGTCGCGATGGAAATCAACGCGGACGAGCTCTTCGAGGCCGCTGCCGACGTGATCGTGGCCAAGGAGATCTCTACCTTCCCGATCTCCACCCAGGACGTGGCCCTGGTGGTTGATGCGCACGTGGTGGCGGCAGAGGTGCTCGAGACCCTGCGCGAAGGCGCTGGGGAACTGCTCGAGGACCTTGCACTCTTCGACGTGTACTCGGGCACCGGGATTCCGGAAGGCAAGAAGTCGCTGGCCTTCGGCCTGCGCTTCCGTGCCGCGGATCGCACGCTGACAGCCGACGAAGCTTCCGAGGCGCGTGTTGCCGCGGTGGCACTTGCCGCCGAGCGGTTCGGAGCCGTGCAGCGCTAACGCCCGCCGGCAACACGGGCTACGAAGGCCGGCCACCTCCCGCGAAATCGCGGGCGGTGGCCGGCCTTCGGCGTTCGTTGTATTCGTCGTGTAGATCCTTGATGGCCTCGCGGACAATAGGCTGCGCGACGAGGGTTCCGGCGGTGTATTCCAAGACCCCGGCTTCCAGCCAAGCGAAGATGGAGGCGGATAATTCGCCATACCGTTCCGCTAGCCGGTCCTGGATGTCTTCGCCGAGGGTCAACATGTTCGTTTCCGTGGTGGCCCGTTCAACGGATGGTTGCTTGGAGACGTCAGCAAGGAGGGCCAAGCGTTCCTCGGCCCGTCGAAGGCCTGCCAAGCCGACCGCGGGCTTGGCCTCGGCCCAGATCAGGATCTTGAGGTAGGCGGCCAGCAGGCTGCGGATGGCATCCTGGTTTCGTGGATGCCCGTCATCCAGCAAGGCAATCCCCGCATGCGTGGGATAGGGCTCGCCGCTGTTCTCCGGAACTTCCCCGACATATTCGTCCTCGTCCCAGGCGCATTCGTCTCCAGCGGTTTCGAAGAGCTCCGCTTCGTCCATGGCGGTGAAAAGGTCCATGAAGATCGTGAGCGGAAGCGGGTAGAGTCCCGGGGCCAGCAGGATGGGGCCCGCAGGATCTGTGACCGGAAGCGCCAGCGATGCGGTGGAATTCGGAATGAATTTCCCCTCAATCATCTCGTCCAGGAGATAGGCGGCCCACTGCACGAGCGCTATGCCGTGGCCGTGCCTGGCGGGGATGTCGATCGGGCATTCGCGAGGGGTTCGTCGATGGGCAGAGCCAGGAATCCGCATCAGCACCAGCATGTGCAACAGGCCGAAGTCCTCGCTTCCGGCCGTCCATCGGCCGTTGTCTTGCAGGAAATGCAGGTAGCCATCCAGGCGGTTCAGGGCCTGGCAGGCGACATCACCGGGCAGCCGGCGGATGGACTTGATCATGGTGGCGAATGGTCGGGGGGCCAACGCGTCGGGTGCGTTGAATGGCCAGACATTGGCGTAGGACTCTAGGAGGACAAGCAACCCGTCCCAGTCGTCGTGGGCCTGGCCGTGCGTCACGGTGCGGGATCTCCAGGCGATGTAGGCAGGTTCCAGCCCGTGGAGCCGTTCGATTCCCGAGGCGCGCGACGGGTGGGGGCCGGGTCGCCGTGCTTTCGGTGATTTGCGGTGTTTTCGGCGCAATTGCTTGCTCGTCGTGGTCATGGCCATCCTTGGGGATTCGGTGCGGGAATCCCAGCATGGACCGATCCGCGGGTCGGTGGACCCGTGGCCTGCAGGGCTGTGGATAAGTCGCCAATCCGCCCGGTCGAAGCCCCGGGAACAAACCGCACGCACCCCCGCGAACTGGGGGGGCGTGTTGCCAGCCTGCGGCGTATCCTCAGGCGTTCCCGGCCCCGGTGGCGATCGCCCCGATCCCCACGGCCAACAGCCCCGCGGTAAGTGAGGCGGCGCTGAGGCCGATCAGCAGCGACAGTCGGTTGGGCTTCTCGGGGTTTTTCCCGAGCACCGAGAGAAAGGAGCCGGCGGGCATCAAGATAGCGGCGACCGGGACGCCTGAGCGGGCGATCCAGTCGACCCAGGTCGGGACGTCGAGGTGGTCGGCGAAGGCTAGGATCGCCAAGGACAGAACCAGCAGGACCGCTGCATGGGCGTGCCCTGCCCGGTACCAAGACTTCTGCAGGTCGTTGGCGGGAACCCCGCCGGCGGCGACGCGGACGAGGAAGGCGCCGCCTGATTCGACAGTGATGAGGGCCAGAAGCAGAATTTCGGCGAGGACCAACGTGCTCGGTTCCATGGGGGTGTTTCTTTCGAACCCGTTTGGATAGCTGTACTATCCAACATAGATACCTTAACTATCCAACACAAGGGGTTGCCGCATGCGAATGTCCGAACTTCTCAAGCGCTCCGGGATGCCGCTGGCGACCGTGAAATACTACCTGCGCGAGGGCCTGCTGGCCCCCGGAGAGTCGGTCGGTGCAACAATGGCCGACTACGGCGAAGAGCATGTGCGCCGGCTGGCGCTGATCCGCGCGCTCACCGAGGTCGTGGGGCTGCCGCTGGCAGGGGTGCGCACCATCGTTGGAATCATCGACGAACCGGAGGCCGACCGCTACAGTACTTTGGGACGAGCGATCGCCGTGCTGCCGCCGGCCGTGGAGGCGGACGCACACGGTGACTATCCGCGGGCCCGGGCGGCGTTGGCGGAGATCGGCCAGCTCTGCGACCCCGGCTACGCGGCCGTCGCCCAGCTCGAACGCGCCTTGGCCGCCGCCGAAGCGGCCGGCCTGCCCATGGGGCGCGAACGGCTGCACGGCTACGCACGGCACATCATGGCGATCGCCGAGATCGACATGGCGGAACTGCCCGAAGCCGACACATCGCGGGCCGTGGAGTACTCGGTGCTCGGAACGGCGCTCTACGATCCGATCTTTGCCGCGATGCGGCGCCTGGCCCACCAGGACCTGGCAAGCCGGATGCTGGGCGGAAGCGCGGGGGACCAGACCCGGTAGGCATCGGTGGCCGGGTTCGAAAGCGCCAGCGCACATTCGTTCGTGCCAAGATGGGGGAATGAGCGCAGAAATCCCGGTTGCCGCCCGTGCCACGTCCGTGTGGACCAAGTCCCGCTGGCTGAAGATTCCATATCGCTCTTTTCGATTCGACGTCAGATACGCCGACGGGCGTGAGGAACAAGTCGAGAGTTTGGACAAGGTGCTCCAGGGTGCAAGCTATCCAGCGGATGCGTGGAGCACCCGGAAGGGCGCCGAAAAGGCATGTCCGAAGGAGGGCACCGGAGCCTGGGTTGATTATCCCTACGGGCGGCCGCTGTGAGAACGACCGCCTGGGCTCGGTTCGGCGGGCCAACCCCGAGGCCGGCCACGATCGATCGGTTCACCGGCACCGATCCTGGGCCGGGGCCGTGGCCCCGCTTGCGCCCCTGGCCCCGATCGACCTGTAGCGGAAGGAGAACAGTTTTCGTAGGCTATGCCCATGGCTGCTCCCCAGATCTATGTCAGTTTCCCCGGCACGGCGCGTGAAGCGCTCGGCTTCTATGCGGACGTTTTCGGCGGAAAACTCTCCTTGTACACCTATGAAGAATTTGGCCGAAAGGACGGTCCGCCGGAATCCATCGCCCATGGCGTTCTCGACGGCGTAGTGGCGCTGGCCGGATCGGATGCTGCCACGGGAGGAAAGAGCGTCAAGTTCGAAGGACTCATGCTCTCGTTGCTGGGGACCGCCGGACCGTCCGTCCTCCACGAGTGGTTCGACAAACTCGCAGTTGGCGGGAAGGTGCTGGATCCGCTTTCCCCCAAACCATGGGGAGCCTCCGACGGCCAGGTCATCGACCGCCACGGGCTGCACTGGCTCATCGGATACGAGCCGGATTCGTGAGGGACCAACACTCAACGAGCAATCTCTCTCCGGGCGGCCACGAATATTCATGGCGGCGCGGCCGCGGTTCGCAGGTGGAAAAGCGGTTGGTGGAGCTCGGCAGCGGAATCCGAATCGGCTGCCGCATTTCCGGCCCTGCCGGTGGGCCGCCGATGGTCCTGTTGCACGCGCTCGGGGAACAAGCAGCGAGTTGGTCCGGGGTCGAGGAGCGGTTCGCTTCGCTGTTTCGAGTAGTCAATCTGGATTTGCGCGGGCATGGCGACAGCGATCGGCCGGGCACCTACTCGTTCGAACTCATGCGGGAGGACGTCATCGACGTCCTTGACATCATGGATCTGCGCGACGTGGTGCTGATCGGCCACTCGATGGGCGGCGCTGTCGCATATATGGTTGCCCAAGCGCAGCCGGGTCGCATCGCACGGCTCGTGGTCGAGGACGTCCCGCCGCCGTTCCCCCGGACACGGCCGGTTCCCGAACGCCCCGAGGGAGTCCTGGGGTTCGATTGGGCGGTCGTGCCGGCCATCGTTGAACAGGTTAACGATTCCACTCGCCGCTGGTGGAGGCGACTGCCCGATATCGCATCTCCCACGTTGCTCATCGGAGGCGGTCCCACCAGCCCTGTTCCGCAGGACCTACTCGTGGAGGTCGCAGGGCTCATCCCCGAGTGCGCTCTCGTCACCATACCCACTGGTCACAACGTTCACGAGACGCGTCCGAGCGAATTTGCCGACACTGTCCTGCGGTGGTTGGACGGCACCGGCATTTTCCCGAACCATAGGCCGGCACTGTAGGTTGCTATCCCACGGACGCTGCCCTTTCACCGACATCCAGCGGATGTGCAAACCATTTTCCGCGGGGGAGGCCCCCGGACGCGGCGCCCTGCAAGATCGGGACGACCACCTCACGCCTGGCATCGGGGAAACGCGTTCATTGCCCGGCCGGGTAGCATCGGAGGTGCGAATCATGGCACCTCCGGGAGAGTGCCCCGCAACATTCCCGCCGCCAAGATCCAAGGAATCCGATGCCGTTCAACAAAAAAACGCTCAAAGACGACGGATTCACCGGATTCCGCCCCATCACGGACCTTGAAATCAATCGGATTCCGCAGCGTCAGGGGATATTCGTTGTGTTGCGGCCCGAGGGGTTTGAGCCGCGGTTCCTCACCAAAAGCACGGCCGGAATTTTCAAGAAGAAGAATCCATCCCTGCCCATGGCCGGGCTCACCGCTGAATGGGTTGAGGACGCAGATGTCCTCTTCATTGGCAAGGCCAGCCCCGGCAGTAAGGGCAACCGCGGGCTTCGACGCCAGATCCAAGAATTTTTGGACTTTGGAAATGGAAAGCCGCCGGGACACTGGGACGGCCGGCTGATCTGGCAGTTGGCGGAAACAGGAGCCCTTCTCATGGCATGGAAGGAGCTACCTGCGGAGGAGCTCAATGCGGCCCAGGCAAACTACCATGCCGAGTTCCGCCAATTGCACGGTAGGTTGCCGTTCGCCAATCTCGTCCAGGCCCGCGCCTAAAACGCGTCTCCGCTGAATGCCGCGCACGGCAAAACGTTCGCGCCCGCATTGGTCCGCCCGCAAGGGAAGACCCTGCCCCGCTCGGCGAGGATCTGCAAGGGCAATTTTGGAAATGCGACGACAGTTTTCCAGGAGGGGTAGCACCCCCTCCCGCCTTCAGGATAGCGCCGCGAGGGGGTCTTGCAGCAAGACCCGTGCTGTGGAATACACTGCTCTGGCGTGCCCGTCAGCACAGCATCACGCGAAGAGGATGGGATGGGATGGCAGACGTAATCATCGTGGGAAGTGGACCGGCCGGCATGATGCTGGCTGGTGAGTTGGCACTGGCTGGTATTGACGTGGCGATCATGGAGCGGCGTCCGACAGGGGCCTTGACGGAATCCCGTGCGGGCGGCTTTCACTGTCGCACCATTGAGATCCTTGACCAGCGGGGCATCGCCGGTCGATTCCTGGACGAGGGCACGACCGTGCAGACGGCCCGATTCGGAAAGTCGGTTCTGGATATCAGCGACTTTCCGACGCGGCACCCTTACGGGCTCGGCCTGTGGCAGAGCCGCATCCAACCAATCCTCGAAGACTGGATCAAGGAGCTCGGGGTGCCCGTCCATCGCCGTCATGAGGTGGTTGGCTTCATCCAGGACGAGACCGGCGTCGAAGTCGAGACCGCCGACGGCGCAAAGATCCGGGCCGCGTTTCTTGTCGGCGCGGACGGTGGCCGCAGCGTGGTCCGCAAGTGCGCCGGTATCGACTTCCCCGGCTGGGACGCGACCCGGAGCAACCTGATCGCCGAAGTGGAAGCAACCGATGAAGTACCCTCCGGTACGCACTTGGATGAGTCCGGGGTCCACGGCTTCAGTTTGATGCCGGACGGGCGTACCTATCGTGTCATCACGACGGAGCGACAGGTCGGTTCGAGGCAGGATCCCACCCTGGGTGACCTGAGCGATTCCCTGACCTGGGCGTATGGAACAGACTTCGGAGTGCATACACCGACCTCTATCTCCAGATTCACCGACGCCACCCGGCAGGCAGCAACCTATCGCAAGGGCCGGGTGCTGCTGGTCGGGGACGCCGCTCACGTTCACTATCCCGCAGGCGGCCAGGGGATCGGCTTGGGCCTGCAGGACGCAGTCAACCTTGGGTGGAAGCTCGCACAGGTGGTCAATGGCCTCTCACCCGAGTCCCTTCTGGACACCTACCACGCGGAGCGACACCCCGTCGGTGGTCGCGCGCTCAAGCATTCGATGGCGCAAACAGCCCTGCAACGCGCCGATGCCCGAACCGAGGCGCTCGCCGAGACCGTCGAGGAACTCATGTCGATGGATGAGCCTCGGCGGCACGTTGCCGCACTGATCCACGGACTCGACATCACCTACGACTTAGGGGAGGGGCACCCGCTTCTCGGACGTCGCATGCCGGATCTTGATCTCGATACGGCAAACGGTCCGACCCGTGTCTTCACGCTGCTCCACGATGCAAAGCCGGTCCTGCTAACACTCGACGGTCTGAGCCACTTCGAGATCGAACCCTGGGCCGATCACGTCCAACAGGTCGAGGCCCGGTATACCGGCCCGTGGCGACTGCCCCTCCTGGGTGACGTGACGCCTCCTACCGCCGTGCTAATCCGCCCGGACGGATATGTTGCCTGGGTTGGGCAAGGAACTGCCCAGAACCTGACGGACGCGCTATGCCGCTGGTTCGGCCCTGGGCTGCCAGCGCGATAACGATCGTTTCACGGACCAGGTAGCGCGAGTTTGCCCTCGGGATCCTTCAGCGGGACTCAGCTACCGGGGGTGTACCTCGTCCATCCAGCGAGCGGAGATAGGCCGCGTTCCCACTGATCGCCGACTTGTATCTATCGATGTCCGGAGAGCGAACGAAGTCCACCACGACATCAAGCAGCGAAGCAATGGCTTCATCTGGTCGGCCTGCTGCGTGGAGGGTGATTGCTTCGAACACCCCCAGCGATGGGGACCCGGGAAACTCAGTGCGAGCTGTCGCGAAGACCGCGCTGGACTTTGCGTACTGTCCCACGTTTCGCAAGGTTGACCCGTATTGGACATAGCAACGGCGGAGCAGATCGCCCTTGAGGCCAGCAGCGAGGGCGTTCTCGTAAAATCCAAGGGCTGTTTCTTCCTTGCCAGCAGTGTCATATGCCCCTCCGACTTCGTAGAGCACTCGCGCATTCCCGGGATTCGAAGCAAGCAGGGGAAGCAACGCATCGATGGTCGGCTGCATGTTCGCCCGGTCTCGGGCAGCGAAGATCCTGTCCAGCTCCTTGTCTAAAGTCATGCCGCTCAGTCTTGCACATGCAGCATCCGCTGGTCTGTGGGCGACCGAATCACCCCTTGACGACCGGGAGACGCCGGGATCTATAGACTGTGGAATTCCGATAGCGGAACCTTCCGCAGGACAAAACCCACCGCGTGACGCGAGCCTCAAATGGAAAGCATCTCGTGGGAGCGGGACAGAATCGCCATGCGACTCGGTGCGGTGGCAGGATGCCCGCTGGCCCATTGGCCGGGCCTTCAATCCATGTTGGCCAATATGGAAGTGCTTGTCCCCTTGTTACACGGGAGGTTACCCATCCTCAAGAACAAGTCCTTTGACGCGGCGGACGCCGAGTCCTGATTCGCGATGGCCCCGTCCAGCCCGCGCTCCAGAGAGTCATTCGTCCCACCCTCGGCGTAAGAGCATGGCCAATGCCTCGTATTCACCAGCTCAAGTTTTACCGGATCTTGTGCCAGCCAGCTCGTTGGGGTAACAACGGAAGTTGTTGCTAGTGTCATTAATGGTGATCGTTCTCCTTTAGTGGTTGTCGCCGTTGAAGCCTCTCCAACGGTTTCGAGGGCGCTTTCTGTTGAAGGAACGATAAAACGATGCCGGTGAAAATCTTTGGCTGATGATCGACGCGGGGGTAAAAATATGACGATTCGGGCAAGGGGACGTCTCGCTGCGGTTGCTTCCGGGCTGGTTCTTGCCCTGGTCGCGGCCGGGTGCACCGCAGCGGATCCGGGGGACGACGCCGGCGCTGTCGGTGCCAAA
Source organism: Paeniglutamicibacter sulfureus (assembly GCF_039535115.1). Lineage (NCBI taxonomy): Bacteria > Bacillati > Actinomycetota > Actinomycetes > Micrococcales > Micrococcaceae > Paeniglutamicibacter > Paeniglutamicibacter sulfureus. Next base: position 4,544,128 of record NZ_BAAAWO010000001.1, read on the forward strand.
GCGCAGGAGAACCAAGACAGCGTTGTGTTGGCCGGGGCCGAGGCTGGCATCGGCCAGATCGGCGGCAACCCCGCGGAGATGGCGCTGAAAGCCAGCGAGGCGTTCTTCGAAAAGGCACCCGCAGTCGTCGTGCTGGGCAATGACGGCGGGCAGGAAGCCGCCGCCGGTCAGGCCCGCGCACTCGGCGTCCCGCTGCTCGTGGCACCTGGCGACGCACCGGACGAAGCAACGGAGCGGCAAGATTTCTCCGCCGAGCTGGAGCGTCTGGGCGCACGTACCCTCATTGCCCACGGAACTGTGCCGGATTCACTGGCGGGGAATCTGGAAGTTGTCGACGGGGCGGCACCCGATGCCGATCTGCCAGACATTGACCCGGTCGAGGGAACCACGGATTCCGGCTTCGCCGTCGTCGTTCGCTCGGGGGAAGAAGCCGCGGAAGCGGCAGGTCCGGCACTGGTCACGGCCCAAGCCGCAGGGGCCGAGCTCCACACCATGGCCTCGCCTGACCCACGGGCTGCGAAGAACCAGAAATTTTTCCAAGAACACGCGGACTCGGAGCTGTACGCGATCGGCGGCGGCTTCGGGAAAGCCGCGGATTTCTCTGCCCTGGCGGCAACGGCTGCCGGAGGAATGCAACTTCCAGGCGGCGGGCAGATCGTGTTTCCGGACCGGCGCATGGTCGCGCTGTACGGGACCCCCGGGACGGCTTCACTGGGTCTGCTCGGCGAACAGGACGTCGATGGGGCCATCAAGCTCGCCAAAAAGTACGCCGCGGAGTACCAGCCCTTTAGCAAGGAGAAGGTCGTGCCGGCCTTCGAGATCATCTCGACAGTCGCCGCGGCGTCCGCGGGCAAGGACGGGAAGTACTCCAGCTACGTTCCCGTGGAACGACTCGAGTCCTGGGTGAAGGCGGCCGAGAAAGCAGGGGTATACGTGGTTCTTGACCTGCAACCGGGTCGCAACGACTTCCTGACCCAGGCCAAGCACTATGAAAAGTTGCTGGCCTACCCCAACGTCGGCATTGCCTACGACCCCGAGTGGCGGCTCAAGCCCGGCCAGCGTCACATGGTCCAAATCGGTTCCGTGGATGCCGCTGAGCTCAACCGCACCAACGATTGGTTGGCTGCGCTGACGCGCAAGCACCACCTGCCGCAGAAGGTCGTCATCCTGCACCAGTTCAAGTTGAGCATGATCCGCAACCGATCCGCGCTGGATACTTCGCACCCCGAACTTGCGATGGTCTTGCATGCAGACGGCAACGGCACGCCGGGGATGAAGATGGAGACGTGGAAGAGCCTGCGCCGTGACCTGCCCGACGGCATCAGGATGGCGTGGAAGAACTTCATCGACGAGGACTCCCCAACGTTCACACCGAAGCAGACCTTCGACATCGATCCGAAGCCATGGTTCGTTTCCTACCAGTAGGCCGTACGATCACACCCGGAGGGGGGCCTTCCAGAGAAGGGTTTCGGATGGCATTTCCAGTCCCTGCCCGCCAGCTTCGAATGTATTCGGGGGCGAACCAAAAAGCCATGAGACCAACAACGGCGACCGCCGAACCCGAAATCAACAGGGCCGCACCAAGGCCGAATGCTGCGAGAAAGCACCCCGCCAGCACAGCAAATCTTATCTGTCTGGTTGTCTTTGGCGTCGACGCCAGGAACACTTGTCGAAAGATTTTTGGACGTTAACCAAGCTGCACCTTGCATGTTTTTCCAGTTGGTTCTCCATCGAGAGTGAACTCAATGCGTAGGAATCGGGCAGCAGCAGGAGGTTCCGGAAGATACACCCAGGTGGCATCCCAATCGGTCCCGCTTCCTGCGACTTGTCCGGCAGACCATCGATAGATGGTTCCTAAATCATCCGAGATATCCGCTCCAACAGGGCCAAGAACTAGCTGACCGGGCATCGCCGGTGCGTCTCCGGCTGCTTCCGCCCCATCACGTTCCCTCAGGTTTGCCCACTGCGATATTTCCTTGACGTGGTGTTCGTCGCGGCGCTGGGTTTCGGGACTGCGGATCCCTTCAAGGTGGAGTCTTGTTCCCTGTTTTCCCAACCATTCAGTTGCGGAAAACGGAGCGTCGGCAATCGACTCAACCCCGGCGAACCGCACGTCCACACCATCCTTGGTTGCCACGATGAGATCCCCTGGGGCTGAAATGATTGTCATCATGTGACCACCCTAGCGTGTGGTTTTCGACGCCGAATGTAGCATCCCAGCTCGGTGTGATCCGTAAGATTGTTCCATGAGTAGCAAACGATGGGCTGTTGAAACTGTCCGCGATGAAATCCTCTCCGCAATCGCCGAAGTCCGCACCGTTGCTCGCTCCGAAAGCGACAAGCAGCGGAGCCACGCTGCCGACTGGCTCCACGAGCTGTTCGTCGGCGTCGCGGACAGGCGCGGTCTCCGTGCGGCCGCTGCAAAAGCCTTCAGCTTGTATGGCGGGACGGGGTCGTTTTCCGACGTCGGGTCGGCCGAGTCGGCTCACGCGGTCGACAGGTTGGCCAAGGGCCTCCGGCGTGGGCGTTTCTGGTTACTGCGCCACTCTTGACGAGATGATGAGACTCTTCGCAAATTGAATTGACGACTGGCACCGGGAGGGTCCGGCGGAATCGGGGATCACTGACCAGGCCGGGACGAACCGGAGTCGACGGCGTTGCTGTCGTGTCATGGTCCACCCGCCGAATCACTGTGTCGCAAGGAATCCAGTCATGCGCCATGGCCGTCCTGTAATGGGAACCAGTTGGGGAATTGGACTTTCAGAATATTGAAAGAGGATCGTCCCGAAAGCTTAATTTCGGGTGAGTGTGTCGTTCCTATTTTTATTCGTGGGAATGCGGGAAGGCTGTTAGCCTCATATAAATGAGCCCCCCCATTCTGAGGTCCGGAGGAATTGGTTTATGACGCAGGACACCGATTACGACAGCTTTGCCGAAGCGTACTCGACTGAAAATGAAACCAGTCTGATCAATGGATTCTACGAACGGCCGGCGATGATCAAACTCGCAGGGGATGTCCGTAATCGTCGAATTCTAGATGCTGGCTGCGGTTCCGGGCCGCTGACGAAGGCGCTCCGTGATCGCGGCGCCAGCGTGACAGGATTTGACTCCAGTGAAGCAATGATCAGCCTTGCCCGGAAAAGACTTGGTGCGGAAGCAGATCTGCTGACAGCCGACCTCGGCCAGCCGCTGCCATTCGCCGAGGAAACGTTCGATGACGTGATTTCCTCGCTGGTTTTTCACTATTTGCAAGACTGGCTGAGTCCGCTACAGGAGATACGGCGAGTACTGCGACCCGGAGGCCGACTCATCATGTCTGTCAACCATCCGATCCTCTACCCATGGACCAACCCCGGTTCCGACTACTTCAAGCTCACGAAGTATTCAGATGAGCACACGTTCAATGGCCAACCGGCGATCCTCACATATTGGCATCGACCATTGCACGAAATGACGGACGCATTTGCCAAGGCCGGATTCCAGATCGAGGTAGTCAGTGAACCACCGTTCTCTGCCGATGCGCCCCCGGAACTCATCCCGCCTCAATTCGAAGGCAGGGAATCGTTCTTGAGCTTTATTTTCTTCGTGCTGCGTGCGAAATGACGGTGTTTCTCTCAAGCTTCGGCAAGTGGGAACCAGGAAGTTCATTGGGATCCGGATAACGGAACGGAACCCTCAAGGCCCCGATACTTAAGAAGTTCTGATTCGCAGGAAAATACGGTGTCACGCGGGACCGGACCACCGAGGGCGCTTCTTACCGCACACGAATTGCAGGCCAGCGCCGCATCCCAGCGGGGGAAACCGAACCCTAGAATTCCTCACCGTCGGCGACGACTGCCGAGGCGGGTCCGACGATGTGCGGGTCGGGGGCCCCCACGAGCTCGTGATCCTTGCCCTCGTAGTCGAAGAGGCTCAGCACGTGGCGCATTGCCTCGAGCCTGGCGCGCTTCTTGTCATTGGACTTCACCACGGTCCACGGTGCCCAATCGGTATCCGTGCTGCGGAAGGTCTCTTCCTTGGCCTCGGTGTAGGCGTCCCACTTGTCCAGCGAGGCGAGGTCGGTGGGGGAAAGCTTCCACTGCCGAACCGGGTCGATCTGGCGGATGGTGAAGCGGGTGAGCTGTTCGCGGCGGGAAACCGAGAACCAGAACTTCACCAGAACGATCCCGTCATCAACCAGCTGCCGCTCGAAGGCAGGTGCCTGGTGCATGAACCTGTCGAATTGCTCCCGGGTGCAGAAGCGCATCACGCGTTCGACGCCGGAACGGTTGTACCAGGAGCGGTCGAAGAGGACCATTTCCCCGGCGGCCGGCAGGTGGGCGATGTAGCGCTGGAAGAACCACTGGGTGGATTCGCGTTCACTGGGCTTTTCCAATGCCACGACGCGGGCCCCGCGCGGGTTCAAATGCTCGGTGAACCTCTTGATGGTCCCGCCCTTGCCGGCGGCGTCGCGGCCCTCGAAGAGCACCACGAGTCGGCGCCCGGTGGCTTTGACCCAGACCTGCAGCTTGAGCAGCTCGATCTGCAACAACCGCTTTTCCAGGTCGTACTGGGCACGGTCCATGCGCGAGGAGTACGGGTAGCCCTCCCGCCAGGTGTCCACGACTTCGCCGGTGGAGGTCAACAGGACCGGGTCGTCATCATCGTCGTCGCGGACGGAGTAGCCGTGGGCGGCCAAATCAAGCAATTGCATGGGGTTGACCGTATCCGCGCGCCATGAACGGAAGATGAACATTGGGTGCCCGGAAGGGGGTTTGTGACCAGGCTCTATACGGTGAAAAGAGCACCGCGACGGCGGTGGGGCCGAGCCCCCTCCGCTGTCAGTTTGCCGCCGGGGCAGGCAGTGCCGGCAACGCCTTTTCAAAGAGCCAGGGTTTCAGGAACGCCTCGGCGGAGAGTGCGGTGGGCAGGTGCGCGTCCACGTGGTCCCGGAAGAGCCGGTAGGTGACCGTCCCGTGGCGCCGGGCCCCGGTCCAGGCCCGCAACATCGCGAAAAACGCACGATCGCCCGATGCCAGCCGCAGGGCGTGCAGCGTCAGCGCACCGCGCTTGTAGACCCGGTCGTCGAACATGTCCTTGGGCCCGGGGGCCCCGATGGTGATGTCCTGCTCCAGGGATTCAATCATCGCCCAAGCGTCCCTGGCGCGTGAATCGGCGCTCGGGCCGCCGGAGGCCTCGGACCAGATCCATTCGGCATAGCAGGCGAAGCCCTCATGCAGCCAGATGTCCTCCCACGACCCGACGGTCAGCGAGTTCCCGAACCACTGGTGGGACAGCTCGTGGGCGATCAATCGCTGCTGCTCCCATCCCGGGAGCAGGTGGTTGTTGCCCAGGATGGAAATCCCGTGCGCCTCCAGCGGGATTTCCAGGTCGTCCTCCGTGACCACCACGGTGTAGTCCTCGAAGGGGTAGGGGCCGAAGGCCTCGATGAAGGTTTCCATCATCCGGGGCTGATCGGCCAATGCGGAGGAAACCCGGCGCAGCTGGGAGGTGTTCGAGGCAACCAGCTGGGGCACCGGGACCGGGGCACCTGCATGCCGTCCGCCCAGCGGTGCGGCACCGGCTTCGGTGCCGGCCAGGGAGCGCAGCTCGTAGCGGCCGATCTGCATAGTAGCCAGGTAGGTGGCCATGGGCTCGTGGACCTCGTAGGTCCAACGTTCGCGGCTGGAGCGCCGCTGGCGGTCAACGAGTTTTCCGTTGCAAACCGGGCGGTACCCGGCGTCGGTGTTGACGGAGATCCTGTAGCTTGCCTTTTGGCTGGGGTGGTCGTTGCAGGGGAACCAGGTGGGGGCCCCGTTGGGCTGTCCGGCCACGAGCACCCCGTCGGTGAGTTCCTCCCAGCCGACCTCGCCCCAGATGCCATCGCGCACATTCGGGACCCCGCCGTAGCGGATCTCCACGGTGAACTGCTCCCCGGCGGGCACCGGGGTCACCAGGTGGAGCTCCAGCTTGCCGGCCTTCTGCGTGGACCGGGCCACCTTGGCACCGTTGACCTGGCAGCGCGAGGCCCGCAGCCCGGACAGGTCCAGGCTGATGCGGTGCAGCTCGACCAGGGCCACGGCGGTGATGGTGGCCCTGCCGTCGAGCCGGTTGCCCCCGAGCTTGCAGTCCAGGTCCAGGTCGTAGTGCGTGACACGGTAGTCGGCGCTGCCGGAGCGGGGCACGTAGGCATCCGGGATGAAGGAAGCCTCGGTGGCGGTGGTGGTGTCGGTCTGTTGGGTGTGGCTCATGCGCGCGGCTGGCTCCAGGGTTGGACGGGGTTGCCCATCCAGTAGCTTGAAGGGGGAACGGATTCTCCGCGCATCACCAGCGAACCGGGGCCCACGGTGGCGCCTTCCGACAGGGATGCCGCCGGCAGGATGACCCCGTGCGGGCCCATCGTGGATCCAGCGGAGAGTTCCACCGTATCAATTGCCATGACCCGGTCGTGGAAGAGGTGGGTCTGGACCACCGTGCCGCGGTTGACGGTCGAGGAGTCACCGAGGGTGACCAGGTCGGCCTCGGGCAGCCAGTAGCTTTCGCACCAGACGCCGTGGCCGATCTTCGCGCCCAGGGCCCGCAGCCACCAGACCAGGGCCGGGGAGCCGGCGGCGGAGTGGGCGAACCACGGGGCGCAGACCATTTCGATGAACGTGTCAACTACCTCGTTGCGCCAGATAAAGGAGCTCCACAGGGCGTGTTCGCCCGGGCGGATGGGGCCCACCAGCAGCCACTTGGCGACGACCGCGGAGGTGGCGGCGACGGCACCTGCGGCAAGCATCACCGCGCCGCTGAGCAGTACCGCGGCCAGATAGCCGTATTCGGCGGCCAGGAAGTCAAGCAGCGCCAGCACCAGCGCGGCGACGCCAACGGTGACCACGACGGGCACGATCCGGCAGATTTCCCACAGGGCGCGGGCAAACTTCAGGCGCAGCGGCGGGGCATAGGTGAGCGAGTCATCCGAGGCCACCGCGGTGCGGCGCAGGCGCACCGGCGGGCTGCCCAGCCAGGAGGTCCCGGCCTTCGCCTTGGCGGGGGTGGCCGAGAGCACCGCGACCAGGCCGTTGCGCGGCACGCGGCGCCCGGCTCCGGCGATGCCGGAGTTGCCCAGGAAGGCGCGTTTGCCGATCTTGGCCCGGCCCACCTTCATCCAGCCGCCGCCGAGTTCGTAGGTGGCGACCATGGTGTCGTCGGCCAGGAAGGCCCCGGCACCGATGGTGGTCATCTTGGGGATCAGCAGCACCGTGGAGGCCTCGACGTTGCGTCCGACCTTGGCGCCGAGCAGGCGCAGCCACACGGGTGTGAAGAGCGAGGCGTAAATGGGGAAGAGGAGGTCGCGGGCCATGTCCAGCAGGCGTTCGGTGGCCCAGACCTGCCAGCCGATCCTGCTGTCGACCCGGTGCCAGCCCTCGCGCAGGCGAATTCCCAGCAGGCGCGTGGCCACCAGCACCAGCAGCATGTTCAGGCCGAACCACACCAGTGCCGCCACCGGGACGGCCAGCGTGAGCCGGAGCAGGGATTCGTGCAGCGAGGCCTGGCCGCGCAGCAGCAGGGCAGCGGCGATGATGGCTCCCAGGATGGAGAGCAGGGGAATTGCGCCCAGGGCCGAGGAGGCCACGGCGAACATCGCGTTGCGCACCCGGCGGGTACGCAGCGGTTCCTGCGGCCAGGAGGGCTTGGACTTGCCGCTGCGTTCTGCGGGGGAGCCGGAGTAGGAGGAGAAGGCCTTGGTGCTTCCGGCAAGGGCGGAGCCCGCTGCCAGCTCCACCCCGTCGGCGACCACGGAGCCGGGCATCAACGTGCTGCGTGCCCCGACCGTGGCCTGGGCACCGACCTCGACGGTGCCCACATGGACACGGTCCCCGTCGATCCAGTAGCCGGTGAGATCGACCTCGGGTTCGATGCTGGCGCCGCGGCCCACGGTGAGCAGGCCGGTGACCGGCGGGATCGAATGCAGCTGGACGTCGGCGCCGATCTTCGCGCCCAGGGCGCGGGCGTAGAACTGGATCCAGTGCGCGTTGCCGAGCGAGACGGGATCAACCAGATCGGCGATCTGCTGGGCCATCCACAGCCGCAGGTGCACCTTGCCCGAGCGCGGGTAGTTCCCGGGCTTGAGATTGCGTAGCAGCATCCGGGCCGCGATGACCGAAAGCGCCATGCGCCCCGGGGAGGAGACGAAGACGAGCCAAAGGGCGGCCACCGCCCACCAGGAGAGCCTGGGTGCGTCGGTGAAGACCCCCAGGGCGCCGAGCACGTTGTTGCCGGCGGCCAGGTACACGAGCCAGCGCATGCCCACCAGGATGAAGGTGGGGATGCCCATCAGCGTCTGGAAGACCTGGGCGCGCCGGGTGGTGCGCTCGACGATTCGGGTCTCGGGTTCGGCGCCGGAACTGGTTCCCAGGGCCTCGAGCAGGGACCCGATGCGCGGGTGGGAATAGATCTCGGCCACCGTGACGGTGCGGTAGCGCACGCGCAGGGCGGAGACCAGCTGGGCGGCCGAGAGCGAACCGCCGCCGGAGGCGAAGAAATCGGTGTCAAGGCTGCCGACAGGGGTCCCCAGCACGCGGGTCCACTGCTCGATCACCCATGCAGCGTCCTGGCCGAGATCCGGCAGCACCCCTTCGGGCCCGGTGGCGGTGGCTCCGGGCAGCGGCCAGGGCAGCGCGTTGCGGTCGACCTTGCCGCTGGTCTTGGTGGGCAAGGTGTCGACGATTGCCAGCAGCGGGATCAGCGGTGCCGGAAGCATGTCCGCCAGCCGCCCGCGCGCAGCCGAGGTGTCGTAGGCGGGATCGGCGGCCAGGTAGCCGACGAGGATCTGGTTTCCGGCGGCGGTGGTCTTCACCGCTGCCGCGGCGCCGGAGACCTCGGGCAGGGACTGGAGAGCGGCATCGATTTCGCCCAATTCGATGCGTCGGCCGCCGAGCTTGACCTGTTCGTCCATCCGGCCCAGGAAGACCAGACCCTCGGGGTCGGCCTGCACCAGGTCACCCGAGCGGTAGGCGCGCTCCCAGCCCAGGGTTTCGAAGGGCGCGTATTTCTCGGCGTCCTTGGCCGGGTCCAGGTAGCGACCGAGTCCGACGCCGCCGATGATCAGTTCCCCGCTCTGACCGGGGGCCACGGGGAAGCCCGAGGCGTCGACGACGGCAAGGTCCCAGCCCTCGAGCGGCAGGCCGATGCGCACCGGATCCATGCCGTCCATCTGCGCGGCACAGGCCACAACGGTCGCTTCGGTCGGACCATAGGTGTTCCAGACCTCGCGCCCCGGAACCGCAAGGCGGGCGGCAAGCTCGGGCGGGCAGGCTTCGCCGCCGAAGATCAGCAGGCGCACGTTTTCCAGGGCCTCGGCCGGCCAGAGGGCTGCGAGGGTGGGGACGGTGGAGACCACGGTGACCCCGCGGGTCACCAGCCAGGGACCCAGGTCCATGCCCGAACGAACCAGGGCACGCGGGGCCGGCACCAGGCAGGCGGCATGGCGCCAGGCCAGCCACATTTCCTCGCAGGAGGCATCGAAGGCCACGGACAGGCCGGCAAGCACGCGGTCCTCGGCGCCCAGGGGCTCACTTGTCAGGAAGATCCTGGCCTCGGCGTCGACGAAGGCGGCCGCCGAGCGCTGCGTGATGGCAACGCCCTTGGGAGTCCCGGTGGATCCGGAGGTGAAGATGATCCAGGCGTCGTCGCCCAGCGCGGCGTCCCGGGCCGGCGCCGGGTTTGCCGTCTCGCGCAGGGAGGTGATCTTGCCCTTTTCGCCCACGACCGCGGCGACCTTGGCCTCGGAAAAGACCAGTTGGGCGCGTTCCTCCGGATCGTCGGCATCGACGGGAACGTAGGCTGCGCCGATCCTCATCGTGGCCAGGATGCCGATGTAGAGTTCGCGCGTTCCCGAGGGGATGCGGATGCCGATGTGGTCCCCGGCGCCGAGTCCGGCTGCGCGCAGACGCCCGGCCATCTCGTCGACGGCCACGAGCAGTTCCGCGTAGGTCAGCGAGCGCTCGCCGTCATCAAGTGCGGGGGCTTCGGGGTGGGCCGCCGCGCTGGCCTCAAGGATGTCGATGAGGGTGCGGGGCTTCGGTGCCAATTCGCTGCCCGGGTACTGCGGCAGGAACAAGGGGGCGGTGGATCCATTGTCGGCAATGCTGGGAGTCGTTTCCACTGTGGCTTTCTGGAAGTGGTGCTCGGCCCAGCCCCCTGTAGGGGACGGACCAGGACGATGGAGCCCAACCATGCTCCGGCGGCACGCCGACAAGGCGTGCGCCGCCGCCCGGCCGGCACGTACGCGCCCACCGTAGTCACGGCAGGTGAACGGCAGGTGGACCGGGAGGTTAACGGGAGGTGTCTTGGGGCGGGAATCACAGGGCCGTGTGATGCCTCACCAACTTGGTTGGAGGGAGCTGCCGTCCACCCGCTTGGGAATCCGGCGATCCCTGCCAGCGGGGCCAATGCCCGGGCCTGGGCAGGAGCGCCGGTCGGGTTGAAGCCGGCCGCGGGAGCTCAAACCAATATGTGGCGCAGCGCCCACTGTATGTATCGGAATTGGTTCCGGCTTCCAGCGCTGATGCGAGATACTCGATGCAGTCGAACCGGCCATGCATCCGTGGCCAGTGACCCGCGGAACAAGGAGCGCAATCCGAATGCACGACGTACCGGGTAAGAGTCTTGAGGCGGGACTCTCGGCCCCTTTGTGGGCGGCCGCCCCGTTGGCGGAGGCCGCGACGCATCCCGAGATCCGATTGCTGCCCGACGAACTCGCCCGCGCCGGCGCATACCTTGCCGGGCGCCCGAGCGACGACTTTGTGGCAGGACGGATCCTTGTCCGGGTATTGGCGGCGGACCTGTTGAACCGTGTGATGCCTTCGGGCCGCGGGATCCTTCCCGGCGACCTCGAACTCACACAGTACTGTCAGCAATGCGCGTCGGTGGCGCACGGGACCCCGAAGCTCCGGATGGCGAAGACCGGGCAGTCTTTTTCCCTCTCCTACGCACGGACTGCTGGCTGGCTACTGCTTGCGCTGGCCCCCGCGAACAGTCGGCTGGGCGTTGACCTGGCCGACCTGGACGACAGCGCGTTTTCCTCCGGAGACGGCGGCATGCTCGAGGATTATGCCTACGCGCGGGAAGAGCGAGAACGACTCGAACTGTTGCCGGAGTCCGAACGGCAGCGGCTTCGGGCCAGATGGTGGGCCCTGAAGGAAGCGGTCGCCAAGGCCAGCGGGGAGGGCCTGGCCGGTGAGGCCGGCATTCCCGTGGTTGCCGGGAAAAACGTCCACCCGTTGTTGCACAGCCCCGGACTCCGCGTGCTGGATCTTGATCCAGAAAGCCTCGACTCCCTGGGTGCCATGCTTCCTCCCCATTTGGTGGGCAGCCTCGTTTGGGCCCCTGGCCCGGAGGCCTGGGAAAATCGAGTAGGTGGGGCGGTGGGAATCGCCTGATTTGCTGTTGGGATTGTCCACGGGCGGCTTCTTTTGGGTACGGGACTGTAGTAGGAATGGACCCAGACCCAACTTGCCCGGCATCTGTTTGGATTGTGAGGAGAGTGGCGCGTGACCAGTCCGGATCTTGCCCATTGGCCGCCGGGCGACGGTAAGTATCGTCGCTCGGAATTCTCGTCGTTCATTGGAACCGGGGATCTGGTGTGGGAACGCGTCATCGCGGACGTGCTGCGCTGGAAGGTGAAGACAGCGAGCGGGTTTACGGTGAGTTCAGCTGCTCCGGTGAGACGGGGCGACCGCGTGGACGTCACGGTGCACCTTTTCGGTGCCACCGTCCTTGAGCCCGTGGAAGTTGTCGCAGTCGTGGATAGCCCGGATCGGGTCGGGTTTGCGTATCGCACGCTGCCGGGGCACCCCGTTTGCGGCGAGGAAGCATTTGTCGTGAGCCGTCACGGGGATGACGTGCGACTCACCATACGATCCCTCACCCGGGCGGCATCGCGGCAACCGTGGCGAGCGCTGTACCCGTTGATTCTTGTCGCGCAGCGAATCGTACGCCGGAGATACCTGCGCGCACTCCGCTGACGACTTCGGCAAGGCATCGCGGTGCGGCCACAACAGCCAGAGGATGAAAACCGATTCCTGAACACACTCGGGCATCAGCGGGCGGCCGCTGATTCCGGGTAAGCCCGGCGCGGGCCGCCACGTGGGAGTCTGTCCTCCGGGGTGGCGGCCCGTGGTGGTTCGGCAACGATTGGATCGTGGCTACGGGATGAGGATGGTTTTACCGGTGGTCGCTCGGGATTCAAGGGCGGTGTGGGCGTTGCCCGCCTCGGCCAGCGGGAAGCGTGCCCCGATGCGGACGTCGAGCTTGCCGAGCGAGACCAATTCAAAAAGCTCGCCGGAACGCCAGCGTCGCTCCTCGGCATCAAGGAGGAAGTCGGCGACCTTGGGTCGGGTCACGGTCAATGAACCATGGGCGTTGAGGCGCTGCAAGTCAAAGGGCGGCACCTGGCCCGAGGCTCCGCCAAAGAGCACCAGGGTGCCGCGGATCTTGAGGGCTTCGAGTGACCCTTCGAAGGTGTCCTTGCCGATGCCGTCGTACACGACATCGACGCCCTTGCCGCCGGTGATTTCTCGGACGCGCACCGGCACTTCGTCGTAGGAAAGGACATGGTCCGCGCCGGCGGCGCGCGCCAGTTCCGCCTTTTCCCGAGTCGAAGTGGTGGTGATGACGGTGGCCCCGCGCAGCTTCAGCAGCTGGATCAACAGCAGGCCGACGCCACCGGCGCCGGCATAGGTGAGCACGGTGTCGCCCTGCTGCACGTTGTAGCTGGAATTGACCAGGTAGTGGGCCGTGATGCCCTGCAGCGGCAGCGCGCCGGCGGTTTCCAGCGACACATTCTCCGGGACGGGCAGTGCCTTCTCGGCATCCAGCAGCGTGTGGGTGGCATAGGTGCGCGAGCCTTCAGTGGTGGCCACCCGGTCCCCGACGGCGAAATCGGTGACGCCGGCGCCAACGGCCTCGACGGTGCCGGCGCACTCGCTGCCCGGGGTGAAGGGATACTTGACGTTGTAGACGCCCGAGCGCTGGTACGTCTCAATGAAATTCACGCCAACGGCAGCGACCTTGACCAGCAGTTGTCCGGGCCCGGGGGAGGGCATCGGCGACGCAACATAGTCGAATACTTCGGGTCCTCCGGCCTGACGGGCGATAATTGCATGGGAACTCACGTGCTGGACTCCTTGGGTCGGCGCTTGGCTTTGTTTCCACCATAGCGTTCGGGCCCCCGGGGCCCGTGACCAGGGCCCCGATGTTGCGTTGCGGGACCAAACAAATGAATATTTATTAGCTATCATGCATAAATGCGTAGTAGGGTTGGGTTATGACGATTTCAGTAGCTGTATCCGGAGCCAGTGGGTATGCCGGCGGCGAGGTCCTGCGCCTGCTGTCCAACCACCCCGACGTGACCATTGGTGCGATCACCGCCCACTCGAATGCCGGCCAGCGACTGGGCGAGCTCGCCCCGCACCTGCATTCGCTGGCCGACAGGGTCCTGGTGGAAACCACGGTCGAGCAACTGCGCGGACATGACGTCGTCTTCCTGGCCCTGCCACACGGTGCCAGCGCCGAGATCGCTGCCCAGCTACCCGCCGACACCCTCGTCATCGACGCCGGGGCCGACCACCGCCTGGAATCCCCGGAGGCCTGGGAAAAGTTCTACGGCTCCTCCCATGCCGGAACCTGGCCCTACGGCCTGCCGGAGCTGCCCGGAGCCCGGGAACTGCTCGTCGGCGCCAAGCGCATTGCGGTGCCCGGATGCTACCCGACCTCGGTCCAGCTGGCACTCGTGCCCGGATTCGCCGCCAACCTCCTGGAACCCGACGACGTGGTCGTGGTTTCCGCCTCCGGAACCTCGGGAGCGGGTAAGAGCGCCAAGGTGAACCTCATTGGCTCCGAGGTCATGGGCTCCATGAACCCCTACGGCGTGGGCGGCTCCCATCGCCACACCCCGGAAATGGAACAAGGTCTCTCCAAGGCCGCCGGCGTCCCGGTGACTGTCTCCTTCACCCCGACCCTGGCGCCGATGCCGCGCGGCATCCTCACCACCGCCACCGCCAGGGTCAAGCCCGGTGTGGACGAGGCAACGCTGCGCGCTGCGTGGACGGCTGCCTACCAGGACGAACCATTCGTGCATTTGCTGCCCGAAGGCCAGTGGCCCGCAACCTCGTCGGTCATGGGCTCGAACCACGCGCAGATCCAGCTGGCCTTCGACCCGCACGCGAACCGCGTGATCGTTTCCGCGGTCATCGACAACCTCACCAAGGGCACCGCAGGCGGAGCCGTCCAATCCATGAACATCGCCCTGGGCCTGAAGGAAACCGCCGGCCTGGCACTTGAAGGAGTAGCACCGTGAGCAACGCACCCATGGGAATCACCTACCCCGGCGGCTTCAGCGCCTCGGGTATCACCGCCGGGCTCAAGGCCTCGGGAAACCCGGACCTTGCCCTGGTGCGCAACAACGGCCCGCGCTTTGACGCGGCAGCCGTGTTCACCTCCAACCGCGTGGCGGCGGCCCCGGTGCACTGGTCGCGCCAGGTGATCTCCGACGGACGGGCCGACGCCGTGGTGCTGAACTCCGGCGGCGCCAACGCCTGCACCGGCCCCGAGGGCTTCGCCAACACCCACGCCACCGCCGAACACGTGGCCACGGTCCTGGGCGTTTCCAGTGGGGACGTGCTGGTCTGCTCCACCGGGCTGATCGGCGAGCAACTGCCCATGGACAAGATCCTGCCCGGCGTGGACGCGGCCGCTGCGGCACTGGGCTCCGGCAATGAATTCGACGGGGGAGCTGCTGCAGCCACCGCCATCATGACCACCGACACGGTGTCCAAGCAGGCGGGGTTCGCCGGATCCGGGTACTCCATCGGCGCCATGGCCAAGGGCGCAGGCATGCTTGCCCCCGGGCTGGCCACGATGCTGGTGGTCATCACCACCGATGCGGTGCTGGAACCGGCGCAGTTGGATGCCGCACTGCGCGAGGCCACCCGCGTCAGCTTCGACAGGGCGGATTCCGACGGCTGCATGTCGACCAACGACACCGTGATCCTGATGTCCTCCGGCGCCAGCGAAACGACGCCCGACGTCGCGGAGTTCACCGCCGGACTCACCGAGGTCTGCGTCGGACTGGCCAAGGCGCTGATCTCCGATGCCGAGGGCGCCGCCCATGAAATCACCATCCGCACCTTCAACGCCGCCACCGAGGACGACGCCGTCGAGGTTTCGCGCACCGTGGCCCGGTCCAACCTCTTCAAGACCGCGATCTTCGGCCAGGACCCCAACTGGGGCCGGGTGCTTTCCGCGGTGGGAACCACCCGGGCGGCCTTCGAGCCGGACGAGCTGAACGTGTCCATCAACGGCGTCCAGGTATGCCGCAAGGGCGGGGTGGGCGATGACCGCAACCTCGTGGACCTTTCCGGGCGCAACGTCCTGGTGGAAATCGACCTCAACGCGGGCATGCAGGAAGCCAGCCTGTGGACCAACGACCTGACCCACGACTACGTCCACGAGAATTCGGCCTACAGCAGCTAGGCGACGCAAGTGCCCCGGCTCAATCGTTTCAGTGAGGAAGCACCTAAGAGCATGTCTGAGAACAAACCCACGCCAACGCCCATGGACGTGGCACAGCGCAAGGCCGAGGCCCTGATCGAGGCCCTGCCCTGGATCCAGCGCTTCGCCGGAACCACCATGGTCATCAAGTACGGCGGCAACGCCATGATCAACGAGGACCTGCGGCGCGCCTTTGCCGAAGACATCGTGTTCCTGCGCCACGTGGGCATCAACCCCGTGGTCGTGCACGGGGGAGGCCCGCAGATTAACTCCATGCTCAGCCGCCTGGGCATCGAGTCCGAATTCAAGGGCGGGCTGCGCGTCACCACCCCCGAGGCCATGGACGTGGTCCGCATGGTGCTCACCGGGCAGGTGCAGCGCGAACTGATCGGCCTGATCAACTCCCACGGACCCTACGCGGTGGGACTTTCCGGCGAGGACGGAGCCCTGCTGCGGGCAGTGCGCACCGGGACCTACATTGCCGGGCAGCACGTGGACCTTGGACTGGTGGGAGAGGTGACGGGGGTCAAGCCCGACCAGATCCTCGACCTGCTGGCCGCCGGCAAGATTCCGGTGGTCTCCACCGTGGCCCCGGAGGTCGACGAGAAGGACAACCCCACCGGACAGGTGCTCAACGTCAACGCCGACACCGCCGCGGCGGCACTGGCCAGCGCCCTGGGCGCCTCCAAGTTGGTGATCCTCACCGACGTGGAGGGGCTGTACGCGGCCTGGCCGGACAGGTCCTCGCTGATCTCATCGATGGACGCCGAGCAGCTGCGCGCCCTGATGCACAAGCTCGAATCGGGGATGATCCCCAAGATGGCGGCCTGCCTCAAGGCCGTGGACGAGGGCGTGGGCCAGGCCCACATCGTCGACGGCCGCCAACCACACTCCATGCTGCTGGAGGTCTTTACCTCCGCCGGCGTCGGAACCCAAGTCATTCCCAAGGACAAGGCATGAACGAGATCATTGAACAGGAAACGGGCGCCCTGGGCGCCCTGCAGGGCAGCGAATTGCTCGCCCGCTACAACCACTCGTTGCTGGGTGTCTTCGGCACCCCGCAACAGGTTCTGGTGCGCGGGGCAGGCTGCCACGTGTGGGACGCCGACGGCAAGGAATACCTCGACCTGCTCTCCGGGATCGCCGTCAACGCCCTGGGCCACGCCCACCCGCTGCTCACCTCGGTGATTTCCTCGCAGCTGGCCACCCTGGGACACATCTCCAACTTCTTCACCAGCCCCACGCAGATCGCGCTGGCGGAAAAGCTCCTGGAGCTCAGCTCGGCACCGGAGGGCTCCAAGGTGTTCTTCACCAACTCCGGCACAGAGGCCAATGAAGCTGCCTTCAAGCTGGCCCGCCGCAACGCGGGCACGCCCGAAGCACCGCGTACCAAGATCATTGCCCTGGAGCAAGCCTTCCACGGCCGCACCATGGGCGCGCTCGCGCTGACCTGGAAGCAGGCCTACCGCGAGCCGTTCGAGCCGCTTCCGGGCGGGGTCGAATGGATCCCGGCCGGGGACATCGAGGCGCTGCGCGCAGCGGTGGATGAAACCACCGCCGCGGTCTTCATCGAACCCATCCAGGGGGAGGCCGGGGTCATCGAATTCGGCACCGGATACCTGCGTGAGGCACGGGAGATCACCGAGGCCGCCGGCGCGCTGCTGGTCTTTGACGAGGTCCAGACGGGCATCGGCCGCACCGGCGACTGGTTCGCCTCCGCCGGGGTCATCCCCGACGCCATGACACTGGCCAAGGGCCTGGGCGGCGGATTCCCGATTGGCGCGATGGTCGTCTTCGGCACCGAGGCCACCGGGCTGCTCACCCCGGGCCAGCACGGAACGACCTTCGGCGGCAACCCCGTGGCCACCGCCGCGGCCCTGGCCACCCTGCATGTCATAGAATCCCAGGACCTGCTGGCGCAGGTGCGAAGCGTGGGCCAGGAGATCCGGACCAAGCTCGCCGCGCTCGACTTCGTCACGGCTGTCCGCGGCCAGGGGCTGCTCATCGGTTTCGACCTGGCGGCCGCCGTGGCCCCGGCGGTTGTCACCGCCGCATTGGCGGCGGGGTTCATCATCAACGCCCCGGGCCCCAACACGCTGCGCCTGGCACCTCCCCTGATCATCACCACCGAACAACTCGACACCTTCGTAGCAGCGTTGCCCGCGATATATGCCGCGGCCGTTGCCGGCACCCAGGAATAGGACCACAGCACCATGACCAACACAGTTCGCCACTTCCTGACCGACCTTGACCTCACGCAGGCCGAACAGACCGAGGTCCTTGACCTGGCGCTGGCCATGAAGAAGGACAAGTACGGATACAAGCCGTATGCCGGCCCGCAGACGGTTGTCGTCTTCTTCGACAAGACCTCCACCCGCACCCGGGTGTCCTTCGCCGCCGGCATTGCCGAGCTCGGCGGTTCCCCGCTGATCATCAACTCCGGCGAATCCCAGTTGGGCCACAAGGAGTCCATATCCGATTCCGCCAAGGTCCTTGAGCGCATGGTCTCCACCATCGTGTGGCGCACCTACGAACAGGCCGGCCTGGAGGAAATGGCCGAGAACTCCAACGTCCCGGTCATCAACGCCCTCTCAGACGACTACCACCCCTGCCAGCTGCTGGCGGACCTGCTGACCGTGCGCGAGCACAAGGGCACGCTTGCCGGCCTGTCCATGGCCTACCTGGGCGACTCGGCCAACAACATGGCCAACTCCTACCTGCTGGCCGGCGTCACCGCCGGGATGCACGTGCGCATCTGCGGACCGGAGGGCTATCTGCCGAGTGCTGACATCATTGCGGCTGCCGAGAAGCGCGCGGCCGAAACCGGCGGTTCGGTGACTGTCACCACCGATGCCGCTGCCGCACTGGCCGGCGCCGACGTGGTGGCCACCGACACCTGGGTTTCCATGGGCCAGGAAGACGAGAAGGCGCAGCGCATGGAACTCTTCCGCGACTACGCCGTGGATTCGGCCGCCATGGCGCACGCTGACAAGGACGCCATCGTCCTGCACTGCCTGCCGGCCTACCGCGGCTACGAAATCGCTGCCGATGTCATTGACGGACCCCAGTCGGTGGTCTTCGACGAGGCCGAAAACCGCGTCCACGCCCAGAAGGCCATCATGGGCTGGTTGATGGCCAAGTCCAACCTGGCCGAGGTGCCGGGAGTGAACTCGAACCGATGAGCACCCCCGCCTCGTTCCAGCCCACAACAAAGATCGCGCGCCAGGCGCGGGTGGGTGCCATCCTGTCCACCCGCACTGTGCGTTCGCAGGCCGAGTTGGTGGTCCTGCTGGCTGAGGAAGGCATGGCCGTCACCCAGGCAACGTTGTCGCGGGACCTGGTGGAGCTCGGCGCGGTGCGTGTGCGCGGGGCCGACGGGGGACTGGTCTATGCGGTACGCCAGGAGGGCGGTGACCGCAGCCCCCAGGTTGGGGTCAGCCCGGAGGTGCACGATGCCAAGCTGGCCAAGCAGTGCGCTGAATTGCTGATTACCGCCGAGGCCTCGGGCAACATCGTGGTTTTGCGCACCCCGCCAGGTGCGGCAAATTTCCTGGCCCTGTCCATCGACCATTCCACGATGCCGCAGATCCTGGGGTGCATCGCCGGGGACGACACCGTCATGCTGGTGACCCGCGACGTCAACGGTGGGGCCGAGGTTGCAGCGCGCTTCCTGGCTCTTGCCGACCCGCAGTAGCCAGGTCGACCAGTCGCACGGTCGCAGGAGTCCCAGGAGCCTGGAATGGGTCCTTCCAAGAAGGCGGCGATGCTAGGTGCAATCCTGGTAACGCTTCTCTTGCTGGCGATCCTCATCGGTGTCATCGTCGGGACAAGCGGCATGATCGCCGGTCCCGGCGGCGGAGAGGTCTTTTCCGCGGACGGTCGCGGAATGCCGGAGGGCCTTGCGACTACCGGCCGGTAACCCTTGTGCAACCACAGCCCTTGTGCAACCATTCTGTTGCACAAGGGCTTCTCGTTTTGAGGGGAAAACACATGGACGTCAAACGTCAGGATGCCATCGAGGCATCCATCGACATCAATGCCACGGGCGCATCCGTCTGGGAACTGATCAGTGAACCAGGATGGTTCATCAACGGCGGTGCCATCACGACGCATCGGATCGAAACCGACGGTGCATTCTCAACCGTTTACGATGCGATCTATGGAAAATTCGAATTCGAGACAATCACCCTCGAGGCGCCCCGCTATGCCGCGTTCCGTTCGCTGGGGGGTCATGCATGGGACGATCCCGTCCCCAACACCCTCGTTGAATTCTGGATCGAACCCACACATTCCGGAGCCGTGAGGTTGCGCGTCATGGAAAGCGGATTCGCTGACTTCGGTGCCGATGAGCATGCTCACGCCATCAGCGCCAACACCCAGGGCTGGAAAGCGGAGATGCTGGCGGCGCAGCGTTATTTGGACGGAAAATGACCGGGCAGCCTGAACCGGCTTCCACCCAATTGATTTTTGCAGCGCTCTCCGACCCTACGCGGCGAGAGATGCTCGTGCTACTAGGTGAGAAGGCGAGCAGTGCGTCGCGACTCAGTGAACCGTTGGGCATCAGCAGGCAGGCCGCGGCCAGGCATCTCGGGATCCTTCTGGACGCCGGCCTCGCCAGACGGCGCCGCGACGGCAGGGAGATAGTCTTCGAATTGGTCCCGGGCGGATGGGGCCCGGCGACCGACTACATCGGCGGATTGCAGGCCGGCGTGGGCGGGATGTCGGCCAAGGCGTCAGAATCGGGCTGAGGCCGCACCCGCCGCTTCTCTTGCCACGGTAAGGGCACCGAGTGCTTGGGTCTTGTTGGGACCGCGCGCAAAATTCGGGGCACCGCGCGCAAAATTCGCGGGGTGCCCCGAATGCAGGATCGCGCGCGGCGTGCGCGCCGGCATGCTACGGCCCGTGGACCAGTTCGCTATCGGTGCGCGGCGTGTTGAAGGCCTTGCGGAATGCGGATTCAACCTTGTCGTTGTAGGCAACCAGCACGACGCGGTGGATCGATGTCGAATGCAGGTACGTCTCAAACCATTCGTGGATGGCGTGGGCGGCGATCGAGGCAACGTCCTCCGGGTCCCAGCCGTATGCACCGGCACCAATGGCCGGAAACGCCACGCTGGTGGCACCGAGGCGCGAGGCAACGTACAAGGAATTGGTGAAGCACTGCGAAAGCGTCTTGGGGTTGGTCTGCCCGACGTGCCGGTTTGGCCCGGGGGAATGGATGACCCAGCGGGCGGGTAGGTCGCCGGCTCCGGTGGCCAAGGCAAGGCCGGAGGCGAGGCCGTCGGGGTGGGTCGTGGCCCTGAGCTTCCGGCATTCGGCCAACAAGGCGGGACCAGCGGCCGCATGGATGGCATCGTCGACACCACCGCCACCGAGCAGGGATGGATTTGCAGCATTGACGATCGCATCGACCTTTTGTTCGGTGATGTCTCCACGCACGATGTCGATATGCATTTCTTTGCTCCTGTCAGTGATCCAGAACACCTGATAAGCACCACGATACGCGCCAGTCCTGATCTTGTGGAGGGGCATACAGCGGATTCTCAGGCGTGACTAGCGCAAAGCTGATCAGGAGGCCAAAAGCAAGGGCTTGGGGGATTTGTGTGGCACCGGCGGGAACCGCGCGGACGGAATCTAGATCCGTCTCAGCGCGGTGCCCGAAGCCGGAAAGGCAATGTCCGCGGGACCTGTCCTAGAGATATTCCTCGATGACTGCCTTGAACTCGGGCAGGTCGAACATTTGGGCGACGGCCAAGGCGTTTTGGGCACCTAAGTGGGGGTCCGCGCCGTTGACCAGCAGCATCCGGGTCAGTGGTTCGTTCTTGCGGAACACGGCGCAGGTCAAGGCACCCTGGCCCTTGTCGTTGAGGCGGTTGATGTCGGCGCCGCGCTCGAGAAGGCCGGAGACGGTCTCGTCGTGGCCGTTGTAGGCAGCCAGGATCATCAGGGTGTCGCCCTTGGCGTCGGTCAGGTCCGCCGGGATTCCCTGGTCGAGGATGGCCATCAGCTTCTCGGTTTTTCCCTCGCGGGCCAGGTCGAAAATGGAGTGCAGGAACGCGAGCTCTTCATCGGAAAGCGCGTCGGGGGTGTTCGAATCGGTCATACCCCAAATCGTACCGGGCTGCCGCCAGGGGAATGGCGGTGACATCGTAGATGAATAATTATGTAGACTAGTGAATAAGTATTAGATATCGGGTGTTGCGTCCGGGGCCGGGGAACCGCCCTGCACTAGGATGGACACTGGATTTGGACACCTCTCGAACCGGTGCCCGGGACGGGTACACGGAAGGATGAACATGGGATCGGCAACAAACGAAGGTGCACTCTGGGGCGGACGATTTGCCGGAGGCCCGGCGGACGCCCTGGCGGCGCTGAGCAAGTCCACGCACTTTGACTGGCGGCTTGCCCGCTACGACATTGCCGGATCCCGCGCCCACGCCCGCGTGCTGCACACCGCCGGACTCTTGGACGAAGCCGAACTCGGCGGCATGATCAAGGCGCTGGACACCCTCGAGGCCGATGTCGTCTCCGGTGCCTACGTCGCCTCCGACTCCGACGAGGACGTCCATGGTTCCCTCGAGCGCGGGCTGATCGAGCGCGCCGGAACCGCACTGGGCGGCAAGCTGCGCGCCGGCCGCTCGCGCAACGACCAGATTGCGACGCTCGGCCGCATGTTCCTGCGCGACCACGCCCGCATCATTGCCCGCGGTGTGGTCGCAACCATCGACGCACTCATCGAACAGGCCGAGGCACACCCCAACGCCGCGATGCCCGGCCGCACCCACCTGCAGCACGCCCAGCCCATCTTGCTCTCCCACCACTTGCTGGCCCACGCCTGGGCGATGCTGCGCGACGTGCAGCGCCTGGCGGACTGGGACAAGCGCGCCGCGGTTTCCCCCTACGGCTCCGGTGCCCTGGCCGGTTCCTCGCTGGGCCTGGACCCCAACGCCGTGGCCACCGAACTCGGCTTCGACTCCGCCGCGTGGAACTCGATTGACGGCACCGCCGCCCGCGACGTGTTCGCCGAATACGCCTGGGTGGCAGCCATGATCGGGGTGGACCTCTCCCGCGTCTCGGAGGAAATCATTCTTTGGGCCACCAAGGAATTCTCCTTCGTCACCCTCGACGACGCCTTCTCCACCGGCTCCTCGATCATGCCGCAGAAGAAAAACCCGGATGTGGCAGAACTGGCCCGCGGAAAGGCCGGGCGCCTGATCGGCAACCTGACCGGGCTGCTGGCCACGCTCAAGGCACTGCCGCTGGCCTACAACCGCGACCTGCAGGAAGACAAGGAGCCGGTCTTCGACGCGACCGACACCCTCGAACTGCTGCTCCCCGCGGTCTCCGGCATGATCGCCACGCTGAAGTTCAACACCGAGCGCATGGCCGAGCTCGCACCGCTGGGCTTCGCCCTGGCCACCGACATCGCCGAGTGGCTCGTCCGCCAGGGCGTGCCGTTCCGCGAGGCCCATGAGCTCTCCGGCGCGGCCGTGAAGCTCGCCGAGTCCAAGGGCGTGGAGCTCTGGGACCTCTCCGACGCCGAATACGCCGGGATTTCCGGGCACCTGACCCCTGAGGTCCGCACCGTGCTCTCCACCGAGGGCTCGTTGAACTCCCGTTCGGCACAGGGCGGAACCGCACCCTCGGCCGTTGCGGCGCAGCTGGCCGCATTGAAGGACGCGCTGGTTCCGGTGCGCACGTACGCCGGCTAGCAAGCCCGCAGTTCCCTCGCAGGCGGGGCCCACCATTCGGGGCCCCGCCTGCGTGATTTCCGGCTACCGGGCCGGATAAGGTGGTCAGTATGAGTGAGCTCACACAACAGGACCTGACGACCCGGATCCTCTCCGCCTTGTCGACCCTTCGCGAGACCATGGCCACCGTCGACGATGCGGCCGCCGCCGAGCCGAGCGCCCTTCCCGGGTGGAGCCGTGCACACGTGCTCGCCCACCTGGACGGGTTCAGCCGTGCCGCAGCGCGCCAGCTGGACACCGCTGGTGCCCAGGAACCCTTCCCCATGTACGACGGTGGAATGGAGGCCCGCGACGACTCCATCGAGATCACCGCGTTGATGCGCCCCGAGGCGCTGGTGGCCCGCGTCACCGAGTCCCTCGACGCACTGGAATCCAGCATCCGCGGCATCAGCCCGGCGGAGTGGGCCCTGGCAACAGGGTTCCGTGAGGGAGGCAGTGTGGAAGACCTCTTCCATGCCATCTGGCGCGAGCTGGTCATCCACACCTCGGACCTTGCCCTGGGCAACTCCGTCGCCGACTGGGAACCGGAATTCTGTGCGCACCTCTTCGACGCGCTCGAGGCCCGGGTGCCCGAATCCCGCCGCTACATCCTCCAGCCCCACGGTGCCCAGCGCATCACCCTGGGACAGGGCGAGGCGACCACGGTGCTCAGCGGCACCGCCTTCGACCTGGCCGCCTGGCTCGCCGGCCGCCAGCCGCTGGGACCGGTCCAGGCCACCGCCGCCGCCGACGGCACCGACCTGCCCGAGCTCGGACCCTGGGCCGTCAAGCTGAAGGCCAACAACTAGCCAACCGGGATATCCGGAAGGAGGGGGGGGGTCGTGAACAGCCCGGACCGCGTTGGGTTGCTAGGTCTGCCGTCGCTGGAACTGGCACCGCACCTGCTCGGCGCCCATGTCTCCACCTTCATCGGCGGGCGGCTGGTCGTGGTGCGACTGACCGAGGTCGAGGCCTACGACGGGCACCAGGATCCCGGCTCCCATGCCTACCGGGGCAAGACCGCCCGCAATGCCGGGCTCTTCGGCCCACCGGGCACCGCGTACGTGTACTTCACCTACGGGATGCACTTCTGCGCCAATGTGGTGTGCGGGCAGGAGGGAACAGCCTCGGCCGTGCTGATGCGCGCCGGGGAAGTCGTTTCGGGCCGGGACACGGTGTTGGCCAGACGGGGAAACCCGAAAGGACCCGAGGCACAGCTACTCAGCGGGCCTGCCCGGTTGGCCCAGGGACTGGGGCTGACGCTGGAACACAACCTGGCGCGCTTCCGCGACGGCACCGCCGTGCCGCCGGGACCCGACCTGGCGTTGGGGAACCTGGCCATCGCCCCGGCCGGCTACCTGGCCGGTCCGCGCACCGGGGTGGCGGGGGACGGGGGCGGGGAAGAATACCCGTACCGGTTCTGGCTCCCGGGCGAGCCCAGCGTCTCGCCGTACCGGAAGGCGGCACCGCGCAAGGTGCGCGGCGGAAGGGACTAGACTTGTCGGGTGAATCCAGAGCCTGAAACCATAAGCGACCTCCTTGACCGACTGTGCGAAATCGTTCCCGATTACCCCAGCGCAGGGATTTCCTTCAAGGACTTGACCCCGGCCTTTGCCGACGCGGCGGGACTGCGCCGCATGGTCGATGAGATCGTCGCCCCCTTTTCCGGCCAATTCGACGTCATTGCCGGGCTCGAGGCCCGCGGATTCGTGCTGGCCGCGGCCGCCGCCTACGCCACGGGAACCGGCATGGTCACGGTGCGCAAGGCCGGAAAGCTTCCCCGCGAGGTGCACCGCGACGAATACACCCTGGAATACGGGACCGGGACCCTGGAACTGCACCGCGACGATGTCGCGCCCGGCACCCGGGTGCTGATTCTCGATGACGTGCTGGCCACCGGCGGCACGGTCGGCTCCGCCGCCCGTTTGCTGAAAATGGTCGGCGCACAGGTCATCGGGGTCGGCGTGGTCCTTGAGCTCCAGGGCCTGGGCGGGCGCGAAAAGCTCTCCGGCCTGCACGTCCATTCGCTCCAGCTCGTCTAGCAACACCCGCCTGCCGTATCCGCATCGGTCGCCCCAAGGCGTCCGGTCAAATGCCCGGTGCCGCAGAGCGTAAACTGGTCTGTCCACGATTTGTTCCATCAGGGAGTGCTGAATGTCAGAGTCCACGACCGTTCAACCGGA
The DNA here is from genome assembly GCF_039535115.1 of Paeniglutamicibacter sulfureus. Classification (NCBI taxonomy): domain Bacteria; kingdom Bacillati; phylum Actinomycetota; class Actinomycetes; order Micrococcales; family Micrococcaceae; genus Paeniglutamicibacter; species Paeniglutamicibacter sulfureus. The sequence goes on from NZ_BAAAWO010000001.1 coordinate 4,569,557, forward strand.
GCTCGACGCCGAACGCAACTACGTTTCGATGCTCTATACCCGCTTGGATGAGCTGCGCGCCGAAAAGCTCGAGCAGCTCACCCGCACCCGCCGCGGCGGGGCGCAGGGATCCATCCAGAACGTGTCCGAACGCGACTCCTTTGCCGCCCTGTACGAAGACCGCCTGGCGCAGCTGAATGCCGTTGAGGACCGCTTGGTGTTCGGCCGGCTGGACCTTGACGATGACATGAACCGTTCCGGGGAGGAACCCGGCGCCCCGCGCTACATCGGCCGCATCGGCATGACCGACGAGGACCTGACGCGCCTGATGGTCGACTGGCGCGCCCCGGAGGCCGCCGCCTTCTACCAGGCCACCGCGCTGCACCGGCAGGGAGTGCGCCGCCGCCGGCACCTGATGCTGCGCGGGCGCACCGTGCTGGGCATCGACGACGAGGTCCTGGACACCGAACTCTTCGGCGAAAACGACAACCTGCAGGGAGAGGGCGCTCTCATGGCCGCCCTGACGCAGAAGCGCACCGGGCGCATGGGCGACATCGTGGGCACCATCCAGGCCGAGCAGGACCGCATTATCCGCTCCCCGCTGGCCGGAGTGTTGGTGGTCCAGGGTGGACCTGGCACCGGCAAGACTGCGGTGGCACTGCACCGTGCCGCCTTCCTGCTCTACGAACACCGTGAACGGCTCAAGAGCGCCGGCGTGCTGCTGGTCGGCCCCTCATCATCGTTCATGCGCTACATCGAGCGCGTGCTGCCCTCCCTGGGCGAGACCGGCGTGGTCATGTCCTCGGTCGGCGAGCTGTATCCGGGCCTGCGTGCCGTGCCCGAGCACAGCCGGGAGGCCGCCCGCATCAAGGGCAAGGCCTTCATGGCAAAGGTCGTGGCCAAGGCGGTTTCCAACCGCCAGCGACTGCTGGCCGAGGACCGCCGCGTCGTGGTCGAGGGTACCCGGCTGGTGCTGACCCGCGGCCAGGTGCGTCATGCGCGCGAAAAGGCGCGGGCCTCCCGCAAGCCGCACAACGAGGCCCGCGAGGTGTTCACCAAGATCCTGGTGCGCGAGCTGGCCACGCAGCTGCAGCAGGTCCTTGAGGATTCCTCGGGCAACGGCAATGCCGTGGACCGCAGCTACCTGGTCCAGGAAGTGCGCGAATCACGCGATGTCCGCATTGCCCTGAACCTGTGTTGGATGCCGCTGACACCGCAGTCCCTGCTGGAGGAACTCTTCGCCAAAGAAGACCTGCTCGCCGCGGCCGCTCCGCAGCTGAACGCCCGCGAGCTCAAGGCGCTGCGCCGGAAGCCCGGGGCGCCCTGGACCGAGTCCGATGTGCCGCTGCTGGATGAGGCAGCCGAACTGCTGGGCGACTTCAAGGCCGTGGGCAACAAGGACGCCGGTGTCGAGGCGCAGCTCAAGCGGGACCTGGAAAACGCCGAGGCGACCCTGCGCAACGTCAACGAGATGCTCTTCAACGCCGGCATCGACGGGCTCGTCGAGGCCCAGGACCTGGCAGATATGAACCAGGAGACCGAGGCACGCCAGACGGCAGCCGAGCGTGCCGTGGCCGACCGCAACTGGGCCTACGGGCACGTGGTGGTCGACGAGGCCCAGGAGCTGTCCCCGATGCAGTGGCGACTGCTGATGCGCCGCTGCCCCCTGAAGTCCTTCACGGTGGTCGGCGACATCGCCCAGACCTCCTCGGCCTCGGGCGCCAACAGCTGGGCGCAGGCCATGAAGCCGTTCGTGGCCGAGCGCTTCACCCTGGAGGAACTAACGGTCAACTACCGCACCCCCATGCAGATCGCCGCTGCCGCGACCAGGGTTGCCCACGCCGCAGGACTGAAGATCTCCACGCCGAAGGCAGTGCGCGAGGGCCAGTGGCCGCCGCTGGTGGACCGGCTGGAACCGGGGCAGTTGCTGCCCAAGCTCCGTGAGGTTCTACCCGGGGAAGTCGCGATCGCCGACGGCGGTCTGTTGGCCGTCATCGTGCCCGAGCCGCGTCTGGCCCAGGTTCGCTCCGCCGTGGTCGAGCAATTCGGCCGCCGCGTGGGAAGCGGGTCCGGTGGCTTGAGCCAGGACATCGTGGTGCTGGGTGCACGCGAGGCCAAGGGCCTGGAATTCGATGTGGTGGTTGTCCTGGAACCGCAGGAATTGATCGACGAAGTCGAGGGCAGCGTCGGTGACCTGTATGTTGCGATGACCCGCACCACGCAGCGCCTGCGAATCCTGGCCGAGGGCTCGATTCCTGCGGGCATTGACTCGGAAGCGTAATTCGGGGCCGAGACTGCTAATTTAGTAGGGTGTCTGAAATTGAGCAGAATCCCGCACTGTCGGGACAACGTAATGATCCGTCCTTTGAAAACGTCTGGCAGGAACTGAAGTGGCGTGGCCTGGTCCACGTGTCCACCGAGGAAACCGAGCTGGAAAAGGTCCTCTCCGGAGAGAGCATTACGTATTACTGCGGTTTCGATCCCACCGCCCCGTCCCTGCACCTGGGCAACCTGGTACAGCTATTGAACATGCGCCGCCTGCAGTTGGCCGGCCACAAGCCCCTGGGCTTGGTTGGCGGCTCCACCGGCCTGATCGGTGATCCGCGCCAGACGGCCGAGCGTGTGCTGAACACGAAGGAAACGGTTGCCGAATGGGTGGGCAAGCTCGAGTCGCAGGTTTCCCGCTTCCTCTCCTTTGAGGGCGAGAACGCGGCCCGCATGGTCAATAACCTGGACTGGACCGCCAACCTGAGTGCCATCGATTTCCTGCGCGAGGTTGGCAAGTACTTCCGCGTGGGCACCATGATCAAGAAAGAAACTGTTGCCGCCCGTCTGAACTCGGACGAGGGCATCAGCTACACGGAGTTCAGCTACCAGGTGCTGCAGGGTTACGACTACCTGAAGCTGCACCAGCTTTACGGTTGCACGCTGCAGACCGGCGGCTCCGACCAGTGGGGCAACCTCACCAGCGGCACCGACTTGATCCGCAAGGCCGAGGGCAAGAGCGCCTACGCCTACGGAACCCCGTTGATCACGAACTCCGACGGCACCAAGTTCGGCAAGTCCGAGGGCAACGCCATTTGGCTGGATGCAGAGATGTGCAGCCCGTACACCTTCTACCAGTTCTGGCTGAACACCGCGGATGCCGATGCCATTTCGCGCTTGAAGGTCTTCACTTTCCTTTCCCGTGCAGAGATCGAGGCACTCGAAAAAGAAGTTGCCGAGCGTCCCTTCGCCCGCAAGGCCCAGAAGGAACTGGCTTACCTCGTGACATCGTTGGTCCACGGTGTGGATGCCACGGAAAAGGTCATCGCAGCTTCGGCCGCCCTTTTTGGCCAGGGCGAATTGGGCGATATGGACGAAGCGACGCTCAGGGCCGCGACCCAGGAGCTAAAAAGCACCACTGTTACCGGGGAGGATCTGGATATTATCTCGGTATTGATGGCTTCCGGTCTTTCCGAATCGAAGTCGGCCGCCCGGCGCACGATCAGTGAAGGCGGCGCCTACGTGAACAACGTGAAGTACTCGGACCACGAAGCAGTCGTTAGCCGAGAGGACCTATTGCACGGTCGCTACCTTTTGGTACGCCGCGGGAAAAAGAACCTGGCAGTTGTTGAGGTCTCCTAAATAGGGAAATGAATTTCCGGCTTGCTGACAACGCAATTTGAACCGGGGCGGGGGAGTGCTGTGAATCACGGCGACGACCTCGCCCCGGTTTTTGCCTTTTGGGCTCCGATTTACGCCTAATCCCGGTTGTTTCGGGGGAATCCGGGGTCATGGTGTGCAGGATCCGTCGATTTGCCGGGACGCGGAAACGTGTGTATTGTTTTCTAAGTCGCCGCGGCCAAGGCAAACGAAAAGCTACCAGCCGCGAATGACAAAAGAATTCTTCTAACAACGTTTATTCGTTGAAGGAAAGATGTGTTTTTAGCAAATTAGATCGACGATAAGCCGGTTTGACAAAGCGAAGAACATGTAATAAATTATTCA